>NZ_CP112881.1:977500-1577500 GCF_026409565.1 Sneathiella aquimaris
CAAGTCGAGCAGAGACGAAAGTCGGTCATAGTGATCCGGTGGTCCCGCGTGGAAGGGCCATCGCTCAACGGATAAAAGGTACGCCGGGGATAACAGGCTGATAATGCCCAAGAGTCCATATCGACGGCATTGTTTGGCACCTCGATGTCGGCTCATCTCATCCTGGGGCTGGAGCAGGTCCCAAGGGTTTGGCTGTTCGCCAATTAAAGAGGTACGTGAGCTGGGTTTAGAACGTCGTGAGACAGTTCGGTCCCTATCTGCCGTGGGTGTAGGATATTTGAGAGGAGCTGCCCCTAGTACGAGAGGACCGGGGTGGACGTACCTCTGGTGGACCTGTTGTCACGCCCGTGGCACTGCAGGGTAGCTAAGTACGGAAGGGATAACCGCTGAAAGCATCTAAGCGGGAAGCCCACCTCAAAACCAGATATCCCTTGAGAGCCGTGGAAGACCACCACGTTGATAGGCTGGAGGTGGAAGAGTGGCAACACTTGGAGCTGACCAGTACTAATCACTCGATAGAGTTTGATCTGAGCACGTTCATGCACAGTAGTCAAAACAGACACTCAATAAACGAGGCGCTTCCCTCAACGAAGCCCTCCGGATGTAATTTATATCTGTCTTTCGCCGGCCTGGTGGCTATGGCGGGAGGCCCGCACCCGATCCCATCCCGAACTCGGCAGTGAAAACTCCCAGCGCCGATGGTACTTTGTCTTAAGGCACGGAAGAGTAGGTCGCCGCCAGGCCTGCGAAAGACAGATATTAACCTCTCACAACGTCAAACAAAAAAACACCCAAATGGGTGTTTTTTGCTATAACACTCTACACAACCGCGGGGTGGAGCAGCCCGGTAGCTCGTCAGGCTCATAACCTGAAGGTCGTAGGTTCAAATCCTACCCCCGCAACCAATAAAATAAGGGTCCCATCGGGGCCCTTTTTTATTGGGTGGCTGGGAGATGGAAGGGGAGCTTAAGGAAAGGTCCATAAGACCTTTCCGAGGTTCGTCGCCAGTGCAATGCGCGCCAGACACTACGGAGAAAAGCGGCGCTAAATCCTACCCACGAAACCAAATGAAAAAAAGGTCATCCAACAGGATGGCCTTTTTGCATTTTGTTACTCTGGAATAGCATGAGAAACTCAGCCAGGCTTTGCAACGCAAAGGCTGGAAAGGTTCACAACAAGCAGAGTCAGCTGCTCAGGTGCAGGCAGGGGCAACGCCTCGAGCAAAATCCTGCCCACGAAATCAAAATCACCAACGGCTTAAACAGAAATGCTTGAGCCATTTTTGCGTTAACACGCACATGCAACAAAAACAAAATACGCATGGAGCAGCTTTGAACTCTTGTGGGTGACATTTGTCCATGAGGGTAACATTGTATAAGTGTGTTATATTCCTACCCTTATTTTGCCAGTTGCATATACACAGGGTAAATCGTTGCAGTCATAGATAGTGGCCTCAGAGAACAGATCCTTCCCAATCGTATGATTGCATTTTGAGAGTGCGTAGAACTGACCATTTTGGACGGCTTTAGCAATGTCAATATTGAGGTTTGTGGTCGCAAAATTT
The DNA here is from genome assembly GCF_026409565.1 of Sneathiella aquimaris. NCBI lineage: Bacteria > Pseudomonadati > Pseudomonadota > Alphaproteobacteria > Sneathiellales > Sneathiellaceae > Sneathiella > Sneathiella aquimaris. The sequence goes on from NZ_CP112881.1 coordinate 979,065, forward strand.
CCCTTGTTAGCATGTTGTAAGCCGGTTAGACCTAAGGCAAGGTCAAGTACGGCTGATATGATCGCGCCATTGATAAAATCTTGCCCAATTCCCCCAAGATGAAAGGCTGAAATCTTTTTGACCATACATTTGGGTGCCAGTGGATCATCTAAAGAGATTGTAATTCCCATATGGCTTGTAAATTCGGCATTGTTAAAGTGGGCTTCAATCTCCCCCCAATTATTGTCTGTAAGGTGTTTTGAAATTAACTCGGAAGTTGGTTTTTTCTTCATTCTATTCCCTTTTATCAGAGCGTTGGTTAATGTCTTGCTTAGTTACTGGAAAGGTAAGGTATATGAAGTCTATGGAATTTATTAGACAATTCCCGATATCCATTGCGATCGCTATTGTCAGATGAATAGTCTCTCGTTTCTTAGACACCTTCTATTTTAAATCTGAGAAGGGTTTCTTTGGTGTGTGGAGGCGAATTTTATAGATTGTCGTTGTTTGCGTGCCCCCGCAACCAATAAAATAAGGGTCCCATCGGGGCCCTTCTTTATTGCTTGGCTGGGAGATGGAAGGGGAGCTTAAGGAATCAAGATTCGTCGCCAGCGCGCAGCGCGCCAGATGCTACGGAGCACGGGCAAAGCCCGAGCGCACGCTAAATCCTACCCACGAAACCAAATTTCCGTGAAATATTCATAAAATTCAAACTATTGGCTATATCGGTTCAAAACGGTACGGACCCAAGCTACAATTTAGAAACCAAAGCTGAACTATAGCGATATGTTTGTTTTTATGCTGAAAAGTGAAAGTGATCTCTTATCTCTAAAAGGTCTGTTTATGACCCAACTCGGACAAGAGCGTTCCTGGCGAACTAAGGTTTGATCTGGGTGTTCACTTGTAACCAATCGCCATGTGTACGGCATCAGCATAGATAATCCGGTCACCTTGGACAAACGGCTCAAGCGCTTCGGAAACGTCAGTGATCAGGGCCGCCTGAGCATCTGCATCGAGCGCCATGAAGGCGCCTGCAATTGGCATTGAACCAAGATGTAGGGGCACGAACTCCTCCGCCAACGGAACATCAATCATTAGTTCCTGCCTACGGACCTCGACCTCGGAAAAACCAGCGTTGCTGACTTGTGTTGCGAGCTCGTCGGCCGAGGGGGTTTCTCTCTGAGAGCGCTGTTTGGAGGCTATTTCCGAGGAGATATGCTGCGCCAATGCGGCGGCTATCGCCTGTGTATAAGGGCTGTGACCGTCCCAGATCGAAAAAGCCATGCGCCCGCCTGGTCTGAGTAATCGGTGGAACTCACTAAGGGCTGCGGGCTTGTCTGGGAAATAGTGATAACCGTGTTGGGACATCAGCACGTCGTACGTTCTTGATGGTAACGCGATTTCGCCGACGTCGCTCTCTATCCAGCCGATTTCGAGCCCGTCTGCGATCTCCTCGGCCTTGGCGAGCATTGATGTGTTGATGTCGAGTCCGTCAACACGTCCCTCAGGACCAACTTTTGTCTTGGCCAACCGTGTTGTGACACCAGTACCGCAGGCGACGTCCAAAACATTTTCCCCAGCTTTTAAGCGCAGTGTTTCTATCAATGCCTCCGCCCATCGACCAAACCACAGCGGCACCATCACCTTTTCATAGATCTCAGGTCCATTGCCCGATAGCTGGAAGGTCACTGCAATCTCCTCAAATCTTGGCGACAATCATGTACGTTGATTATATCCGCTGAGTGGGCTGAGCACAATTACCGCTTGACCGTCGGTTTTTGGCACCAAGCTGACTACCCCCCCCCATTTCGTGCAAACACTGCCACTCTCTAAGGCTAAGCAGTCGTATATGGCAGTTTATCTGACAATTATGACCGATGCTTTGGTAGGCTCTCGTCGCCTCGAGCTCCCGCAACCAGTAATATCAACGGCGTGAGCAGAAATATGCTAAACCGTTTTTGCGTTGTGAATACTGCGGATGTGTTTGAGCTTACGAAGAGAGCAGGCTCACCAGACAGCCCGGCAATGCCCACCGCATTGCGAAACAGGCCCAAGGGCAGCGACGCAATATCCTACCCCCGAAATCACAATAAACGCTGCTATACCTATCATATAGCGGCGTTTTGTCGATAACAACCAATCCCAAAAGAACCAACCGTTGAAGCATAATGGAAGCAATATGATGTCTGGGAAATCGGCGGCATGTCAAATGTCGCCTGAACCTGCCATGAATAATGTACTAACTTCTCAGTGGCGTAAGGTCGGGTAGAAGGTCACGCTTAACAACAGCGGGTTGTTCATCTTTGTGCCCTATCTAACATTCATGGCTGAACGGTAGGCAGCAAGAATATACTGATCAACAGATTTCGGGACCTGTTTATGGGGCAAATAAAGTCGTACTGAGGCGAGCGGAAATGCAACAATTCCGTGAAGGCAGGCTTGGATGTTCAAGTTATGCTTTTTTGAGTAATCAACCAAAGCGGAGTGGGTTTCTGCGTTGATTCCTTCGACAGCTTGCCTGATTTCCGATGGAGCTTTCTCATTTAATAGTGTTTCGCGGCGTCCAACGCATAATATGACTGCCCTTTCGCGATGGGTACGGGAAAAATGCGGCGTTACAAGAGCCGCCCGTTCGCCCGCTTCCAGGCCGGGGGATTGTATGGCCTTCAGAAACTCCTGTTGAAAGGTCTGCAAGGCATCCAGCCACGCGGCCGCCGTGATCCCCTCGCGTGATCCATAGTGGTGATACAGAGATCCAACCGAGACACCTGTGTCTACCGCTAGGTCATGAATTCTGAATTCATCTCCTTGAGCGACTTGATGGCTTACGGCTCCGAATATTTTTTGAACTGAAATTGTTGACTTTCTACCCATAGCAATGAATATACTAGAAAAAATATTCTAGTAAAGGGAAAATCTGATGTTGATTTCGATTTGGCTTGCTGCGGTGGCTTCGGCTGTGACGTTTGTTGTACACTTTTTCGTTGGAGGGCGAATGGTCGCGGCTCCGCTCCTTAAAGATAAAACGCTGCCTGTGGCATCAAAGTGGCTCAATTATTATTGTTGGCATGTGACCTCGGTAATGCTGATTTTCTTTATAGCCGGGTTTGTCTGGCTGGCTGTTTTCCCGGATCGGCCCTCGGTCGTCTTCCTGGCACTGCTTAGCATTTCTCTTTCTGTTTTAAGTGCAACGGTTGCCCTGAAGGCCAATCTTGCGCCTTGGCGTTTTCCGTCCACGTCCTTGTTTGCAGTTATCGCAATCTTTGGTTTCGTCGCTGTTCTTGCAGAATGACATCTTAGGTCAGCAAGTAATTGGGCGAACACCTGTTGGCAGGGGAGAGAAAATGGTGAGCTATCAGACATATCATCGCGTAAATGGTCTTTTTATCAGTCTTTTTATCGTTTTACATATGGTTACACATTTGGCAGGGCTGTGGGGCATAGATGCTTACAACGCGATGCAACAAGTGATGCGGATTGTCTACCGCAATACAGTTGTAGAGCCCATTTTACTTATTTCTGTTGTTCTTCAGGTCGGGGTTGGTCTTAAATTGGTGGGTCAAAATTTCCGACAAAAACTGAAAGAAAAATGGGCGAGACGACAGGCCCTGTCAGGCCTTTTCTTTTTGTTCTTTATCTCCCAGCATCTGAGTGCATTAGCAATGGCCCGCTGGATAGAGGGGCTGGATACAAATTTTTTCTGGCCGGCATCCGTCATGAGTGCGTCGCCTTTCTACTGGTATTTTGCGCCATATTATTTTCTGGGGGTGACAGCAATGTTTGTACATTTGGGCTGTGCATTGCGACGATATGCCATGAGAAGAAAATCGACGGTTTTGGCGGGTTCTCTTTTTTGGGGAGTATCTGGTGGCGGTGCGTTGATTGCTTTGACCATCGTTTTCATGCTGCTCGGTCTGTTTTATGACATCGAGCTGCCAGCTGTCTGGGTCAGTTATCTCACCAAGGTTAGCGCGGGTTTTTACCCCTGATGCCATCGCCATTTTCAATAACATCACACTGATCTGAAGAGGTTGAATATGTTGGTTCTAGCAGCTGTATTACTTTTTTCCGTTGGGCTTATGCATAGTCTGTTAGGCGGACGGCGTTTAATTTCTCCGATCCTCGCCCGGTCGGATCTGCCGATTATTTTGGGAAGTGTTCGCAATACCCGGCTGACCTTGTGGGTCGGATGGCATATCCTGACCTTGTTTTGGTGGGGGCAGGCGATTGTCCTGATTGTAATCGAAGTTGCACCGGCTTATGTCGCGATGGCCACTCTTTTGACATTGGCGTTCAGTTCTTTTGTGGCGGGCGTATTGGCAATTATACTCTCACAGGCCAAACATAGATCCTGGATCATGTTCCTGCCGCTGGCATTTATAGCATTTTATGCAGCAATTTGGGGTGGGGCGTGACAATATGCCAACAGGATGGTCGAGGCATTCTTTTTCCCACGGTGTCTGGCTTGAGCTGTCTTCGTCCAAGAGCCCTTTTTAGGTGGGTAAACCCAAAAAGTGCCACTGCCTCAATAGTTGGGTGGAATGTTATACTTTCTGAAAATTTCATCGATTTTTCCAGAGCTGCGTAGCTGGTCCATCGCTACTTTCAATTCTTCTAAATGGGGGTAGGGAGCGGCGCTATTCGTGGCAAGAAATGTCTTGAAGGTCTGAATGGGTTCGCTGTAGACGACATTTTGATCTTCCTGCTGGCTTAAAACACTGCCAGCAATGATGGTGTCTGTGTACCAGGCATCAATCCTGTTGTTACGCAACAGTTTGATCAGTTCGCGACCTTCACCCGGGACCCGGTGAACACGTTCATAACCATGCTCGGTCAACCAATTGTCCCAACTCGATTTCAGTTGAACGCCAATATGCTTTTCGCGGGCAGTTTCAGCTGTCAGCATAATATTATTAAAGGTTATGAAATGGGTTTGGTTGTTGAAGATATTAACCCGCCAAACGTAGTTTTGTTCCCGTGTCGGTGTTCTCGACAACGGAAATATAAGGGAGTGTGGTGTTTGCTTGGCCATATACTGGGCTCTGGCCCACGGAAGAATGACTAATTTGAAATCTCTTTTTACGAGTTTAAAAAGCTCTTGGACGATTTCATGCGCAATGCCCGGCTGATGTGGGTCTTCTGTCACAACATGCGGAAAATGGGATGTGTAGATCGTCACGGGTTCTGAGGCGTTAGTGCTTCGCACAAACAGGGCCATAAAAATCGAAATGCATAAAATTGAGGTGGTGATGTTTGTCAGTAAAACCACATTTCCCTCCTACAACTGAACATGTTTCACCAAAGATTAAATAATCACAGATTTCAAAAACAATGAATGAATACAATTTTTTTATGTGCATGCAACGTTTTTATGTGCATGCCTCGTTATTCCCTAATGTTGATTATAACATAATAAGGCCGAAATGAAGGTCGTAGTCAGCAATTTTATGTTGCTTTCCAGGGATGGGAGGGGTTTGGGGCTTTTTTATTTTTTCCCAAAAGTTCACTGTGGCTTGGCGCAAGGGGCGGAGCATGTCCGTTAAGGCAAAAACCGCCAATCAAAACCTGAAGGTCGTATTTGCTTCAGCGGACATATCTCTTGCGTGTTTTCGTTGCGGGAACAGCAATTAATTTGATCGTTTCCTAGGCTTTTTTACGTCTCCGCAATAGGCTAAATCAAATTTTTTATGTCCGATGAGAAGGTAGGAAAGGCGAAAATATCCTGTTTTAAATCACCGGCAGAGATGTTGTGCCGCATTGCCATTGCGAAAATGTGGATTAACTCCTCGCCGTGATGTCCGACCATATGGGCGCCAACGATGTGATCGCTATCCTCGTCAATAATGACCTTTGCGTAAGCGACTGTTTCGGCATAGGTCTTTCCAGAAAACCAGTTGGACATATCGCTTTCTGTCACTTTTACTGACAAACCTTTCTGTTTAGCCGCTTTTTCTGTTAGCCCAACGGTACTCAGGGCGGGCACTGTATAAACGCCACTGGGAATTGCGGCATAATCTGGTTTGCTGATTGGCCCTTCAACGATATTCGTTCCTACAATTTGTCCTTCATAGGAGGCTACCGGAGAGAGTTGGGCGGGTCCGACCAATGCATCGCCACACACCCATATAGACGGATTGGAGACAGAGCGAAGGTGATCGTCGACTTCAATGGCATGTTGATCATGCTTAATGTTTGCTGCTTCGAGGTTCAAGTGTTTGACATTCGCAACTCGCCCCGCTCCATTAACCACCTGGTCGGTTTCAATGGTGTATTCTTCCTGATCAATCATATAGGTGACAGTTTGGCGGTTGCCATTTTTGGTTATGGTTTTTACGTCTACATTCGTCTTGATCGATATCCCCAGACGTGCGCTTTCCTGTCGAAGGGCGGCGACAGCGCCCTCTTCCATGTGAGGCAACAAGGTTGGCATTGCTTCCAAAATGGTGACTTTCGACCCAGCCCTCGCGTAAACGTGGCTAAACTCCATGGCGATGACGCCGCCGCCAACAAACACAACCTCTGAAGGCTGCTGTTCCTCTGACAGAATATCCTCCGAGGTGATCATATGCTCGGCCCCTTCAATGGAAAGGGGGCGGGGTGTAGATCCTGTTGCAATTACAATATGGGAACCCTCGAGGCGTTCGCCGTTGACGGTTACAATGTTGGGCCCTGCGAATTGAGCGCTTCCTACGAAAACATCCCCTCTTTCTCGGGCCAGGTTTTCCATTCCGTCTGGAATGCCAGCGATCATCGATTTTTCGCGTCGGATCAGGGCGGACCAATTGAGGCTCGGTTTGCCGACGTCAATACAGTGAGCGTCAGATTTTTCTATTTCATGGAGGGCCTGCGCGGCGGCCACCAAAACTTTTTTAGGGGTGCATCCGCGGTTTGGGCAGGTGCCGCCAAAATCTCGATTTTCGACAATGGCGACTGTTTTACCAGCTGCTTGGACAGTTTTTGAAACTGCGAACCCGGCATTTCCGCCGCCAAGAATGATTACATCATATTTTTTTGCCATTAGGTCCTCCTGATTGTTCTGCAATTTGGAACTATCGGTAAGTCCGGTTAAATGCTGAACGCCTTTGCAGAATTAAGTGAGCGAATAAGTGCCGGACCAGGTCTTGGAAAGCTCTGATCCGGAGACGGTTTTTCTTGTGACCATTGATTGGATTAACGTAAGGCCGTTGGCTTACAAGTCCAGGTCCGATAAGGACGGGTAATCATCAGGACGGGCGCCTTGCGGCCAGAAAAATTTCCGGTCAATTTCTGCAATGGCGAGATCGTTTATGCTCGCAATACGGCGTTGCATTAAACCATCTGCTGCAAATTCCCAATTTTCGTTACCGTATGAGCGGAACCACTGCCCGTTCACATTCTGCCATTCATAGGCAAATCGCACAGCAATGCGGTTGTCGGTAAACGCCCAGAGCTCTTTTATCAATCTGTATTGATGTTCGGTTTCCCATTTTTTTGTAAGAAATGCTTCGATTTCGGTCCGCCCCACAATAAATTCGGAGCGGTTCCGCCAAATGCAATCTTTTGTGTAGGCCAGTGCAACTTTAGCAGGGTCACGTGAGTTCCAGCCATCTTCGGCGGCCTGCACTTTCTGGATAGCCGTTTCTTCACTAAAGGGGGGAAGAGGGGGTCTTGTCATAAAGGTACTCCTATGGATCAGATAAAGGGGGTCTTCGGCCAACCGCCGCAGGTAGCGAGTTGGCCGAAGACAATAGGCATCGAATGAGGGAGGGCTTCGATGCCAGGGGACAGGTTACTTGACTGCGGCCGTTTTTATGGCGGCGACAGTTGTTTCAGTATCGGTGATATGGTTTGCGATCATTCTGAAGTTGGTGAGTGCAGCGGCATAGCCATCATATCCGGGAACCTGCGCGGCGGCTGTCGCATCTGTTACTACCATTACTTCGAACCCTTCTTCAATCAGGGCACGCATATGGGACTCGGTGCAAAGATTTGCAGACATTCCGGCAATAATAACTTTGTCGATGCCCTGTTTGCGCAACTGAAGAACCAGATCGTTGCTTTCCGGCCCAAAGACTTTGTGGGGGCTTGTTACCACTGTAGCGCCGTCATCGATGTATTTTTTATATTGTTCCAACCAATCAGCACCGGACCCGTTGAAGTCAGTAGTGTCCAGTGGACTTTTGCGATTGAACATACCGATTTTATGCATCAACGCTTCCAGTGCGCCTTCAAATTTCCAGCTATGGTCATGTGGATAATAATAATGAGGTGACACAAAAACCGGCATGTTTGTGGCCTTGGCAGCGGCAAACAATTGGTCAATATGTTCTACGGTCCCGTTTGCTTCGACATTTTGGCCAACAACCCCCCAAGTCACGCCGTCAGGGCTCAGGAAGTCGTTCTGAGGATCGGTAACCAACAAGGCTGTTCTGCCTTGGACAATTTCAAAACCAGGGTCCGGTAATCCACTGCCATCTGCATGCACAATTCCGCTTGCGCTGGTTGTTGCAAGGATAGCCGCTGCCGAGAGAGCAAGGACGCCTGAACGGATTTTGTTCCGATTAAGGTCGTGCGAAAAAACCTTCATGATATTCTCCATTTCCAGTACAGCATTACATTGAATACATAAGTTTACAGATCGGTACACTTTGATAAACAGTAACTGGGTGTTTTATGGGGGAATGTCAACGTAAAATATAAAAAATTACGGACAAATTGTTTTAAGATACTGATTTATTAAAGGGATTTTATTAAAGAAAGTGGTCGCAAGGGGTTTCTATATGTACCGATCAGTAAATATTAGGGGCGCATATGGAGTCTGAATGCGGTTTGATGCTCTGATGTCGAGAGTGTGGGAAGTGTTCTCCCGCTGGGTGAAGGGTGTAATGGCGGTTAAGCGATTTGATGGGCGTGCTCATTTATTTCTGTAAATCGACAATGTTCTTCGAAGTCGATGCTATCTTCGATCACCCTGATATTTTCAAGCTTGGTGTGATTGTCCAGAATAGGGATGGTAGAAAAAAGGAGTGTATCAACATTCTTCTCATTCGAGCCTAGTGGCAATATCAAACGCTGAGTGAAAAGGCCTCTATCGTCATCATAGAGAAAGGCCGATTTGGAATAGACGGGGCGCTTGACTTCTACCGCGCAAGCATACAGGTCAATCAGGAACTCGCCATATTTCCCCGGTTTTGATTGATTGACGTCAGTTCCCGTAAAGTCTGTTCTAAAAAAATCAACCATTGCCGTGCCGATCAGGCGGTAGCGGAATTGTCTGGGGCCGGTGACATCGATGAGCCCGATATGGGGGAGCAGGTTTTTGATTTCTTCAGGGTGGATATCGCTTCGCTGGGGAAAGCATTTGCCTCGAGCTTTTATGTGCCAGTAGTCCAGCAGGCTTTTCTGATACTCATTTTCGACTCTAGTCCTGAACATATTACAAGGCCTGAAGATATAAGCGTATTGACCTAGATATTTTGGCTAGTTGCGGGCATTAGTCAATGAGAAACGCTTTTTTGGGGCTTGTACGGCTATTCTAGGGCCTGCCCTTTTTTGGTAGGTGGCTTAAAGGAAAGGGGATTGTGCGCCGGGTATTTAAAGCTGGACCCGGTGCTGACCATTTAGAATTTTATGGGGCGATTGAAAAAAGAATAAACAAAGTTTTTTTACCTATAGACATAATAATATTTTTATATAGGGTGTCTGAATGGAAAATATACCAAAAGAGCTTTCACGGGTTGCTGATAGGCTGGTTGATTTATATCTGCAGTCTTTTGGCGGAAAAGAAAAAGGCCGATATCGAATTTCAGAGAAATTAGTCAGAAAACTGGCTGACCGCCGACGTCTTTATGAGCGGGATATTCGCGCACTTACCTATTTAATGTATGAAAAAGGGTATGTTTTTATTGATATGGACAGTTTCTTTGTTGTCCTGAGTGCCAATACATTTGTCAATTATCGACGGGTCAATGAGGATAGTCTAACATGAAGGCTTCTGGTTTGCGCAACCAAGTGGGGTCGCGCACTGTTGTTGGGTGGCGTGAATATGTTGCGTTGCCTGATCTGGGGGTCGCTCAAATGCGGGCGAAGCTGGATACAGGCGCAAGAACGTCGGCATTGCATGCCGTGCATATTAAGCCTGAGATAATTGACGGTGAAGACTGGGTTTCTTTTCATATTCCCATTTCTAAAATGCCAAAGGACACGATTTGCCGGGCCAAGGTGATTGAACGGCGAAAAATCAAGAATACAAGCGGTGTTCCCGAATTCCGGTATGTTATTGAAACCACACTGATTTTGGGTGATTTTTTATGGAAAATTGAAGTTTCGCTGGCAGATCGCGAAAACATGACCCACGATTTGATTTTGGGTCGCACGGCGATTCGTCGATATGATCTACTCGTTACCTCGGGACATTCTTTTTTGACCGGTCGCATCCAAAAAAACGGTGCCAAAAAACGCAAGCTAAAATCTGAAGCTATCAAATCAACTCATAAGGAGTAATTGAATGAAAATCGCAATGCTGGCCCGTAATCCAAACCTGTACAGCCACAAAAGGTTAAAAGAGGCAGCGGAGGAACGAGGGCATGAGTTGAGAATAATCAATACATTGCAATGCTATATGAATATAGCATCCCGTCGTCCGGAGGTTTATTACAATGAAGAAAAACTGACCGGATTTGATGCTGTTATTCCTAGGATTGGGGCCTCTGTTACCTTCTACGGAACGGCTGTCCTTCGGCAGTTTGAAATGATGGGTGTTTATCCTTTGAACGAGTCGGTTGCTATTGGTCGCTCGCGCGACAAGCTTCGCTCTATGCAGTTGTTAGCGCGGGATGGGATTGGGCTTCCTGTGACGACATTTGCGTATGATCCAAAACAGACAGATAAGGTCCTGAAGCTCGCCGGCGGCGCGCCTCTGGTTGTAAAACTATTGGAAGGCACGCAGGGTATTGGTGTGGTCTTGGCCGATACAGACCGATCCGCCGCGTCTGTTATTGAGGCGTTTCGCGGTGCCAAAGTAAATATTCTGGTTCAGGAATTTATCAAGGAAGCGGGCGGAACCGATATTCGGGCGCTGGTTATTGGAGGTAAAGTTGTCGCGGCAATGCAGCGCAAGGGTGCTGAAGGAGAATTCAGGTCCAACCTTCACAGAGGTGGAAGTGCGAAGGCCATCAAGATTTCTCCTGAAGAGCGTTCAACCGCGATCAGGGCCGCAAAAGCCATGGGACTTAACGTTTGTGGCGTGGATATGCTGCGGGCGAACCATGGACCTGTTGTCATGGAAGTTAATTCGTCGCCGGGTCTGGAAGGCGTCGAGAAAGCAACCGGTATTGATATCGCGGGTAAAATTATTGAGTTTCTTGAAAAATCAGCAAAGCCAGGCAAGACGAAAACGCGAGGCAAAGGTTAGTGGCTTTACGTGACGATTTTGAAATTGGTTCGCATTCAATAAAACCGGGTACCCGTAAAACGGTCGATTTGCCGGTCAGCATCATGTCTGATCATACTCCGGTAACGCTGTCTGTTCATGTTGTCCACGGGCGCAGACCCGGTCCAACACTTTTTGTGAGTGCGGCAATCCATGGTGATGAAATTATTGGGGTGGAAATTGTTCGCCGCCTGCTCAGGACCGCTAGTTTGAAGAGTATGAAAGGAACCCTTCTTGCGGTTCCGATTGTAAACTCTTTTGGTTTTATGAACCATAGCCGTTACTTACCCGATCGAAGGGATCTTAACCGGTCCTTTCCGGGAAGTGCGACCGGGTCATTGGCATCTCGTCTTGCTCATATTTTCATGACAGAAGTGGTGACGCGGTCGGATGTCGGAATTGATTTGCATTCGGCTGCGATCCATCGGGTTAATCTGCCGCAAATCCGTGTAACCCCGTCCAAAGCAGAGACAATGGAGCTTGCACAGGTCTTTCGTGCGCCGCTTACGATCACATCGAAAATCCGTCCGGGTTCTCTGCGGGATGCTGCGCAAAAGAAGGGCGTTGATATCCTGCTCTACGAAGCGGGCGAAGGGTTGCGGTTTGATGAATTTGCGGTTCGCGCGGGTGTTTCGGGTGTACTTCGGGTGATGCGTCATCTTGGTATGATCCCGCATAAAAAAGCCAAGAAGAAGAGAGTGGAAACCATCCATGCAACGACAAGCAGCTGGACCCGTGCAGCGGCGGGTGGTGTTCTAAGAACCCACAAGAATATTGGAGAGCGGGTTGAGGTCGGCGATCTTTTAGGGGTTGTCTCGGACCCGTTCGGGGAACACGAAACCGAAATACTTGCTGAATATAGCGGTTTGATCATGGGCCGTACAAATTTGCCAATTGTGTATGAAGGGGACGCTTTGTTCCATGTCGCTAAAATTCGAAGCAATATTGATGCAGAAGCGAAAATTGATGCTTTGGCAAAGCAACTGGAAGAAGATATTCTTCTGGACGAAGATGAAATCATATAACAATCGCCATATTCTATCGACTGGGAGACACTAATGAGCGGTCTGTGGACGTCAATTTTAAAGCCGCGCGGATGGGTTACCCGGCTTTGCCTTCTGCTATTTGTCGTTGGATTTTTTCTCCTTGGGTATCTGGATTATCTAAAACCGATACAGGCGTTCCTGGATTCAGATGAACTGGCGTTCAAAGTGGGCGACATCCGGTTTTCGTTATATGGCCTGACGAAGGCACTAATCGCAATTGTGATTGCTTTCTGGCTCGCAGGTCTGGTTTCTGAATTCGGTGAGAAGAAAATAAGAAGCCTTCAGAATATTAAAGTCAGTAACCGGGCTTTAATGACTAAAGCTTTTCAGATCGGTGTTTATTTTCTGGCATTTCTGATTGGGCTCGATGTTCTGGGTATCGACCTGACAGCCTTGGCAATTTTCAGTGGTGCCGTTGGTATTGGCGTCGGCTTTGGCCTTCAGAAGATTGCGTCTAACTTTATCAGCGGCACGATACTGCTTTTGGAAAAATCGGTCGAAGAAGCAGATTTGGTCGAACTAAATGACGGAACAACCGGTTTTGTGAGAAATATTGGCGCACGCTATGCATTGGTCGAAACCTTCGAGGGCCGCGAGATTATGGTTCCAAACGAGGATTTCATTACAAACAGGGTGACGAACTGGACCTTGAGTAATACGCGTGGCCGGATCGATATCCATATTGGTGTTTCGTATGGAGCGGATCTTGATTTGGTGAAAGACCTTATTCTTGAAGCCGCGCTGGAACATCCCAGATGCGGGCAAAATCCGCCGCCCGAGGTTTTCCTTGTCGATTTTGCTGAAAGCTCGGTTAATTTCACGCTCTATTTTTGGGTGGATGATATCATTGAAGGTAGAAAACGACCACGCAGTGATGTCTTGTTTTCCATCTGGCGCAGCTTCAAGAAACATGGCGTGGAAATTCCGTTCCCACAACGTGATGTTCACATAAAAAACCATGAGGCACCGAAATGAATTCACCCATCCTTTTAGCGTGCGATTTCAATGGAGAAGGTGGTGGCCAAGCCTTGAATGAAACAGAAGCAACCCAGCAACTCAAGGCGGATCAGCTGGCATGGGTTCATTTGGACGTCAATCATCCTCAGACGAGAGGCTGGCTGGAAAAAGAGGTTTCGTATTTAGATGACTTTATCATTGAAGCCTTAATGGCATGGGAAACCAGACCCCGGATCATGGAAATTGGGGATGGTGTACTGATCATCCTTCGGGGCGTCAATCTGAACGAGAATGCCTCCCCGGAGGATATGATCTCTATCCGTCTTTGGGTCGATCGTCACCGGATCATTAGTTTGCAAAAAAGGCAGTTGAAGGCCGTATTTGATATTCACGATCGGATCAACGCTGGGAAAGGACCCAAAGATTGTGCCGAATTCATTTGTCTGCTTATCTCCCGTCTTTTTGATCGTATGGAACCGGTTCTTACAGAATTGGACGAACGGACCGATACGGTTGAAGAGAAGGTTCTGGACGAGCCGGACTTGTCTTTGAGAAACGAGATTGTGAATATTCGAAAGCAAGCCATTATTTTGCGGCGTTATATGGCACCACAAAAAGATGCGATCGGACAGTTGCGTAATTCGTCTCTGGAATGGTTTGAAATTACGGACAAACGAAATCTGCTTGAAAGTTATGACCGCATTTTGAGATATGTTGAAGACTTGGATGCGATCCGCGAGCGGGCCCAAATCGTTAAGGATGAGCTGGTGAATACGCTTTCTGACAGGCTGAACAAGAATATGTATGTTCTGTCAGTTATTGCTGCCATCTTTCTGCCGCTCGGTTTTTTGACCGGCCTTCTGGGTATTAACGTTGGGGGTATTCCGGGGACAGATTATAAATACGCGTTCTGGCTTTTTTCTGGACTGCTGATTGGGGTCGTGGGGATACAGATCTACGCCTTCAAGCGGTTGAAATGGTTCTGATACTACCAGCGCAGATCTGTTCAGGGTCGCCTGCATTTGAAGGCAGGCAACCCCGGTAAATCGTTATTTCCGACGGTATTCCTGGGTCCAAATGGCGCAAATATCCAGTTTGAGTATTCTCAGCGATAAAACCGCCAGGAACAGTCTGTCAATTTTACTTATGAGATACGCCGGGAAGTGATCGCTGGGTAAGCCCGCAACTATTGCGCCATCTTTAAGGGCGGACAATAAGTCCAGTAAATCCGGAGCGTGTTCAGCATTTATTTCTGAGCGGCAGGCGTCCGTGTAGGCCTTCTCAAGGGCAGGCCAGTCTTGAATATTATCGGCGTTTGCAAGCCGGTGAAACAGCGCAAGACACTGAATCAGAGTTTCTACTGAAATTGACGGCGCATCATAAAGCCGATTGCTGTAATTTACCGGAGGAACACTTTGCAGGGATATCATGTCTGGCAGGACGCGCGCCGGGTTGTTGATGTGATTGCTATGCTGAGTAATGAGCTCTTTCAGATGATTTGCGAAGGTATGGCATGTCTCGTGATCAAGATTATTCTCCCGACTTTGTGCATCGGTAAAAACAGTCAATGACTGAAGAATGCCTGCATAGTCAGGTTGACGCCCATCCTCATTTGCGAAAGTATCCAGAAAATCGTTCCAAAAAGAACGGCATGCAAATTGTGCGATTTTTTGATCCAGATAGAGGGCTGATTTCGTTTGATGCGTATGCATCTCAGCCAGCTTTTTTCTTTCAATTTCATTGAGATTTTCTACAAAGCGACCTTTCAGCGACCGAAATGTATCCTCGAAAAGGCTCGCATTTTCATAAGGGAGCAATGCCTGTTCTCTAGGAGCCAGATCGCGCGCTCCTGAAGAGGGCACTTTCGCCTCTTCTTCCAAAACCAATTCTGCCGAGCTTGGGGCGGGAGCGGATGAGCGGTGTGGTTGAGGAGTATTCTTTATAATCGTTTTGGCAATCTCGGGCGCTGACAGGTGCATCTGGTGTCGTAAGTTTGCCGGGTCTGCAATTGCGGCCCAAGTATACTGAAACCGGCCCACCAGTTCCATAAAGAGCGGTAATCTATAGATATCCAGTGTTTCTGGATGAAAAGGGCGCGCATGAAAGAAGTGTAGGACATAATCCTGAAAATTTTTTGTACTTTCTAAGGGTGCCTTGTCCGCTGCTGCTAATATACAGTCTGTCAAATAGGCTTCTAGAGTTTTTGGCATGATATTCCCTTATGTTAATGACTTCACAAAGGGACGTATCGAGTGTTTAGCTGTGACAGTTTGAACGCATAGAGTATCATTTGTTAGAGTATTCGAATATTCTAAATGTGGCTTTTCGCACATTGGTGGATCCGAATTTTCACTAGTGTTGACGCATTGCTGTTTCTGGAGGCTGAACTGGGAGTGGTTTTTTCCTTTACAGAATAGATGAATGCAATATCTGCCGATCAATTCTAAGGAAGTCTTACTGGGGGAACTATGCGGGACGAAATTTCAAGCAAGAGTCTTGGTGCATCATCTGAATTACTGGTGATATCTGATTTGAAACAGGATTTTATACCCATTCGCGATTCCATTACATATGCGACGCGCCTAAGAATTTTGTTGCGGGCCCTTAATTCCATTCGAAAAATCGGGTTAGAGGAAAAAGGAGAAACGATTTACGTCGGTCCGATTGATCGGCTGCAAACGATCCATACGGTGCGCTGGACTGTAATTGAAGAAAATCGAAAGATGCTTTTGGCCGTAACTTTCGACCGCTCGTTAGAAACCTATGTAAGGCGGATCGTTGATATCGCTGGTCCTGTTCTGGATGCGATCCTTTGTCATTGCAGTGGATACAAGGACCATACCTGCTGGCAGGGCCATGAGGGCTTTTCGCGCTATGTGGCGAAAAACCAAATTGATGTAGATTTTTATGGCGCGTCTTCTCCGCATCTGACAGTCGACGATATCGTTTATTTGACCAAGCTTGAGCAAAAACAGCGGTCAATGACCGACCTGTGCAAGTTTGACGAGTTCGCTGCCAAGTTAAACCTGCCATCCCAGTCGGATAATGTGCGTGAAGCGCTAAAAAACAAACCGGAAGAAGCTAAACAGCAAGCGCTTGATCTGATCAGTGCCATGTACAGATTAAAAGATTATTTTCCTTACGCCAGAAAAGGGCAGTCTCATATCGGAAGTGATCAATTTTACCTGCAGCGACTGACAGAAGCATTGGTTTTCGAATTCAAGCCGTCTTCTTTGACCACCGCGGAATATGACCAATATCAAAAGGAGATCGACTGGTTTTCATCGTTTGAAACGAACCTTTCTTCCATCTTAACAGAAGAAGCTCCTGTCGCACCGGATCCGAGGGACGTGCAGGGCGGAATCCTTAACAGCTACGGGGCAACAGACACAGGCTATTTGATGTTGCTTCAGTTTTCTGATGAAAAAAAGGCCAAGGCGTTTTTAAAGAACCGTAAAAAGGAATTGACCACCGCAGGCGAGCTGGTTGACAAAAAAGTCTACTGTAATTTTTCTCTGACCTATCGGGGATTGAAAGCCTTGGGCCTTAACGAGCCCGTTCTTCGGCAATTCCCGAAAGAATTTCGTGAAGGGATGGAGGCACGGGCTGGAAAATTAGGCGATATGGGGCGCAACTACCCCAAAAACTGGCGTCTTCCCCGGCACCCCGTGACGGGGCATGAGGTTAAGATGTCCTCGGTTGATATGGTGGTCCAGCTGCAAGGATATGCGAGCCCCAAAGGAAAAAAAGCAGCGTCACTTCATCGGAAACTGGAAGGCTGGAAAAAAGCGGCGGAAAAAGCAGGCGTCGATATTCTTGCAATCGAACAGATGCAAAGAACAAAAGCACCGGATGGGAGCGGGTTTGTTGAACATTTCGGGTTTTTGGACGGTGTCAGTCAGCCGCATGTCAAGGGCGTCGGAGCTTCCAAGCCGAAAGCGCGCAATGACAGGGATGCAATCTTGTTGGGCGACGTCTTCATGGGATATCAAAGTGAAAGAGATGTTCCCAAAACGGTCAAATTCCCGGACGAAGTGGAAATGGAGCCTTTGCTGAAAGATGGCACCTTTCTTGTGGTCAGAAAGCTGAAGCAAAATGTCAAAAGCTTCAATGATTTCGTAAATGGTTCCAAAAACACCATTGGGCGCCGGGCGCTGGAGGCGAAAATGATGGGCCGGTATCCGAATGGAACGCCGTTGCTTCCCGATCATGTGTCGCTGGGCAAAAATATAAATGACTTTGACTATCAGGACGATCCGGACGGTGTTGTTTGTCCAATGCATTCACATATTCGGCGGACTAATCCAAGAGAGATGTCGAAACCGAAGGCAGAAGGTCCACCGACGCCCCGTATTATCCGGCGAGGATTTTCATATGGGTCAAGATACAGTCACGAAACGGCACATGAAGAAAGGGGTCTGTTTTTTATGGCTTATAATGCCAGTATAGCAGAGCAGTTCGAAGTTATTCAGCGCTGGATAAACGGGGGAAATAGCACCGGGGTCATGAGTAAACATTTCGACGCGATAATGGCGGCCCGCCACGACGAAGAAGACCGAACCATCCGTTTCATGCACGACAATCAGGTGCATCGAATAGAGTTGCCGAAAGAACAGTTTGTTGATTTGGAATGGGGTCTCTATCTGTTTGTTCCCTCACTTGATGCCATTGACAGGTTATGTGGTTCTGAGGATGCTTTGCCGCAGATATCAGATGGCCGGTTGGCGGGCGGGGCAAAATCAATTTTCCAGTTGCAGAGTATGGAACGTGAGTTGACGGCTTTAGGCTACCCGGAACCTGTCGTGCAAGAGCGCATGCGGTATGCCTGGAAGGCGCTATTGGAAGACCCTAGTGGTGAGGATCTGGCCGACGAGGTTTGGGCTAAAATTCGCCATGATGGGGGTGTTCTGCAAACTCCTTATGGGGTTCTGGTAGGAAATCTCGCCAATGTAAAAGCGGTCTTTAAAGATGATGGAAGCACATATTCAACACGCGAATATTGGGAGCGGATGCGAAACTCAATTGGAGAGCTATATCTGGGCCTTGATCCCAAGCCCGCGATCATGCCTTCTGGATCAGTATCTGAAAACCCAATGCGTGACAAAGCCTTCGAAAAAGAGACCAAGAAAAGTGATTACAGTAAGATTGCAAAACCAACGAATGGGTGGATTGCCAGTATTACTGAAGAGAAGGCTTTTGATCTTGCGGTTTGCGTTACCCGGAATTGGTTTCGTGATGAACTGGTCAAAAGGCGGGACCCGCATTCTCTTGAATTAAAAGAATGCATTGTCGATCTGTTAGGGGGGCTGTCCAAGATTTGGTTCGACCTTCCTGAAGACGGCTCAATTGATATCGGTGGGGAGGCGTGCTCTCGGCCAAATGTTCCTGACGATCTGGTCAGTGCGTCTCATTACTTGTTTGGTCCCCGGCCTACGGACTTTGTCGTAGACGAAGCCAAAGAGAGGGGAACATCACTTAAGAAAGCCATCAGGGCGTTCGTTGAGGAACAAGCGCCAACGCCAGATACACTGCATCATTTCCTTTCCGTCCATCCCGTATTTAAGGGGGATCTGGATTTGATCACCCGGACCCTTGTCGGATGCGTAAACGGATTTGTCGCGGCATCCAGAGGGAGTTTTCTTTCCATAATGCAACGCTGGATGGCTAATGAAGATCTTTGGCGATATCGCCAGATGCTATTATCGGCGGTCGGATCGAGTAAAAACGGTGCGCTGGATTATGCGACTGCGAAATCCGTTTTTCGCGAAGAAATGATTATTGCGATGCAGAAACGATCACGGCCCAACTTGCTGCATCGGGTTGCGGTAAAACAGGCGATCTTGGGGGGCGTTGAAATTCAGGCTGGACAGGCCGTCGTTTTAAGCCTGCAATCTGCGGCTGAAGAACAGGAAGGAAATCCAGAAATTCTATTTGGCGGAAATTATAGGGACACAGTGCATGCCTGCTCGGGGCAGCAGATGGCAATCGGGGTCCTGATGGGTGTGATTTCTGTCGTTATGGAACAGGATGTTCTGGAGTATCAGTCAACTTTTTCATTGTCGCTGAGTAAAGAGTAAGGCAGCTTATCAGTTGTTTACCAGACTGGCGATCTGGCCGTCATAAGTCCTGATGCCCATTTGTGCGAATAAAATCTGCGCTTCGGCTGCATTTTTCTGGGCAAGGGACTTATGACCGGCTCTAAACTGGTTTTCTGCGATAAGAAGCAGGTTTTTTGCTTTTTCGTGCGGAAAGGATCTTCGCTGCGCAGAGAGGGTCGCGCGGTGCAGATAGGCATCTGCAATGCTGTTGTCGCCGCCCTGTTGAAAGGAAAGGGATGCCAGTGTTCGGCAAGCCATTGCTTCGCCGAGGCAATCTTGTTGATCCGCCCGTTCCAGGGCTTTTTCGGCATAATGCTGGGCATCCGATTTTTTTCCAAGAGAACAAAGCACATCGGCCGCCCATCCATAGAAAAAAGAGGAGTATAAAAACATTCCTTTTTCTTCAACAAGGGTCAACACCTGCTTTAATGTGTCAATGCTGGCTGGATCTTTAAACAACTTCCATCGTCCATAAGCATTGATCGCTGACGCGCAGGCATAGAGATAAGGCGCACTGACCTGTTCGGCGATCTGCTTGGATTGCTCCGAAAATTCAACCGCTTGCTCCCATTCCCCACGCCACAGACACACAGTTGCCCGGTTGTTTAAAATTGAGCCTTCGATCTCGTGTCCTTGGCCAGCCACATTCTGATGGGCTTCCACACTACAGTCATCTGATTGGGAAAATGCACCCATATCCCCCAAAACCATGGCTTTACAGGATAGGGCATAGGACGTCCCTACCTTTACCCGGCTTTTGCCCGGATGCTCCCGCTTTTCATGAATGGCCTGATCGAGAAGCGAGAGCGCGTTTTTGTAATCAGACGCGGCGGCATGGCTTTGTCCGAGAGTTGCTGTGATCTGGGTTGCGCTTTGCCGGTTTCCCACTTCTGTTGCAACGTTCAAGGCCTTGCCAAACGAATGTATGGACGCTTTCTGGTCGCCCAGGACATGGCTAATATACCCTTGCCAGTAATAGGCATTTGCCAGGCCGTTTAAATCTTCAAGTTCTTCTGCAAAGGCAATGGTTTTATCGAGGATATCCAGTTGTTTTTTTTCTGGACCATACACACAGGGCAAGGCCCAGCGGCTGCTGATTGAAATCCATTTCTGTTGATTTTCATGGGTTTGGGGCAGGCGTTTGATGGCTTGCAGACCGGCTTCGTATTGCAGTCTGGCCCGATCCAGAGAGGAGGTCGCAAGGGCCTTGTCTCCCGCCCGTTCTGCATATTCCAGTGCTTTCAGGAAATTGGCGCTGCCAGCGTGATGATACGCCAGGCTTTCCAAGTATTCGTCGGGGTTTCCAGCCTCGGCCAGTTGTTCCAGTATGCTGGCAACCTCACCGTGAATCTGGCGCCTTTGTTTCAGGCTGACGGTCGCATAAATGGTTTCCCGGGTAATGCCATGCTTGAACTGCAATGCATCGCGCAGGCCGCTACTGTAAATAATATCACTTCTGGCTAGATCGCGCAGGATGGGGGCCCCGTTTTTGATTCCGCTCAGACGTTCCAGAAGCCATAGTGGAATGATATTTCCGATGACAGAAGCGATATGAATGAGGTCGATCTGGTCCTGCGGAAGACGCCTGACCCGAGCCTCGATCAGTCCTTGAAGGGTCGCTGGAATGACCCCGCTATTGGGTGCCAGTTGTTCGCGGGCTTCCCAGTCGTAAACTGACTGGCACAATTCCTCGAGGAAAAGGGGATTTCCGCCGGATTTGGTATGCAGGCTTTCTTTTTCGCTTATCGATCCTTGTTCAGGTAACAGTTCAGCAATCAACTTGGCCGTCGCTTTTTGAGAAAGTGGGGCCAGTTTGATGGTCGAGGAGACATCGAGCAGTATATCTTCCACCTTTTGATCCCGAGCCGCCAAAACAAACAGAATACGGTTTTTTACCGTTGATCGAAGCAATCTGTTCAAGAGTTTCCGGGATGCATCATCGGCCCATTGCCAGTCATCAATTATCAACACAACAGTGCTGCATTTTTCGAGATTATCGAGAAAGGTTTCAAAAATACGGGCGCGTTGAGAAAGAGAGTCCCCTTCAATACGGATGCTTAACGCTGTTCTTAAAGAGGCCTCTGTTAAAGCCGGAGGTTGGCCCCCTTCCATTGAGGCGGGTAGGTTCAAATTTGGCTCGTCACTGATGGATAAAGACGGGGACAGATTAAAGTGATTGCGTAAAATCTGCAAAAAAGGCTGGAGTGGTTCGATGGCGCCCCGGGACTCGCAGTGGCCCCGTAAAATAGTGCAATTTGCAAGGCCGGGTTGGCGGGCAAACTCGTCAAGCAAGCGGGTTTTTCCCAAGCCCGGATCTCCAATGATCTGAACTGCCTGTTGTCCTTCGGAGGCTGCTTTGGAGACATAATTCTGCAATAGGGCGAGTTCTTGTTCCCGTCCATGAAATGCGGTTAGTCCGCGTTTTTTGCTTGCTTCAAATCGTGTGCTAATCCCCGTTGTGCTGTGTATTTTCCAGGCAGGCTGAGGACGTGTTCGGCCTTTTACAGCCACTGGTGCGGTCGCTGAGACGTTAAAGAACGGGCGGGCCCGCCCCAGTGTTTTGTCGAGAATTATGATCTCATCGTCTGCAGCGGCATTACTTATACCTGCGGCGACATTCACGGCATCGCCCACAAGTTCCAATGTACCATCCAGATAGTTTCCGTCACTGATCAATACCAGACCTGCTTCAATGCCTGTATGCAGTTTTGCTTCAAATCCTTCGGGTAAAAAGTCTTTGAGGTCGAGACTATTTATTTCTTCATGAAGGGCAAGTGCCGCGGTCGCTGCGTTTTCAACATCATTCTCCAACGGAACCGGGTAGCCAAATATGGCGAGAATACCGTCTCCATGAAATTGTGTGACAATACCATCAAATTCACTGATGACTTTTGTGGCCGCCTCTTTGACTGACCGAACGATCTCTGCTGTGTTCTCCGGATCAGCGAGGGCTCCCAGTTGTGTGGAGTGGCACAAATCTGAAAACAGGACCGTAACATGCCGCCTTTGGCTGCCTGTCTCGCGGTTGGTTATATTTTTGTTTTTATTTTTATTCATAGGATCGTTTGGGTGCTGGTCCAATTTTGAATGACAATATAACTGGCTGCTTAAATAATCGGAATTCGCTCGTTGGTAACAGCAGAATGACAAACTGCCCCGTTCTTTTTCTCAAAGTGTGCCTTACAAGTTAAAAGGGAGCAAGCCAAACACAGGATTATCCATCTCGGATGGAGGGCCGGAGACTACATGATAGGGCTATCCGGTTGAAATATTCCACAGTGTGGTTTTCCTCACAGAACTGAACGCGCGTTAAGAACACTATCCAGGGACTACTTTACTGAGGGGTAGGGTACTTTGGATGGCACTGCCTGATTCTGGAACGTCAGGCGGTGCCTTTCTTTCAGGAAGAACGAATAGAGGTTCGTGTGTCAGATAACAGGCAAATCCACATAATTGTTCAAGATATGTCTGGTAACCGATTACAGGACGCAACTGTGGTGATAGAGCGAACCCCTTTTCCAGTTGAAGAAGCATCGAAAAGAGTAAGTGCTAAGGGCGAAGTAGACTTCAACATAAAGGCAATCGGCTTGTATGAGCTTTCCTGCCACGCAGCCGGGTTTGAACCCACGTCCATTACTGCGATGATAACTGATACACCTGTTTCCCTGGTTCTAATACCCTTGCGCCCGGCCGAAGTGTGACCAGTTTTAGGTCGCTACTGTGTGTTTCATGCTTTACTTGATGAAAACATCTGGCATTTTAAGATGACGGAATGGTTAATAAGTAACGCAAAGGGCTTTCTTCAAATGCAGGGTCGCCAATTATTGGGCCTTAAAAAGAACAGGCTGCTTTCCAGCTTGTCTGAGACCCAGTTGAATATCATCAAAGAACGCTGCTTGTGGCTTCAACACGAGAAGGGGCAGCAGATTATCAGCCAGAATGACCCCTCTACAGATGTGTTTTTTGTGATTGAAGGGGCGGTGCGCGCAAAAAGTTATTCTCCGTCAGGTCGAGAAGTGTCTTTCATTGATATCGAAGAGGGTAATATCTTCGGTGAATTTTCTGCGATTGACCATCAGGAAAGAGCATCTTCTGTCTTCGCACTGGAAGCCGGTCTTTTGGCGCGGATGTCTTCTGGTGATTTTCGCCAGACCCTTCTGGACGTGCCCGAGGTGGCACTTCAATTGATCGAGTTATTGGTCGCCAAAACCCGAGCACTGAGCGATCGGGTGTTTGAGTTCAGTACCCTTCCCGTACAAGGAAGGGTAACGCTTGAACTTTTGCGCCTTGCAGAAAAATCTACAGATGACGGAGTGACGGCTCAAATCAAACCAGCCCCGACACATTACGAACTGGCGACCCGTATCAGTACGCACCGAGAGGCGGTAACGCGGGAACTAAACCATCTGGTGGACGAGCAGATCATAACATTGCATCGCCGAAGAATGGAGGTCTTGAATCTGCCGAAGTTGCGGGCGCTGGTCGATCAGGCGTTAAACGAATAAAAAAATGGGACGGTGAAAGGCAGGGAGAGAAATCCTTCCACCGCGTATGAACGACCTGTTGGCTCGCAGGTCCCCATGGTTCATACGTTCTTAATCATGTACCCGACCCCCCCTTTATAGACGGGGCAAGTACAGAATTCTGTGAGGTTCTTCACGCTGGAAAATAGTCTTTTGTTCTTTTGACACAATGAACGGTGTCACAGGCTGGCAATTTTCTAGAGGGTCAAGTAAGGTCGCGTTTGATGCCCAGTGAATGCTGGGAAGTGTATCAAAACATAAAAGCAGGTCCAAATTATCCATGGCAGAAACACTGAATAACCACCTATGGGTTCGGTCAGAGAAAAAGGCAAATGAGCGCCGTGTGGCGATCGTACCAGATGATGCAAAAACCTTGTTGGAAGCGGGGTATAAGATCACCGTCGAAAAATCCGCTCAGCGTTGCATAGATATTCAAAAATATGCGGATGTTGGCTGTGAAATTGCCGAGGAAGGAAGCTGGACCAATGCCCCGAAAGAAGCCTTTATTCTGGGGGTAAAGGAACTCCCGGAAGGGGATGGTGATCTGGTGCATCGGCACATTTATTTTGGCCATGTCTATAAAGATCAGCCGGGTTGGCAGCATACCCTCAACCGTTTTGTAAACGGAAACGGGACATTATATGACCTTGAATGCCTGGTGGATGAAGGAGGCCGACGCGTCGCAGCGTTTGGCTATTGGGCGGGATATGCCGGGGCTGCTGTGGCCGTCAAAATCTGGGCCGGACAAAAAATGGGGAATGTCCCACCACTCGAGAGGGTCGATAGCTATCCAAATGTTGATGCCCTGCTGAGCGATTTGCGTGGGCAGATACAGACGATTGGTGAAAAGCCAGACATGATCGTTATCGGCGCCCTTGGCCGAACAGGAAGCGGTGCAACCGATCTTGGGCTTGCTTTGGGAATGGACATAACAAAATGGGATATGGCTGAAACAGCCTCAGGAGGGCCTTTCCCGGAAATTCAGCAGCATTCAATTTTTGTGAATTGCATTCTGGCGACCCCAGAATGTCCTCGATTTGTAACCGCCGAAGATATCAAAGTTGCGGACCGTCGATTGTCGGTTATCGCCGATGTGAGTTGTGATCCGGAAAGCAAGTATAATCCGATCCCGATTTATAACAAAAGCACGACGTTTGATGCGCCTTCCATATCGGTTGTTTCTGAAGGAACACCATTGGATGTTATGGCGATTGATCACTTGCCGTCGATGTTACCATTGGAATCCAGTGAAGATTACTCTCGTCAACTCATGGCGGCGTTGATTGATCTGAACGAACCTGAAAAAGGAATTTGGGGGCGGGCTCTCAATGACTTTAGAAAAAATTTAGCGCGTCTTTAGAATACGCGACACAGGAGTAAGTAGATTATGGCACATATTCATTGGCTTGGTGCAGGCTTATCGTCAGTTCCCGGCATTCGCAGACTGATCAAAAACGGTCATTCGCTGACTGTTTGGAACCGTACTCTGGAAAAAGCCCAAGCCGCGGTTGATGGGGTGGATGGTGACTGTGGGGTTGCGGCCTTCGATTTAGAGGTTTTTGCAGATAAACTGACAAAAGGGGATGTGGCAATTTCAATGTTGCCGGGCGATTTCCATCCGGTTGTTGCAAAGGTTTGTCTGGATGAAGAGGCCCATTTTGTTTCCAGCTCCTACATCTCTCCGGCAATGCAGGACCTTAACAAGATGGCCGAGGACAAAGGCGTCTGCTTCGTAAATGAAGTGGGGCTGGATCCGGGGATTGATCATTTGATGGCTCATGTTGTTATGAATGATTACAAGACCTCTGAGGTTTTCGATCCCAAGAATGAACATTTTTTCCGGTCTTATTGTGGTGGCCTTTCCGATGTTCCCAATGACTTTAAATATAAGTTCAGTTGGTCTCCTTTGGGTGTTTTGAAAGCCCTTCGTTCTCCGTCCAAGAGCATCAAGGATGGTCAGGAATATGATGTCAGTCGTCCTTGGGATGCGGTAGAACGATATGAAGTAGACTTGCCACAAGGTCATGAAACCTTTGAGGTTTATCCAAATCGCGATTCACTGCCCTATCTCGCCGAATATGGTTTTGGTGCGGAAATGAATGTTCAGCAATTTGTCCGTGGAACCCTTCGTTACGGGGGCTGGTCGAAAGCCTGGTCTGATATTTTTAAAGAAGTTGAAACATTGGAAGGGCCAGAAGGCGAAGCGCGTCTTGAAGAAATGAGTGCTGATCTTTGGGACAAATACGCTGTTGAAGACGGCGAAGCGGACCGCGTCGTCCTCTGTGTTGATCTGGTGGCGACATCTGGTGGCCGGCAGGTTTATAATAAATCCTATGTAATGGACGCTTATGGAGATGAAGCCTATACGGCAATGGCGCGATTGGTTTCCGTTCCAGTGAGTTTTGCTGTGGAAGCCGTTCTTGACGGAAAATTTAAGCCGGGCGTCCATGCGGCCCCTTCTGATCCCAAAGTTGCGGCAGATTGGTTGGCTGAACTTAATAAACGGGGAGAAAAAATGGCACTGATCAATCATTTGAATTGATAAAAGGCTACCACGGGAGGTTCCATGAGAATTGTACAACGATTGGTTTATGTTGTTTGCGCGATGTTTTTTGGCGCTTCAGCTCACGCGAACTCCGAGTTGTCTTTTCTCAACCTGCCTGAGGGGTTTAACATTAAGGTCTGGGCCAGGGTTCCCGGTGCCCGATCCTTAGCGGCGACGCCGGATGGTAAGACCATTTATGTGAGCACACGAGGAGACACGGTTTACCGCATACAGGATAAAAATAACGATGGGGTCGCGGACGATGTCCGCCCCTTTTTGACCGGTTTGAAGGTTGCAAATGGAATTGCGCTGGATGCGACTGGAAGTCTGTATATTGCGGAACAGCACCGTATCTTCAAACTGTCAACCAACGGTGAAAAATCAATAATTCTGCCTGCAGGCATCTTACCTGACAGGCGTCATCATGGATGGCGTTATATCGGGATCAGTCCGGCGGGTGATCTGTTCGTGTCTGTTGGTGCACCTTGTAACATTTGTGAAGTGTCCGGGGTTGAGGGGACGCTGCTAAAGATCGATTTGTCATCGCTTGATCATACAATTTTTGCTGCCGGGGTCCGCAATTCGGTAGGGTTTGATTGGCATCCGGTCACTAAGGAGCTGTTTTTCACAGATAATGGGGGAGACAATCTCGGTGACGATATTCCGCCGGACGAGTTGAACAGGGCACAACGTAAAGGTCTGCATTTTGGATATCCCTTCTGGTATGACAACCAGAAAGCCTATCCGCAGTTCAGAAATAAAGGGTCGGTAAAAAATCCGGTTCCGCCTGTTATAAAATTTCAGGCGCATGTGGCCGCGCTTGGAATGGATTTTTACACAGGCTCACAATTTCCAGATGTCTATAAAAATGATGCGTTTGTTGCGCAGCACGGATCGTGGAACCGAACAGAGCCGGTCGGATATCGCGTGATGAGAGTGCAGTATGATAAAACGGGGCAGCCACTTTCAAAGTCTGTTTTCATCGATGGATGGTTGGCGACGGACGGGCAGGTTTTTGGTCGTCCAGTTGACATCGAAGAATTACCCGACGGATCCTTATTGATCTCCGATGATCATGCGGATGTAATTTACCGCGTCACTTATTCCGCGCCGAACTAAGCATTTTCTATAAGAAAAGACGGCCACAATTAGAGAGTGGCACCTTCTTTAGCGTTCCCGAAAAGACTGCGCCAGCGTGGTGTGGATGGGTTTAAGAAGATAATCCAACAGTGTTTTTTTACCTGAATGAATATCGGCAGTTGCGGTCATTCCTGGTAAAATAAGGTTTCTATCGGGATCATCGCCCACATAGGATTGTGTAAGGGCAACTTTCCCTTTGTAATAGTTGACGCCTTCTTCGTCTTGAAATGTGGTTGCAGACAAGTAGGTAAGTTCACCCACAATCGATCCATATCTGGAAAAATTATAAGTTGTGAATTTTACGGTTGCCGCCTGCCCAAGCTGTAAAAAGCCAATGTCTTCGGGCCTGACCCGCGTTTCGAGAACAAGTTCCTGGTCCACCGGGACGACGGACACGATCGGGTTGCCCGCTTTTATGACCGTTCCAATGGAGTTAACATCCAGTCCCTGAATGACGCCGTCAACAGGTGAGCGAATTTCAAGCCGTTTGATAACAGATTGCAGTCGGTCAAGTTCTTCACGGGTTTTTAGGGCTTCAGCATTCGCCAGCGCCATCTCGTCCAACGCTTCTTTTTTGACGCGACCTTCCATCTCTGTCAAACGGCCCCGGGCTTCGATGATTGCCTGATCGAGGGATTTGGCGGTCAGAACCAATTCGTCAAGTTGCCCCTTTTCTTTCAAATACTGGCGCTGGGATTCCAAGTAATCGTAGCGGCTTAGGGTTTTGCCTTTCAGTAGGCCTTGGCGAATTTTCATCTGTTCCCGTAACGGGGCAATCTGGGTTTGCAGAATTTTGATCTGGTCCTGCAAATTGCTGCGCTCGCCGATGCGTTGTTCAAGCTGCGCTTGAAGGACATTTCTTTGATTTTGAATGTCCAGCCTCTGGCTTTCCAAGAGTGTTTTCTGCTCTTTAATTAGCGGCGAAAACCGAGGATCTGAATAAGATGTATTAAAATCCGAATTTTTCACAAAGGCGCGAAGTCGGTCAGCCTTGATGGTTGAAATGGCAAGCTGAGTGGAAAGCTGTTTTATTTCGGACAGGGCATCGGTAGGGTCAAGACGGATCAGAACCTGCCCTTCTTTGACGATATCGCCTTCCTGAATAGTGATATCACTGATTGTACCGCCATCAACATGCTGGATGGTTTGAACGGTGCCCGAAGGAATTACCTCGCCGGATGTTACGGCAACCTCATCTATAAGGGCATACTGAGCCCATAAAATGAACAGAAGCAATATAACAAAACAGAACAGAATTGCCGTTCTCAGCAACGAAGAAGGGCCAGTTTCCTCGAGCATGATAGACTGACTAAGCCGCATTGTCTCAGGCTTGCCTTTACGAAGGGGCTGTGCCTCTTCTTTGTATTTTTCTTGATCAATTGAAATGAATTTCAGTGAGTCAGCCATTAGGCGCCTCCGAAGACAAGGGGTATGATAGTGGAGGCAGGCCCGATGGTTTGAACGGCCCCTCGATTAAGGAGAACCACGCGATCTGCGACCCGCATGTGGCTGGGACGGTGCGTAATAATCAGGACGGTTGCTTTTCCGCGCATTTTATTCACAGCCTCAAGAAAAGCTCTGTCGCCCTCTTCGTCCAGAGTATTACCAGGTTCGTCAAAGATCATGATTTTTGCGTTAGCAAGAAACGCCCGCGCCATGATCAGGCGTTGTTGAAACCCGGCTGGAAGTTGCTGCATGAGTTGGTCGCCAATGCGTGTATCAAGTTTGTCGGGCAATCGATCAATATCGGCCGTCAAATTGGCAAGTTCGCAGGCTTCCAGAATTTGTTGCTCACTGGCTGTACTGCTGGCAAGCAGTAGGTTTTGACGAATTGTTCCGTGGAAAAGCTCGCTATATTGCGGCATATATCCAATGGATTTTCTAAGTTCAATCGGGTCAATTTGCCGGATGTCGACACCATCCAGTGAAATGCGCCCGACTTGCGGTTGGTATAAGCCGGTCAGCAGTTTAACGATTGTGGATTTGCCTGAACTGTTGGCACCAGCAAAGGCAACAACTTCACCTGCGCCAATATTAAAATCCAGTCCCATAACAGCAGGGTCCTGATCAGGCGCATATCTGAAGCTTACATGTGAAAAAGAGATGTTCCCTTTAAAGCGTTTCAGTTTTGAAGACGCATATGGGTTATTTTCACTGGGCAGCATAAAAAGTTGATTAAGGCGTTTAATGCTGACCCCAATAATGTTCAGTTTAGTCAATGCCAGAAAAAGGGTTTGCGTAGGGGCCAGCATCCGCCAGATCAGGGCCATCGTTGCAACAAGTGCCCCGACTGTCATTGACTGGTCGAAGACCCGCCCGATT
Organism: Sneathiella aquimaris; assembly: GCF_026409565.1. NCBI lineage: Bacteria > Pseudomonadati > Pseudomonadota > Alphaproteobacteria > Sneathiellales > Sneathiellaceae > Sneathiella > Sneathiella aquimaris. The sequence continues at coordinate 1,009,085 of NZ_CP112881.1, forward strand.
CCAAAGGTTAGGGTCAGGACGCCTGACGTAACCATGGTGACATGGGCAAACGTCTGCGCGACTGCCCCTGTCATGTTATTGTTCAAGCCCGCAAGCGCATTGCCGATAGAAATATCGCGAAAGCGTTCCAGCCATACTTCTTCAGCGCCCATCTGCTTGATAGCCCGCATCTTGTTGAAGGTTTCTGTTACGAACGATCCTTTAGTGGCTGAATTAGCGAGGTCGCTTGCTGTTTTCTGCTGAATAACGGGTAGAATAAAAAAGCCGACAATTGCGTACAAAACCAGCATTCCGATCGGGACAAGAACCAATGGTCCGCCCAATAGACCGATGGTGATCAGGTAAATGAAAATGAACGGCAACTCGAGAAAGGCGAGCGCCATGGGGCCGATAAAAAAGTCCCGAATGGCATCAAATTCCCGGAACCGTGCGATTTTGGAGCCAAGCGAGGTGCGTTCCGTTTGGGAAATCGGCAGGGATAATATTTTCTGTAGGACAGTGCTTCCGACAATATAATCCAGTCGAGCCCCAATATGGGCCAGCATAGAGCCGCGCAACAGGCGAAGAACGATATCGCAAAAGATTGCAATCCCAACGCCCATCAGCAGATAGGTAAGTGTTTCCAAAGACCCGGAACCAATAACCATATCATAGACCGCCATAATAAAGAGCGGTGTTGCCAGTGCTAACAAGTTCAGAAGAAAGGTCAACAGGAATATCCGCTTGATCAGCGGAGCGAACCGGCCTGTTACAGCCCTGAACCAGTTTTGTCCTGTGTTCCACTGCCCTATTTTTTCTTTCGGTGTTGGGCTGAAGAAAAAAGCAGTGCCCCTTTCGTTTAATGCCTGCTTGTCACTTAGGACAGTATATTCCTGATATTCGGCATCAAAAATATAAACGCCATCGTCGTCGTTTGAAATAAGGACTTTCAGGGACCCTTTCTCAGGGTCAAACAGGCAGGGATACAGCCGTTCATCGATTTTGTTGATCGTTTGCAGTTCTGACGAACTTTGGTAATGGAGATTGGCAAGGGTGCTCCGAAAATCCAGTAGATCCATCGTTGTTTTAAAGTGAGGCATTGCCTCAACCACCTGCTCGACGTCACCTCGCCAACCCAGCGCGTTCAGCATGGGTTTAACACACGCCGCATACTGGGTGTTTCGTCCCCAGTTATCTTCGTCAGGCCTGCCAAATGCAGAATTTAAAAAAGTCATGACTTAAACCAGCTTTATTTTTGGACGAAAGGCAGGAGCAGGTTTTTTATAGTCTGTCAGGCTGTCGACAGGCATTTTCTGGAGTTGCTTCCTGGTTATTTTATAACCCTGATCCGCGATCTTCAGAAGTGACGGGCGGTGACTAACCAAAATGATGGTGCTTTTCCCTTTTAGTTGGAACATGGCATTTTTGAGGATCTCATCACCCGCAGCATCAAGCGACGTATTCGCTTCATCAAAAAGGATGATTTCCGGCTCGTTTACAAGAGCCCGGGCAATCGCAATACGTTGCCGTATACCACCTGGCAGACTATCCGCGGCCCCATCGCCGACAATTGTGTCGTACCCTAAGGGAAGTCTTTTAATTGTATCGTCCAAACCCAGCCCAATGGAGAGGGTAATCGCACGATCAATAGACGAGCCTTTTCGAAACATGGTCAGGTTTTCCATGATCGTGCCATGAAAGATCGTTCCGTTTTGTGGCAGATAAGCGATCCGATTGTGGATTTCCTCTTTTGGCAGATAAGCCATATCTTCGCCATTTAGCAGCACACGGCCTTGTGTTGGCGCAATCAGGCCCATGGCCAGCCATAGAAGAGTGGTTTTTCCGGACCCATTGGGCCCTGCAATCGCAGTGGTACTGCCGCTGAAGAATTGTGCATCCATATCCTGGAAAAGGTCGGCTTCATCGCCCCCGTAGCCAAACGAGACCTGTTCGAAAGCCAAGCGACCGCCGATCTCCGATTTTGGCAACATCTGGAAATTGAGCACGGTTTCACTGTTGGCAAAACTGTCCCGGGACTCTTTTTCCTGTGGTAAGGACAACAGACTGTTAACCCGTTTCTTGGACAGTTTGATATTTTGATAATGTGTCCAGACACCCATGGCGCGAAGCAAAGGCTGAAGGGCCCGGCCCGATAAGAGGGTGCAGGCTGCCAAACCACCAATAGTTAGCACCTCATTAATAACAAGGACCGAACCAAACGCAGCAACAGAGATAAGTGTTATTTGCGAAAAAACGGACCCGAAACTTTGGGCTACCCCATTTTGAAAAGCGACCTTCTTAATCACACCAGCCGTCGTTTCCTGAAGCCGTTCATATCGGCGCACCATTTGTGCTTCAAGCGCAAGGCCCTTGACGGTATGAATGCCTGTTAAAACTTCTATCAGGAAGTTATATCGCCGATCATCCCATGTAGAACGTTCATCCAGTGCTTTTTTCAGGCCGCTTCCCATAAGCACTGTCAGGATGGCAAAAACCAGCAGCAGTAAAATGGGAGCAAGGACAAGAACACCGCCGATATAGCCAACCATGAATAGGAAGATGATACCAAATGGTAAATCAATAAAGACCAGAAGATTGTTGCCGGACATAAAATCCTTAAGGCTTTCAATCGAATTAAACCGATGAAGGTAAACGCCGGCGGCTTCTTTTTCAAAGCGTACAATGTCAGTGCCCATCGCATGAGACAGGGCGCGACAGCCTGCTAAATGATCAAATTTTGCACCAGAATAGGCTGTGATATAAGAGCGCCCTAAACGGAAGAAGGCTTCCAGTATCAAGGCTAAGCCAACCCCCAGAACAAGAAGCAGTAATGTATCTGTTGCATTGTTCGGGATGATGCGATCATAAATCTGCAAGATCATGATTGGTAACGCCAAGGCAAGAATGTTCAGCGCGGTCGAGGCTAGAATAATATCTAATCTAGTTTGCGTCGATTTTGGAAGCGACGCTTGCCTCAGCATCGGCTTGTCATCATTTGAGATGTCTATTTTCAACTCTTATTGCCTTAACAAATCAAAATGCCAAAAAATGGGCAATGCCCTCGAACTTGAAACTCTATTTGGTAAGCATGGCCAATAAGTCTTTAATTTTGGTAAAAATTTCAGCAACTGTTGGGGGGTTGTTAACCACATTGATTAGCTGTTTGTTAAGGCTCCTGACATAAGGTGTCATTCATTATCTATTTTTCTAAATTTATTTTTAATTTGTCGGTATTGGTGTGAGAGGTTCCTATGAGTGATGGTGACAATCAGAATTCTGATAGGCTAAACCAGGACTTAGAGCATTCAGCCTCTAATCTGGGGGCTTCTAAAAACGCTTTCTTTGATGAAGAGCAGGGAGCCAAGGATACGCAGACCGCCAATGAGTATGACCGGTCCCTTGCCAATATCCACAAAGGAAGTGGGCGGGAATACGAAGAGAGTAACACCGCCCCCCCTCCCGCGGGAGACGACAGTAATGTTCGCGACGAACAGTCAAATGACGCGGTGCTCAATGGTGAGCCCGGATTAGAGCCACTGAATATTGATTTGAACTCAATTGGCAGTACGTCTGATGTCGACACCATGCCTGAGAATACGGAAGAGGCATCACTGCGTCCGTCAGAAAGTGAGGCGGGTTCTCTCACGGGGCTTCAAAGCGAGTCCCTGCTTGGAGATTCACTTCCTCATGAGACAGAAGCTGATTTTCAGGTTTCCTTATCCTCCGTTGAAACCTCAGGAGATGCTACCTTTGGAACTGTTCAGCCAGAAAATATTAATCTGGCCGCTCATTCGGTGGCGCTGGATGATAATACGATTGCAGAAAACTCTGCGATCGGGACCGTTGTCGGCACGGTCAGTGCCAAAGATCCGGAAGGTGGTGCCCTGACCTATAGCCTGTCAGATGATGCAGGCGGCCGGTTCACCATTGATCCCAATACCGGCGAGATTAAAGTTGCGGATGCCCTCGATTTCGAAGATGTGAGTGCCTACACGGTGGTCGTGGATGTGAGCGACGGGGTGAATGTGACGCAGGAAACCTTCACGCTGAATGTCAGTGATATCAACGAAGCGGCCCATTCGGTGGCGCTGGATGATTCGACCGTACTTGAAAATTCTGCGATCGGGACCGTTGTCGGCACGGTCAGTGCCGAAGATCCGGAAGGTGGTGCCCTGACCTATAGCCTGTCAGATGATGCGGGCGGCCGGTTCACCATTGATCCCAATACCGGCGAGATTAAAGTTGCGGATGCCCTCGATTTCGAAGATGTGAGTGCCTACACGGTGGTCGTGGATGTGAGCGACGGGGTGAATGTGACGCAGGAAACCTTCACGCTGAATGTGGGTGACCTCAACGAAGCGGCCCATTCGGTGGCACTGGATGATAATGCGATTGCAGAAAACTCTGCGATCGGCACGGTTGTTGGCACGGTCAGTGCCGAAGATCCGGAAGGTGGGGCCCTGACCTACAGCCTGTCAGATGATGCGGGCGGCCGGTTCACCATTGATCCCAATACCGGCGAGATTAAAGTTGCGGATGCCCTCGATTTCGAAGATGTGAGCGCCTACACGGTGGTCGTGGATGTGAGCGACGGGGTGAATGTGACGCAGGAAACCTTCACGCTGAATGTCAGTGATATCAACGAAGCGGCCCATTCGGTGGCGCTGGATGATTCGACCGTACTTGAAAATTCTGCGATCGGCACGGTTGTTGGCACGGTCAGTGCCAAAGATCCGGAAGGTGGTGCCCTGACCTACAGCCTGTCTGATGATGCGGGCGGCCGGTTCACCATTGATCCCAATACCGGCGAGATTAAAGTTGCGGATGCCCTCGATTTCGAAGATGTGAGCGCCTACACGGTGGTCGTGGATGTGAGCGACGGGGTGAATGTGACGCAGGAAACCTTCACGCTGAATGTGGGTGACCTCAACGAAGCGGCTCATTCGGTGGCGCTGGATGATAATACGATTGCAGAAAACTCTGCGATCGGCACGGTTGTTGGCACGGTCAGTGCCGAAGATCCGGAAAGTGGTGCCCTGACCTACAGCCTGTCTGATGATGCGGGCGGCCGGTTCACCATTGATCCCAATACCGGCGAGATTAAAGTTGCGGATGCCCTCGATTTCGAAGATGTGAGCGCCTACACGGTGGTCGTGGATGTGAGCGACGGGGTGAATGTGACGCAGGAAACCTTCACGCTGAATGTGGGTGACCTCAACGAAGCGGCCCATTCGGTGGCACTGGATGATAATGCGATTGCAGAAAACTCTGCGATCGGCACGGTTGTTGGCACGGTCAGTGCCGAAGATCCGGAAGGTGGTGCCCTGACCTACAGCCTGTCAGATGATGCGGGCGGCCGGTTCACCATTGATCCCAATACCGGCGAGATTAAAGTTGCGGATGCCCTCGATTTCGAAGATGTGAGCGCCTACAACGTGGTCGTGGATGTGAGCGACGGGGTGAATGTGACGCAGGAAACCTTCACGCTGAATGTGGGTGACCTCAACGAAGCGGCCCATTCGGTGGCACTGGATGATAATGCGATTGCAGAAAACTCTGCGATCGGCACGGTTGTTGGCACGGTCAGTGCCGAAGATCCGGAAGGTGGGGCCCTGACCTACAGCCTGTCAGATGATGCGGGCGGCCGGTTCACCATTGATCCCAATACCGGCGAGATTAAAGTTGCGGATGCCCTCGATTTCGAAGATGTGAGCGCCTACAACGTGGTCGTGGATGTAAACGACGGCACCCAAATTACTCAAAAAACTTTTACGATTGATTTGGGTGATGTTAATGAAGCAATGCATTCAATTGTAATGGATGATCAATCTGTGGACGAGAATTCCGCGATTGGCACGGTGGTCGGCACAATAAGCGCGGAAGACCCGGAGGGTGGTACGCTTACCTACAGCCTGTCCGATGATGCCGGCGGGAAATTCACGATCGACCCGAATACAGGAGAAGTAAAGGTCGCTGGACCATTGGATTATGAAGATGTGAACAGTTACGACATAACCGTGGATGTGACGGATGGTGTTCATGTTGCTTCTGAAAGCTATACTGTGAATGTTGAGGATTTAGCTTCGCCCACCATGAGTGGCTTGGGAAACACCATTTCTCATGAAAATGCGTCTGAAGTGATGGAACTGGACCATATGGACATGTTCCCGAACCTTCAGTCTGGTAGAGAACTGGAGGCCAATATCGGGTCTGAAGTCTTTGAAGATATGATTTCTGATGCTGAAGGGCTCGTCATTAATCATCAATCAGATGCAACGGTCACATTTCAGGGAGAGGGCGCGGGATATCGCAGTGCAATTGGTGCCTATCAGATTAATACGGATGGGACGATTACCGACGTCCAGCTGCTTTGGGGGGACGCGTCTTCTAATAAATTGACGGCAGGCGAGTCACAAGCGACCTATGAAGGCATTGAGGCGGGTAGTCAGTTGGGCTTTTTTGTGATCGCCAATGGGTTTTCTGATTTGCCGGATGATGCGGTCAGTGGCGATGGCAACACAATCTCAGAAACAGGAACCTGGATGTATGTGTCCCCTGATTTTGACCCGGCGAGCCAATCCCCGGAAGACCATAAATATAATGTCAATTCAGATACCGGAAGTCCCCAGCTTATTTATATTGAACAAGATGGAACCATTCATACGACAGATGGCAATGTCTATCATTCATTAAATCAGTATGAGTTTAATGCGGATCGGGAAGACGGTGGGGGACAACATTTTATTGCTGGTGTTGATCAGGAAAATGGCGTTCTCAACTTCGGCTTTGAAGATTTGTGGGGCGGTGGAGACGCTGACTTTGACGACGGAATGTTCAGTGTTGAAATCGACAGTCGAGATCTGGTTGACGTACCCAACCCACTTTTTGCGGAAGATGATCTGGGGCAATCAACGTTCCAGTTAAGTGATGCCGATAGTGAGGAACTTGCTTCTGCAACCATTATATTGGGCGATATTCAGTCTGGCGACGTTTTAGGTTTAGGCGGCACCTACAATCTGGATGGAAATTCAATTTTGCTACCTGATGGGTCGGATAGCGGCATATCCATGACAATTGTGGATGATGGGTCGTCGATTACGGTCAGTTTGACCGGAACAGCGGATGTCGAGCTTTACGAAGATGTCATACAGAAACTGAATTTTTCTAATGGCACAACGGATAGCGCGATTGCTGGGACAAGAAGTATTTCCGTAACGGCAACCGATAGCAGCGGTGAGGTCTCCGATACATTCAACTCATCGGTCACAATTGAGGTGGAGCAGGGAACGGAAGCCTCAGATACAATTTATGGCGGTACAGATGATGAAGTTATCCATGGTGAGGGCGGCAATGACGTTCTGCATAGTGGCGCCGGAGATGACATCGTTTATGGTGATGCCGGCAGTGATATCTTCTATTTCGCCAGTGATCAGGGTAACGACACGTTCCATGGTGGTGATGGTGGCGGCTGGTCCGATACAATTGTTCTTTCGGACGGCCTTCCTTCTGGAAACATCAGCGACTGGTTGAGCTTGGACAGCGGTTCGGTTCAATCTTCAGCTGATGGCGAGGTGTTCCTGTCTGAAGACGCTGCCGGTACCATCAATATTGGCGGCGTTGAATTGACCTTTGATGGCGTGGAGAAAATTGAAGGGTAGAGAAACCCCCGTCAATCCACTGTATTCAAGCTCAGCATAGTAAGACGCTTCGGTAACTGTTCCAGCATCTGCTGATCGGCATTTGCAAAAGCAACCCGCAAATATTGCGATTGTCGGGGCCCAAAAAATTCGCCCGGGATCGTAATGATCCCGCGGTCACGGGCCAGGTTTTTGGCAACCAAAACCGATGAATATCCTTCAAAAGGATGTTCGATATAGGCAAAATAAGCGCCAACCGCCTTTAATTTCCAGTCCGGGCAATGTGTTATGACGTTTTGTAAGGTTTTGGATCGTGCGGCGATTTCAAGGCGGTTTTCTTCCCGCCAGCCAGTAAGGCCTGGCAATGCTTTTGCAACGGCCGACTGGGGAATTCTGGGCGCGCAGATTTGAAGATTATCCATTACCTTCGCAATCTGATCAACAACCTCGGGCGCCGCGGTAATGCTTCCCAAACGATGACCGGGAATACAGAATGACTTGGAGAAGCTGTAAAGCTGGATCAGATTGTCACCCCAATTCGGATGGGAGAAAAGGGTGTGAGGCATTTTCCGTTTGGACGGAAGGAAATCTCGATAAGTTTCGTCCAGAATAAGCCAGATCCCACGTTCTTGGCACAGTTTGAAGACCTCCTCCAATAATGCTGGTGGATATATTGCCCCTGTCGGGTTGTTGGGAGAGATCATCACAATCGCTTTTACGGACGGGTCAATTTGCTCCGTCATGCTTGTGAGGTTAGGCAAAAAGCCGTTATCAGCATCCGTGTCATATATCTTGCACTTGATACCCAGCATATCCAACGTTGACTCGTGATTAAAGTAGAATGGATTGCTGATCAAAATTGAATGGCCACTCGCCGCGACCGTCATGATTGTCGTAATAAAGGCTTGATTGCATCCGGCAGTAATATGGATATTTTCCGGCGCCATCTGTGTCTGGTAAAGTTCACCAACATGGGTTGAGTAAGCCGCTCGAAGTTCGGTCTCCCCTTCAATATTGCCATAGCCTGCCAGTTTTGTGTCCCCCGCAGCTTCAGACAACCAGTTCAGGATATCCGGATGAGGCGGGTAACCCGGAACGGCCTGCGATAAATCGAGAAGGGGACCAAGGGCGCCATCATAAGATTGTCCCCATTTTTGAACCATGGGGATAGGGGGCGCAGAGAGTGCTTTTACAGCCGGGTTAATGGATGCTGTTGGCATATGCTTTCTTTCCAGGCGTCTTTATCGATATCGTTTAAAGTATTTACTTAAAGTATGTCTGCTTTTTTCGACCGGCGCCGAGAAATATGCCGACCTGAGCTCAGGAACGGCGCTGTGACTTTGTCTTCTTCGAGTGCGGCAAAAAGCCAGTCTATAAACACATTCACAATCGGGGTCGAGCGTATTTCGTTTCGGCAGGCAACATAAAAAGCGTCATTTGCGGGTACCGCAAGATCAAACGGAACCACAAGTGATCCGTCGCTCAGCAGGCTGCTGGACGTCAGTGTATCCCCCAACGCTACACCATGCCCATTCAGAGCTGCATCAATGGCGACCCGGGCATCGCCCATATAATGATGCTGCTTGGGAACAATATTACGGGCGCTGGCAGCGTCAAACCACGAGTTCCATTCCCGGCCATCATCCGTGTGAAGAAGAACCTGATCTTCAAGATCCTTCAAGTTGCGAATGGTGCGGCGGTTAAGGTGAGTGGGGGATGTCACTGGAAAAAGATCGAATTGCGCCCAAAGGCGACCCCAGCAATCCTCTGCTGGTGCGGCCCCATAAATAATACTGACATCAATCGCTGGAGAGAGTATTTTCGTGCGGTCCACGGACGAATTAAGAGCAAGCTGGACATTCGGATATTGTTCGGTGAATTGACCAATGCGCGGAACCAGCCAATAGGACAGAAGAGCCGGTGAACAGGAAACGGACAGGCGCCCTTCCGTTGACGGCCTGCTCATTTGGGAGGCTGTTGCCGCAATTTCCTTGAAAGCGTTTGATACGGCAGGCATCAGCAGCGCGCCTTGCGACGTTAGTTTCAAACGTTGCGCCTGTCGGTCAAACAGTTTCAGGCCCAGCGATGTTTCCAGTGTTTTTATCTGATGGCTAATCGCGCTATGTGTCACATTCAGTTCTTTTGCTGCGGCGGTCACAGAGCCAGTGCGGGCTGTGGCCTCAAAAGCGCGTAGCGGTTTTAGCGGGGGAAGGCGACTGATCATTCGCTTCTTTCATATGTGAGAAAAAGTAACAATATACCTTACAACAAAATCAATTGATTTTTCAATGCAGCTTGGGAAAAATAGACAACACTGCGACAAGGAATGTTAAAAATTGCCATTTAAGGTGATCGGCATCTTAAAGTTGTTAAAATGCGTTCCTATTTTAATGTGAAAAAAATACAGCATTGGGTGAAGTATGTCTGGTGAATGGGATAAGCAAAAGCTGGAAGCATTGCGGGCTCAGTTCGGTGATAATCACGGGGGTGAGCTTTATGACCCAGATTTCAGGAAGGTTGCGGATAAGATTTTTTCAAAAAGCGGCACCCGAATGGCGCCGTATGCCGGGATACCGACATTTCTGGATGCACCAATAAAGCAGGTTGATCCAGAAGATCCGGATATAGACGATTTGGAGGTCGCGATAATTGGCATTCCAATGGATTTGGGCGTTACAAATCGACCAGGTGCGCGTTTCGGGCCGCGTGCACTTCGGGCAATCGAGCGGATTGGACCGTATAATCATGTTCTGGGATGTGCGCCAGTGCAGGATCTGCGGGTAGCAGATATAGGTGACATCCCGTTTGATAGCCGATACCGGCTTGAAAAAAGCCTCGACAATATCGAAGCCTATATGCACAAGATTATCGCGGCAGGCGTTATGCCATTGTCCGTTGGCGGGGATCATTCAATTACGCATCCCATCCTAAAGGCCGTTGGAAAAGAAGGGCCGGTTGGCCTTATTCACATTGACGCACATTGTGATACGGGAGGCTCGTTTGACGAGACGAAGTTTCATCATGGCGGCCCTTTCCGGAACGCCGTTCTGGACGGTGTCCTGGATCCCACACGAACCGTTCAGATCGGGATACGCGGCTCAGCCGAATATTTGTGGGAGTTTTCGAAGAAGTCAGGCATGACCGTTATTCACGCTGAAGAAATTCCCGGGCTGGGTATACCGGCCGTGATCGAGAAGGCCCGTGAAATCGTGGGGGACGGACCTGTTTATGTCTCATTTGACATTGACGGGGTTGATCCATCATTTGCCCCTGGAACCGGCACGCCGGAAGTTGGTGGTCTAACAACTCGTGAAGTATTAGAATTTCTGCGTGGGCTTAAGGGGCTTAATATCTGCGGAGGCGATGTTGTCGAAGTCGCACCTCAGTATGACCCAACAACAAATTCGGCGCATGTGGGGGCTCAGGTTTTATTTGAAATCTTGAGCTTAATGGTTTTCAGCCCTTTTATTGCTGAATAAAGAAAAAAGATCAAAGTCGATAAGTCGGGAAAGATTTTAACAGGAGGTTTATATGACCAGAATTAGTAAGGGCGGTATTAGCCGCCGAGCCCTTTTAGGAGCGACTGCTGCAGGGGCTGCGACGCTTTCAATGCCAGCTATTTTGCGGGCGGATGAAAGATCTTTGAAAGTAGGGGTGTATGGCGGTTACTTTAAAAAGTCGTTTGATAAGCATATTTTCCCGGAATTTACGAAAGCCACCGGTATTGCTGTAACGTCGGTTGCCGAGCCAACCGGTGAAGCCTGGCTGGTTCAATTGGAGCAGGCGGCGCGGGCAAAACGGGCCCCGGCGGATGTTTCCATGATGTCTCAGGTCGCAATGCTGAAAGGACAATCACGAGATCTTTGGACGGCGCTGGATCTCAACAAAATCCCGAATAGTGCAAATCTGCTGGATACCGCGATTAACAAATATGAGGATGGCCGGGTTTCCGGAGTAGGCGCGGTTGCCTGGTATATTAATCTGGTGTCAAATACCAAGGTTATTCCAAACGAACCAACATCATGGGCTGAGATGTGGGATCCCTCTCATAAAGATCAGCTTGGTCTGCTCGCGCTGGTTTCAAATTCTTTCCTGCTGGAAGTGACTGCGAAAACCTTTATGGGCGGAACCAATGTGCTGGACACGGAAGAAGGTATTCTCAAGGCGCTGGATAAACTTGCTGAATTAAAAGATAACGTCAGGCTCTGGTACCGGGATGAAGCTCAGTTTGAACAGGGGCTTAAAACCGGCGAAATTCCAATGGGCCAGTATTACCATGATGTAACCGGGCTTGCGATTGCAGATGGGCATCCTGTTCGGTCAACCTTCCCTAAAGAAGGTGGCATTCTTGATTCTGGAAGTTGGGCATTGTCGCGGGCTTCTGACAAGACAGAAGAGGCGCATATCTTTATGGACTTTATGTCTCAGCCTTCCGTGCAAGGTCTGATGTCTTTGAAGGTTGGTACAGCACCAACCGTTAAACGGTCTTTGTTGACCCTGACAGATGAAGAGTTTGCCAGCGTGTCTTCAGAAATTGATCCGATTATTCCGCGGTACGATATGTATCAGAGTAAATCAGATTGGCTTAACCAGAAATGGACTGAACTGATCGTTGGTTAATCAATCTGCTTTTGAGTATGATTTGGAAGTTTAAGCGTTGGCTGCCGGCATGCCGGCAGTCATCATTTTGTATCTGTTGGAGCGAGGCGACCGTTAATGTCCGGATTGACCTTAAGTAATTTGCGAAAAGAATTCGGCTCGTTTGTTGCCGTCGATAATGTCGAGCTTTCAATCCCGCAAGGAAGCTTTGTCTGTCTGTTAGGTCCGTCTGGATGTGGTAAAACGACCCTTCTTCGCATGATTGCGGGTCTGGAACGACAAACCGGTGGTCAGATTTTGATGGATGGTGAGGATATTACGGGTATCCCGACCCATAAAAGGGAACTGGGGATGGTTTTCCAGTCTCTGGCTCTTTTTCCGCATTTGACGGTGGCAGAAAATATCGCTTATGCCCTCCGTATTCGAGGGGCTTCAAAGGCGGAACAAATCGCAAGGGCGGAAGAGCTTTTGGATCTTATCCATCTGCCGGGTTACGGCGATCGCGCCGTGTCGCAGCTATCCGGCGGGCAAAGGCAGCGAGTGGCCATTGCCCGGGCTCTTGCCTTGTCCCCCAAACTTTTTCTGCTGGATGAACCTCTTTCGGCCCTGGATGCGAAGCTCCGCGAAGAGATGCAGGTTGAACTTCGCCAGTTGCAGCAAAAACTCGGTATTACAACAATTGTTGTCACCCATGATCAACGAGAGGCCATGACGATGGCGGATCTTGTGGTTGTGATGGGAGAGGGGCGTATTCGGCAAGCAGCAAAGCCTGTGGAGATTTACCGTCAGCCCGCTGACACTTTCGTTGCAGATTTTATCGGAGCAACCAATTTGCTGCCCGTTCGTAAAGGGGCAGACAATACAGCTGTTTTTGGAAATCAGCAGATTCCTGGTATCGACATATCAGCGGCTGGTGAAAATCTGACCCTGTCTGTGCGTCCGGAGGAATTGCAGATTGTAAAATCCGGACAGTCGGAATTGAAAGGAACGGTCTCTTTTGTTCGTGATCTTGGCGCAACCATTGAGACATTCGTTGAGGTTGAAGGGGAAATCCTTACCTCGGTTACCTCACCCAGAGAACGGGTTTCTGTGTCGGTCGGGGAAGAGGTCGGCCTGCATCTTCCGCCGGAACACTGTGTGGTGCTGACCCGATGAGGCAGGAAAAACCGCAATCCATTCGCGACTATGGGCCTTTGCTTTATCCTGCACTGATGCTGATTATCTTTTTCGTTATTCCCTTTGGAACAATGATAGCGGTCAGTTTTTTTCAACGGGATGTCGGAGGTTTCTATTCTGTCGATTTTGTCTTGAGCAATTACGAACGGTTCCTAAGCCTGTTCTTCGGAAAAGTTCTTGGCTTTTCATTGATGCTTGCCGTACTGGTTGCCATTTCCTGCGTTATTCTTGCCTTTCCGTTTACGTTTCTGTTGACCCGCTGTCGCCGGAACGTCCAGATATGCTGGCTAGTCGGTATCCTGTCCATTTTGTCCTTATCTGAAGTGATTATCGGGTTTTCATGGTCGACATTGTTTTCCAAAACGGCGGGACTGACCAATATTCTGGTAACCTTGGGGATCATGGATCAAGCGAAATCCCTTTATCCAAGTTTTGGCGCCGTTTTAACGGCAATGATTTATCAGGCGCTACCCTATACAATTCTGGTTTTGTACCCGTCGCTGGTTCGTTTTGACATGGCCTTTCTGGAAGCGGCTAAAACAATGGGGGCGTCACCAATAAGGGCGTTTTTGAACGTTATGGTGCCCGTTCAGCGGAACACAATTCTTGCGACACTGATTATGGTCTTTGTGTTTGCTCTTGGCTCATATCTGTTGCCTCAGATACTGGGCAGGCCACAGCATTGGACGCTTTCGGTCCTGATTACGGATCAGGCAATCTATCAATCCAACATGCCGTTTGCAGCGGCGATGGCTGTTTTCTTGGTATTGATGTCTTTGGGATTGGTTGGATTGACGTTGCTTATTGGCCGTAGAGAGCGGCAGGTCTCATGAATAAAATTTTGACCTTCATATATTTTGCCGCAGTTGCCTTTTTCCTGCTGTTGCCTGTGATTGTCGTTGTCGGTGTTTCATTTAACGAAAAACAATCACTGACCTTTCCACCCGTTGGCTTTTCCTGGGACTGGTATTTTGAGATATTTACGGATGCAGAATGGCGGTCCGCATTGATCAATTCCTTGGTTCTTGCAACATTTTCTGCGGCCGTGGCAGTTTCTGTGGCGCTTCCTCTATCCTGGTTTTTGTATCGACGGTACGCCCCCTGGGCAAATGTCTTCAGGTTGCTTGGTGTCGCGCCTTTTATTCTTCCTCCGGTCATCACGGCGCTTGGATTTTTAACTTTTTGGGCCACAACAGGCGCGTATGGAGAGCCTTGGACAGCGATCCTAAGTCACGGTATTTTCTTTGTAACACTGCCACTGGTAACAATAACTCTGGGGTTTTCGTCGATTGAATCTTCATTGGTCGAGGCCGCATCCACCATGGGGGCCAGTGAACGAACGATTTTTCGAACCATCATATTGCCGTTGATCCTGCCATATTTGATTTCCGGGTTTGCCTTTACGTTCGTTTTGTCGCTGAACGAATATATTGTCGCTTACATGACCGTTGGTTTCACAATGGAAACCTTGCCGATCAAGATATTTAATGCCTTGCGGTATGGGTATACGCCGACAATGGCTTCTGTCTCGGTCTTGTTTGTTGTGGTGGCGGCTGTCGTTTTCGGATTGATTGCAAAATTTGGCGACCTTCCGAAATTGCTCGGTAATATGTCTGGGGAGGATAAGTGATGCGTCTTGCGGTTTATCAAATGCAGGCGGGCCTTGCGAATATTGACAGAAACCTTGAAAAAATTGAGGACGCGGCACGGACTGCGGCCGGGAACAACGCAGATCTGTTGGTAACACCGGAATTGTCGTTGTCTGGATATGGCGCCGGCGATCAGATGAAGTCTTTGGCCATGAACGCCAGCGGGGCCCCTTTAAAGGCGTTACAAAGAATTTCATCCGCGCATGACATTGCGCTGATTGCCGGTTTTCCAGAATTGTCAGGCAATAACGTTTATAACAGTACCGCATTCGTTGATGGTCAAAAAGAACCTATCATATACCGTAAATCCCACTTGTACGGTGACTATGAAAAATCTTTGTTTACGGCAGAGGAGCCAAAAACTGTCAAAGCCGTTTTGAACGGGATCGTGATCGGAATGCTGATCTGTTACGATGTCGAGTTTCCTGAAAATGTTCGCCGATTGGCGTTGGCTGGTGTGGAACTGGTTCTTGTACCAACGGCACTGCCTGCCGGAGACTATAGTTCCTTCATAGCGCGAAAACTTGTCCCGACACGTGCGTTTGAAAATCAGGTGACGCTGGCCTATGCCAATCATTCCGGTAATGATGGCGCATTTGAGTATCAAGGGCAGTCGGTTATTGTTGGCGCGGATGGCACCCTGCTGGCCGAGGGGGTGCAACATGACGAAGCCCTTTTATATGCAGAGGTAGATCCTGCACAATATGAAAGCTCGAAACAACAGAACAGCTATCTGGCGGACTTGGAAATCGTTAGTTCGAAACGGCACTCTTAATAAAATCCGTGGCCTCCGGGTTGGCAAGGGAAGATAAATCTCCAGGATCTTCCTCGAGGTAGATTGATCGAATAACCCGCCTCATTGTTTTCATGCTTCGTGTTTTTGGAAGCGCTTTTGAAAAATGAATTTCCCGCGGGGAAAAGGGTTTTCCCACACGTTCTGCAACAATCGCGCTGAGGCTCTTTTTCAAGGTATCGCTCGGTTCAACTGTGGGCTTAAGAACGCAAAAACAGACGACGGCGACCCCTTTGATATCGTCGGGGACTGCAATTGCAGCCGCGTCAGACAGGTTGGTATTTTCCATCAGCGCGCCTTCAATTTCTGGCGGCCCAACCCGCTTACCCGCTACATTGATGGTATCATCAGAGCGCCCATGAATATGCCAGGTCCCATCTTCATTCTGATGGGCCCAGTCTCCATGATGCCAAATATCGTCAAACGTCGACCAGTAAGTTTTCAGATAACGATCATTGTCTTTCCATAACCCCATAGTGAGGCCCATCGGCGGATTAGTCACAACCAACTCGCCGACCTCGCCTTTTTCTGCTTCACTCCCATCGGCTCTTAGAACCTTAGCGCCAACCCCCAGATTTTGGGTCGAGAATCCGCAAGGTGGGATCGCATGTAAAACGGTGGAGGTTAAAATAGCACCGACTAATTCCGTTCCGCCCGACATATTCAGGGGGACCGCTCTATTCTTACAGATTTTATCCTTCATCCAATGCCAGTCCTCGGGCGTCCAAGCTTCTCCGGTTGAGGGGACAATTCTTAGAGACGATAAATCAAGTGTTTCGAGAGGGGTCGGGTCGAGTGTCATTAACTGCCGAACAACGGTAGGGGCAATCCCCATATGGGTAATCTTTAACGCCTCGACCAACCTGAGTATTCTAAAGGGGTCTTCTGCATAGGTAGGCGCCCCTTCCGCCAGAATAACAGTGGCACCAACCAAAGAAGAACAGATCAGCGTTAATGGCCCCATGACCCATCCCATATCAGTCATCCAGATATGGCGGTCGTCTTTCTTTATGTCCAGACACAAGGTGAAATCTGCTGCTGTTTTTGCGAGAATACCCAGATGATTTTGCACGACGCCTTTAGGCTTGCCTGTGGTCCCGGAAGTATAGGCAACAAATAAGGGGTCTTTGGATGTCATGGAAACGGGCGGGAACGTGGCCGGCTGGTTTTCAAGGCTTTCCTGCCAGTCGATGAATTTTGAATGGGATGGCAGCGCGTCGCCTGTTCTTGTAAGGCACATCACCGTATGCACAGTGTCAGATTGGTCAATGGCGGCCTTGATATTCTCGGCCATGTGGACTTTACGCCCCCCTCGAATTGTAGAGGTGGCCGTAACCACAGCCTTCACAGAAGCATCCTGAAGGCGAAGTGCAATAGCAGGGGCCGCGAAACCTGAAAATAAGGGAATTGCAATCGCACCCATGCGGGCAATGGCCATGAAAGACGCCGCCATTTCCGGTATCATCGGCATATAGATGGCAACCGTATCCCCCTTTTTTATGCCTCGTTTTTTTAGTGCGTTTGAAATTCTGCAGCATTCTTCAGAATATTCTTCGTAACTCCAGACACGTCTGTTGCCAGCTTCATCAACGGCTTCAATCGCCGGTTTTTTCCAAACCTCTAAATGCTGATGTCGGTCAAGACAGGTTTTTGTAAGGTTAAGCGTTCCGCCAACGCACCAATCGACAAACTGAGGTCCGTTTGTTGCGTCGCGTATAACAGAATATGGCGTGTCAAATTCGATACCTTGCCATTTTATGAGGGTATTCCAAAACCAATCCGGATCAGAGTTGGATTTTTCGAGTAGCTCTTCATAGGTGTTGATGTCATGCTCGTCCAAGAAGCGTTTTAGATTACTACCGTCCTGAATGTGTTTCGGAGGCAAAAAATAGCTTTGTTCGTGCATCGGCGGGTCCTAGGATTAGTTTCTTATGTTATATTTTGTCCTTGAATAGAAATGATAGAATATCGGAGCGGTGGCAAAAAGAAAAAAATGGGTCGATTTTTAGAAGACTGTTAATGTTTTAGTTTAGTTATATGACTATGTAAAAATGATACCCAGTGTTTAGGCGTGGTATAGATGCAAACTTTGTCAGATATTGAAATAGCCTTGATCGATGCTTTAGAGCATGCATCCGAAGCATTCGTTATTTTCGACAAAGACGGACGATTGGTTCTTTGTAACGGGAGCTACAGAGAGCTGTATGGCTATACGGAGGAGCAGACCAAGCCCGGAACCCATGTCAGATCTTTGTTTCAGCTGGATTTGAAAAACGGAAATGTTTTGGAAGAACTGAAAGAAGTTTCTCCAGAAGATTATATCTCTCTCAGAACAAAATACAGCGCTCGTCATAATTGGGTGTTTGAATATCCATTGGCGAATGGCAGGTGGATTTCCATTAGTGAGCGCTATACTTCTTCTGGCGGTATTGTCAGTATTCAACGAGATGTCACCAAACAAAAAGATATCGAAAATAAGCTGCAACGTGGAAACGCTATTTTCGGTGCAGCGTTTGATGCGGATAATAACGCCAGATCCATCACCGTTCTGGCTACGGGGGCATTCCTGGACGTCAATAAAGCCTGGTGTGAGCAAAATAGACTGAAGCGGGAAGATGTTATTGGACGAACCGCGATAGAGCTTAAAATCTGGGGTGAGAATGGGAAGCGAGATGAAGTCATCCAGCAGGTATTGGCCAAAAAATCCGGAGGCTCGTATTCAACAACGATTGACCACAAAGAGCACGGATTACGGTATTACGACCTGAATTGGAAGGTGATCGTTGTTGATGGTGAAGAGTGCCTGTTTCTGGCGGCCAATGACGTTACTGAAGTCAAGCTTGCTGAATTCGCCAAACAGGAGAGCGAGCAGCTGTTTCGTTTGGTCTTTGAAAATGCGCCAGTGGGGTTGGCTCTTTATGAGAAAAGAACTCATATCCTCAGCCTTGCAAATCAGCGTTATAAAGATATATCGGGCTTGGATGTGAAGCCAGGGGAGGACGTCGACTGGGAGTCAGTGACCCACCCTGACGACATAGCAAAAGATCGTCATTTATATGAAAACTTCATCAAAGGGAAAATTGACAGTTATCGCACGGAAAAACGAATTATTCATCCTGATGGATCCATTCGCAGGGTGCGGATTGATATTGTTGCGGCCAAAAAAGGTGGGGGGAGTAAGGCAGATCAGCATCTGGCGATGCTGACTGACGTTACAGAACAAAAAGATGCGGAGCTGGCATTGGCCGTTAGTCGGGATAGGTTTTCGGACTTCAATAAATCCGGCAGCGACTGGTACTGGGAAATGGATAGGGATATGCGATACACCTATATGTCTCCCGTCGTTTTCAAAAGTACAGGCCGTCATGATTATGAGTATGTTGGCAGCGGATATTTGGATTTCAGGATTGAAGACGAAAACTTGCAACAGGGCGATGAGTTATTACTGAAGAGTTTTGAGAGCCTGAAAAGTTTTCGGGATATCGTTGTCTATCGGCGGAACAAACTCACTAAGAAAAAGATCTGGTTGAAAGTTAGTGGAACGCCGTTCTTTGGTGAAAACGGCGAACTTATGGGATTTCGCGGATTATCTGAAAATATAACTGAAGAAGTTGAGTTAGAGGAAAAATTGCAGCAATCCCAAAAGATGGAGGCCGTAGGGCAACTGACGGGTGGGATTGCGCATGACTTCAATAATCTGCTCGCCGTGATTCAAGGCAATGCGGAGCTTGCCCGTGAAATGCTGGAGGAAAACGAGCCCGTCGATGTTGAAAAAATGAACGCCATCCTGCGGGCTGCGCAACGAGGAGCCGAACTGACTCAAAGCATGCTTGCCTTCTCTAGAAAACAGTCTTTGTCACCGATTGTGCTGCATCTGGATCGTCAGGTTTCCAGTCTTATTGAAATGATAAATCGGACGCTTGGTGAAACCATCCATATTGAAACAATATTCGAACAGGATTTGTGGCCCTGCTTGGCAGACAGCGGGAAGGTAGAGAATGCACTGTTGAATCTTTGTATCAATGCTCGGGATGCTATGCCGCAAGGCGGTATCATTACGATCAAACTTTGCAATGAAACCATCGGTGACGAGGATCTTGCAGAAATCGGCATCGCAACGCCGGGCAAATATGTGTCCCTGGCTGTATGTGATACGGGAAGTGGTATTGCCCCTGAAGAAATCAGTCGTGTTTTCGAGCCCTTTTATACAACGAAAGAAATTGGCCAGGGAACGGGGTTGGGCCTTAGTATGGTTTACGGGTTTGCTCAACAATCTGGAGGGCATGTCACGGTCGATTCCAAACTGGGTGAAGGGACAATTGTCACCCTGTATCTGCCCTGCAAGGAAGACACTGTCCTTTAAGTTGGTTTCGTTTTCTCCGAATATGAAGGGCAACATGAACCTTATTAACGCAAATTGTTGATTCTTTTAAGCGCATAGGTGTTTGTGAAGCGCCCTTGCTTATTTTTGCCATCCCCCAAAATTTATGAACAAAATCAGTGGGTCTTTTTGATTTCACTTTATGCCGTCTCAATTTCATTTGACATTCATAGTTATTTCATATTTTCTTCACTTTCTTTCGTGGTGAAAATAACATCACAGGGTGTTAAACGGGACGGGACGGTTCATGTCGACAGACTTTGATATCTTCATTATTGGTGGCGGGATAAATGGGTGCGGGATTGCACGCGATGCTGTTGGTAGAGGATATTCTGTCGCATTATGCGAAATGAACGATCTTGCGAGTGGGACCTCTTCTGGGTCGACGAAGCTTATTCATGGTGGCCTGCGGTATCTGGAGCATTACGAATTTCGACTTGTCCGTGAAGCATTGAGCGAGCGAGAAATCCTCTGGAAAATGGCGCCCCATATCATCTGGCCTCTCAGGTTTGTTTTGCCTCACCATTCTGGATTGCGGCCAGCCTGGCTGCTTCGTCTGGGCTTGTTCCTGTATGATCATATTGGCGGCCGAAAAAAATTGCCGGCAACCCAAACGCTTGATTTGCAAAAGACCAGTGTTGGCGAGCCGTTAAAATCTCAATTTGTCAAAGGTTTCGAATATTCGGATTGCTGGGTAAACGACGCTCGACTTGTGGTGTTAAACGCGCAGGATGCGTCGGCGCGCGGGGCTCGATTGGAAACGCGGACAAAATGTATTGAAGCCCGCAGAGAAGATGGTATCTGGCACATTAAAACACTGAATCTGAAAACGCAGGAAGTGACGTCGACGACTGCAAAACTGTTGATCAATGCTTCTGGTCCGTGGGTGGATGACGTCCTTGGTACGTCTGTTGGGGACAATGACGCGAAAAATGTTCGGCTGGTTCAGGGAAGTCATGTGGTTGTCCCAAGAATGTTCGAACATGACCGCTGCTACATCTTCCAGAACGAAGACAATCGCATCATTTTCGCTATACCATATGAGCAGAATTACACACTGATCGGCACAACGGATCAGGACTTTAAAGGCGATATCAACGACATTAAGATTTCTGAGGAAGAAACGGTTTACCTGTGCGACGCAGCTAGCGAGTATTTCAAAAAGCCGGTCAAAGTCGAAGATGTTGTCTGGACCTATTCAGGGGTTCGGCCCCTATATGACGATGGCGCCTCAAAGGCTCAGGAGGCGACGCGTGACTATGTGTTGCGGCAAGATGGTTCATCCGGGGATGCCCCTCTTTTAAATGTATTCGGCGGTAAGATCACAACCTATCGCCGTTTAGCGGAATCCATGTTGGACAAAATCGAAGCCTGTCTTGGAAAAAAGGGAAAAGCCTGGACCGAACATTCAACGCTTCCGGGCGGAGAGTTCGCGGCAGAGCAGTTTGACCAAATGGTAAATAATGTTACGCTAAAGCACGCCTTTATTTCAGAAGATTTGGCCTGGCGCTATGTGCGTTCTTACGGGACCAAAGTTGACACGCTTTTAGACGGTGTCACCTCTCAGGAAATGATGGGCCGGGATTTTGGTGCCGGTTTGTATGAGTGTGAAGTGCGTTACTTGATTAAAAATGAGTGGGCGATGACGGCAGACGATATCGTTTGGCGGCGAAGCAAGCTTGGTATCAGGATGAGCAAAGAGCAAATCGCTGGCTTGGATCAGTGGATCGCAGAAAATACGTAATAAGCCCTAATGCAGGGCTCACGTCGGGTGTGAAATGTTAGAATTGAAGAATGTCAGCAAGAAAGTGGGGACGGACTATCACATTCGTGATGTGTCCATGACACTTGAGAAGGGATCACTAAACGTTCTTCTCGGCCCCACTCTTTCGGGCAAAACGACCCTAATGCGATTGATGGCGGGACTGGACAAACCAACAGACGGTGACATCCGGGTTGCTGGAAAGTCCGTTGTCGGGGTTCCCGTGCAAAAACGCAATGTTGCGATGGTTTATCAGCAGTTTATCAATTATCCTGCGATGACTGTTTATGAGAATATCGCCTCTCCGATGCGTATCGCTGGTAAAGATGCGGCAGAAATTGATCGGCGGGTTCGTCATGCAGCAGATATGATGAAACTGGGCGACTATCTGGATAGAACCCCGCTTAATCTCTCGGGTGGGCAGCAACAGAGAACCGCACTGGCGCGTGCGTTGGTCAAAGATGCTGAACTGGTTCTGCTGGATGAGCCGCTGGCAAATCTGGACTATAAGTTGCGGGAAGAACTGCGGATTGAATTGCCGCGCGTTTTTGCAGAAACGGGTGCGATTTTTGTCTATGCGACAACCGAGCCGCACGAAGCCCTGCTTTTGGGTGGAAGTACTGCAACATTGTCTGAGGGCCGTGTTACACAGTTTGGGCAGACAATTTCCGTTCATAATCGCCCGGTCGATTTAAAAACCGCGCAGACTTTTTCTGATCCTCCTCTCAATCTTTTGGAAATGACCAAGACGGAAAAGGGCTTTTCCTTTGATGGACAAACCGTTGCTGTTGAAGGTGAATTGGCACAGTTGCCAGACGGTACCTTTATGGTCGGGGTCCGCCCTCACCATATGGCGCTGGCGCCAGAGGCTGACGGCTCCATGGTTGTTGATGCAACTGTTGCGACCTCGGAAATTACCGGATCCGAGAGTTTTATCCATGCGGAGAAAAATGGAAGTCGTTGGGTGGCTTTGACCCACGGCGTACACCGCGTGAACACGGGGGACCCGATAAAACTTTTCCTCGACCCGCATTCCTTCTTTGTATTCGGCCACGACGGTAAACTTGTCGCGGCCCCTTCTGATCCTGAAGGAGCGTAACCGATATGGCGAGAATAACGCTTGATAAATTGGCTCATTCTTATTTGCCAAATCCAAAATCTGAAAATGATTTTGCGTTAAAAGAAATTGATCACGTCTGGGATGATGGTGGTGCCTATGCGTTGCTTGGCCCGTCTGGCTGCGGCAAGACGACTTTGCTAAATATCATTTCCGGTTTGTTAGTGCCATCAAAAGGCAACATTTTATTCGGTGATCAGAATGTAACGCGCTTGCAGCCGGAACAGCGCAATATTGCGCAGGTTTTCCAGTTCCCTGTTGTTTACGATACGATGACGGTTGCTGAAAATCTGGCCTTTCCACTCCTGAACCGGAATGTGGCTAAAGACGAAGTTTCGCGGCGGGTTGCTGAAATGATTGAAATCCTCGATCTCGGGGATAAAGCCAACCGACGGGCTGAAGGATTAACTGCTGACGATAAACAGAAAATCTCTTTGGGCCGGGGGCTGGTGCGCTATGACGTGAACGCAATCCTGTTCGACGAGCCTTTGACAGTTATCGATCCTCACATGAAGTGGCAGCTTCGAACAAAGCTGAAAGAGCTGCACCGTCAGTTTGAACATACGATGATCTATGTCACCCATGATCAGACTGAAGCGCTGACATTTGCTGACAAAGTTGTGGTTATGTATGACGGTGAAGTGGTTCAGATTGGTACCCCGGAAGAATTGTTCGATGAGCCAGCCCATACTTTCGTTGGTTATTTCATCGGCTCGCCAGGTATGAATGTTCTTCCGGCTGAGATCAATGGACGCACCGCTCAAATTAAGGGGCATTCAATTCCACTGTCGAAAGGGTATTCGGATACCAGCGGTGTGATGGAGTTGGGTATTCGGCCAGAATTTGTTGCAATTTCTGCAGACACTGACGGGCTTCCTGTGCAAGTGGATGCGGTGGAAGATATCGGCCGATACAAAATTGTCCGGGGCAAGGTCGACGGACAGGCAATTGATGCGGTGCTGCCTGAGGGGGCAACGGTTCCGGCCCATCTAACGGTCAAATTTCAAACCGATAAGATAAATATTTATAAAGATTCTCACCTTGTAAGAGGGGAGGTTTAATCATGGAAAAACCGATTAATAATAAAGCGTGGTTCCTTGTTGCTCCTGTTTTCTTTCTGGTGGCAATAAGTGCGATTATCCCGCTAATGACAGTGGTGAATTATTCCGTTCAGGATACGTTCGGGAATAACCAGTTCTTCTGGGCTGGAACTGAATGGTTTTCCGAGGTTCTTCATTCAGAACGGTTCTGGGATGCGCTGGGTCGCAATCTTGCTTTTTCTTTCACTATTCTGGCGATCGAAATTCCGCTAGGGATCATGATTGCCCTGACCATGCCCAAAAAAGGGATCTGGGTTCCGGTCTGCCTTGTTCTTATGGCGTTGCCACTTCTTATCCCGTGGAACGTTGTTGGAACCATCTGGCAGGTTTTTGGCCGGGCAGACATTGGCCTTCTGGGATATACCCTTGCCGCACTTGGAATTGATTACAATTATGCAAGTAATGCCGTTGACGCTTGGGTTACGATCATTGTGATGGATGTCTGGCATTGGACGAGTCTGGTTGTCTTACTGAGTTATGCCGGCCTGGTTTCGATTCCTGAGGCATATTATCAGGCGGCCCGCATTGATGGTGCGTCCAAATGGAAGGTCTTTCGTTACATCCAGTTGCCAAAGATGAACCGGGTGCTGCTGATCGCCGTTCTGCTGCGCTTCATGGACAGTTTCATGATTTATACCGAACCGTTTGTTTTGACAGGGGGCGGGCCAGGAAATTCCACGACCTTCCTCTCGATCGACTTGGTGAAAATGGCAATTGGTCAGTTTGATCTTGGTCCGGCGGCGGCCATGTCGATCGTCTACTTCCTGATCATCCTGCTTCTTTCGTGGGTGTTCTACACCGTGATGACCAACTATGGCTCAGACGCCCCTGAAAAAGGAGTGCAGGACTGATGACTAAGACTGCAAACATGAAGTGGCTCGTGCCAACAATCTACATCACGTTCCTGATGTTACCGATCTATTGGCTTGTTAATATGAGCTTTAAGACAAATCAGGAAATTCTGTCGACTTTTACATTGTTCCCAGAGGATTTCACCTTCCGGAACTATGAAGTCATCCTGACCGATCCAAGCTGGTATAATGGCTATATCAACTCCATGATCTATGTGGGGTTGAATACGGTGATTGCGGTCGCTGTTGCGTTGCCGGCGGCCTATGCTTTTTCGCGTTATAAATTCCTGGGCGACAAGCATTTGTTTTTCTGGTTGCTGACCAACAGAATGGCTCCGCCAGCTGTTTTCGCCTTGCCCTTTTTTCAGCTGTATTCGGCCTTCGGGTTAATCGATACCCACATTGCAGTTGCACTGGCTCATTGCCTGTTTAACGTGCCGCTGGCGGTCTGGATCCTTGAAGGCTTCATGTCCGGCGTTCCTAAGGAAATTGACGAAACCGCCTATATTGATGGCTATTCATTTCCACGCTTTTTCGTCAAGATTTTCATGCCTCTTACTGCGTCAGGCATTGGTGTTGCGGCGTTCTTCTGCTTCATGTTCTCATGGGTTGAACTGTTGCTGGCAAGAACGCTGACAGTGACCGATGCGAAACCGATCACAGCAACGATGACACGGACAGTCTCGGCGTCAGGTTTGGATTGGGGCGTTTTGGCCGCTGCCGGTGTGTTGACAATCATTCCCGGTGCGCTGGTCATCTACTTTGTTCGAAACTATATCGCCAAGGGCTTTGCCCTGGGCCGCGTTTAGGGAGGGCTGCAGACAATGAATTTTGCATGGATGGCATGGACAATGCCGACGGCCCTGTTCTACGGAACGATTGTCTTTCTGCTTCTGGCGATGGCGGTTTGGGAATATGCGAAACCGGGTGGAAGCCCGCGGGTTGGTATTCTCCGCTTTGAAACGACACGAGGCGATCGTTTGTTTTTATCACTGCTCGGCAGTGCCTTTATTCACCTTGCTTGGTTGGGGCTCGTTGGCCCTGATCTTTGGTGGGCACTTGGATTATCTCTGCTTTACGCCATAGGCGTGTTTAGGTGGGTGTAGTTCAAGAACTTCGTCAGGAGATGCACTCATTGTGTCTCTTATAATCAGCATTAACTCCAGGGAGGAATGAAATGCGAAATTACTTACTTGCAACGACAACGGCTGTCGGGCTTGTCTTTGCTGTTGGATCTGCACATGCAGATATGGCAGCAGCAGAAAAGTTCCTGAAAGACGAAATCAAGGGTTTATCGTCACTTTCAGAAGCTGAACAAAAAGCAGAAATGAAATGGTTCGTAGAAGCTTCCGAAGCTTTCAAGGGCATGGAAATCAAGGTCGTTTCTGAAACAATCGGGACCCATGAATATGAAGCTAAGGTTCTCGCGCCTGCCTTCACTGCGATCACTGGCATTAAAGTAACACATGACCTCATCGGCGAAGGTGATGTTGTTGAAAAACTGCAAACACAGATGCAGTCCGGTGAGAATATCTATGACGGGTACATCAACGATTCCGATCTGATCGGAACGCATTGGCGTTATCAGCAGGCACGCAATCTGACAGACTGGATGTCTGGTGAAGGTAAAGACGTTACCTCTCCGTCACTTGACCTTAAGGACTTTGTGGGTATCTCTTTCACAACAGGTCCTGATGGAAAACTCTATCAGTTGCCAGATCAGCAGTTCGCAAACCTTTACTGGTTCCGGTATGACTGGTTTAACGACGAAAAGAACAAAGCCGACTTTAAAGCGAAATACGGCTACGATCTTGGCGTTCCTGTAAACTGGTCTGCGTATGAAGACATCGCGGAATTCTTTACGGGCCGCGAAATTGATGGTCAAAAAGTATATGGCCACATGGACTATGGTAAAAAAGATCCATCTTTGGGTTGGCGCTTCACGGATGCATGGCTTTCAATGGCTGGCAACGGCGACAAAGGGGAGCCAAATGGTCTTCCAGTTGATGAATGGGGTATTCGGGTTAACGAAAAAAGCCAGCCTGTTGGTTCTTGCGTTGCCCGTGGTGGTGATACAAACGGACCAGCATCTGTCTACGCCATTGAAAAATACATCGATTGGTTGACGAAATATGCGCCACCTGAAGCCGCTGGTATGGTCTTCGGTGAAGCCGGCCCGGTTCCAGCACAGGGTGCAATTGCACAGCAGATGTTCTGGTATACAGCCTTTACCGCCGACATGGTTAAAGATGGTATTCCAGTTGTAAACGCTGACGGAACACCAAAATGGCGGATGGCGCCTTCACCACGTGGTGCGTATTGGGAAGAAGGCCAGAAGCTTGGTTATCAGGATGCCGGTTCTTGGACACTGATGAAATCAACACCTGTTGATCGTGCAAAAGCAGCTTGGCTGTATGCTCAGTTCGTAACGTCCAAAACAGTTGACGTGAAGAAATCTCATGTTGGTTTGACATTCATTCGCGAGTCTACCATTCAGCATGAAAGCTTTACAGAACGGGCTCCTAAACTGGGTGGTTTGATCGAATTCTATCGTTCACCTGCTCGTGTTCAGTGGTCGCCAACGGGTACCAATGTTCCTGATTATCCAAAACTTGCACAGTTGTGGTGGCAGAATATTGGTGACGCGTCTTCAGGTGCAAAAACACCTCAGGAAGCAATGGATGCTCTTTGTGCAGCACAGGAAAAGGTTCTTGCCCGTCTGGAACGCGCCGGCGTTCAGGGTGACCTCGGTCCTAAACTGAATGAAGAAAAAGATCCTGGTTACTGGCTCAGCCAGCCAGGTGCGCCAAAAGCGAAACTGGCCAATGAAAAACCAAAACCGGTAACCGTCGATTATGACGAGCTGGTAAAAAGCTGGCAGAAATAATCTGTTCACGTACTTTTTACGAAAGAGCCGGGTTTTCCCGGCTCTTTTTTTGTGCGAATTTGGCAATTCGTTGGAATTGGGTTTTCCTGAATAGGGAAAGCTGCTAAAGCCTTTGGCCTGTATTGAACAAAGGAAAAAGATCGTTTATGTCAGCCCCAGCAAATAGTGCCGCCGAGACAATTCAGGACCTCAAAGATGCGTTTATGTTCCTGGAAGAATGGACGGATCGTTACGGATATTTGATTGATCTGGGAAAGAAACTTCCTTCTTTTCCAGAAGAATTGCGTGTTGATGAAAACCTGATGGAGGGGTGTCAATCACAGGTTTGGCTGGTATCACATATGAAAGAAGGACGCCTTCAGATCTTGGCGGTTAGCGATGCCATGATTGTAAGCGGGCTGATCGGACTTCTTCTCTCGGTTTATCACAATCGGACACCCGAAGAGATCTTGGCAACCGATCCCGCGTTTCTGCAGGAACTGGGATTAAACCAGCATCTATCGCCTTCACGGAGCAACGGTTTATTTTCAATGGTTAAAACCATTATGGCGGCAGCGAAACAACATTCGGCTTAAGTAGAAAAACACTGTCTTTCCTCCCGTCTCAAGGCAGTGTAGCATATCTCCAAAATCAAGAATAAGCGGCCTGCGTGTCGCAGTTGGAGGAATATGTCTATTCAGCGTCTACTGATTGCCAATCGGGGTGAAATCGCCCTGCGCATTGCCCGCACTGCTCATTCTCTTGGCATGACCTGCATTGGAATTTACCCAGAGGATGATCTTTCTTCTCTACATGTTAAACGCATCGCGAATATTGAGTGCATAGCCGGTGTTGGGCCAGCGGCTTACCTTGATATCGAACAGATTATTCTGGCCGCAAAAAGATGTCAGGCGGATGCCATTCATCCGGGATATGGTTTTCTAAGTGAAAACCCGGTTTTCGCGGCCCGTTGTGCTGAGGAAGGGATCCTGTTCGTTGGGCCGGATCAGGCCAGTTTGTCCGCTCTTGCTGATAAAAGTGCTGCGCGAGCCTTGGCAATAAAACATTCGGTTCCTGTTCTTGCTGGAACAAATGAAGCGACAACGATAGAGCAGGCGACCTCCTTTTTCGAAGAGCTGAAAGACGGCAGTCAATTGTTTATCAAGGCGCTGGCGGGCGGCGGCGGTCGGGGTATGCGTCTGGTCGATGATATCTCGCAAATTCCGGAAGCCTTTGAAAGTGCCGCGGCAGAGGCAAAGGCTGCTTTTGGCGATGACCGGCTCTATGTAGAGCGATGCATGACTGCTGCCCGGCATATTGAAATTCAGATCGTGGGCGATGGTGATACTGTTATTCATCTGCACGAGCGGGACTGTTCGTTGCAACGCCGAAATCAGAAAGTTCTAGAAATTGCGCCTGCGCCTCATCTTCCTACACACTTGAAAGCTTCGCTATGCGAGGCGGCATTAACACTGGCCAACGCTGTTGACTATAAAGGTTTGGGAACGTTCGAGTTTCTGGTTTCCATGACCGATGAAACCTTTGCGTTTATGGAAGCAAATCCCCGAATTCAGGTGGAGCATACAATCACAGAGGAAATCCTGGATTTGGATCTGGTGGCGCTTCAACTGCAAATTGCCGGGGGGAAGAGCCTGGCAGCGCTGGGCGTCCGTCAGAATGACCTGGTGGTGAAAGGCTATTCCGTGCAGGCCCGCATTAATGCAGAGACATTGGACGCGGACGGGTCGGTCAAGCCGTCGGGCGGGCAAATCAGTTATTACGAAGTGCCGCAGGGGCGCGGAATTCGCATGGATGGTGCTGCCTATTCTGGATGGCAGGTCAACCCGCGTTATGACAGCATGATTTCGAAATTGATCGTTTCCAATTCGCGGGCGGATTATCCTCAGATATTGAGAGATCTCACCCTTGCGTTACAGGCCTATCGGATTGGGGGTGTTCAAACCAGTCTGTCTTTTATGAGGGCTTTGGCTTGCAATGAAACTGTCAAAAAGGGTCGGCTAACAACCCGGTTTATTGATCAAAATATCGAGGCTATCCTGAAAACGGTTCAGGCTGATGAGAATGAAATGGTTTCAGCGCCTGACCAGTCACAATCTGGCACGGATGCAACGCCTGTGAGGGCGGTCTCTATTCAGTCTCACCTGATGGGAACCGTGGTCGATATTATGGTCGCCTCTGGTGAAGAAGTCGCCAAAGGCCAAGTGGTCGCTGTTCTTGAGGCCATGAAAATGGAGCATCAGGTAATCTCCAGTCATACAGGGATCGTTGTCGGTGTACCGGTTGCTATTGGCCAGACGGTTCTTGAGCAGGCCGCCATTTTACATTTAGAGCCAAGAGAGATTGAAATTGACCATAGTAAGCAGGAACAAACCGTCGATCCTGATTTCATCCGCCCTGATTTAAAAGCTTTACTGGATCGGCAGGCCGCAGTTCTGGACGATGCACGCAGTGAAGCGGTTGGAAAACGGCATGCAAAAGGAAAGCGGACAATTCGGGAGAATATTGATCAGCTTATTGATCCGGGAAGTTTGTCTGAATATGGCAGTTTGAACGTGGCGGCCCAAAGATCCCGGCATAGTGTTGAGACGCTTGAAAAAATAAGTCCGGCAGATGGTATGGTTGCGGGCACCGCCAGCATTAATGGCGATCATTTTGATGAAGAGCACTCTGCCGCTGTTGTTCTGGGATACGACTATATGGTCTTTGCCGGAACGCAGGGTGTCATGAACCATAAGAAAACTGACAGGCTTTTGCACCTTGCTGAGGCACGGAAGCTGCCTATTGTATTTTATGGGGAGGGAGGCGGCGGACGCCCCGGTGACGTGGATATCAACGCGGCATCCACCCTTGATGTGCCAACTTTTCAGACCTATGCGCGCTTGTCCGGGCTGGTCCCTCGGATCGGTGTGGCTTCGGGACGATGTTTCGCTGGAAACGCAGCCCTTATGGGGGTGAGTGATATTCTGATCGCAACGGAAGATACATCTATTGGCATGGGGGGGCCTGCAATGATTGAAGGCGGCGGTCTTGGCGTGTATACGCCAGAAGAAGTGGGCCCCGTTTCTGTTCAGGCGCCCAACGGCGTTATTGACGTGGTTGTTAAAGACGAGCAGGAGGCAACAGAAGTTGCCCGCAAGGCATTGTCTTATTTTCAAGGAACAATTGGGGATTTTGAAGTTGCTGATCAGCGTCTGCTGCGGGCTTCTATCCCTGAAAACAGGCTGCGGGTCTATGACATACGGTCAGTAATTGAAATTCTGGCGGATAAAGGATCTGTTCTGGAGTTGCGGCGGGATTTTGCTAAAGGCATGATTACCGCGTTCATTCGTCTTGAAGGCCGACCCGTTGGTCTGATCGCAAATAATCCAATGCATTTGGGCGGGGCAATTGATGCGGACGGCTCTGAAAAAGCCGCCCGTCATATTCAGCTTTGCGATGCATTTGATATTCCTATCCTGACTTTGTGTGACACCCCTGGATTTATGGTGGGCCCGGATGCTGAGAAAACCGCGTTGGTTCGTAAAACGGCCCGGCTGTTTGTCGCCGCGGGAAGCGCCACCGTCCCGTTTTTCACGGTAATTTTGCGTAAAGGGTATGGATTGGGCGCGCAAGCTATGGGCGGTGGTTCAATGCATGCGCCTTTTGCTTGTTTCTCTTGGCCAACCGGTGAAATGGGACCGATGGGTTTGGAAGGGGCTGTCAGGCTCGGCTACAAAAAGGAACTCGCTGCGATTGAGGATATGGAAGAGCGAGAGCACTTGTTCCGTACTATGGTGGACGAGGCATATTTGCGCGGAAAGGCAGTGAATGCGGCGGCCTTTATGGAAATAGATGATGTCATAGATCCGGCGGATACACGCCAGCGTCTCTTGCTGGCACTGCAAGCGGCGGCGCTTCCAACCCGGGGAAAAGGAAGGAAGCGCACATTCGTGGACACCTGGTAAGGGGGCAGGGGAACGCCGCCTTACAACAGGAAAATCAAAGCCACTGATATCAAGCCGCCTTTTTATCGTTGGTCGGCGAGGGATGCACCGATCATCGGCCTGATATAAGGTATATAGGGCGTGGCGGACGCCAGTTAAATCTACATCTTTTCAACTTTGATCAAGCATCGGTGAGATTGCCGTGAAACATTGCTAGGGCAAGCTGTAGGGTTCCAGCCTTTTTCGAAAATGCTTGATGAAGTCCTGCAGAAGGAGAGATCTGGGATGATATTTTGGGCAAAGAATGTCGAGACGGAACGGGATTTGTGGTTCGAACGGACGGGTGATCAAACCATTTCCCACATATTCGGCGGCATCAATAGAACTGACAACCGCAGCCCCGGTTCCATGTTTGGCCAGAAGACATGCTGTGGCAAACTGACGGACTTCAACCCGCGAAACAAGTTCCGCACCAGCCTCATCGAAGGCCGCTTTCAACTGGTGAAAGAAACGATTGCTGCGATCCTGAACAATCATCGGCATTCCGCTTAAATCAGCTGCTGAAATGGATTTTTGTGATGCCAGCGGATGTTGCGGTGAGAGTGCGCAGACTGTTCGGATATCCACTGACTCGTGCAAAACCGCGCTATGCCCCTCAAATTCGTCGGCGACACCAATATCAAACTGTTGTGCAGCAATCCATTCCCGAACTCTCTTTGACGAGCGGGTCTGAATTGTCAGTGTCACGTCTTGTCTGTCCCGCAAAAACTCAGCCATCACCAAAGGCATGAGGGAGGTTGCAAAACCTGGGAGACAGGCGATCCGCAAATGTCCTGCTTTCTGGTTTCGAATATCGTCAGACAATTGTGTAATATGTTCAAGATTTACAATCGCCTGCTCGACTTCTCCTAACAAGAAATTCGCTTCATAGGTCGGATGTAGCCGACCCTGCCGCCGCTCGAAGAGCGGGATTCCCATGCCTTCTTCGAGACTTGAAATCAGCCGACTCACTGCTGGCTGAGAAATATTCAGCATATTTGCGGCCGCTGTGACGCCACCGGTAATCATCACAGCACGAAAAGCTTCCAATTGTCGCAGGCGAATCATAAATTTTCTTCTGTCCGAATGTAGGTATCCATAACATCATGTTATTTATACATTCACATTTGTTATGACAAGCGAAGAAAAATGAACCTCAAACCGCCAGAACGGTATTTTGTCATTAAACGGTCATTGATGAGAGGATAAATCCTTTTATTGTTAACGGAGGGAGGATGGTTGTCTCCGTTAACTAAATAAAGATTCTGGAATTGAATTCCTCAAATTCAGGCTATCAACCAATAGGGAAGAACAATGTCTATAATGAAGAAATTCATCGCGCCAGCAGTGCTGGCCACACTGGCAGGAAGCACAGCACTCGCTTCTGCTGCAACAGAAATTCAGTGGTGGCACGCTATGGGCGGTGCCAACGGTGAACGCGTCAACAAAATTGCTGACGATTTCAACAAAACTCAATCAGAATTCAAAGTTGTACCGACCTTTAAAGGGAACTACACCGAAACAATGACGGCTTCTATCGCTGCGTTCCGCGCGAAAAAACAGCCGCATATCGTGCAGGTTTTTGAAGTCGGTACTGCAACCATGATGGCCGCAAAAGGCGCCATTTATCCGGTTGAACAGGTTATGAAAGATGGCGGCGAGAAGTTTGATAAGTCAGACTATCTGCCAGCTGTGATCAGTTACTATCAGACATCTGGTGGTGAACTGCTGTCCATGCCGTTCAACAGTTCTACACCTGTTTTGTGGTATAACAAAGACGCGTTCAAAAAAGCCGGTATTTCGAAAGTACCTGCAACCTGGACAGAAATGAAAGACGCTTCTGATAAGCTTCGCGGAGCGGGCTATAAGTGCGGTTTCTCTTTTGGTTGGCAGTCATGGGTCATGATTGAAAACTTTAGCGCATGGCATAACCTGCCAATGGGCACAAAGGAAAATGGTTTCGCCGGTATTGATACCACTTTCACTTTCAACAACGATTCCGTTAAAAAACATTTCAACAACCTAGCGTCCTGGACCAAAGACGGCACGTTCGTTTATGGCGGTCGCCGCGGTGACAGCTTGCCACTTTTCATCAACCAGGAATGTGGCATGTGGATGAACTCCTCAGCCTATTATGGTTCTATCAAAAAGCAGGCCAAGTTTGAGTTCGGTCAGTCCATGCTGCCTCATTACGAGGATGTGATTGCAAAACCACAAAACTCAATCATTGGCGGCGCAACTCTTTGGGTTCTTAAAGGTCGTGACAAAGGCGATTACAAAGGTGTTGCACAGTTCATGACATATTTGTCTTCTCCTGAAGTGCAGGCATGGTGGCATCAGGGAACAGGGTATGTTCCGATCACAAATGCGGCTTATGAACTGTCCAAGAAACAGGGTTTCTACGACTCCAACCCTGGTACAGACACAGCTATTAAACAGCTTAGCCTGAATACACCAACGCCAGCGTCACGCGGTATTCGTTTCGGTAATTTCGTACAGGTAAGGGATATCATTAACGAAGAAATGGAAGCCATCTGGTCAGGTGATAAATCAGCGGATGAGGGTATTGACGCCGCTGTTGAGCGCGGAAATAAACTTCTTCGTAAGTTTGAAAAAGCGAACAAGTAGTTTCCTCCCGGAAGTATCTGTCGCGCGAGAGATCGCGCGGCAGATTTTTGCATATATCAGGTAATCCCATATGTTGAAACGTGTGCATTTCAGGCCATCCGTGCTGCCCTATCTGCTAGTGGCACCACAGATTCTGATCACCATAATATTTT
Source organism: Sneathiella aquimaris (assembly GCF_026409565.1). Lineage (NCBI taxonomy): Bacteria > Pseudomonadati > Pseudomonadota > Alphaproteobacteria > Sneathiellales > Sneathiellaceae > Sneathiella > Sneathiella aquimaris. The sequence goes on from NZ_CP112881.1 coordinate 1,043,758, forward strand.
TTATCTGGCCCGCTAGTCAGGCCTTATACCAGTCATTGATTGTAGAGGATGCCTTCGGATTGAGTTCGGAATTCGTCTGGTTTCAGAATTTTGAAGAACTATTCGAAGATCCACATTATTGGGGATCGTTTCAAAGAACTTTTGTTTTCTCATTTCTTGTCGCCAGTGTTTCGATGGGAAGTTCCCTTATTCTGGCTGTTATGGCTGACCGCGTTATCAAAGGCTCCGGCGTTTATCGGACGCTGTTGATCTGGCCTTATGCTGTCGCCCCTGCAGCGGCTGGCGCACTGTGGTTTTTCATTTTTGATCCAACCATCGGTATCGTGCCTTATGCCTTGCAATTCATAGAATATAACTGGAACCATAAATTGAACGGCAACGAAGCCATGGCGCTTGTGATCCTCGCATCAGCGTGGAAACAGATTGCGTACAACTTCTTGTTTTTCCTCGCCGGTTTGCAGTCCATTCCAAAATCGCTGATCGAAGCCGCAGCCATTGATGGGGCGGGACCGGTCAGGCGTTTCTGGACAATTATTTTTCCATTATTATCGCCAACGACGTTCTTCCTGTTGGTCATCAACGTGGTTTACGCTTTCTTTGAAACCTTCGGTATCATTGACGCGGTAACCTCGGGCGGACCGTCCAACGCGACGAATATATTGGTGTATAAAGTGTATAATGACGGCTTTGTCGGGCTTGATTTGGGCGGCTCTGCTGCTCAGTCAGTGATCCTCATGTGCATCGTCGTTGGTTTGACTGTTATTCAGTTCCGGTTCGTTGAGAAGAAGGTGTCTTACTGATGATTGAAAACAGACCTCTTCTAACTGTTGTGTCTCACCTGATCCTGATCTTCGGGGTCGTTATGGTGGCCTTTCCACTCTGGATCACTTTTGTTGCGGCAACCCATGACGAAATCAGGATGACGCAATTACCGTTGCCCTTGCTGCCGGGTAGTCACTTTTTTGAAAATCTGGACATTGCTCTAAATAAGGGTTTGTGGGGCGGAGACGGTTCTGGCGTCGGCTATATGCTGGTCAATAGCTTCATCATGGCCTTTATGATCGCAGCGGGTAAAATTGCCATCTCGATTATTTCCGCATTTGCCATCGTCTATTTTCGTTTTCCTTTCCGGATGGCGTTTTTCTGGATGATTTTCATCACCCTGATGCTCCCTGTAGAGGTCCGCATTTTGCCAACCTTCGAAGTGGTTGCGAATTTGGGGATGCTGAACAATTATTGGGGACTAACGGTTCCCCTTATCGCGTCGGCTACGGCAACCTTCATGTTCCGTCAGGTGTTTCTGACGGTTCCTGATGAGCTACTGGAGGCGGCCCGAATTGACGGCGCCGGACCGCTCCGGTTCTTCAAGGATATTTTGCTTCCGATGTCGCAGACCAATATTGCGGCCCTGTTTGTCATCCTGTTCATTTTTGGCTGGAACCAATATCTTTGGCCTCTGCTGGTTACAACAGATCAGGATATGTACACCATCGTTATGCAGATCGGGAAAATGCTTGAAGGCGGTGAAGAAGCCCCTCAATGGCATATCACTATGATGACAGCTTTGTTGTCGGTACTCCCGCCTGTCGCGATTGTAATTTTTATGCAGCGGCTTTTTGTTCAAGGCCTGACTGAAACCGAAAAGTAAGAAGTGAAGGTAAGAAATGGCAAGTGTAAAACTTGATAATCTCCAGAAGACTTATCCCAATGGTTTCAAGGCCATTCATGGCGTGGATGTCGATATCAAAGATGGAGAATTCCTCGTCCTGGTAGGACCGTCTGGTTGTGGTAAATCCACTTTGCTTAGGATGATAGCCGGGTTGGAAAGTATCACCGAAGGTGAATTGAAGATTGGTGACCGCATGGTCAATAATCTGGAACCTTCCCAGCGTGATATCGCGATGGTGTTCCAGAATTATGCGCTTTATCCGCATATGACTGTGTATAACAACATGGCCTACGGTTTGAAAATCATGGGTCTTCCCAAGTCTGAAATCGACGAGCGGGTCCGTAATGCCGCGAATATTCTGGAGCTGACAGATGAGCAGCTTACCAGAAAACCACGTCAGTTAAGTGGTGGTCAGCGGCAACGCGTGGCCATGGGGCGTGCCATTGTTCGTAAGCCCAGCGTGTTTCTGTTCGATGAACCTTTGTCTAACCTCGATGCTAAATTGCGGGTGCAGATGCGTATCGAGATCAAACGTCTTCAGGAAAATCTGGGCATCACAAGTGTCTATGTGACGCATGATCAGGTGGAAGCGATGACACTGGGCCATCGATTGATGGTCCTGAACGGGGGAAATGTAGAACAACTTGGGACGCCCATTGAATTATACGAGCGTCCTGCTTCTTTGTTCGTTGCCGGTTTTATTGGCTCTCCTGCCATGAATATGATGACCAAGACAATGAGTAAAGATGGTCAGTCCATTATGATTACGGATCAGATCACACTGCCATTGGGCGGTACTGGTTTGCCCGACCGGGCAGGGCAGAAAGTCGTACTCGGTGTGCGGCCTGAGCATCTGGAACTTGCCGAAGGTCACGTGGATAGCTTTCCATTAACGGTGACCCTTGTTGAGCATCTTGGCGCAGATACCTTGATCCATGGTCATATCGGGGATGATCAAACGGATATGACGGTCCGGATGAGCGGTATTCAGCAGGTCAAATCAGGCGATATTCTGCCTGTTGTTATTACCCGCGATCATATTCACCTCTTTGATCCTGCGACTGAAAAGCGGATCGATCTTTAATCCAGTGCCGTTTAAGCCGGGGAGAGGCCTAGTCTATGGGCCATTTCCCGGCAAACGGTTTTTTTAGTGCTCGGGCGACAAAATCCAGTCGGTCCTGACCATAAAACATATCATTTCCGACGATATAGGCGGGAGATCCGAAAAGTCCCAGATCGATCGCTTCTTTTGTGTTTTTCTCATACGTGTTTTTAACGCTTTGTGTCTCTACAGCTAAAAACAGAGGCTCTGGATCTATATCCACAGTTTGACAGATTTTTCGCAGATCTTCAGGTGACGCAACGTCTGCATCATCAACCCAGTGGGCGCGTAGCATTTCTTCGGATAGACGGTTAATATCCTGATCGGTCTGATCCGCAGCGATCAACAAGCGGTTCGCCAAGTGAATTTCATTGGCATGATGCGTTGGAATTTTCGACATCACAGGAATTTCTCTATATTCCGCCCACCGGCTTATCTCCCGATTAAAGAAATAGTCGATATGCGCCTTGCTACGGTTAGTCATGGGCATGGATCCAGATGCAGGCATTACGACCCGCAAGTCCATAGGTTTATGAACAATCGTTGCACCGGCTTCTTTCGCGATACGATAGAGTTCCGCCGCGCCGAGATAGGCGTAGGCAGAATGGGCCGCGTAATAATAATCAATATGCATGTTTATTTACTCAAAGTTCGTGAAACAGCATCCTTCCAACCGGCATAGGAAAGATCCCGTTGGTCGTCTGCCATATCTGGTGTAAAGCGGCTTTCCAGTTTCCACAACTTCGAAAATGCCTCGGGTTCCGGGTAAAAGCCGACGTGAAGCCCAGCAAGATAAGCCGCGCCGAGGGCTGTTGTCTCAAGAACAGACGGGCGATCCACGGGCGCTCCCAATAGATCGGCCAGACGTTGCATTGTCCAACTGGAAGAAACCATCCCACCATCAACTCTCAAAACAGTTTCAAGATCTTCCCCTGCATCTGCTTTCATGGCCTCCAGCAGGTCGCGCGTTTGATAACAAACTGCCTCCAGCGCAGCCTTGCAAAGTTCAGACGGGCCGGTTGCCCGGGTTAAGCCGTATATCGCACCGCGGCATTCAGCATCCCAGTAGGGTGCGCCAAGCCCGACGAAAGCCGGAACCATGATAACATTTTGTTCTGGGTCAGCCTGATCTGCAAGGGTACCGGACTGAGAGGCTTCTTCGATAATACCCAGCCCGTCCCGCAACCATTGTACGGCAGATCCTGCAACAAAAATGGAGCCTTCCAGAGCATAGGTTGGTTGCCCGTTCAGTTGGTAGGCAATGGTGGTTAGCATTTTGTTTTTTGACAATACGGGTTTGTCACCGGTATTCAAAAGGGCAAAACAGCCGGTTCCATAGGTCGATTTCATCATGCCGGGTTTAAAACAAGCCTGTCCAACGACAGCAGCTTGCTGGTCACCCGCAATTCCTGCGATTTTTGTCGTCCCGCCAAAAATGTCGGGGTCCAGATCGCCAAAGTCGTCGGAGCTATTTTTGACTTCGGGCAGCAACGAGCGCGGGATGTTTAGAATGTCCAGCAGTTCTGATGACCATTCGCCTTTGTGAATGTCGTAGATCAAGGTTCGGCTTGCATTTGTTGCATCCGTCGCATGGACTTTCCCTCCTGTCAGTTTCCAAAGAAGAAAACTGTCAACGGTCCCGAAAGCAAGTTTTCCGGCCTCTGCTGCCGCGCGGGCACCATCCACATTGTCCAAAATCCACGCAATTTTTGTCCCGGAAAAATAAGGGTCGAGCAAAAGACCGGTTTTTTCCTTAAAAACAGCCTCATGTCCCGCGTCTTTTAAGGACTGGCAAAAAGAGGCCGTTCTGCGATCCTGCCAGACAATAGCATTGTAGATCGCTTCGCCCGTTTCGCGGTCCCACAAAACCGTTGTTTCGCGTTGATTGGTAATCCCGATTGCGGCAATGTCCGAGATGCTTGCATTGCCTTGCTTCAACGCTGATTTACAGGTCGCGATTGTGCTTTCCCATATGTCCACTGGATCATGTTCCACCCATCCGGAGCGAGGAAAATGTTGGGGAAATTCCTGCTGGCCAATAGCGGTGATCTTGGTGGACTGTTCAAACAAAATGGCGCGTGATGAGGTTGTACCCTGATCAATGGCCAGAACATATCGGGACATAGTATCGCTTCCTTCCCTGTGGGGCGTTTTTCATTGCCCCAAATTTAACAGAAAGGGTTCTTTAAATGAAACAAAATGAAAAGAGAATGAATATGCTGACCTTCGAAAGGTCAGATTAGAGAATTTCAGGGGGTGTGCCGGGGAAGGCTGGTTTTGTCGGTTACTTTAACGATGACATCATGCTCGTCGCACAGGTTCTTCAGTTTTCGCGGAAGTGGTTGATCTGTCACAATGAAGTCCATCTGGGATAAATGTCCGATGCGAACCGGGGCAGAGCGTTCAAGTTTCATGCTATCCGCGACCAAAATCGTTTGCCGGGCATTTTCAATAATCGCCTGCGCAACTTTTACTTCCCTGTAATCATAATCCAGTAATGATCCGTCTTCATCAATAGCGGACGTTCCGATTACAGCATAATCCACTTTAAATTGTTTAATGAAGTCGACGGTTGCTTCGCCGACGACACCGCCATCGGTTGGCCTGACAACCCCGCCGGCGACGATAACTTCAAAATTCGGCGTCCCGGATAAAAGGTTTACAACATTGATATTGTTCGTGATCGCCAGCATTCCTTCGCGCCCTCGCAAGGCAATGGCGACCTGTTCTGTGGTCGTGCCGATATTGATCAGCAAAGTGCAATTATCGGGAATGAGCGAGGCGGCAAGCACACCAATCCGCCGTTTTTCCTCAACAGCCAATAATCTGCGGGCTTCATATTCGAAGTTTTTGACGCCGGACGATAAAACAGCGCCGCCATGGACCCTTTGAAGAAGGTCCTGATCCCCCAATTCGTTCAGATCTTTACGAATGGTTTGCGGGGATACTTTAAAGAGCTCGGCTAGTTCTTCAACACCAACCCGACCATCCTGTCGCAGCATATTCATGATATCTGTTTGTCGTGGGCTGATGATATCCATGCGCTGCGTTTCCTTATCAATTCTATTTTAGTTAATGTTAGGGGAAATTACTAAAAGGTTCAATAGGTTGGGATTAAATTTCGCAATTTGCCAAACGAGAGAAATCTGAAGTTTTTGACGACCTAAAAGGGAGTTTGTATGATGGGTTTCATGAACTCGAATAATAAATTCATTTGCCTTGTTTAAAGGCCTCTCAACTGAAAAAGAAAGATAATAACCATGCGTACTCGTAAGATCGCAGAATTTGACGTCTCTAGAATTGGCTTTGGGTGCATGAGTCTCTCGTACGGATATGCACCTTGCCCGGAAGAGAACTATGCCATCAGACTGCTGAATGAGGCGCTGGACAACGGTTATACTTTTATGGATACAGCGGCGCTTTATGGTTTTGGCGAGAATGAGAAGCTGGTGAATAAGGCCATCGGGCACCGCCGGGATGAATTTTTTCTGGCCAGTAAATGCGGCTTGCGGAGAAACAATGAAGGGGTCCGTGAAATCAATGGACGTCCTGAAGTGCTAAAAGAAACCTGCGATCAATCTCTTTCCCGTCTGGGCGTTGATGTCATTGATCTTTATTATCTCCACCGTCCTGATCCAAATGTCGAGATTGAAGAAAGCATGGGGGCATTGGCAGATTTGGTGAAGGAAGGAAAGATCCGGACAGTTGGTTTGTCAGAGATGTCAGCAGAGACTATTTTACGGGCACATGCGGTTCATCCTGTCGCAGCGGTTCAGACAGAATATTCTCTTTGGACGAGAAATCCCGAGATCGCAGTATTGCAAGCCTGTAAAGATATTGGCGCGGCGTTTGTAGCCTTTGGGCCTGTGGGCCGAAAATTCCTGACGGGCAAATTACAAGATGTTCACGCGTTGCCAGACGAAGATATGCGAAAAACCATGCCACGTTTTCAGGATGGTGTTTACGAGAAGAACCTGGAGCTGTTGGAAGAGTTTGCCAATCTTGCAGAAGAGAGCAACTGTTCGATGGCTCAATTGGCGCTTGCCTGGCTTTTGGCCAAAGAGGAGCATATCATTCCAATTCCGGGAACGTCTTCTATTGAGCATATGATTGAGAATACCGGGGCTGACGAGGTGGGTGTGAGCGATGATGTAATGAACTGTCTGGAAAAGCTGATTAACCAGGATACTGTCATAGGCGAACGCTACGATGCGCGCGCCCAAAAATCGGTAACCACAGAGCAGTTCTAGAAAAAAGGCGGCGACCGTTCGCCGCCTTTTCTTTAACCAAGGGATTTAGGTGCCGATTACACCCCCTCCTTGTTTACGGACGACAACAACCGACGGTCGGGGAGGGATGCTGGGCTTAAAGTCCGGCCAACGTGTTGCGGGATCTTCAAAGGTTGAATTTCTTTCAAATCCCGGAAAGGCTTTCGCACCATCTGCTGCGGGATGCTGGACAGCAAGAAACAAGGCACTATCGTCGCTTGAGAAACAAGGTCCGCACATTTCCGCGCCGATTGGGACCCGGAAAAACATCTTTCCAGTTCCTCTTTGAGGCCCTTCAGTTTCCAAAGCCCAAATACCATCAGCGGTCCCCGTTTTCGGCCAATTTGATCCTTGGTCAGTTGCAATCCAAAGGCGTCCCTTGCCATCCACAGCGGCATTATCCGGGGAGCCAAACCACCCGTTTTCAGATGTTGCCTTATTAAAAACGGCACCTTGATCGGGCTTGGTTGGGTCGCCGCCCTGAACCAGAATATTCCAGGTCCCGGCCGAGGCAGCATGATCATTGTTTTCCGGGCTGATTTCGACAATATGACCAAACGGGTTTTTCGTTCGCGGATTGGCGGCATCAACCGGATGCTTGCTACCGCGATGTTTGTTATTTGTCAGGCAAACATACACTTTATTGGTTTTGGCATTTGGTTGAACATCTTCCGGGCGATCCATTTTCGTCGCGCCGAGCAGATCCCCGGCTTTGCGGGCGAAAACCAGAACCTCCGCCTGATTGTTGAAGCCATTGTCCGCCGTGAGCGGCCCTTCACCATGGACCAGCGGTAACCAGTGAACTGTTCCATCGGCATCGAAGCGTGCAACAAAAAGTGTCCCTTCATCCAGCAAATTCATGTTTGCTGCACGATTGACTGGGTCATACTTCCCTTTAGAAACAAATTTATACAGATAGTCTCCCCGTTCATCATCGCCGGAATAGACGGTTATCCGTCCGTCTTTGTTCAGGATTGTTTCGGCACCTTCATGTTTAAAGCGTCCCATGGCGGTACGTTTTTTCGGTGGCGAGGTCGGGTCCATGGGGTCGACTTCTACGATCCAGCCAAAGCGGTGAATTTCGTTCGGTTCTTTGGCAATATCAAACCGATCATAATAGGCGCCCCAGTTATACCACTGACCCGGTGCTCCATAGCGTTTCAGCATATCGGCATTGGGGTGGCTGCTAACGGCGTCCTTGTTCCAAAAATAGCCATTAAAGTTTTCTTCGGCCATCAGGTAGGTGCCCCATGGCGTGATGCCGCCTGCACAATTGTTCAGGGTACCAAAGACCTGTTTACCGGTTGGATCTGCCTTGGTTTTAACGAAAGTACTGCCCGCAACCGGACCGCTTAATACCATTTCGGTTGTTGCTGTAATCCGGCGATTAAAGTGTGATCCGATTACGGCTTTCCATTTGCCAGCTTCTTTTCTGATCTCAACAATACTGCCGCCATGTGCGGCCATTTCAACATCGACAATTTCCTGGGTCATGCCCGCATATTTCGCTTTGTCCTGACGGCCAAGGCCCGGGAACATAAGCTCTTCATTCGTATATTCGTGATTAACACATAACAACGCACGATCGTTTGAGCTGCCTAAGGGGATAAAACCGATGAAATCATTATTATAACCAAACTGCTTTTCTTGGGCGGCTTTGCTTTGGTTCATCGGATCAAACTGTGGTGCGTCTTTGAATAATGGATCGCCCCACCGCAGTAGAATGTCTGCATCGTAACCCTTTGCAACATGATGTTTTTCATCCACACCGTGCTGGATTTCTTCAAATTTAAAATGTGTCAGTGCTTCGGCAGAGGCGGGCGCCGCTGAAATCGCGGTCCCAAGAATGCCGGTCGTGCTACTGAGCGCCGTTACTGCAAGCATCCCCTTCAGGGCATCCCGTCGGCCCAATCGTTTATTGACAACATCGCCAAAGGTCGTATTTGCTGAAGGGTTGTTTAGGGTGTCTTCGGCCACTTCCATTTTATAAGCGCGCGTTTGTTTGAACACAGTTTGCTCAGACATTAGATTTTTCCTTATATGTTATTCGAATTTAGAGGACAGCGCCCCTGCGATCAACATTAGGAAAAGGCTGTTTCAGTTAGATGACGACAGCTTAAACGCATCAGCAAGAAGCTCGTATGAACGGCGTCGGGCTTTAACATCATGGGTGATGGTTACAATCACAGCCTCATTGACCTGATAGGTTGCCAACAGAGACGAAAGCCGCTCTTTTACCTGTTCAGGCGTACCAACAATATGACGCCGGGCATGATAACGTCTTCGGGTTTCTTCAGCCTCGCTATACTGGTAGGACAGCGCTTCCTCGACCGTTGGAACGGGTCCGATGCTACCTGTATCGAGACGGGTGCGCCAAAGATCACGGCTGGAGGCAAGCTTGATTGCCTCTTCTTCTGTATCCGCACAAATGACAAATATGCCTATGTTGGCGTCAGCTTCACTGTAAAGCGCCGAAGGCGAGAACTGGCGCCGATATAAGGACATGATTTCGGGACCGTTTTCATCTGTGATGAAATGAGCGAATGAGAAAGGGGTTCCGAAATGCGCCGCCAATTGCGCTGACTGGTCACTGCTTCCGAGCATCCAAAGCTCAGGCGGCGCGGCGGGTATAGGGGTGGCGTGCACTGCTTGTAGCGGATGTTCTTTGTCTACACTGTCCTGAAGGAACGCCATTAAATCATGGACCTGTGTCGGGTATTCTCGTGGTCCTCTTGGTTGATTGCCGTAGGATAATGCATGCGCTGTAATCTGGTCGCTTCCCGGCGCTCGACCTATTCCAAGATCGATCCGTCCTGGATGAAGGCTTTCCAGTATATTGAAAATTTCCGCGATCTTGTACGGAGAATAGTGTGACAGCATTACGCCGCCTGACCCAATCCGCATCCGTTTTGTTTGCGCGGCCAAATGAGCGATCAGAATTTCAGGGGCAGATCCTGTGAGACCTGTAGAGTTGTGGTGTTCGGCGACCCAGTAACGATGATATCCGAGCCTGTCCGTTAATTTTGCAAGCTCGACGGTTTCTGCCAAGGCTTCTTTAGCCGTGAAACCTGCCCGTACCGGAGACTGATCGAGGACTGAAAGGCGAATTTTTTTCATGATGCTTTTCTTCTTTTATGGGCGCCGCTCATACCATCGAACGAGGGCCCGCCTGTGTCAAGGCCAGCCTGTATATTGCTGTCATCAAATGTTCATCCGGTTGAAAATAAAATGACCATTAGCGGCCTTAAGTTCCTGAAAGATCGGATTGCCCCACAGGAGAGGTTTCATGGATCCAAGAACTGTTTCGAACTTAACAATTGGCCTGGCGACGACACGCGAAGAAATTATTCGTGCCCAAGAATTGAGATATCGGGTTTTCTATCAAGATATGGGGGCAAGTCCGTCTGCATCGATCACGGTACTGGGCCGGGATTACGATGCATTCGATGATGTTTGCGACCATCTTGTTGTTATTGATAAGGCCAGGTCTTGGCCGGGGCGAACCTGTGTTGTTGGAACCTATCGAATGCTTCGAAAATCCGTGGCGATCAGGCACGGCGGTTTTTATTCAGAAAACGAGTTCAACTTAGGTAAGCTGGATCATTATCCGGGGGAAATGGTGGAACTGGGACGGTCATGTGTGGATCCTCAGTATCGCGGGAAGGCGATCATGCAGCTTTTGTGGCAGGGGATAGCAGAGTACATCGCGGCGCATGATATTTCTCTTCTGTTTGGCTGCGCCAGCTTTCCGGGGACCGATTTGAGCCAGATGTCATCAGCGCTTTCTTTTCTGCATTATAAAAACCGGGCGCCGGTGGACTGGAGGCCGAAGGCTTGCGGGCCTGGCTATGTTGCGATGGATATTCTGGAGGAAGAGCAGATTGACTTCAGGACAGCGATGCGGGAAATGCCGGCCCTGATAAAAGGCTATCTGCGTGTTGGGGGTGTCATCGGTGACGGTGCTGTTAAGGACAACGCTTTCAATACAACGGATGTCTGTTTACTCGTCGAAACCTCGAATATTACGGCTAAGTATCAACGCCATTTCCTTGAGAATAAAGTGTCAGAGAGAATGCAGCTTACTGCCTGAGGAATGCTTGACATGTTTTAGTCTTGGCTGCGAGCGGGGAATTCCCCTATTATTTGGAAAACATATAATTAGGGGAATATGCATGCGGCGAATTTTTGGGCTGGCGATCGTTGTTTTTGGAATATCAACAATGGCTCTGCCAGCGATGGCTGAAGTGGGTTTAAAGGCTTTTGAGGGTGTCTGGGAGGGAACAGCAATCTCTGAAAGTAACACGAGTTTGAATTTTGCCCTGACAAGTCGGGATATGGATGTTGAAATCCGTCCAACTGCGGATCGTGGTTTTATGATCAACTGGCGCACCTTGTTGCGTCAAGACGGAGAGCCCGGGAAACCTGATGAGGTTGTTAGAGAAACCAAGCGTCAATATGTGCCAACAGAGAATAAGAAAATCTGGCATGCGACTGGAAAATCCGATTTGCTGTCCGGAGATACGGTTTCGTGGGCCGTGCTGAAAGGCCAGAAGCTAACGATTTATTCTGTAGCGATGAATAAATCCGGTGGATACGATATGCTGGTTTATGATCGGACCCTGACGGGGCTTGGCATGAAGCTGGAGTTCAAGGCTTTGCGGAATGGCAACCTGCGACGAACTGCAAGCGGTACCTTGATCCGTAGCGGAAAATAGGCCTACCATTCTCCAATACCAGGAGAAATGTTTCTGCTGTTCTGTGAAGTATTGCTAGGCTGGGCGGGTGGTGGCGCCGCGCGATGGGCGCAGTTCTTCCGGTCGCATAATCGACAGGTGATGCCAACGGGCATTACTGTTCTGGGGGCGGAAAGGACCATCCCGTCAGAATAGACCAGTCGTTGTGCCTGAGAGATATCGCAGCCAATACTGATGGCGTAATGGCGCTTTGGGTGGGCATAACCAAGACTGGGTTTTGTAACCGTTCTCGCAATTGAAAAGAACCGCTGTCCGTCTGGCAGCTCTGATATCTGTGTTGCAATATGCCCCGGGGTCAGAAGGCAATGGTGGACGACCCATCGCGGGCAGGCACTTCCATATCTTGGGATGCGCAAACCGGATGCGCTGAATTTCTTGGAAATATTCCCTGCGATATCTGTTCGTATCAGGTGAAAAGGAATGCCGCTTTGCTCTGGCCGTTGTAGTGTTGTGAGGCGATGGCAGATCTGTTCGTAGCTTGCGCCGAATTGCTGCTGTAACAGTTCGATGTCGTACCGATTGTTTTCAGCGGCGTTGTAAAAATCCTCATAGGGAAACAGGCAGGCCCCAGCAAAGTAATTCGCGAGCGCATCAAGGCCTTTCCCGCGGGCGCTTGTATTATTAAGGGGCGATTTTGAAAGAAGCGCGTCGAACACATCGGAGTAATTCAGTTTTCCAATCATAAGCGCCAGATGAAAACGGATCGTGGATGGTGGTAGTGCACGGGAAATTAAAAGAGTGTTTTGCTCTTCATTGAAAAGTGTTGTCTCCTGCGCCTGCTCATTTTTAGACGTATAGCGAATTTCAATGCCATGATGCTCAATAATATAGTGGCTTAAATCGTTTACTTCGAGGGCTTCGTCTTTAGGGAAAAATTGGCGGGCACGTGTCGCGGCCTGTTCGATTTCTTCGAAATAATTGTTCTTCGCCTGAATGTAATCCATGACGGCATCAGAGGGCGAGGGGTTTAGTTCTTTTCCCGCTAGATGAGAGCCGCCCATAAACCCCAACATTTCGTTTACAGTATCGGCGAGGTTGCCACTGTCTTTCAAGATGATGTCGAGAAATTCCTGCCGTTGTTCCAACTGCATGTCGTTATTGTCGTGAATGATCTCTGACAAAGTGACGATGGAGGTGACAAGGGTTCTTAGTCGAAAAGAAGAATCTGCCAGCACAGAATCCTGTGACAACCGTTCCTGCAAATACTGTAAGTCATTTTGCGTTGCCTTATAGGCTTTATAAAGATCGACAAGTTGCGTGCATAACTCTGGAAATTCGGTGGCAACCGTACCTAATTCAGTATTTTCATAATTGGTTTCAGAGAAGAGCGGGTCCTGGAGAACTTCGGTCAGGTCGGCGGTCAGCTGATTGTCGCGTTGAGCCGCAAAAATCAGGGGGTCAACTTTCAGAATTTGGCTAATTCTAAGGAGGAGAGGCACCGTCAGGTCGCGCCGTTCATGCTCAATCAAATTGAGGTAGCTGGCAGAAATGCCGAGTTCAGATGCAAGCTCCATCTGTGAAATTTTCCGGTCTTTTCGGAGCTTTCGGATGCGCGATCCGATATACGGTGTTTTTGCCATAAAATTTACATCAATTTACAAATTTACAAAATTAATTTTTCAATATTGACACAAAAATTGCTTACAATCCAATGTTTTATTGGAAAATCTAATGGTCATGTGAAATTTTTACTTTGCTTTAATTAAATCTAATGCCGTGTCCTCGTTAACAGGGGGGAGAAAGCGGTCAATGAAGTGGTGGAGGAAACACATGACTAAAGACAATCGACTAGATTTTTCTCGGCGTGGATTGCTGAAGACCGGTGCAGCGACGGGTCTGATTGCAGCAACTCCTGCGTTTTTCATGCGAGATGCATGGGCAGAGGAGTTCCGCAACAATCCAGGGTCAGCCGGTGAAATCAAGCTTGGCTTTAACGTCCCGCAAACGGGCCCCTATTCTGAAGAAGGTAAAGACGAACTTCGTGCCTTTCAGTTGGCGGTAAAGCATCTGAACGGTGAGGGCGACGGTGGCATGCTGAACACCTTCAAGCCTTCAATGCTTAAAGGAAACGGTGTTCTAGGCAAAAAAGTAACTTATGCTACGGGTGATACACAGACGAAATCAGACGCCGCGCGTGCGTCTGCAAAACGGATGATTGAGAAGGATAAAGTTCTCATGATTTCCGGTGGCTCCTCTTCCGGTGTGGCGGTTGCGGTTCAGTCTCTTTGCCAGGAAGAAGGCGTTATCTTCATGGCCGGCCTTACTCACTCAAATGATACAACGGGTAAAGACAAGCGCCGCTATGGCTTCCGTCACTTCTTTAACGCTTATATGTCCGGTCGTGCCTTGGGTCCCGTGCTGAAGAAAGAATATGGTACCGAACGCCGGGCGTACCACCTGACAGCTGATTATACCTGGGGCTGGACACAAGAAGAATCCATGAAAAACACAACTGAAGAACTCGGTTGGCAAACAGTGAATACCGTCAAAACCCCAGTGGGTGCCGGCGATTTCTCGCAGTATATTACGCCAGTTCTGAACTCCGGTGCAGATGTGTTGATCCTCAACCACTATGGTAAGGATATGATCAACTCTCTGACGCAGGCAGTTCAATTCGGTCTGCGGGACAAGCAGGTTAATGGTAAGAATTTTGAAATTGTTGTACCGCTTTTCTCACGTCTGATGGCACAGGGTGCTGGCGATGCCATTAAAGGTATTCTTGGCTCTGCAAACTGGAACTGGTCTTTGCAGGATGAAGGATCTCAGGCGTTTGTGAAATCTTTTGGTGCTGAATATGGTACGCCTCCGTCAATGGCGGCGCACACCTGTTATGTGCAGACTCTTCTTTATGCCAATGCCTGTGAAATGGCGGGTACTTTCTATCCACCAGAAGTGATTAAGTCTCTCGAAGGCTTTAAGTTCGATGGAACCGGAAACGGTCCGACAGAATATCGTGCTGAAGACCATCAGTGCTTTAAAGATGTTCTGGTGGTGCGAGGCAACGACAATCCGACAAGTCAGTTCGACCTGCTGGAAGTGGTTGAACAAACCCCTCGCGCGCAAGTGGAATACGACTGGAAGATCTTTGGTGGTGAACTCGGTCCATACAAAGTCTGACAGTAACTTGAAGGCGGGCTGCTGGTTTTTGACCGTGGTCCGCCCTTTTTTAGAGAAAATATTGGGCCGATTATCGGCCCAATCCCCTCAAAATCCATTTCCAAAGGTACGATGTGATGGATGCCATATTTCTGCAAGTTTTGAACGGTCTTGATAAAGGTGCTGCCTACGCGTTGATTGCACTTGGTTTGACACTTGTTTTCGGTACTTTGGGTATCGTAAATTTCGCCCATGGCGCGCTCTTTATGCTTGGCGCTTTTTGCGCAGTTTCTTTCAATAAGATTCTAACAATTTCCACGAAAGTGGAAGATAAAGGCGTTACCCTTTTTAAGGCATTCAAAGAAAAGCCCTATCTTGAAATCTGGTTCCCTGATGCAGGGCCGGTTTTGTTAGATTTCGCGGTCCCCCTTTCCATATTAATGGCCATACCGGTGATGTTGCTGATTGGTTATGCGATGGAACGCGGGTTGATCAAGCATTTCTATAAACGACCTCACGCTGAACAGATTCTTGTCACCTTCGGCCTGGCCATTGTCATACAGGAAGTCATTAAGGCTTATTTCGGCGCAAATCCCATTCCTCAATCCGCCCCGGAAGTTCTATCAGGAAGCGCCGCTATTGGCAGCTGGATTGGATTGGGCGACAGTGTTGTCTATCCGTGGTGGCGTCTGGTGTATCTGCTGTTTTCCGGAGGTATTATTTTTGCCGTCTTTGCGTTCTTACAATTCACTACCTACGGCATGGTCGTTCGGGCCGGGATGCGCGACCGGGAAACGGTTGGACTGCTCGGTATCAATATTGAACGGCGCTTTACAATTGTTTTTGCCATCGCGACCGTCGTCGCTGGTTTGGCGGGCGTAATGTATACACCTGTCCTGCCTCCTGATTATCACATGGGTATGGACTTTCTTGTTCTTTCTTTTGTCGTTGTTGTTGTTGGGGGCATGGGATCCCTGGGCGGCGCCGTTATGGCAGGCTTCCTTCTTGGAATTGTGCAGTCATTCGCGTCTATGACGGAAGTCAAAGAAATCCTGCCTGGAATTGATCAGATCGTCATTTATCTGGTTGCTGTAATTATTTTGCTCACGATGCCACGCGGCTTGTTGGGTCGTACTGGTGTGATGGATGACTAAAATGAAACTCTTTCAAATGAACGACCTTACCCGACTGCTTTTATTTGCGGCTGTAATTCTGACAATGCCGATATGGCTGGCACCCCTCGGGGGCGCGTATCCTGATCTGCTTCAGAAGTTTGCAATTTACGGCATTTTTGCGATCGGCTTTAACATCCTTTTTGGCCTGACCGGCTATCTGTCTTTCGGTCATGCCGCCTTTTTGGGTGTCGGGTCTTATGCTGCGGTCTGGTCCTTTAAACTTTTCACCATGAACGCTATTCCTGCCGTATTTTTTGGCGTTATTTTTGCCGGGTTACTGGCCCTTATTATAGGGTTCCTGAGCCTGCGCCGGTCCGGGATCTATTTCTCCATCCTGACTTTGGCGTTTGCCCAGATGTCTTATAATCTGGCCTATTCCGTTCTCACGCCCATTACAAATGGGGAAACGGGATTACAATTAAGCCAGCAGGATCCCCGAATAATCGATAATCTTTTCACAGAAGCATCAGCTGGATTACCCTCAACGACACTCTTTGGGATTAAGATGAGTGGCTATCCCGGGTTCTACTTCTGCGCCGCTTTGCTGATATTGTGTTTCTTTATTTCATTGCGGATTTTCAGGTCTCCGTTTGGTTTGATGTTGAAGGGCATTAAATCCAACCAGAACCGGATGCGGTATACGGGGCTGAATACCCGCCCTTATATGCTGACAGCCTTTGTAATTTCGGGCATGTATGCCGGGCTTGCAGGGTCTCTTCTGGCGGTTACGGATCCGTTGGCGGGTGCGGAACGTATGCAATGGACCGCATCTGGTGAAGTGGTTCTTATGACAATTCTGGGGGGCGTTGGAACTCTGGTTGGTCCAATGCTGGGCGCCGGGTTGATCAAGTATTTCGAAAATATCTTCTCAGGTTTTGATAACAACGTTCTTTTTGATGCCTTTTCTTTTCTTCCGGATGCGGTCGCTGAATTTATCGTTCCGATTGTCGGACTTTTTGTTGGTGGCGGTTGGCATCTCACATTGGGCTTATTGTTTGTCATTATTGTTATTTTCCTCCCGGGCGGCATCGTCGAAGGGGTTCAAAAGCTGGTGGATTTGATCCGCAAGCGACGGGAGCCTGTGAATAACAACATGTCCCCACAAGATCAGCCTGGTGAGTAAGGAGTTTTACAATGGATAATCTTGTCCTTCATTTGGATAATATTCAAAAAAGTTTTGGCGGGCTGAAAGCACTGTCGGATGTCAATCTGGCGGTTGAAGAGGGAACAACCCACGCTATCATTGGTCCCAACGGCGCTGGAAAATCAACCTTGTTGAACGTTTGTGTCGGGCGACTCAAGCCTGATATGGGGCATGTCACGTTTGATGGTCAGGAGTTGACCGGACGCGAGCCGCACGAGATCGCGCAGATCGGGGTTGCCAGGGTGTTTCAGACGCCGGAAATTTTTCCGGAAATGACTTTGCTTGAAAATGTGATGCTACCGGCTTTTTCCAAAAGAGACGGCGCGTTCAAGTTCAATGCATACACAAAGCTGACGTCTCAGGGTGAGATCAGGGATGAGGCTGAAAGCATTCTTGAAGATGTGGGCCTTGAAGGTCAGATGATGAGCGAAGCCGGTTCTTTGTCCCGGGGTGATAAGCGGCGGTTGGAGCTGGGAATGTGTTTGATTTTACGGCCACGCCTGCTGTTGCTGGATGAGCCGACAGCAGGAATGTCCCGCCATGATACAAACCGGACTATTGATCTGCTGAAGAAAATCAAAAGCCGGGGGATGACCAAGGTTATTATCGAGCACGATATGCATGTTGTGTTTAGTCTTGCTGATAAAGTCAGTGTTTTGGCGAGAGGACAGATCATTGCAGGCGGTTCTCCTGAAGAAGTCCGCGAAGATAACAAAGTAAAAGAAGCATATCTTGGAGGGGCGCACTAATGACTGAGAATTCTGCATTTTTCAGTGTTCGGGACATTCACGCTTACTATGGCGAGTCCTATATTGTGCAAGGCGTTTCTTTCGATGTGGAAGAAGGCGAAATCGTCGCGCTTCTTGGCCGAAATGGGGCTGGGAAAACATCAACTTTGCGCGCTTTGGCGCGTGTGGATGATCCTGTTTTGACAAAGGGCGAGATTTATCTGGAAGGGAAGTCCGTCCACGATATGAAAGCTTATCAAGCAGCGCAGGCGGGCATTCAGCTTGTTCCGGAAGATCGCCGTATCATTGGCGGACTGACTGTGGAAGAAAACCTTCTTTTGTCACAGGTTTCTGAGCCACGCGGGTGGGAAATTGAAAAAATATACGATCATTTTCCCCGTCTGGGTGAACGCCGCAATCAGGACGCGACCACAATGTCAGGCGGCGAACAACAAATGCTGGCCGTTGCTCGTGCGCTTGCCCGGGATATTAAAATCCTGTTTCTGGATGAGCCTTATGAAGGATTGGCGCCGGTTATTGTAAAAGAAATCGAGAATATTTTGATGGAAGTGCGGAAACTCGGCATTACAACAATCATTGTAGAACAGAACGCTGTTGCGGCGCTGCAGCTTGCTGATAAGGCACTCATTTTGGATATGGGAAAAATCGCGTTTCGGGGAACGGCTCAGGAAGTGCTGGACGATCAGGCACTGCGTCACGAATATCTGGCGATTTAGTCATACTTTTGTCTGGAATATTCTAATGATTTGCCTTTTAGGCAAATATTTGATTTGCAGCATTTGACAAAGGGTTGCGAATTGTTTGGAATATAGGCCGCGAATAAAAATTCATATGTTGTGGTGGGAGGAAACTACCACATATCCACAGGGAAAGAATACGATGTCTACGAAAGAACTTTACCCGGTTCCAGCTGATCTCGCTTCCTCCTCCTGGATTGATAACGCCGGATATGAGGCCATGTATAAGGCCTCCATTGAAAATCCGGAAGCATTCTGGGCAGAGCATGGCAAGCGCGTTGATTGGATAAAACCTTATACGGAGGTCAAAGATGTTTCTTTTGACAAGGAAGATCTTCATATCAAATGGTTTTATGACGGTACATTAAACGTTAGTGCCAATTGTATTGACCGTCATTTGGCAACGAAAGGCGACCAGACAGCCATTATCTGGGAAGGTGACGAGCCGACTGACGACACCAAGCTGACCTATCGCGAATTACACGAACAGGTTTGCCGCTTTTCAAATGTGTTAAAAGCGCAGGGCGTGAAAAAAGGGGACCGTGTCACAATTTATATGCCGATGATCGTCGAGGCGGCAATTGCGATGCTTGCCTGTACACGGATTGGTGCAGTTCATTCAGTTGTTTTTGGCGGATTTTCACCTGACGCGCTTGCCGGGCGTATTCGGGACTGCGAGTCAAATTGCATCATTACCGCGGATGAAGGCGTGCGCGGCGGAAAAATTGTGCCGCTAAAAGTGAACACAGACAAGGCGTTGGAAAATTGCCCTGATTGCAATACTTCGATTGTTGTAAAACGGACAGGCAACCCGGTCAATTGGGTTGAGGGACGCGATGTGTGGTATCACGAGGCGATGGCGGCGGCGTCTGCGGATTGTCCTCCTGAGGAAATGAACGCGGAAGACCCGTTGTTCATTCTTTATACGTCTGGTTCTACCGGGCAACCCAAAGGCGTCATGCATACAACAGGGGGCTATATTGTTTATGCATCGATGACCCATCAATATGTTTTTGATTATCATGATGGCGATGTCTACTGGTGTACGGCGGATGTTGGCTGGGTGACTGGCCATAGCTATATCCTTTACGGACCTTTGGCTAACGGTGCAACAACGTTAATGTTTGAAGGGGTGCCCAATTACCCAACCGTCTCTCGGTTTTGGGAAGTGTGCGACAAGCATCAGGTCAATATTTTCTATACGGCCCCAACCGCAATTCGCGCGTTGATGCAGTCAGGGGACGATCCGGTCAAGGCAACGTCTCGTTCGTCAATCCGGCTTTTGGGATCTGTTGGTGAACCCATTAATCCGGAAGCCTGGCGCTGGTATTACGAGGTTGTTGGGGAAAGCCGATGTCCGGTTGTTGATACATGGTGGCAAACAGAAACAGGCGGTATTCTGATTACACCGCTGCCCGGGGCGACTGATTTGAAACCCGGGTCCGCAACACGGCCGTTCTTTGGTGTTGATCCTTTGATGGTTGACAATGATGGCAAAGAACTTGAAGGAGAATGCGAAGGTGTTCTTTGTATCCGGGATAGTTGGCCTGGTCAGATGCGCACGGTTTACGGTGATCATGAGCGTTTTTATCAGACCTACTTTGCGACATTCCCGGGGCGGTATTTCTCCGGTGATGGGGCTCGCCGCGACAAAGACGGATATTACTGGATTACCGGGCGCGTGGACGATGTGATCAATGTTTCAGGTCACAGAATGGGAACCGCTGAAGTGGAAAGTGCGCTGGTAGCCCATCCGAAAATCTCTGAAGCTGCTGTAGTTGGTTATCCTCATGATATCAAGGGACAGGGTATTTATGCTTATGTCACTCTCAATCTGGGGCAGGAACCAACGGAGGAACTGCGAAAAGAACTGGTCAAGTGGGTCCGTACGGAAATAGGGCCGATCGCGGCGCCCGATCTTATCCAATGGGCCCCGGGGTTACCCAAAACCAGATCCGGAAAGATCATGCGGCGGATCCTAAGAAAAGTTGCTGAAAATGAATTCGGGAACTTGGGTGATACCTCCACATTGGCGGATCCGAGTGTCGTTGATGATTTGATCGATAATCGGATGAACAAGTAGGGCACTGCCCCCTTTTGTATCTGAAATATCTGAGAGTATGATGCTATGCGCCGAAATGAAAATGGCGCATAGCATTGTTTTTTGAATTACAGTACAATCGGCAGAATTAAAGACTTGCAGCTCATAATTGCCGGCGATATCACTAAAAAACAATGATCGGTCAAAGAGCTTGTCTGTCATACTTTGGGAGGAGTAGACGACACAATGTCGTATACAGTGCTTGTTGTGGAGGACGAGCCGAATATTGTTCTGTCGCTGCAATTTATAATGCGGCAGGTCGGTTTTACGGTTCGAGTAGCATCTGATGGGGATCAGGCAATACGAGCTGTGGAGGAATACGTTCCTGATCTGGTATTGCTGGATATTATGTTACCGAAGCAGGACGGTTTCGCCGTTTGTGAAAATATTCGAAATAACCCTGCCTGCCGAAATGTCAAAATTATCATGTTGTCCGCTAAAAGCAGGGATGCTGATCGGGAGAAGGCGTTGGAGCTAGGAGCCGATGAGTTTATTACCAAGCCTTTTTCAACGCGCGTCCTTGGCGAAATGGTCAAGCGCCTTATGGGCCTGGAGGCTGGGTGAATAAGGTGTTTGAGAGGAACGACCGGGATAAACTGGGATGAAACGGACCGGGCGAAAAAAAGAATGGTCTATTTTGGTTTTTTGCATATTCCTGCTTGGAATATTTCCGCCAGTGCTGTTTGTCTTTGATAAAAATCTTTTGGTTGCAGGCCTTCCGCTTGGGTTTCTTTATCTCTACGGATTTTGGGCGGTCATGATATTATTTATGGCGATCGGTGCGCGGCGTCGAAACATTCCGGATACACCGGTTTCACCAGTGCCAACAATATCAGATCGGTCCAACACGATTGTCAGAAACGACCATCGTGATGTCTAGCGGTCTGGTCATAACCGTTTCGTTCCTGTATCTGGGCCTGCTCTTTGCTATCGCCCATTATGTGGATACCCGGGCTGGTTTAAAACGCATCCTTTCCCGTAACCCCTATATTTATACACTTTCCATCGCCGTTTTCTGTACGTCCTGGACGTTTTATGGCAGCGTCGGGCGCGCGGCGACGACAGGGCTGGACTTTTTGCCCATCTATCTGGGGCCTACCTTGGTGTTCGTTCTGTGGTCGTTTGTCTGGATCAAGATTATCCGCATTTGCAAGCAACGGCGCATCACCTCGATTGCTGATTTTATTGCCTCCCGGTACGGGAAAAGTACCATGCTGGGCGGATTGGTTACGATCATCGCTGTGGTCGGGATCATGCCTTATATCTCTCTACAGCTTAAATCGATTGCAACCAGTTTCCGGATCCTGATTACATCCTCAGGTGGTCTGTTACCAACAACGCCAGTTGAGCCTTTGTTTTTTGTCGATACGACGTTGGTGGTGGCTGTTGCGCTGGCATTATTCGCCATCCTTTTCGGAACACGTCACATTGATGCCAGTGAACACCATGAGGGTTTGGTCGCGGCGATTGCTTTTGAAAGTGTTGTAAAGTTGCTCGCTTTTTTGACGGTCGGTGGCTTTGTAACATATGGGATTTTCAACGGCTTCACGGATATTTTTCAGCGGGCGTCGGTTGATCCTTCTTTATCGCAACTCTTTACGGTCAGTCAGGGGCAGGGGTATAGCTTGTGGATGACCATGACGTTACTGTCTATGGCGGCGATCATATGCTTGCCCCGGCAATTTTATATAACGGCTGTCGAAAATCCCGATGAAGGATATGTTCGGAAAGCCACATGGTTGTTTCCTGCCTATCTTCTGGTCATTAATATTTTTGTTCTTCCCATCGCAATCGGGGGGCGCCTTGCCTTTGCGGGTACACCAGCCGATGCTGATATGTTCGTTCTGACTGTACCGCTTTATTATGATCACGGGTTTATTGCTCTTTTTGCTTTTCTTGGGGGGTTGTCAGCCGCGACCTCCATGGTGATTGTTGCGTCCATTGCGCTGAGCACCATGGTGTGCAATGACCTTGTTATGCCAGTTCTGTTGCGCTGGAAATGGTTGAATATAAGCCGGAATGCTGATTTGACCGGACTTTTGCTGTTTATCCGGCGCGCCAGCATTCTTCTTATCCTTGTTCTGGGATATGGCTATTATCTGTTTGCCAGTGAAAGCCATTCTCTTGTGACCATCGGCTTGGTGTCCTTTGCCGCAGCGGCGCAGTTTGCGCCAGCGATTATTGGGGGCATCTTTTGGAAGGACGCCAACTTTAAAGGCGCACTGACCGGATTGCTCGGTGGGTTCATCCTTTGGGTATATACGTTGCTGCTTCCCTCTCTTGCTCAGTCCGGGTGGCTTCCGCTCAGTTTTATCGAGGAAGGGCTCTTCGGTATCAATCTCCTTAAGCCCTATGCCTTGTTTGGTCTCGAAGGGTTTGACCGACTAACCCATGCCCTGTTCTGGAGCATGTTCTTCAATATCGGTTGTTACTGGATCATTTCATTATTGACCCAGCAGACCGCGCTGGAGCGTATTCAGGCCAAATTGTTTGTTGATGTTTTCGAGTATTCGGAAGGGGAGCGCGACAACAGTTATTGGAAAGGGTCTGTTACGATTGGAGATTTGCAGCAACTGGTTGGCCGCTTCGTTGGAGTAAAAAAGGTGGCGGATGCTTTTGACAGTTTTGCTCGGGATAAAAAAATAAATCTCCGTAAAAGTCAGATTGTGGATGTTCAGTTCCTGAATTTTGCGGAAAAGCTTCTTGCGGGATCCATTGGTTCAGCCACCGCAAGGGTGATGGTCGGATCAATCGTAAAGGGCGAAGTCGTCAGCCTTGACGAGGTATATCGGATTCTGGATGAGACAAGCCAGGTTATTGAATATAGTCATAAGCTCGAACAGAAATCGACTGAACTTGAGGAAGCGACGGCACAGTTGCAGATGGCAAATGCCCGGCTGAAAGAACTGGATTCTTTGAAAGATGATTTCCTGTCGATGGTTAGCCATGAATTGCGGACACCCTTAACAAGTTTGCGGGCATTTGGCGAGATTTTACAGGACAATCCCAACGTGTCATTGGCGGAGAGAAAGCAGTTTCTGGGGATCATCATTAATGAAAGTGAGCGGCTTACCCGTTTGATTGATCAACTTCTTGATCTTGCCAAGATGGAAGCGGGACGGATGGATTGGTCGCTGGCTGATGTAGATGCGTGCCAGGTCATCCGGGAGGCTGTCGGTACACTGGATGCCTTGATACTTGAAAATAACATCAGGTTAGATCTTCAATTGGCGCCGGGGTTGCCAAAAATTCGGGCGGATCGGGATCAATTGATGCAGGTGATTATTAATCTGGTCTCGAACGCGATCAAATTTTGTGACCAAGACGCGGGCGAAATTCTGGTTGCTGCCAAAGAACAGGAGACGGGCCTGCTTATTTCGGTGGAGGATAACGGCATTGGTGTGCCCGCACCGCTTAAGGAAAAAATCTTTGAGCGCTTCCATCAATCCCATTCCGTGGCGCAGGAAAAGCCGCAAGGGTCGGGGCTTGGGCTTGCGATTTGTCGGCAGATTGTCACCTATCTCGATGGACGTATCTGGGTTGAAAATAAAACCGAGGGTGGCGCGCGGTTTTATTTTACAATTCCATTTCAGCAGGATGAAGAGTTACGTCAAATAGCTGAGTAAACGGGACTAAAAAAACAGATGACCCGCTGACCTGTAGACCATCGATAAACCGACAAGCAGGATCAGAACAAGAACCACTTTTTTGAAGAAAACCGGATCAACCCGCCTGCGCAGAACGGTGCCAATCCATATACCCAACAGAATGGGAACCATACCCGCAAGCCCATAAAAAGCTTCTATAGGGCCAAGAATATCTGTTCGTTGCAGGGAGATTGCCAGAACCAGACTGCCTGAGAATAACAGGACACTGACGACAGAAACAAACCGTTCTTTTGTTAAACCAAGGGACACAAAGAAAAAGATGGGCATGATACCGAAAAGGGACGTCATGCCTCCTATAATGCCAGATGAAACACCGATAATCGGAGCGATAATTTCCTGCTGTTTTTTCAGGACCGTTAGTGATTTTCCCATTAAATCCAGAGACGTAACAATGAGAAGAATGATCCCCAGCATGATTGTCAGGATATCAGTATTTACCACGGCCAGAAAATAGGCCCCCACGGGAAGCGTCACCAATAAGGGAACCAGTAAGGTCCAATGACGCCGGATAGATCCTTTTACATCCCCAGAGATAGTCATTTGAACGAGATTGCTGAGGGTCATGGGAATGGCCAGCACCGAAATGGCAAATGGCAGGGGCAGGACGAGAATTATGATCGGAATTGATACCGTCGGCAATCCGAAAGAGGAAACCCCTTTCACAAAGCCACCAAATAACAAGGCCGCGCAGATAACAGCAAAATGAAGACTATTAAAGTCCTGGATGATTTGTTCGATCATTCTTTTTTCTTATGTGATGTCGGGATATCATTGACGAAGCTCGGAACATGATAGCCCTTTTTTACAGCGGGTCGTTGAGCGATGGTTTCGTACCATCTTTGGACATTGGGATAGTCAGACAGAGCCATCCCCTGCCATTCAAATCTGGAAATCCACGGCCAGACTGCCATATCTGCAATCGAATAGGTAGTGGCAATATAATTTTTCCCGGCCAATTGTTTGTCCAAAACGCCGTATAAACGTTCGGCTTCCGCCTTGAATCGGGTTTGTGCATAATCTGAAACGCCTGGATTGAAATGACAAAAATGATGGACTTGTCCAAGTATTGGGCCGGCTCCACCCATTTGCCACATCAGCCATTCAATGGCCTTCCAGTAGAGGTTTCCTTCCGGTAGAAATTGCCCCGACTTTTGAGCCAGATAAAGTAATATGGCGCCGCTTTCCATCAAGGATATTCCCGTGTCATGGTCGTGAATAGCGGGTATCTTATTATTCGGGCTAATAGCAAGGAACTTAGGATCGAATTGTTCGTTTTCTCCAATATTTACGGGATGGACGGTGTAGGGAAGAGACGTTTCCTCCAACATGATTGATACTTTTCGTCCGTTTGGCGTGCCCCAAGTATAAAGGTCGATCATAAATCTGACTCCATTCCTGCTTTTGCATTGAATTTAATTTCTTTTACTCTGATTATCAGAAATGGCGCAGACTGCAAATCAGCATAAGAAAAGGTAGCAATAATGAAAGCGTATGTAATCGGGGAAGGTTCCGGATTAGAGGCCCTGACGTTAATCGAGAGAGATGTTCCCAAGCCCGGTCCCGGAGAAGTTCTTGTTCGAATGAAAGCCAACTCGATTAACTACCGTGATTTGTTGACCATAAAAAATGCGGGTGCCAGAGGTATCACAGATCAACGCATTCCAAATTCGGATGGCGCGGGCGTTATTGAAGCCGTGGGTGAAGGTGTCACACGCTATCAGGCCGGCGACCGGGTGGTTGGCTGTTTTTTCCAGAATTGGGTCAGTGGCCCCATTACAGAAAAAACAATGTTGTCCGCATTAGGCGGCCCGATTGACGGGGTGCTGGCAGAATATGTTGTGTTAAAGGAGCAGGGTGTCTTGCCTATTCCCGACAGCCTGTCATTTGAACAAGCCGCAACATTGCCTTGCGCGGCGGTAACCGCATGGAATTGCCTGATTGAAAAAGGGGAAGCGAAAGCCGGGGATACCGCTTTATTGCTGGGAACAGGCGGCGTTTCCATTTTTGCACAGCAAATCGCCAAATTTTGCGGTATTCAGACGATTGTAACCTCCAGTAGCGATGAAAAACTTGCACGCGTGAAAAAACTTGGGGCCCGTACCTTGATCAATTATCGGGATCAGCCAGAATGGGAAAATGCAGTATTGGACGCGACAAATGGAAGAGGCGTCGATGTCGTGATTGAGGTAGGAGGTGCCGGTACGCTGGCGAAATCAGTGGAAGCGGTTCGGATCGGCGGTACTGTGTCGTTGGTCGGCGTACTCACCGGCGGCACGATTGACCCGACTTCCATCATGCGAAAATCTGTAAAACTTCAGGGGATTTATGTTGGCCCCCAAGATATGTTTGCCAGGTTGATCCGGGCGATCGACTATAATGAACTCAACCCCGTTATCGAGGAAACTGTAGCGTTTGATGAAGCAAAAGATGCTTATCGATTAATGGAAAGTGGTCAGCATTTTGGGAAAATTGTTATTGCCTTTTCTTAACTGAAAAACGGCAAGGAGGAAGTTTTATGAAGTTATTACGCTATGGCCCAACAGGCTCAGAGAAACCCGCGTTGCTTGATGACGAGGGGAACGTTCGGGATTTGTCTTCTGTAATCAGTGATGTTAATGGCAGCTCTCTCACAGATGATGCACTGGCTTCTTTGAAGGCAGTGGATCCAGGCAGCCTCCCGATTGTGAACGAGACCGGCCGCATCGGGCCTTGTGTCGCAAATGTCGGGAAGTTGATTTGCATTGGTCTGAATTATTCAGATCATGCTGAAGAAACGGGCAATCCAATTCCTAAAGAACCGATTGTTTTTATGAAGGCGACCAGTTCAATTTGTGGACCCAATGATGATATCGAAATCCCACGGAATTCGGTCAAAACAGACTGGGAAGTGGAACTGGGTGTTGTGATCGGAAAGCGGGCGAAATATGTTTCAGAAGCAAATGCACTGGATTATGTCGCTGGTTATTGTGCTGTAAATGATGTTTCAGAACGGGAGTTCCAGACAGAGCGTTCCGGGCAATGGGTCAAAGGTAAAAGTCATGATACTTTTGCGCCATTGGGTCCATGGATGGTTACAAAAGACGAAGTGCCCGATCCGCAGAATGTATCTATGTGGCTGGATGTTGACGGGCATCGGTTTCAGGATGGATCAACAAAAACAATGATTTTCGGTGTTCAGGAAATCGTTTCTTATTTGAGCAATTTTATGACCTTGGAACCAGGTGATATTATTTCCACCGGAACACCTCCTGGTGTGGGGATGGGGCAAAAACCTGATCCTGTTTACCTGAAGGTAGGTCAGGAGATTCGTATGGGGGTTGAAGGACTGGGCGAACAATCTCAGAAAACAATCGCAGCCAGAGACTAAGCAGACACTAAAAGAGGAAAGAATGGAAAAGACCTGTACACCTGAAGCTCTGGGATTTTCGTCCGCGCGCTTGGATTATATTACGGACTGGATGAAACGCTATGTCGATGCGGGTAAGTTACCCGGTGCCCAGACCGTTGTGATGAGAGGCGGCGAAGTTGCCTATTCAGGCTGGACAGGCTTTTCTGACGTAGAGAACAAAGTTCGCTGGCAGGAAGATACAATCGCCCGGTTTTATTCCATGACCAAACCGGTTTCTTCATTGGCCTTGATGACATTGTATGAGCGGGGTCTTTTTCATCTGGATGATCCGATTGAAACCTTTATTCCGGCTTTTAAGGACATGCGGGTCTTGCGGAAAAATGCTCAGTCTGTTGATGATACGGAACCGTGCAAAACAAAGCCGACAGTCCATCATTTGCTAACGCATTGTTCTGGTTTGACTTACGATTTCAATCTTGGGGTTCTGGAAACCCTGTATGGCGAAGAAAAAATGGACTTTGGTCCCCGGCGCGGAACGCTGGAAGACCAGATTGACCGCTTGGCTCAAATGCCTTTGAAATTTGAGCCTGGCAGCCGATGGAATTATGGGGTTTCAACAGATGTTGTTGGCCGCCTTGTGGAGATTATTTCGGGGCAAAGCCTTGATCAGTATTTTAACGATACATTTTTTGAGCCTCTGGGTATGAAGGATACCGCTTTTGATTTCGGGCCTGAACAGCAAGGCCGGGTTGCTGCCAGTTATACACCGAACACGGATGGTTCTCTTAAGCTGGTCGAAAATGCATCGAACAGTGTTTATGCGAAAGGGAATGTTCAAGGTCTTTCTGGCGGGGGCGGATTGCTTTCTACCGCTGGAGATTACTTGAAATTTGCCGATATGATCCGGCGTCGCGGCAGGTTTGGCGATCAGCAGATCCTTGGAACCCGCACCATGGACTTTATCATGCAGAATCATATGCCGGGGGATCTTGCTTCGATGGGGCAGCCGGTGTTTTCAGAAGTATCGTTTGCCGGGGTCGGGTTTGGCCTCGGCGGTTGGGTGATGCTCGATCCAACGAAGGCTCAGATGATGGGTAGCCCCGGTGACTTCGGATGGGGCGGGATGGCGAGTACAGTCTTTTGGGTTGACCCTCTTGAAGATATGGTTGTGCTGTTCCTGACCCAGTTACTTCCTTCCAGCTATTATCCGTTGCGAAAAGAACTACGCGCGCTGGCCTATCAGGCGATGATAGACTAGGTATTTTCAACGGCCTGCAAGGCCTGCTTATCTAAGGTTCCAAGAAGCCTTTGGAATTTTTAACTTCTTTAAAATCGAGGCACGAATGAGTATTGCGCTTGGGGTGGATCCTTTTAACTTTGTCGTATTCGGCGGAACGGGTGATCTTGCTATCCGTAAGTTGATGCCCGCGCTTTTGTTCAGTGAATGTGATGATCGATTGCCGGATGAGGCCTCTATTATTGCGCTTGGCCGGACTGAGTTGAGTCAGCAGGAATATGCAGACATTGTTCGTGCCGGTTGTAAAAAATATATGGCGGATAACCTGTTCAGTGAGGAGAAGTGGGAAGCCTTCGCGAAGCGTCTGTGCTACTTCAAACTGGATATTGATGAAAAGCAGGACTTTTTAAAACTGGCTGAGCATCTTGATAAAACGGCGGACCGTGTTCGTGTTTTTTACCTGGCCACACATTCTTCCTTATTTGCGGCGGTTGGCGAAGGACTTCATGACGCTAACGCTATTCATGACCAGTCCCGGATTGTCCTTGAGAAGCCGCTCGGCATGGATCTGAAATCGGCGAAGGAAACCAACAGCCAGATCGCCCGTTTTTTCAAAGAAGATCAGATTTTCAGGATTGATCATTATCTTGGAAAGGAAACTGTCCAGAACCTGATGGTTTTGCGTTTTGGAAATTCAATTTTTGAGCCCGTCTGGCATCACGGCATGATTGACCATGTACAGATAACCGTCGCTGAAACGGTCGGCGTAGAGGGACGCGGCGGGTATTATGATAAAAGTGGTGCCTTGCGCGATATGGTGCAAAACCATCTGGTCCAGCTATTGTGCCTTGTGGCGATGGAACCACCGGCACAATTCGATCAGGATGCAGTGCGGGATGAAAAATTAAAGATCCTGAAAAGTCTTCGACCGATCATGGGCGATCATGTGGAAAAAAACACAGTACGCGGTCAATATGCCGAAGGTGCGATTGATCGCACGGCAACTCATAGCTATCTGGAAGACAGCGGGATTGAAGAAAGCAATACGGAAACGTTTGTTGCTATCAAGGCCGAGGTGGATAACTGGCGTTGGACCGGTGTTCCCTTTTACTTGCGAACAGGCAAGCGTTTGCGGCAGCGATTTTCAGAGATCGTGATCGATTTCAAACCCGTTCCTCATCAGATTTTTCCTTCGCCGGGACAGGGAATGAAGCCAAATCGATTGATTATTCGTCTTCAGCCAGATGAAGGCATAAAATTGATCATGACAAGTAAGGTGCCGGGGCCGGGAGGGCTTCGTTTGCAACAGACACCCTTGAACTTGTCTTATTCCGATGTTTTCCGAAAACGCGCGCCGGATGCCTATGAGCGATTGATTTTGGATTCTGTTCGCGGGAATTCTACATTGTTTATGCGGCGCGATGAATTGGAGGCGGCCTGGAGCTGGGTTGAACCTATTCTGGAGGAATGGGAAAAAAGCGAAGAGGCCTTGGTTGACTATCCCGGCGGCACCATGGGGCCAACGGCGTCCACTGCATTAATTGCCCGGGATGGTCGGTCATGGCACGACGGCGGAGAGACTTAAGGCATGGTATTGATCAGCGAGTGTCTGTTTTCAGATGCAGAAAAGCTGGATGAAAATCTGGCAAAAAAGGTGGGGGAACTGCTTTCGGTCGCCATTGCCGAGCGGGGCGCCGCCGTATTGGTTGTTTCTGGCGGAAACACACCTAAGAACATGTTTCGTAAATTGAGCCAAGAGAAACTTGATTGGGACAAAGTGACAATTTTGTTGGCAGACGAGCGCTGGGTTGAGACGGATAGTGATCGAAGCAATGAAAAAATGGTGCGCGCTTGCCTTCTGCGACATGCCGCTGCAGAGGCGCGCTTTATTGGCTACTATCATCCGGATAAAGCGGCAGAAGAAGCGCTGCCGGTTTTAAATGAAATGCTGGTGATGCTTCGCCAGCCGATTGATGTGCTGCTTCTGGGCATGGGGGAGGATGGACATACGGCATCGTTATTTCCCTGTGCCCCGAATGCCGCCGGTTTACTGAACCCGAATGAGCCATTGAAACTGGTTATTGTCGAACCAATCTCTGCACCTGATAAACGAGTGAGCCTGTCGTTTCCGGTTCTTTGTCAGGCGCGTTCAACTGTTTTGCATATAACCGGTGAAATGAAGAAAGAAGTTTTACAGAAGATCACCTCCGGGACGATTGATGCGCCCATCGGCGAAGTTTTGGCATCGGGTGATGGTCTCAAAATGTTGTACTGGTCGCCCTAGAAAGGGAAATGTCATGCCTATTCCTCAAATTCAACGCGTGACGGATCGCATTATCGCGCGAAGTCAGGAAAGTCGGCGCGCTTACTTGGATGCTATACGCACTGCGAAGGATCAGGGCCCTCATCGAACGAGCCTGTCCTGCGGCAACCTTGCGCATGCCTGCGCGGCGTCGCCCGATCAGGAAAAATCTGAGTATCAGGAGCAGGCGATGGTCAATATCGGCATCATTACCGCCTATAATGATATGTTGTCGGCCCATCAACCATTTGAAAGCTATCCGGCTCTGATCAAAGAGGCGGCTAGAGAAGCCGGTGGGATGGCTCAGGTGGCGAGCGGCGTACCCGCCATGTGCGATGGCGTAACACAGGGGCAGGACGGCATGGAGTTATCGCTGTTTAGCCGCGACGTTATTGCTATGGCCACCGCCATTGGCCTAAGCCATAATGTCTTTGACGCTGCATTGTGCCTGGGCGTGTGCGATAAAATCGTCCCGGGTTTGTTGATCGGCGCACTTTCCTTTGGCCATTTGCCCGTTTTATTTGTACCAGCAGGACCGATGCCTTCCGGATTGCCAAATAAAGAGAAAGCCCGTATCCGTCAGGAATTTGCCGCAGGGAAAATAGGTCGCAAAGAATTATTTGAGGCGGAAAGCGCCTCTTACCATAGTGCAGGAACCTGCACATTTTATGGGACAGCAAATACAAACCAAATGCTGATGGAATTGATGGGGCTTCACTTGCCGGGGGCGGCGTTTGTCAATCCGGGAACCGAACTGCGCGAAGCTCTTACTCAGGAAGCCGCCCGAACAGCGTGCAAACTTGCGCACAATTCGGACGTTGTGCCCCTTGGCGAACAGATTGACGAAAAGACGATTACAAACGCGATTGTCGGTCTGCTGGCGACAGGTGGTTCGACGAACCTGACCATTCATTTGATAGCGATTGCCAAGGCGGCGGGTATTCAAATCAGTTGGCAGGATTTTTCTGATTTGTCCGAAGTTGTTCCCTTCATAACGCGGATCTATCCCAACAGTCAGGCCGATGTGAACCATTTTCACGCGGCAGGGGGCTTCGCTTATCTGGTTTCCACGTTGTTGGAAAATGGATACCTCCATGAAGATGTTAATACGGTTGCGGGCAGAGGCCTTCGCCGGTATGCGCAAGAGCCGTTTCTAGAGGGTCACGCCTTAAAATGGCGGGCCGGTGCACAGCAATCGCTTGATCCGGATATTTTGAGACCAGCGGATAATCCTTTCAGCCCGACCGGGGGCTTGAAATTGTTAGACGGAAATATCGGCCGGTCAGTTATTAAATACTCAGCCGTGGACGAGGCGCACCATATTGTAGAGGCACCAGCTGTCATTTTTAACGATCAAAATGCGTTCTTGAAAGCATTCGAAAAGGGTGAGCTACACCGCGATTTTGTTGCTGTATTGAAAGAGCAGGGGCCAAAATCCAATGGGATGCCTGAGCTGCATAAATTAACCCCGGCACTGGGGATTTTGCAGGATCTGGGCTATCGCGTGGCCCTTGTGACGGATGGCCGGATGTCGGGAGCATCGGGAAAAGTGCCGGCGGCCATTCATATGTCACCAGAGGCAAAGGATGGGGGTAATATTGCCCGGCTGCGGGATGGGGATTTGCTTCGTCTGGATGCCAAAGCCGGCAGTCTTACTGTTGCACTGACGGATGAGGAATTAGCGGGTCGGGATGTCCGTTTGTCCGGTACCAATATGTCTCATCGTGGGTCTGGCCGGGAAATCTTTGCGGCTATGCGAAAAAATGTCAGTTCTGCAGAAGAAGGGGCATCCAGTCTGTTCTAACCGTCTTTGTGGCTGGGAAGCAAAATCGTTACAAGCGTTCCTTCCCCGGTTTGGCTGTCGATGCGCACTGTTCCGTTTGATTGTTTGGCAAAGCCGTAAACCATGCTTAAGCCAAGGCCAGTTCCTTTTCCAACTTCCTTGGTTGTGAAAAACGGCTCAAAGGCATGCTTAAGCACCTTCTCAGGCATGCCCATCCCTGTATCTTTTACAGAAAGGCTGGAATATTGCCCGGGTGCCAGATCGGGATAGAGGCTCGAATTATATTGGTTTATGTCGATATTGCCTGTTTCGATAGTGAGGCTGCCGCCCTTGGGCATGGCATCGCTGGAGTTGATGCAAAGGTTCATTAGCGCATTTTCAATCTGACTGTGATCGGCAAAGACATCTCGCGCATTTCCGTCGGTTTTTACGTCGACAGCGATGGTCTCACCAAGCAGGCGGTCGATGAGTTCAAGCATTTCAGCAACCAGACTGTTCAATTCAACCCGTTGGGGCCGTAGTGCCTGTTTGCGAGAATAGGCTAACAAGCGTTGTGTCAACTGCGCGCCTCTCGTTGCAGATCGTTCGATGGCGCGGGTATGCGCGTAAAGCGGACTGCTTTCAGAGAGTTCATCTTGCAAAAGGTCGATGTTGCCCAGAACGATTGCCAATATGTTATTAAAGTCGTGGGCTATCCCGCCGGTCAACTGGCCGACAGCTTCCATTTTCTGGGCTTGCTGTAGTTGTTGTTCTGCTTTTAATGCCCGTTTATCGGTTTCAATCTGTTCCGTAATGTCGCGTCCCGCGCCCCGAAATCCTTTGAAATCGCCTTTTTCATCGAACATTGGTGAGCCGCTGACAGTCAGATGTAAAACCCGACCATCTTTGTGTTTTAAGTCATAGCGAAAATCACGAAAGGGTTTCTGTTCGAAAAAAGTTTGTTGATGGTCGCGCCAATCTTCGTCGATCAATCGGCTGTTATCGTTCCGCCAAGGGGGGGATCCGATCAACTCCGTTGGTTTTAGTCCTGTGACTTCTTCAAGCCGTTCTGAGAATGTGATGAAGTTATGATTTTCATCGGTTCCCCAGAACCAATCTGACGCAGAGTTTGCTGAGGCTTCAAACTGCGCCTCCCGCAGGCGTAACGCCTCTTCTACTTTTTTGCGATCATTTATCTCTTTTTCAAGTTCGGCGGTTCTGCGTTGTACGCGGCGCTCCAATTCTTCGTTGGCTTCTTTAAGGATCGTTTCGG
The DNA here is from genome assembly GCF_026409565.1 of Sneathiella aquimaris. Lineage (NCBI taxonomy): Bacteria > Pseudomonadati > Pseudomonadota > Alphaproteobacteria > Sneathiellales > Sneathiellaceae > Sneathiella > Sneathiella aquimaris. The sequence continues at coordinate 1,078,144 of NZ_CP112881.1, forward strand.
CTTCTTTGATTTTACTAATATCATTGACCCAAACCACCAGGCGATGATCGCCATCCAGATACAGCTTTTTCCAACTCAGCAGTCCGATGAAACAGGACCCATCTTTGCGTTTGAACTCAACTTCTTGGTTGAGTACTTCACCCGTTTTTTGAAACTCCTTCAGAAGAACAGCACGTTTGTTCGGTGTTTTCCAGAATTCTTCTGGACGGGATTGAAAAATTTCTTCTTCGGTCAGTCGGAAAAGCTCCAATAACGCTTTGTTTGAAAAAATAAACTTGGTATCTGAGATATTATAGATACCAACGCCGACAGGACTGGACGACAGCAGATTTCTGAGTTCAGCCTCTGTTTCGGTCAGCTCTGCCTCAGCAAGTTTCCGGACTTTAATCTCTTCTGATAATTCCCGGGTTCTTTTCTTTACCTGTTTTTCCAGTTCAAGGGAGGCGTTTTTCAGCTTTTCTTCGGCTTTCAGTAGCGCACTGATATCAGTGGCAATTCCGGCGACGCCTTTAAGGGCGCCATTTGCATCAAAGAGAGGGAATTTGACAGCAAGATTAGTGATTTCAATATTATCAAAATTGAAGCTTTCCTGCTCAGAGATCGCCTTTTTCTGTTCCAGAACTTTTTTATCATTGTCTCGAAGAACAGTGGCTATTTCATCCGGAAACAGTTCGTAATCTGTTTTTCCCAGCAAGTATCCATTTGGCCATCCAATACGCTGCGTGAATTTGTTGCCGGCGACAATATATTTGCCTTCCAGGTCTTTGACGAAAATATATGAAGGGCAATTGTCAATAATTGCCTGAAGGAGCTCTTGATTTTCCTTTAGTTCGTCTTCGGCTTTTTTGCGATCTGTGATGTCGAGAATGATGCCGATTAAACCGGCAGGTTCGTTGTCGGGGCCATAAAAAATCGATTTATGAAAGACAACATCATGAAAGGACCCGTCGAAATATTTGATTGTTGTCTCATATATCTGCCGCCCTCCATTTTTGAACAACTCCTCATCGGCTTGACGGTAAGTGTCAGCATTTCGGCTAGGCGCAACATCATAAACGTTCCGTCCGATGAGTTCTTCCCTGGTTAAACCAAGGATTTTGGCGAAATCATCATTAACCGCCGTGTATATGTGATCTTTGTTTTTACAAAATACAGGTGCCGGGATAACGTCGAGGAGGAGGCTATTAAAAAGGTGTTCTGCCGTATTTACGTCGGCGTGTGAAGAGGCCTCTGACGTTCGAATAGATAAAATGAACGTGTTCTCTACACAGACACATTTGATTAACGCAGGAACATTTTGTTGACGATCTGAGGTGATGCGGGCTTCAACTAGTTCAAGGGTTGTTTGCGCAGGTGCGTGCAGAAAACGTAATATTGACGCATGGGAGTGTGCGTCCAGTAAATCCTCCAAAGATTGTTTGCCTTGGGCATTTGATGGAAAGTCAGCCGTCCATCGTTCATTTTGAGAAAGAACAGTACCGTGATTGTCAAGAATGCAGGCTGGCTCACTGATAATCGCCAGCATTGCGTCTGTCATGCGACTTCGTTTCTGAAGAGACATATTCTCTTTGTCGGAGGGTGTTAACATGTTTAGACTAACGTCATAAAAATAATCTTGAACTGTTCTGATTGGTACAATTTATAAAACGGAAATGGTTTTAGAATGTTTAAGGCTTCCACCCACGCTTGATATTAGACGTAAAATTACACAATTTGCCCCATAAGTGAAAGAAGAATGCGAGAAGACTTCTTTTTCGTGAAAAAAGCCGTTGCTTTGAATTATCTACTTGACGGCAGGCAAAGCTAATTTAGGGTTGTACCTTCGTGGAACCGCTCGATTAAGAGTGGGAAAAGAAGTAAGTGGCCAATGTCCTAAATACTGGCGGGCCGAAAATTACTCACAAAAATTTACAATCCAGACTTGCAATTAAGGGAGGCAAGGAATGAGGAAGATTTTTACAGCTGTAGCCGCAGCTGCTATTTGCGTGGGCGCTGCTGCTGGTGTTCAGGCAAAAACATTGAAAATGGCTTATGACGCCGATCCGGTATCACTTGATCCACATGAACAATTATCCGGTGGTACACTACAAATGTCCCACATGTTGTTTGATCCATTGGTCCGCTGGACAAAGGATCTGGGCTTTGAAGGACGTCTGGCTGAAAGCTGGGAGCGTGTTGATGAGAAAACAATGCGCTTTAAATTGCGGGAAGGCGTAAAGTTTCATTCTGGAAATGAAATGACATCTTTGGACCTGGTTTGGACTTTTGATCGTTTGAAGAAAAGCCCGGATTTTAAAGGTCTTTTTGCACCGTTTGAGGCAATGAAAGTTGTCGATAAAAACACAATTGATCTGGTAACGACAGAGCCATATCCGCTTGTGCTTCATCAGGCGACCTATATTTTCGCCATGGACAGTAATTTTTACACCGGTTTTGATAGCAATGGAAAATCAAAAGCCGCGATCGTGAAGCATGGCGATGCGTTCGCATCGACAAATGTTTCCGGAACTGGGCCATTTACGGTTGCCTCTCGTGAGCAGGGTGTGAAAGTGGTTTTCAATCGTTTCGACGGTTACTGGGATAAGAAATCCCCGGGGAACGTGACTGAAATCATCATGACACCGATTAAAGAAGGCCCAACGCGGGTTGCCGCTCTTCTTTCCGGTGATGTTGACTTCATTGCGCCTGTTCCACCAACCGACCTGGACCGCATCGAAAAAAATGCGGATACAAATCTAGTGACCATGGGTGGTACACGGATCATTACGTTCCAGCTCAATCAGGAACGTGTCGCGCATTTTAAAGACAAGCGGGTGCGTCAGGCTATTGTTCATGCAATTAACAATGATGGTATTGTTAAGAAAATCATGAAAGGGTTTGCTACCGTTGCCGGTCAGCAGGGACCAAGTGGATATGCTGGATATTCTCCTGATCTTAGCCCCCGGTACGATCTTGCGAAGGCAAAAGAGCTGATGAAGGAAGCCGGACTGGAAAAAGGTTTCTCCGTAACAATGATGGCTCCGAATAACAGATATGTTAATGATGCCAAAATTGCTGAAGCCGTCGCCAGCATGCTGTCAAAAATCAATATTAAAGTTGATTTGAAAACCATGCCAAAAGCACAATACTGGCCAGAATTTGATAAACGCTCTGCTGATATGATGATGATTGGCTGGCATTCAGATACAGAAGATTCTGCCAATTTCTCAGAATTTCTGACAATGACGCCAAGTGCTGAAACTGGCTATGGTCAATATAACAGTGGCAATTATTCCAATGCAAAAGTGGATGAACTGGTCTTGAAAAGTCAGAGCATGACGGATCCAGTCGAACGGTCCAAGGTTTTGCAGATGGTTGAAAAAATCCTGTATGATGACGCTGCATTTGTTCCGCTTCATTGGCAGAATCTGGCTTGGGCCGCCCGTAAGGGAGTGAATATCGAGCCAATCGTCAATGTGATGAACTTCCCATATCTGGGCGATCTAGTCGTCGATTAAGTTGATGTAAAAAAGCTGATGCCGGGGAACCGGCGTCAGCTTTCTTTTTAAAGGTGATCGGTTTGGACTATCTTTATTTTGCCATTCGACGATTATTGCAAGCCGTGCTTGTTATGTTTGTAATCAGTCTGATTGGCTTTTCAATTCAAGACAATCTTGGAGACCCGCTGCGCGAACTGGTGGGGCAGTCCGTTTCTGAAGATGAACGGCAAGCCATGCGCGAAAGAATGGGCCTTAATGATCCCTTCCTGATTCAATATGGCCGGTTTCTGGGCAATGCGGTTCAAGGGGATTTAGGGAACTCCTATTTCTTCAAAAAGCCGGCTTTGGAGGTTATCGCCGCCAAATTTCCAGCTACATTGGAGCTGGTTATTGGCGCGACCATCATTATTATTACGTTCGCTGTTCCATTAGGTATCTATTGTGCAATCCGACCGAAAAGTTGGCTTGCAAGATTTGTTATGGGTTTCAGTATCGTCGGAATTTCTGTTCCTGTTTTTCTGACTGCTATTTTTTCCATATACATTTTTTCAGTCGAGCTGGGCTGGATGCCCTCTTTCGGGCGCGGCGAGACATCAGATTTGCTAGGGTGGAACTCTGGTTTTCTAACGGTTGACGGACTGGTTCATCTGGTCTTGCCCAGTTTGTCCCTGGCATCCATCATGATGCCACTCTTTATTCGATTAATTCGCTCTGAAATGATGGAAATTCTTCAGATGGAATATATTCGATTTGCATGGGCAAAGGGTTTGTTCCCGAAGCGTATCTGGTTTTTGCACGCCTTTAAAAATACGCTTCTACCCGTTATTACCGTCGGTGGGGTACAGGTGGGAACAATGCTTGCCTATACGATTTTGACAGAGAGTGTCTTCCAGTGGCCCGGTATGGGATTCCTGTTTCTGGAAGCGGTTAATCGGGTGGATACGCCCCTTATCATCGCTTATATCATCGTCGTTGGTCTGATTTTTGTCGTAACAAATACGTTCGTTGATCTGATCTATACCTGGGTTAATCCGACCGTCAAACTGGTGGGGCAGAAATCATGAGCGTTTTATCAGGGATTCTGAATTCTGATCTGGTCTTTCGGTTTAAGCGGGACAAAGTTGCCGTTGTCAGTTTGACAATCGTTCTCTTTCTGGTGATGGCGGCGGTTTTTGCGCCGCTTATCGCCCCATATGATCCTTATGATCTCACTACAATTGACATAATGGATAGTGAACTTCCACCAGCCTGGAATGAAGGGGAAGGGGATCCGCGCTTTCTTTTGGGAACAGATCCCCAAGGCCGCGATATGTTGAGTACCATTCTTTATGGAATGCGTATTTCGCTGACGATCGGTTTTCTGGCCGTTTGTCTGCAAGCTGTCATTGGTGTCACCATCGGGTTGCTGTCCGGATATATAGGAGGCCGTGTTGACGCGTTCTTTATGCGGCTGGCTGATATCCAGCTGTCACTTTCCACTTTGATGGTCGCGATTATTACCCTGGCTGTCTTTCAGGCGGGCTTTGGTGCTGAATTATACAGTGAACTTGCGATTGTTATGTTGGTCCTGGTTATCGGCATTGCGGAATGGCCGCAATATGCACGTACCGTTCGCGCATCCGTTCTTGCGGAAAAGCATAAGGAATATGTCGATGCCGCACGGGTCATGGGGATGAGTTCCCGTCGGATCATGGTGCGTCATATCCTGCCAAATACCATTTCACCTATTTTGGTTATTTCAACCATTCAGGTGGCAAACGCTATTATTTCAGAAGCGGCTTTATCCTTCTTGGGGTTGGGAATGCCGGTTAACAAGCCCTCCCTTGGCTCTCTTATCTCGAGTGGTTTCGAATTTATTTTTAGTGGTTCATGGTGGATTACCGTAATCCCCAGCATTGTGCTGATCGTATTGATCCTGAGTATTAATCTGCTCGGTGACTGGTTGCGCGACGTTTTGAATCCAAAGTTATATAAGGATTGATAATGGCTTTATTGGAAGTAAAAGACCTTGAAGTCCAATTCCCACTCGGGCGAAAAACCCTTCAAGCCTTGTATGGTGTTAATTTTACCTTGGATAAAGGGGAAAGGCTGGGGATTGTTGGGGAAAGTGGCGCGGGTAAATCGGTTGCCGCCTTTGCAATTCTGAACTTGCTGAGTAAGCCAGGCCGTATTTCAGCTGGCGAAATTCTGTTTGAAGGACGGGATATTAGCAAATTGAGTGATACAGAAATGCGCACTCTGCGCGGAAATCGGATTAGTATGATCTTTCAGGATCCGATGATGACCCTAAACCCGGTCCTGACAATCGGAACTCAGATGATCGAGTGTTTGAAAGCACATCGCGATATTTCAGATGAAGAGGCAACCCGGGTTTCTGTGGCCAAGTTAAGAGAGGTCATGATCCCGTCGCCTGAAAATCGCATGGATAGCTATCCCCATGAATTGTCCGGCGGGATGCGCCAGCGAGTGGTTATTGCGATCGCGCTTCTGACCGATCCTGCAATTATTGTTGCAGATGAGCCAACCACGGCATTGGACGTTACCATTCAGGCCGAAATCATGGAGTTGATGTTGGAGCTCTGCAAAAACCATAATGTTGGATTGATCCTGATTACCCACGATCTGGCTGTCGTCAGTCAAGTAACCGAACGCATCATGGTGATGTATGCTGGCCGTGTGGTTGAAGAGGGGCCGACACAAGAGGTTATTCAGCGGCCGCAACATCCGTATACACGAGGCTTGATCAAGGCATTGCCTCAGGAAAATGTTCCGGGTGCGCGGCTTAACCAAATTCGCGGGGCGATGCCGTCCCTGGATGCGATCCCACAAGGATGTGCATTTAATCCGAGATGCGATTTTTGCAGTGAAGACTGCTTGAAAAATATTCCTGACCTCATTGGAAAGGGCGACCATCATGCAGCCTGTTTCAAGCTTGATGAAATGGTTGCTTTCCAGTCCAATCAGATTGGGGGGAACTCATGACGAACCCTCAAGGCCTTGTTGATATTCAGAATGTGGAAAAAAAATTTGGCGGCGGTGGCGGCTTTTTGTCGACAAAACAGCCTGTTGTCAGCGCACTGAACGGGGTCTCCTTGACGATCAACAAAGGAGACAAATTCTGCCTGGTCGGCGAAAGTGGTTGCGGAAAATCGACCCTTGCGCGGACTGTCATTGGGCTTCATCCGCCAAGCTCAGGGGAGATTTATTATGCAGGGCAGCGAATAGATGCGCTTTCCGCAAAGGAGAGACGTCCTTACACTCTGAAGATGCAGATGATTTTTCAAAATCCTTATGCATCGCTTAATCCGCGCATGACTGTTTTGCAGGCTCTGGAAGAGCCCTTGCAAATTCACTGTCCTGAGTTGTCGAAAAAACAGGTTCGGGAAAAAGTTGAAGAGGTCATGTTGTCGGTTGGGAACGACCCGGCTTGGGGGGATCGGTATCCGCATGAATTTTCAGGAGGACAGCGGCAACGTATCAGTATCGCCCGGGCGCTTATGCTGGATCCGGAGTTTGTTGTTGCTGACGAACCTATTTCTGCGCTTGATGTTTCAATTCAGGCTCAAGTCCTGAACGTAATGATGGATGCGCAGGAACAACGGGACCTGACCTATCTTTTTATTACACACGACTTGTCTGTTGTTGAGCATTTCGGGAGCCGCGTCGCCGTGATGTATCTTGGGACCGTCTGTGAGCTTGCAGATACCAAGTCGCTGTTCGCAACGCCGCGTCATCCCTATACACAGGCTTTGCTCAGCGCAATTCCGAAAATGGGCGGCGGCGATGACGGCAAACATGTGAAAATGACTGGGGAAGTACCGACAGCCATGGATCTGCCAGAAGGCTGTGTGTTCCATCCCCGGTGTCCGTTTGCCAATGACCGGTGCCGGAAAGAAGTTCCGAAACTTCTGCACAACGGAGAGACTGAGACAGCGTGTTTTGCGGTTGAAGAGGGGCGTATCTGACAAGTCATGTGATGAAGTGAATATCCGTCAAATCTATAAAAGCAAAAAAAGGAAACGACGATGACCAGATGGAAAGTAAGACCTGAGGGATCAAACTGGGGTGATTTTGGCGAGCAGGACCAAAATGGACGCCTTAATCTGATTACAGCAGAAACAATTCGGGAGGCAGCCAAAGAAATTCAAACTGGCGAGCGGTTTTGCCTAAGCTTACCGCTGGACCTTCCGGGTGGGAACCTGTTGAATGCAGGGCGGTTCCCACCGGAAATCCGACCAACGCTACGCAATGGAAAAGCAAATGCCAGCTATGCACTTTCCAATGATTTTCCCGATTTTACTGATGTGATCAGTGACGATGCTGTCCTGATCCATATGCAATATTCCTCGCAATGGGATGGTCTGTCGCATGTGGGACATGAATTCGATGTCATGGGAACCGGGCAAACCGAGAAAGTTTATTATAACGGTTTCAAGGCGGGGCAGGATATTCGGGGGCCGGAAGACGAAGGAGGCATGTATGCACATGCTCTGGGTATTGAGACAATGGCCGCGAAGGCTGTTCAGGGCCGAGGCGTGTTGATTGATCTGTATTCCCGGTATCGCAATGATCCTGTCTCTGTGGGATACGACGATCTTATGTCCATTATGGAGGAAGACGACATATTGGTAGAGCCAGGTGATATGGTTTGCCTTCATACAGGATTCGCACAGCTTATCGTGGATATGAAAGGGCAGCCGGACGCACATAGGCTGCATCATTCCTGTGCTACCCTAAATGGGCGGGATGTGAAGTTGTTGAACTGGATAACGGATAGTGGTCTTTCGACGCTGATTGCTGATAACTATGCAGTTGAGACTTATCCTTCGCATAAAGGGGATGGGTGCTGCGCGGCGCTGCCTTTGCACGAACATTGCCTGTTCAAGCTGGGCATCCATCTTGGGGAGTTGTGGCATTTAACGCCCCTTGCACTATGGTTGAAAGAGAACGGGCGCAGCCGGTTCTTTCTGACAGCGCCACCGCTTCGCCTGCCTGGGGCGGTGGGTTCTCCAGCAAATGCGATTGCAACGGTTTAATTCGATCCCTTGCAACTGTCCTACTTGTATATATGTTAATGATACCGCTTGCTCTTATGGCTGCAATTTGATAGCTCACTGTTTCAAGTAGGATTTTGTGATGTTTGGAGTCCCCTAATGTTTATTCAGACCCAACCTTTGTCAGATGAAGACCGGATGCAGTTTTTCCCGGGCCGACAAGTGCTGCCAAACGGCAGTGTTTTATTTGACGATGCGGAAAAAGGGAAAGAAAAATCACCTTTGGCTGCGCGCCTTTTTGATATTCCAGGGGTTCAAGCAATTGAATTTGGCGAAGATGTCATCACAGTAACAAAGCTTTCTGCCGCGGAAAAAGGCCCGATGTGGATACAGCTGAAACCAATGGTTCTGGCGGCGATAATGGACCATTACATGACCGGAATGCCGGTGTTAAATGGCCCAATTTCAGAAGTGGGCGAGAATAGCTATTCTGATGAGGATCAAGCCATTGTTGATGCAGTAAGGGAGCTGGTCGAGGAAAGGGTGCGCCCGCAGTTACTGGATGATGGTGGCGATCTGGGATTTAAAGCCTATGATCCGACAACGGGACTTATTACCCTGGAAATGGATAGTTCCGGCCTCAGCACTCCTGCCTTTGGTACACAGATCAAAATCGAGAATACCATCAAACATTTTGTGCCAGAGATTTCCCGGGTGAAGTTTGATCGGATGGTTCAGGAAACGGAAGTAGAAGACGGTGATCGTCCGGGCTTGCGGACACCCGAAGCCGAAGCAATCCGCATTTTGCTGGAAACGCGTATTAATCCTGCAATTGCAGCACATGGGGGATATATTGACTTGATCGATATTCAGGAAGATGTAGCCTATGTGGAGATGGCTGGCGGGTGTCAGGGGTGCGGCATGGCCGATGCAACCCTGAAGCAGGGTGTTGAAGTCGAAATTAAAAAAGCCGTCCCATCAATCGGGCAGGTCCTTGATGTAACCGATCATGCGGGCGGAACTAATCCGTATTATACCGGTTACTAAGTTTATTCCATCAATTCGACGGCTTTTATGACAAAGCCTCGGTCTGCCCGGTATTTGCGCTTGGCGATGGACCATGCTTCTTCGATATTCTCGGCAACGATTTCGAAATAGTGTGTATCTGCCCACTCGTCATTTAGGTGTTTGTGATGCTCTCCGTCTTGTAGAGCCTGTAAAACCTCTTGATTGAAAACAGCTGCTTCAAAATTTTTCGGCATCATGTCGTGTCCGCTTCGATTAAATACTCTACACACTTTTGGCAGATAACGGTTAATAGAGTATTATTATTGTGGTGCAGATCGAAAAATCATTGGATGTACCTCACGTTTTTGCGAGATAGTGTGGCGGCCCCTTACATGTTTTTTTATTTTGGATTAAGCATGTAGGTCAAATTTACAGCTTTTTAGAGTTTGCAATGTTCGACGCAGCCCTTCGCCATATTATCAATCCACCGTTAAACATGCTGGGTGCACGGCTTGCGGCTATTGGAGTATCAGCCAATTCAGTCACTTTAACCGGTTTTGTCGTAGGCCTGCTTGCAGTCCCCTGCATTATTTACGAGTCTTACCTACTGGCGCTTATCCTTATTGTCGTGAATCGGTTGTTGGATGGTCTCGATGGTGCCGTCGCGCGTCAATCATTGCTAACCGATTTTGGCGGTTATCTTGATATCGTATGCGATTTTATTTTTTATGGGGCTATTGTCTTTGCATTTTCCTTTGCAAGTCAGGGCAATGCCCAGGCCGCGTCCTTCCTTATTTTCAGTTTTATCGGCACCACGTCGACATTTTTGACCTATGCGATTATGGCGGAAAAACACAAGATCACTACGGATATTCGCGGTCTGAAATCACTGTATTATCTTGGTGGCCTGACGGAAGGGGCAGAGACAATTGCAACCTTTGTCCTATTTTGCTTGTTTCCCCAGTTTTTTGTGCAAATCGCCCTGATCTTTGGTGCGATGTGCTGGATAACAACAGGAACCCGCATCTATGCGGCCTGGGTTACTTTCAAAAGAAAAGGGTGACCAGAAGCCGGCCTATTTGGCGCGGCTTGTCCAGCTTATCAGGTCTTTTTCAAGAGCTTCGATCACGTCATCACTCAAAGTTTCCAGCCAAAGCTGAAAACCGCGCTGCAGGTCTTTTGCCGTCAGGTCCTCATCATAAGCACCAAACAGAATTTCCTTGAATTCATCGAGTGTATCGCATTCGAATTCATTGTCATCCGGATCAAAAGCATCAATCTTTTCAAGTGCTTCTGGAGAGGATGTGGCCGCGAAATATGGAATTTCTTCTTCCAGGGAATAACCGCCCCATTCCAGCCACCAGGCCTCACTCTTCGGAGTGCCCAGATCCCATGCATAGGTTACTTCAGCTTCGATTTCCTTTGCGGTTTCTTTCGCAGCGAGTTCAAGCTGTTTCGCATCTCCAGTGACCGAAAGTTTGATTGGAGCAACTTTGAAATATCCGGTTTGTCCGTCATTCCAAGCGGTGAAAAATTTGTCGAGTTTTGTTACTGACATTGGTCTGTCTTCCTTGTTCAAACCCTAGGACGGTTTGGTTAGTCTTGTATGTCTGCGTCTTGCCGGAATTTGTCAAGTGCCCGTCGGTCTGCCTTTGTCGGCCGACCAGCACCTTTCTCTCGTTTAGGTGTCGTGCTTGAACTTTCCGGTTTTTTAGGGGCATCTTCAGGGGGCGCAAGATCTTCGTAAAGCGCTTGCGCCTCTGGCGCGGGGCCTCTGCGTTCACCGATAGACAGTATTTTTATAACCCTGATATTCTTCGCTTGCGGAAAAGTCAGGATATCACCCGCACGGACCGAAACGCTTGGCTTTGCAAGTATAACACTGTTCAGTCGGACTTTTTTCGACTGAACCAGTTTGGTTGCCAGATTTCTGCTTTTAAAAAATCTGGCAAACCAAAGCCATCTGTCAACGCGAATAGTGTCTTCGGTATTCGCAGGTTGTGTTGTCATTCGTTACTTCGTGTTCAAGGTTTTCAGAATAGCAAAGGGCGAATCTGGATCAATCTGCTTTGCCTTTGGCGCCTGTTTTGGATGGTTGGGCTTGAACTTCTTGCCATCCGGTTTCTTTTTCTGACCCTTGTGAGGTTTCTGACCAGCGGCAGGCCGTTTACGTTTTTTGAACGGAACTTTCTGGTATGTCAGCTCATCCCCTTCACCTTTGGCGCCATAACCAAGATTTTCCAGGATCAGCGTGAACTGCTCGCGGGTTGTTCCGACTAAAGACAACATCTCGTGGGTTGGTTTGAAAGGCAGGTTACGAGGTTTGTCCTTTTTGGACGTTTCGCTGCTTGTGTCTGGACTGCTTGGCTGCGTTTCCTTAGCGTCCGCCTTTGCGACCGACTTATCCTCGGCTGTGTCGTCCTGAACAGGTGGCGTGGCTTCCTCATCCGCAGTGCCTTCGGTCTCAACCGGCTCGGTTGAGGCGTCAGTAGTACCAGTGTCCGCGTCAGCGCCAGAGTCAGTGCTGGTATCAACGGCTTCGCCTTGTACATTTTCTGATGTGGCAGGCGCAGTTTCAGTAAGGTCCGGATCGGTATCATCAGATTTCGGTTCGGCCTCTGGCTTTTCGGTTTTGTCCGCCGTATTGCCATTGGAGGCAGTATCCGTTTCCAGAAGGCCCCGAGATGCCCGCCTTAAAAGGCCGGCAAGCCGATCCAGCATATCGAGACGGATCGCCAGGGTATCAAAAAGCGCATAACCTGCGGTCAGATAAAAGTTTCTTGGTAGTTTTTCCGTCACTTCAAAAGAAACACGGCCTGCAGGCGGTGGCGCCGGAATAGTGGAACGTTCCTCATGGATCGCCCATAACAGACACCGAAGGGCGGTTGGATCCGGTTTTAGCAGAATGGGCATGAAAACATGTTCGTAGCCAACACGAAGGCCCCCAAATTTTAACCGGCCAAAATCTTTTTTATCCAGATTGCGGATCTGGTCGTTCACCCGAAAGCGGGGAAGGGCGCCCAGATTTTCGCTGACCTGAAACGCAATACCGCGTGCGGCCCCGACCAATGGAAGGTCCGCCAGTTTGACGAGTGGGTTCAATCGTTTTTCGATCTCAGCAGTGACCCAATCGTTTAACCGCTTGGTACTCTGTTCCAGAGAAACGCCGTTCAGTTGTTCACTTGCCAGAAGCGTCACTTTTGGCCGCAGCACGGATTCTCCTTTTGACAACCGTCCGACGGTCATCTCTTTCCAGATGATTTCGCCCTGATCGCTCAGGGAGAATTCTTCATCTTCAGAAGAGGAAATTGCTTGTGCTCTCGCGGTTATTTCGCGGGCGACGGCTTTATTGCCTGCGTTACGCAATGTGCGTCCATCGGAATTTCCCGATGACATATCTGCTGTGAAACGCAAACCTGTTAAAGTACCGACAAAGTGTCCTTCAACGTGAACTTCGCCTGTGTCGTTTATTACTGCTTCCAATTGACCAGTGTCTCTCAGTTTACGCACCAAAACGGCGGTGCGGCGATCTACAAATCTTTGCGTCAGGCGCTCATGCAGAGCATCTGACAGGTTATCTTCTATTCTACGGGCAACATTCTGCCAATGCTTATAATCATCTACCCAGTCAGAAATATGCGAAATATACGTCCAAGTCCGAGTATGAGCAATGCGTGTTGCAAGAGTATCAATGTCACCGTCACTTTTTTCAAGTTTTCGAAGGTGCCCAGCGATCCAATCTGTTGGCAGCGTACCACTTCTATCTTGCAGATTCATGAAAATCTGCTTCAAAAGTCGTACATGAACATCATGCATGGTTCTTCGAAAGTCAGGAACTTGACAAACTTGCCATAACTGACGGACTTTCGACGCGTTCTGTGAATACCGTTGAATGTCGGGATCCGCAGCCAGCGCCTTTAGAGTTCTATAGTCGTCTGGATCGCGAGGGGAGACAAGCCCTTTATATTTTGGCGGTTGTTCCAAAGCCCGGATCAGATCACGGGTTGTATTGAACGGTAAATCGCGGTTGCGCCAGCATAGATGGCGTAGTTTTTCAAACCGATGATCTTCAATTTGTTCGACCAATTCATCGTCCAACGGTTCTACATTGGCGGTTACGCCGAAGCTGCCGTCGTTCATATGACGTCCGGCACGGCCTGCTATTTGCGAAAATTCAGCCGCATTCAGATGCCGTCCCATCAAGCCATCAAATTTATAAGTGCTGGCAAAAGCGACATGGTCGATATCCATGTTGAGGCCCATGCCGATTGCATCCGTAGCGACCAGATAGTCAACGTCTCCAGACTGGTATAACTCTACCTGAGCGTTGCGCGTTCTGGGCGACAGGTTTCCCATGACAATGGCGGCACCGCCGCGCTGACGGCGTACAAGCTCTGCGATGGCATAAACATCCCCGGAAGAAAAAGTAACAATCGCGCTTCGTGAGGGAAGACGCGACAGTTTTTTAGGTCCGCGATAGCTCAGTTTTGAAAGGCGTTCCCTGCTTGTAAAATTTGCATCGGGCACCAGCTTTTTTATCCAGTCCCGAATGATGTCCGAGCCCAGAAACATTGTTTCCTGACGACCGCGTGCATATAGCAGGCGGTCAGTGAAAATATGGCCACGTTCCGGATCAGCGGCAAGTTGGATCTCGTCGATTGCAATAAACTGAAAAGGACGGTCTAGCGGCATCGCTTCAACAGTACAGATATAATAGGCGGCATGAGGCGGGATAATTTTTTCTTCCCCGGTAACCAAGGCTACGTTAGCAGCGCCTTTCTGTTTGACAATCCGGTCATAGACTTCGCGCGCTAAAAGCCGAAGGGGAAGCCCGATCATGCCATCACTATGGCCCATCATTCGTTCGACGGCCAAATGGGTTTTACCCGTATTGGTCGGACCAAGGACTGCGGTCACGCGGCCATGAAATCCAGTGGTGTTTTGGGAAGAGGAAGAGAACATAGAACCTTTTTCAGTAGCCTGTCGGCAGTCCTTAAAAAGCCTCCGAAAATACGGTTCACCTGAGACTGTCTTCATACAAATATAATGTGGTGCTATCGGTTTCCACTTTTTTTTATACTTTTTTGAACCGATCCGCGTTTACCGGCGACCCACTGTGTATACAGACAAACTTAAAAGGGATCTGGCGTTATGAAAAAAATTATTATTATGACATTGCTGTGTACGATTGGTTTTTCATCAAATCTGTTGGCCCGTGGGGGGGATGGCGGGGATTGCCTGGAATGTGATGGTAGCGGATATTTCCCGGACGCCGGTCCATCAGGCACCGCGGATCAGGCGGATGAGGGCGCAGAAGAAGCCGCCAAGCCAGTCTGTGAGATGGTCACTTTTTCAGGGTCGGAAAAATTTTGTCTCGATCCAAGGCTGTAGACCAGGTTTTCGCTTATTTCGAAGATCAAATTTCTATGACGAGCCAAACGTTTGTTAGATTTAGTTGCTGAAATCGGCGTATGCTGATAAAAAATGAGGCAGCAAAGCAATGATACGGGCGGCAAAACACATCCAAAATTGACATTCAGATGTGGTGCGGTGCACAATCTTGCAAAAAAATACCGCACGATAATAGAGGAAGTGACGAAATGAGCGAGTTTCCAAAACCGGACCGGACAGAATGGGACGCCTTGGCGGAGAAAGAACTTCGAGGCCGGAGCGTTGATGACCTGATTTGGGATACCCCGGAAGGAATTGATGTTAAGCCGCTTTATACGTCCGAAGATGTTTCTGGACTGGAGCTTGAACAGGAACTCCCGGGTTTTGCTCCCTTCAAACGCGGTGTTCGGGCGACCATGTATGCCAACCGCCCTTGGACGATCCGTCAATATGCGGGTTTCTCCACGGCTGAAGAATCAAACGCGTTCTATCGCAGAAATCTAGCAGCTGGTCAAAAGGGTCTGTCCGTTGCGTTCGATCTTGCGACGCATCGCGGATATGACAGCGACCATCCAAGGGTTGTGGGCGACGTTGGTAAAGCCGGGGTGGCGATCGATTCTGTTGAGGATATGAAAATCCTGTTTGATGGAATTCCGCTCGATAAAATGTCTGTTTCCATGACGATGAACGGAGCCGTTCTTCCCATTCTGGCAAGCTATATTGTCGCAGCCGAGGAGCAGGGTGTATCACCGGACCAGCTTGCAGGAACGATCCAGAATGACATTCTGAAGGAATTCATGGTTCGGAATACCTACATCTATCCTCCGGCGCCGAGCATGCGGATTATTGGAGATATTATCGGCTATACGTCTCGTAACATGCCGCGTTTTAATTCTATTTCGATCTCCGGCTATCACATGCAGGAAGCTGGTGCGACGCAGGTTCAGGAATTGGCTTTTACAATCGCTGATGGCCTTGAATATGCCCGTGCAGCGATTGCTTCGGGTCTGAAGATTGATGATTTTGCCCCGCGGTTGAGCTTCTTCTTCGCCATTGGCATGAATTTCTTTATGGAAGTTTCCAAGCTGCGCGCCGCTCGTGTTCTTTGGGCTCGGGTAATGAAACAGTTCGATCCGCAAAATCCTCAATCCCTGATGTTGAGAACCCATTGCCAAACTTCCGGGGTCAGTCTGACCGAGCAGGACCCTTATAACAATGTGATCCGGACAGCCTATGAAGCGATGGCTGCTGTTTTGGGTGGAACCCAAAGCCTGCATACCAATGCATTGGACGAAGCGATTGCGCTACCGACAGATTTTTCTGCAAGAATTGCAAGGAACACCCAGCTTATCTTGGCCGAAGAAACAGGCGTAACCAATGTAATCGATCCATTGGGCGGTAGCTATTATGTGGAAAGCCTTACGAATTCGCTGGTTGAGGACGCCTGGAAAATCATCCAGGAAGTCGAGGCCTTGGGGGGGATGACGAAGGCGGTGGAAAGTGGCATGCCTAAGCTTCAGATTGAAGAATCTGCGGCGAAGCGCCAGGCGCGTATCGACTTGGGTGAAGAAACGATCGTCGGTGTGAACAAATATGGTCTCGAAAAAGACGATAGCAATATTGAAATTCTTGATGTGGATAACACCGAAGTTCTGCGTCAGCAGGTCGCCCGTCTTGAAAAAATTCGTTCCACACGGGATGAGACCGCATGTCAGGCAGCGCTTGATGCATTGACGGAAGGCGCAAAAGGCGAAGCCAATCTTTTGGATCTGTGTGTAAACGCCGCCCGTGTACGGGCGACGGTTGGGGAGATTTCAGACGCTATGGAAAAAGTTTTCACCCGCCACCGTGCCGAAATACGATCCATTTCAGGGGTTTATGGCGCCGCCTATGAAGGGGATGAAGGGTTTCAGAAAATCCAAAAGGATATCGAGGAATTCGCACAGGAACAGGGACGCCGCCCTCGTATGCTGGTTGTAAAACTGGGGCAGGATGGGCATGACCGAGGGGCAAAAGTTATTGCCACAGCCTTTGCTGATATCGGATTTGACGTTGATGTCGGTCCACTGTTTCAAACACCGGCGGAGGCTGCAAAAGACGCGATCGAAAGTGATGTGCATGTTATCGGAATTTCTTCTCAGGCAGCAGGGCACAAAACGCTGGTCCCGCAAATTATTGCGGAACTGAAGGCGGAAGGCGCTGACGATATCCTCGTTGTTTGTGGCGGGGTTATTCCCGCGCAGGATTATGATGCCTTGTATGATGCTGGTGTTGCCGCCATTTATGGACCGGGCACCAATATTCCAGCCGCGGCGGCGGAAGTACTGGAATTGATCCGCAAGCAAAATAGCTGATATTCAGGATATATGGGGGACCGGGGCAGACGGGCTTCTGGCCTCCCATAATCTCAGCGGCCATGACTTGCGCGGCTATACAGCCGTGTCAGGTAATGGTATGAGCCCACTAAGCTGTGTTTTTGGTTTTGTATCTACGCGGCAGGCCTAACGGTTATTTATCCGGTTTCAGGCCATCTTTCTTTTATGGAAACACTCTTGGACCGGCGTTCATGCTATCGGTTAAAAACGAAAACTGTCTGGTAGCAGTTGTTCCATGGAAACCCGAATGTCAGTTTGTTTCCCGCGATACTGAATTGCGGTTTGAGGATGCGAAAATTCAGCAATTACCTGACGGCAGGCCCCGCACGGCGAGCAGGGAATTGATTTCCCATCCGCATTTTTATTGGTGACGACAATTTCCTCCAGTTTGATGGATGGACCTTCAGCGGCAACCGCCTGCGCAATGGCATTTCTTTCGGCGCAGATGGTTAAGCCGAAAGAAACATTTTCAACATTGCAGCCAACATAGATATTACCCGAACTGGTTAGAACGGCGGCGCCAACAGAGAAGTTGGAATAAGGCGCGTAAGCCTGCGCCATAATGGATGTGGCCCTTGCAAGGAGCTCGTTTGTCTTTGGTGTCATCTTTTTTTCCTATCGCAATAAGAAGCCGCTGCCGAGCATATCATCATCCTCAACAGTGAATTCTGCTGTCCCAGAGTAGTGGGCTCTACCGCTGACTTCAACTGTTACGCCTTTGTATCGATCAACCGTCGTATGGCTTTTTACCGTCGCCTTGAAAACAGATCCTGTGATGCTTTCAAAATGGTAATCCTGATTTTCGTCAAGACCGCCTTTTGCGGCCATAATTGCAAGCCTTGCGGCGTTTCCTGATCCTGTGGGGCTGCGATCCAGCTGACCGTCGGCAAATACACAGATATTTTTGGACGGTTTTGGTCCGGCTCCCGTCTGACCATCCGTGAAAATAACGCCATACAGATAATCGAGCTCGGGCTCGACAGGGTGGATGATCTCGATCTCTTTACTGATGGCATTTTTTAAGATATTTGCCGCCGCGATAAAGTCCTGCACCGGAGTGCTGCTAATATTCAGCCCAATAGAGGCTGCATCCAAAATGCCGTAAAAGACGCCACCAAATCCGATATCCAGTTCGACCGGCCCATAGGGCGCGGTGTTTACGAACTGGTCTGTTTTGAAGGCAAACGATGGCGCACTTTCGAAACGGACAGCCGTTGAGTGACCGTCATGAATATCCACCGTTGCTTTGATCAGGCCGCTAGGGCATTGAAGTGTTACATGGGCAACGCCGTTGATTGGCTCAACAATTCCATGGTCAACCGCATAGCGTCCGAGGGCAATAATCGCATGCCCGCACATGAAACCATATCCTTCACTATGCATGAAAATAACGCCAAAATCGGCATCGTCGGTGTCTGCGGGGACGAGTAACGCGCCGTACATATCCCGGTGACCTCTGGGTTCGAACATCAAAAAGCGGCGGTAATGATCGGCTTCGTCTCTCAGGTAGCCCCTTTTTTCTGCTAAGGTTAAGCCGTCCGGTAACGGAACCCCTTCGGTAATGATGCGAAGCGGTTCTCCTCCAGTGTGCATTTCAACTGTTTTAATCGGGTTCATCAGATGTTCCTTGGATTATGAGTGAAATAGCGTGGCAAAATTCTTGACGGATGCGTCGTATTTTCCGATACCTGATAGGATGACAATAAAGAAACTAAAAGTCGGTGCCAATACCGAAGAAATGGCCAGAAAAATCCGGGAGGGCAACCGTCGGTATCTGGCTCGAGCCATCACCCTTGCTGAATCAATCCGTTCAGACCACCAGGAGCAGGCCCAGAGCTTACTGACGTCTTTGCTGCCAGACACAGGGAACTCTATCCGAATTGGTATTTCGGGAACTCCTGGTGTTGGAAAGTCGACCTTCATTGAGGCTTTTGGAAAGTTTCTGACGGCGAAAGGCCACAAAGTTGCGGTCCTGACCATTGACCCGTCTTCCAAGCGGACAGGGGGCTCCATCCTGGGCGATAAGACGCGTATGGAAGAACTTTCCCGGGACCCCAATGCTTTTATCCGCCCTTCCCCCTCAGGAGGCTCTTTAGGCGGTGTTGCGCGGCGTACAAGAGAGGTCATGTTGCTATGTGAAGCCGCAGGCTTTGATGTGATCCTGATCGAGACGGTAGGGGTCGGGCAATCAGAAACGACGGTTGCTGATATGGTCGATATGTTCATGCTGTTGCTCGCACCGGCGGGCGGAGATGAGTTGCAGGGCATTAAACGGGGGGTGATGGAGCTTGCGGATATCATCGTCATCAATAAGGCAGATGGCGATCTCGTGCCGGTTGCGAAGCGCGCGGCGGCGGAGTACCGCGGAGCGGTTGGGCTGATGCGTCCAAAAAGTAAACATTGGATGCCCACGGTGCTTATGACATCTGCGTTAAAGAAAACCGGGATAGAAGAATTATGGGAAACCATCGGGAAATATCGGGAAGCTCGTGAAGAGCATAATGAGCTTGATCAGCAGCGGAAGGATCAGGCTTCAGCTTGGATGTGGGCGGAACTGGATGAATCGTTAATGAATCGGTTGAAATCCCATGAACAGGTCTCGGCGGATCTTGTCGGAATGGAGCAGGCGGTGAAGGCTGGTGAACTTAGTCCAACCGCTGCGGCGCAGCAACTTCTGGCTACTTTCCTAGGGAATTCGGGGCGGGGTCAGTAAAAAAGTCTTAAAATGAGTCAATTAGGCTTGACGGAAGCGGCTCCATTCCGTAAAAGCCCTCAATCGCACCGGCTATAACGCCGGTATTTCTAATTCTTGTTCGAGTGAGGTGCACTATGGCCCGTCGTTGTGAATTGACAGGTAAAGGTGTTCAGGCTGGCAACAATGTCAGTCATGCCCATAACAAAACCCGTCGCCGTTTTCTGCCTAACGTGCAGGATGCTCGGCTGATGTCCGACGCTCTTGGCCGTTCTTTCAGTCTGAAAGTTTCTGCCGCTGCATTGCGCTCTGTTGAGCATAATGGCGGTTTGGATAACTTTCTTTTGAAAGCACGTGACGAAAAACTGTCACTTCAGGCACGTCGTGTTAAGCGGGATGTCAAAAAAGCGGTCGCAACAGCGTAACTGTTTTTATTACAATATTCGAGAAAACGGACTGCCTTTGGCGGTCCGTTTTTTTATGCCTCATTTCAAGGAATTGGTGTTCACCAGTTGCCCTGTGCAAAACTACTCCTATTTGATTCCTAAGGCGCTTGTTTTAACTTGGGAAATACAGAATGTATGCACGACGGGAAATTTTGAAATCATTGGGTGCGGTGCCACTTGCTACTATTCTTGCAAGCCCTGAGCTTGCAAAGGCAGCCGCGTCAACGCTTGAAAATCAAACCTTAAAGCTGGACAACGGAAAGTCTGTTTCTGCCGCTCTTGCCCTGCCTGACGGGGGTCCTGCACCTGCCGTCATGCTTATCCATGAATGGTGGGGGCTGAATGATCAGATTAAGTCGGTGGCTGCCGAGTTCGCGAAATCCGGTTATGTGGCTCTCGCAGTTGATCTGTATGGTGGTAATGTTGCGACAGATCCGGAGGAGGCCCGCAAATATATGCAGGCGACAGAGGCGAAAGAAGCGACCGAGACCCTGCAGAAATGGAACGGCTGGTTACGGGGGCATCAAGCAACAACAAACCACTTAGGCACGGTCGGGTGGTGTTTCGGGGGTGGTTGGTCCTTGAACGCGTCAATCGCGTCCCCTGTGGATGCTACGGTTGTTTATTATGGTAATGTGACGCGCAGCCCGGAAGAACTTGCAAAGTTACAGGGACCCGTTCAGGGGCACTTCGCGACCCAGGACAAATGGATCAATCAAGAAATGGTGGATGGGTTTGTCGCGAATATGAAACAAGCAGGGCAAAAAGATCCTGAAATATATTGGTATGAGGCCGATCACGCTTTTGCAAACCCTTCTGGCGGGCGGTATGATCAGGAAGACGCGCAATTGTCCTGGCAGAGAACGCAGGCCTTCCTGAAAATGCATTTAGGATAGGGCTACCAGCCCATCGGGTTCTTCTTTTGAGCGCCTGTTTTGTTTTCGTCAAAGAGATCAGCGAGTTGTTCCATCATAACGCCGCCCAACTGTTCGGCGTCTATGATGGTGACAGCTTGCTGATAATATCGGGTGACGTCATGACCGATACCAATGGCGATTAACTCAACCGGTGATTTTTTCTCGATCCAGGCAATCACATCGCGCAGATGACGATCAAGATAGTTGCCGGGATTGACCGACAGGGTGCTGTCATCGACCGGAGCGCCATCTGAGATCACCATCAGGATGCGACGTTGTTCAGGGCGGCCCAACAATCTGTTATGCGCCCACAACAGGCCCTCGCCGTCGATATTTTCTTTCAACAGACCTTCTTTCAGCATAAGTCCGAGTGATTGCCTCGCGCGCCGGTAAGGGTAGTCTGCTGGTTTGTAAATAATGTGACGCAGGTCGTTTAGACGTCCCGGATTGGCTTCTTTCCCCTGTTCAAGCCATTTTTCCCGAGATTGTCCGCCTTTCCACGCACGTGTTGTAAAGCCAAGAATTTCTACCTTCACAGAACACCGTTCCAGTGTTCTGGCCAGAATATCTGCTGAAATAGCGGCAATAGAAATTGGCCGACCCCGCATGGAGCCAGAATTGTCGATCAATAACGTTACGACAGTATCGCGGAAATCCGTGTCCTGTTCCTGTTTAAAGGAGAGGGGGAGGAGGGGATCAACAACAATACGGGATAACCGTGCGGCATCCAGAATGCCTTCTTCCAGATCAAAGTCCCAGGATCTGTTTTGCTGAGCCTGCAATTTCCGTTGAAGACGGTTAGCAAGTTTGCTGACCAACGCATGCATATTAGAGAGCTGCTGATCAAGTTGCTGTCGCAATCGGCTTAGCTCTTCATGCTCACACAGATCATGTGCCTGAACCACTTCATCAAACTCGGTGGTAAACGCTTTGTAGGGTGGGCCCTCCAGAAAGTTCCGGAAGTCGTCTGGATAAGCAGGCTGTTTGTCTTTGCCAGCTTCTTCGCCATCACTGGCACTTTCCTGTTCAGCGCTTTCACCAGCCTCTGTATCCGTGCTGTCTTCACCAGCGCCTTCTTGGGCAGCCGCATCTTCTGCAGCACTTGCCTCTTGGGCTTCATCATCTCCTTCAGCGCCACTGCTTTCGGCTTCGGGCTCCTGTTCGCCTTCATCGCCATCACCGGTTTCGTCGCTTTGCGAGTCAGCGCCTTCTGCATCGTCATACAGATCAAGGTCTTTCAAAAGCTGCTTGGCCGCCTTTGCAAAATCTTCCTGGCTAGCTGCGGTCTCAATCAGTTCATTGAAATCCTGTTCGCCTTTTTCTTCCAGCTCATCGCGCCATAGATCAACCATATGGCTGGCGCTGGAAGGCACTGGCGTTCCAGTTAATTTTTCGCGAACCAGCAATCCGAGGACTTCGGCTAGCGGAGCGTCTTCTTTACTGTAAATACGATCAAAACCGGATTCTTTGCAGCGGGTATCCAGCTGTCGGTACAGGTTGTCTGCGACCCCCTTCATCCGGTTGGCGCCTAAAGATTCTACCCGGGCCTGTTCAATTGTGTCGAAAACAGTTTTTGCGTCCCCGCCAGCCGGCACCAATTTAGAATGCAGGGCATCATCATGATACCGCTGGCGAAGGGCAAGACTATCCGATTTGCCACGTACTTTGTGGATGTCTTCAACAGGAAGGTCCCGCGCAGGGTTCGGTAATCGGGCACGATGAGCCGCAAGTCCAGGCTGGTCATTGCCATAAATGACATCCAGTTCCTTGTCTTGTGACATGGCTCTCATGGTGGCGGTGACAGCACGTTTGAACTTTTCCGCAGGAGCCTCTTTATCCTTTGATAGAGACACGGTTAGGACGTCACAATATTTGCCGCAGATTCAGGGAGCTCTTCACCGAAGCTTCGCTGATAGTATTCTGCAACAATCGGGCGTTCCATTTCATCGCATTTGTTCAGGAACGTGACCCTGAATGCAAATCCAACATCCCCGAAAATCTCTGCATTTTCAGCCCAGGTAATCACTGACCGGGGACTCATGACAGTTGAAATGTCACCAGAGATGAAACCAGACCGGCTTAATTCGGCGCAAGCGATCATCGAGCGAATTGTCTTGCGCCCTTCTTCTGTGTCGTAAGACGGCAATTTGGCGATAACAATTTCCGTTTCGTGGGCTTCTGGCAGATAGTTCAACGTCGTAACGATGTTCCAACGGTCCATCTGGCCTTGGTTTAACTGTTGTGTGCCATGGTAAAGCCCGGTTGTATCACCCAAACCGATTGTATTTGTGGTCGCGAACATGCGGAAAGCGGGATGCGGACGGATAACCCGGTTCTGATCGAGCAAAGTCAGTTTGCCTTCTACCTCAAGAACCCGCTGAATAACGAACATAACATCAGGGCGGCCAGCGTCATACTCATCAAAAACAATGGCTGTTGGTGATTGTAGTGCCCATGGAAGAATACCTTCGCGGAATTCCGTGATCTGTTTGCCATCTCGCAACACGATGGCATCTTTACCAACCAGATCGATACGGGAAATATGACTATCAAGATTAACCCGGATGCAAGGCCAGTTCAGTCGGGCGGCTACTTGTTCGATATGGGTCGACTTGCCGGTTCCGTGATAGCCCTGAACCATAACGCGGCGATTAAAAGCAAATCCCGCCAGAATGGCCATGGTTGTGTCATGGTCGAAAACATAAGTTGGATCCAGGTCAGGAACCAGATCTGAAGTTTGACTGAAAGCCGGGACTTCAAGGTCCGTGTCAATCTTAAAGACCTCACGGGCTGAAACCGTAGTGTCGGGAAGATTTATTTCCGGTGCGCTTCCGGCAAGTTCTAATGGCGTCATAACGTTTCCGTATCTTGAGTTTGGACTTTTTTCTTAACGGCTGAATTAGGAATTACCGTATGAAAGAAGGTGTGTATAGGCCTGATTGATTTTTTTTAATATTTCTTCTGCCTGTTTATCCCCGCCGTGAAGATCGGGATGGAATTTTTTGGCGAGCTCTTTATGCCGGCGTTTGATGTCTTTTATTTGGCAGCCCGGCTCAAGGTTGAGAACAGCAAAGGCTTCTCTATCTTTTGCATCAAAAGAAACCTCTTCTGTCGATCGACGCCGATTGGCATCGCGTTCATTGAAGTGATCATGCCCTGTTTCGCGCCTGAAATCAAATGGATCATCATACTTAAATTCGGTCTTTGAATTGTTCGCAGGAGCTCCCATTTTCCAGGTCGGGCGATGCCCGGTGATATCCTCGTCTTTATATTTGAGAATTTCATTATCCGACATTCCTTCGAAGAAGTTCCAGGATTTGTTGAATTCCCGAATATGGGCCAAACAAAACCACCGATAATCGTTGGGTGTTCCCCTGTCCATTAAGCGCGACTTGGGTGCCCGAAATTCGCCGGGCTCCTGACATTGCTGATGATCGCAAATCCGTTGCTGGGAAATGTCGTCGGCCATGGAGTGTTTAAAATCATACTTCTTCATAGCACTATTATGGGGCCGCTGCCCAGTGGAGGCAAGGCTAAGAGCTTCGAATCCGCGAAATTATGTCAGCTTTGTCACAAAAGATAAGCGCGTCTTTTAATTTTGGTACCCGGCGTAATGCTGTGGGGGCAGTTAGACCTTTTCCGTCGTGTCTTCTGTATGTTGGGAAAGGGCACGCGCCAGGTGGCTGAGCGCATCCTGATATTTTTCATTTTTGATTTGCGCAAAATTGCGGGCCATTTCAAGGCACATTCTTTGCCGGCTGGAGGTTTCAGCTGTGTCCGTCGCCTGTAGATTATCAAAGAAATAGTTGATCGGTACATTTAGCGCACTGGCGATGCTGTATAATCGACCGGCAGAAATCCGGTTGATACCACGTTCATATTTATGCGCCTGCTGGTAGGTGACACCGATAAGATTAGCCATTTGTTGCTGGGTATAACCCATTAGAATGCGTCTTTCGCGAATGCGGTTTCCGACGTGAACATCAATATGGCGGGTAAGAGGCTCTTCTTCAGACTTGCTGGAATTCGAGACGACTTTTACATGCTTTCTTACCTTGCCGTGGACAGTCATGTTTTTCTCCGGTCAATCTGGGTGGTGAATTCTGTCGAGTAGTCGCAATTTAAATTATAACTAATATAAGGTAGAATTATTAACCTGCTTATTCAATGTATAATTTCCAAAATTGAATAAATTAATCGGTATACTCGCATATGATATGTGGAAGGCGGATCTGAATCTATGATAAAGTCCTGTTTTTATATGCGTAAGAATGAAAAATGTCAGTTGCTGCTTTAATCGAACAAAAACTCAATGAAAAATTCGCTCCGACAGTCCTTGTTGTGACCGACGAGTCTGCTTTGCATGCCGGTCATGCTGGCGCCCGCCCTGGGGGTGAAAGTCATTTCAGAGTAGAAATAACATCTGCTGCCTTTAATGGTCAATCCAGAGTGGCCCGTCAGCGAATGGTGTATGGTGTTCTGAGTGACGAAATGAAAGAAACCATTCATGCACTCGCTTTGACAGTGAAAGGCGATGACGAAGGACTGTCCTGACAAGAGACCTGTCTGGCTTTTTAAATTTGAACGTTGAAGAAGTTAATTATTTCCTTATATGCAACTTATTAGTGTATTTTTAGTTGTGTATCGGAGTTATTATGAGTCATCAGCAATCCCTCATTAATCATAATATCAGTATCAAAGACCCTGAAACCGGAGAAGAACACCGGACAAGTATTCGTCTGGAAAAAATTGAGTGGGACGCCATGCGCCTCATATGTTCACGTAAAAAAATGAACATTAATCGGTATTGCTCATTGGTGGATTTCCATCCCTTGCGGGAGGAGCATTCCCGAACCTCGCGCATTCGCAGCGGGATACTGCATTACTTCATGAACAGGACGGCAGCGCTGGAGCTAGCCCAGCAAAAACAGCAGGAGCAGTGGCAAGGTCAGGAAAGAGAGCAGGGTAGAAACAAGTACAGTCCCCGCAACCTGTCCGGCCGCTCTACCATAGCGTAAGGACAGAAGATAGTTGAAGACGGCAACAGGCATTGTACATTCCAAGATAAGGACGCCTCTTGCCGTCCCTTCCAATCCAAACAGCTCAGAAAGACCCAGACCTACCAGAAAACCCATCAATAAGCGGGTCACTGACAGGATCGTGGCTTCTTTCAGATGTTGCGCGGACAGACTGGCAAGGCTCACACCAAGCGCCATCAACATCAACGGAATTGTCATGCCACCCAGAAGTTTGCTTGTGTCTATTACCCAAAGCGGCATCGGGACTTCAAACCAACGTAAGGCGAGGGAAATCGAAACCGCATAAACAAGTGGTGTTTTCAAAAACTGGGTAATGGAGCCTGAGCCTGAAGCAATCCAGACCCCAAACGTAAATTGCAGTACCGCATGAATGGTGAAAAATGCCAGCGCGAGAATTAAGCCTTCCTGCTGAAAGGCGAAATAACATAGCGGCAGTCCCATATTACCAGTGTTGGGAAACATCAGGGCAGGCAGGTAGTCGCGGTAGTCAAGCTTGAGAACCTTTAAGACGACAAATCCGATCGGTACAAATGTGATCAGGGCAATAAGGGCAATAAAGCCAAATTCAAGAAATTCGGTCAGATCCCCTTCCAACTGCACCAGCGTCGTAAAGATAAGCATTGGCGCACCGATATTGGACACAAGTCCAGTGATCGTTTCCATATGGAAAGATCGATTGGATTTGGACCAATAGTAGCCGAGGCCCGCGCAGATGACGACGGGCGCAATAATATTGAAAAGGATCTGAAACATAAGGCCGGATAGACTGAGGATTGTTTATGTATTTATACTGGCAATTTAGTAATTCTCAACTCAGTTATTTGATTTCTTTCCTTCTTTAGAATATCGAACTTAAATCCAAAATAGGTGAAAGCCTGACCGACATCGGGAATGATCTTGGCCTCATGTATGACAAGCCCTGCGATTGTTGCCGCTTCTTCATCGGGCAAGGACCAATTGCATTTACGATTGAGGTCCCGAATAGTAACAGAGCCTTGCGTAATGATTTGATCCTCCCGGATGATTTTTACGCCGGCAACGTCGATATCATGCTCATCGGAAATTTCACCGACAATTTCTTCAAGAATATCCTCAAGCGTGACCAGCCCCATCAAGGCACCATACTCATCCACTACAAGGGCAAAATGCGCCTGACGTTCCAAAAAGGAGTTCAGCTGGTTGCGCAAGGTCGTGGTTTCGGGAACGAAATAAGGCTCTGATGATATGTCTTCGATTTTCAAACCTTCATAGTCACCATGCAGCGGAATGACTGCGCGCAACAGATCTTTAGCATGAATAACACCGACGATATTTTCCGGATCTTCGCGCCACAGTGGAATTCGGGTATAAGGACTGGTCAGAACGTGATCAATTATTTCTGAAATTGGTCTTGAGGCATCAACTGTCTCAACGTTCTTGCGGTGGATCATGATTTCACTGAGCTCCACCTCATCCATATCCAAAATGGTGTCGAGCATGTATTTTTCGTGCATGATGACACCCGCATCTTCAGAATGCAGATCGATCGCGCCTCTTAGTTCATCCTGGGCAACATCTGTTAAAGAATCCGGATGGTCTTCCTGACGACCAACACCAAACATTCGCAGCGTGACATCGACAACAGCGTTCACACCCAAAACAAACGGCGACAGGATAAAAACTGCTGGACGAAGAATGGGCGCGACAAAACGGGCCACTCTAATCGGACGACGGAGGGCATAGGTTTTTGGTAGAACCTCCGCAAAAATCAACACCATCGCTGTCATGATCAATGTCGCATAGGCAACACCAATGTCACCAAATAGCGAGATCAGTAAACTGGTAGCGATGGCGGATGCCAGAATGTTAACCAGATTATTTCCCAGCAGAATTGCACTGATGAGTTTCGTGTGTTTCAAGCGAAGTTGATTAACAATAGAGGCCCGGGCATCGCCGGCCTGTTCCATTTGGTGGAGCCGGGCACGAGAGGCCGCAGTTAAGGCCGTTTCTGATCCTGAGAAAAATCCGGAGAGAAACAGAAGCAACGCAATCGCACCAATTTGCAATAAAATTTCCAAATCCATGGAACTTTTCCTTAATTCCTTTCCGTATGGGATCGGACATAGCTGTCAAGAATGTCCAAAATATCGTCTTCGTTTACGTCTTGTGTCGTAAAGGCGGCACCAATTGATTTCATCAGAATAAAGGTGAGCTTTCCTTTGTCGACTTTCTTGTCTTGATACATGTGCGCGAGAAGTTTTTTGGCATTCCAGACCACGCCCTCGATTGCGGGCAGTTCGCTCAGTAATCCGGTTTTCTGATAGTGCGCCTTCACACGTTCGCAATCCTGCCAGGTCATTAAACCCATTTTCGCGGAAAGATCCATTGCCATGAGCATTCCCACAGCTACGCCTTCACCATGGACCAGGCTTGGGCCGTACCCGGTTTCTGCCTCAAGGGCATGACCAAAGGTATGACCAAGATTAAGCAAGGCGCGGACACCGCTTTCCTTTTCATCTGCTGCGACAATATCAGCTTTTGTTTGAACGCTTGTTTTTACAGCATGAATACGGGCAGAAATTTCCCCTTCGATGATCGCCGGGCCGTATTGTTCAAGCCAGTTATAGAAATCGAAATCCCCAAGAAGTCCATATTTCACAACCTCTGCGTATCCTGCGAGAAGGTCTCGTTGTGGAAGACTATCCAGCAGAGACACATCTGCAACGACAAGTTTTGGTTGATAAAACGCACCGATTAGATTTTTGCCATGACGGGAGTTTACGCCGGTTTTACCACCGACGGAACTGTCTACTTGGGATAAAAGGGTTGTTGGTATTTGTATGAAGTCGACCCCTCGCCGAAGGGCGGAAGCTGCAAACCCTGTCAAATCACCGATGACACCGCCGCCGAAAGCAATCAGGCATTCGTCCCGCCCGATCCGGGCTTCCAGTAATCTATCCAGCAAGTCCCCAAAAAATTTGAGGTCTTTCGTTTGTTCGCCTGCCGGTAGCGTAATGCTGACCTGTTCTATACCTTCTGCCTCAAGCGTTTTTTGAAGGCGGTGCAAGTGAAGAGGGCCAACCGTTTCATCGGTTATGATGGCTACTCTTTTTTTTCGAAGCACTTCTGAGATAAGTGGTCCTGAACGGTCCAACAGGTTTCCGCCGATCACAATATTATAGGACCGTTCACCCAAGTCTACTGAGACGCGCTCGTCTTTTACCGGCTGATGGATACTGGACGCTGGAGAAGTCATTTTCTATTTCTTTAAATTAAAGGTGATTGGAATGTCTGTTTTCCAGCGCACTGATGATCCGATTAACCACATGCTCATGCGGTCCATCTGCGCTTTCAACCGTTATGTCTGCCCCACCGTAAACAGGATACCGTTTATCCATCAGATCTTTAAGAATCGTCCGTGGATTGCCGGTTTTCAGTAAAGGGCGCGTATTTCTTTTCATACACCGTTTGTACAAAGTATCCAGATCTGCCCTCAGCCAGACCGAGCATGCATATTTTGAGATCAGTGCCTGAGTTTCCTTATCCATATAAGCCCCGCCCCCGGTTGCAAGGACATGTTGGGGGCCTTCGAGCAGCCTGGAAATTACTTTACGTTCGCCGTCCCGAAAGGCGGCCTCGCCATGTTTCTCAAAAAACTCGGGGATACTTAAATTTGAGGCGGCTTCAATTTCGGTATCCGCATCCTTAAAAGGAAGGCCTAGCTGGTGTGCCAAACGCCGACCAACAGAACTTTTTCCGGCCCCCATTAGACCGACCAGTACGATGGTCTTATTCCCTATGTTTTTTTCGCTGCGATCACCCTTAATGTCTACAGTTTCCACTGGGGCGTCACGTTCACTTGTCATCATTTCACATTTCACATTTTATCAACCGACTGTACATATGGTATGTAAGGCAGTTGATGTAAATCAATAAGGCATGCTAGTTGTTTTAGCCAAACTTATGCCATAATCGCAGCATAGCAAATCAAATAGCAAGGTTATTGCAGCTCGATATCGGGTTCCAGCTGAAAAAACAGGGGTATAGTAACGAAAGATGTCAAAATTTTCACTCTTTCTTCTCTTTTTGATAACCGCCATTGTTGTGGGCGGTGGTGTATTCCTGTCGGCGTGGGATATTCCTGCGCCTACCGTACCGGTGGAAAGGGTAATTCCAAATGACCAGTTCCCGAAGTAAGCGGGCGGCACTGGCCTTTGCCATATTTGGAATGGCCCCTTTTTTGTACGCCGCGGATCTGAAATCACAGGAAAAACCGCGAAGTCTTGTGCCGGATTTTTCGGCCGGCCAGAACGATAATAAAAAAGCCGGCTCCCGTGAGACGCCATCCATACTTTTACCGGGAACAGGCACAAATCCTTCAAATAAGATCTCCTCTGAAAGAAGAACCAAAGGGGATGGTACTCTTGTGATCGAAACTCTGGACGCATTGGGGCCCGGATCGGCCGGGACATTAGGTGTTGAGCAAGGGGGACTTGGAAACCGGATGTGGGATGGGAGCCCGCCGCGACGAGTGGCGGCGTTACTGTCTCGTTTGCCCTCTTCAGTCGAATCTCCTGCAGCAAAAGACCTTTATCGGCGGTTGCTGCTCACGGGAGCCGCATTGAACGCTAATGATCCAGCAACCAGCGGTATCGTGACAATTCGTCTGAACAAGTTGGTCGAGGCCGGAATGCATGCGGACGCTCTTGCCCTTGCGGGGCGGATCCAGCAGGAAGACCTTCCTTTGGCGGCAAAGAAACATGTAGCAGAAGCATCCCTGCTGTCTGGAGATCTATCAAAAAGCTGTACTTTGGCCAGTGAACTGACCCAAAGAGGTGATGTCGATGTGTTTTGGGCCAAACTGGATAGTTTCTGTCTGATCACGGCGGGTGCGCTGGATAAGGCCGAATTGTCTGTTGCCCTGTTGGAGGAAAGAGGGATCGATGATCCTCTTTTCTTTTCTTTGTTTTCCGCATTAGCGAGCGGAACGCTCCCAAAGGGGCTGACTTTGGAAGGCGCGGATGCACTGCATATCGCCATGGCGACGGCAGCCAAAATTGAAGAACCGGAGAATAATACTGAACAGGCATATCAAGCTATCTTTGACCGCTTGGCGGGTGCGACGGTAGCTGAGGCCAAAGTCGAGATCCTGAATGAGCTTTGGAATTCTGCGCGGGTAAATGGTGATTTTGTCGCGATCAGTGCAAAGAGCATGGATGCTTTGAAAACAATTCCCCCAACCACCTATGGCTTTGAGTTTGATCTTACCGCCGTTCAGGTTTTTCTTCTTTTTGGCGAAGAAGTTCGGGCGGCGGAATGGGAAAGAGTAATCAGAAGAGGGGCTTCTCAGGGTTCAAATACTGAACGGTTGCAAGGGCGTAAAAATGTTCTTCGGCTCGATAGCTATATTCTGCTTTCAGGTATCCAGGGAATTGCCCGATGGAACAATCGTAGTTTTGCCGCTTGGTTGAACGCGACGCGGGATCTGCCTGATCAGGGCGAAAAAGCAACCTTTCTTGTTTCTTTGATGGAAGTACTGGGCTATCCGATTTCATCGGCAGACTGGGAATCTCTTCTCTTGCTGCCGTTGCCTCTTGCCGATGCCTATAGCAACCACGGACTTGAACGTAATCTAGTGGCAGCAGCATCGGAGAACAGGGTAGGAGAAACAGTGGCACTTGCCCTTTTGGCGATGGAAGATAAGGGCCCGTCGGAGGTTACAACCACCACCATGGTTGCCGTGACATCGGCACTTTTAAAGGTTGGTCTTGAAAAAGAAGCAAGACGTTTGGTTCTTGAGGCTGCTATTTCGAAGGAGCTATAACGGTTTGCACGGGCATCTACATGAAAAATTTATTGAGATGCTGGTGCTGGAGCGGAATGCGTCACCCAACACGGTCGATGGTTATCTGCGTGATTTACGGGAGCTCGATCAATATCTTGCGACAATTGGTAAAGACTGCCTGAACGTTGAGCAGCAGGATATCAGTAATTTTATTCAAACACTCGATCAACAGGGTCTAAGCTCGGCCACTCAGGCACGCCGGTTAAGTGCTGTGAAGCAATTTTTCGCCTTTCTTTTGTTAGATGATATCCGAACAGATAACCCGGCAATGAATGTTGATGCGCCGCGGACGCAACGAAAATTGCCTCAGCATCTGACCGTTTCTGAAGTGGATCGGTTATTTGACGCTGTTGAAGAAGAAATCGAAGACAGTATTCGGCTAAAGGCATTGCTGCATTTACTTTATGCAACCGGGATGCGGGTAACGGAACTGGTGACGCTGCCGTTCCCGCCAATGGCGGATGAAGATAATTTTTTGATTGTCAGGGGCAAGGGCAACAAGGAGCGACTTGTTCCTGTCAACGCAGCGGCCAAGGCGGCACTGTCAGACTATATAAAAGTTCGGAAGAATTATTGCCCGCAAGGGAGCTATTCGAAGTTTCTGTTCCCCTCGAGAAGTAAACAAGGACATCTGACGCGGCAGCGATTTGCGCAGATGCTGAAAAAACTGGCGACGCGAACAGATATCTCACCTTTGCGAGTTTCCCCGCATGCGCTTCGCCATGCATTTGCAAGTCATTTGCTGGCCAATGGCGCGGATTTGAGATCGTTGCAAAAGATGCTGGGGCACGCCGATATTTCAACAACCCAGATTTATACCCATGTTCTGCAAGAGCGCATGATTGAGCTTGTGCAAAGCCATCATCCGCTCGCAGATGCAAAATAATTTTTTGGTAAAACTTGACTCTACTACGCAGTTGCAGCAATTTTCTTGCATAACAACAACAGAAAAGCCTTTAGGTGAGGATCTGCTATGAGTTTCACTATTCCCGAATTATGTCCGTCTCGGCTCAACCGATGTGAGTTGGCTGTTCCCGGCTCCAGTCCAAAGTTTTTTGAAAAAGCAGCCAAGTCAGATGCGGATGCCATTTTTCTGGATCTGGAAGATGCCGTCGCACCAAGTGACAAAGAAAAAGCCCGGAAGAATATTATTGAAGCCCTGAACGACGTGGATTGGGGGGACAAAGTCATCTCAGTGCGTATTAATGGCCTGGATACTCATTATATGTACCGAGATGTGATTGATATCCTTGAAAAAGGCGGAGAACGCCTCGATCTGATCATGATTCCCAAGGTCGGTACCGCTTCGGACATTTATGCGCTGGATATGCTGGCAACACAGGTTGAAACGTCAGTTGGCCGCAAGAAAAAAGTTGGCTTTGAACTGATTATCGAAACAGCTTTGGGTATGCAGAATATTCATGAGATTGCTGCGGCCAGCAAACGGAACGAAAGCCTTCACTTCGGTGTGGCAGACTATGCAGCTTCTACAAAAGCACGGACAACGTCTATCGGTGGACCAAACCCGCTTTATGGTGTTTTGACAGATCCAGCGGACGACGGGTCCCGTGACTATCACTGGGGCGATATGTGGCATTATGCGATTGCACGCATGGTTGTTGCGGCGCGGGCCAATGGGCTTCGGGCGATCGATGGTCCTTTTGGTGATTTCTCTGACCCGGATGGATATAGAGCGCATGGTAATCGTGCAGCCATTCTTGGGTGCGAAGGAAAATGGGCCATTCACCCAAGTCAGATTCCTTTAGCCAACGAGATTTTTACACCTGACGAGCAGGAAGTTGCGAAAGCACGCCGCATTCTCGAAGCCATGGAAAAGGCGCAGGCAGAGGGCACAGGTGCAGTCGCGCTGGATGGCGGATTGATCGACATTGCCTCTATAAAGCAGGCTGAGGCTCTTGTTACGCAGGCTGATATCATTGCGTCACGCAAATAAAATAAAAAGAAAGGTTGGGTTTTTCCCCATCTGTTCTTAAATAAGGGCGCAACGGTTTATTGACGTAACCGTTGCGCCAATTTATTACTCATTGTCCTGAAATGCTAATTTTACCAGAGTTTGATAATGAACAACTTTCTTGATTTCGAAAAACCGATTGCTGACCTTGAAGGAAAGATCAGGGATCTTGAGGGTCTGGACAATGGGAGCGATCTCGAAATCAATGAAGATGTTGATAAGCTGCGTCAAAAAGCAAGCCAACTCTTAAAAAACACATATTCCAAACTCACTCCTTGGCAGAAGACCCAGGTCGCTCGCCATGTGGATCGTCCGAAACTCAAAGATATCACCCATCGGCTGATCGAAGGTTTTACGCCGCTGTCTGGCGATCGGAACTTTGCCGAAGATCACGCGATTGTTGGTGGGTTAGGTCGTTTCCGAGGTCAAACGGTGATGGTGATCGGTACTGAAAAGGGGTGCGATCTTGAATCCCGGTTGCACCATAATTTCGGTATGGCCCGCCCTGAAGGATATCGGAAAACCCAGCGCCTTATGAAGCTTGCCGATCAATTTGGCATTCCTATTCTTACCTTTGTTGATACTTCTGGGGCTTATCCCGGCATCGGCGCGGAAGAGCGTGGACAGGCCGAGGCGATCGCCCGAGCCATTCAGGTGAGCCTTGATATCCGGGTTCCGGTCATTGCGTCTATTGTGGGCGAAGGCGGATCGGGTGGCGCGGTTGCCTTGGCGACTGCAAACCGGGTCTTGATGCTTGAAAATGCGATTTATGCTGTTATTTCACCGGAGGGCTGTGCGGCTATTCTATGGAAAACCCGCGACCGGGCTGAGGATGCCGCGACAGCTATGAAGATTACGGCTCAGGATCTACTGCGCCTTAAAGTGATAGACCGGATTGTTGAAGAGCCTTTAGGGGGCGCACAGCGGGATATTACAGCAGCAATTGATATTTTGGGGGACGCGATCCAGGAGGAATTGAACGACTTGCTGGACCGAGAGCCCGGTACTTTAAGAGAAGAGCGTCGCCGCAAATTTCTTGCGATCGGTCGATTGGAAGATTAAGCGATCCGCATCAGATTGAAGAAAAGGAGGCTAATAAAGCCTCCTTTTTTAATGTCTTACAGTTTGCTTTTAAACGCTGCACCCAATTGTTGGACCGATGCCTGATGTGTCGACCAGTGGCGACCGCCAATCATGCCCCCATCGACAATCAGGTCAGCGGCATTAACGAACGAACTATCGTCCGAAGCAAAGAAGACTGCCGCCCGCGCGATGTCTTCTGGTAGGCCTGCTCGTGGGATCGGCTGGGCTGTTCTAAGAATATCCGCGGCGACATCTGCTGTCTCTTCGGCGGCTTTGCCTTCCAGACCAAGGGCTTTACCAAAAATGCCGGTTGCCGTTGCGCCGGGCGATATGGAGTTTACACGGATATTATTTTCGCCTAACTCCATTGCAGCACTTCGGGTCAGTTGCAGAACCGCAGATTTAGCCGCACTGTAAACCATGGAGGTGGAATACCCCGCAAGATGCCCTGCGATGCTGGCATTATTGATGATGCTGCCCGAACCCTGTTTTTTCATGATCGGGGCCACATGCTTGATCCCCAGCATTACGCCGCCGAAAAGCACAGACATTGCCTGCATTGATTTTTCATAATCAACGGTTTCGATGCTTCCAACGGGTGCGGGGCCCCCAGCATTGTTAAACAATGCATCGATCCGGCCGAACCTGCTCACCGTTTCCTGGATCATGTTTTCAACGTCTTTTTCAACAGACACATCGGCACGAATAAAATGGGCGTGCTCACCCAAACGTTCAGCGATCTCTGTCCCTTCTTTTTCGCGCCGGCCTGAAAAGGCAACTGTTGCGCCCTCTTCAATGAAAATCTCGACAGAGCGCAATCCAATCCCGCTTGTGCCCCCAGTAATTAGGGCGAATTTACCGTCTAGTTTACCCATGGGTTAGTCCTTGTTGTTACTTATTATCCCGTAGTAGAGTAGTGGAAAAGACGGGCGATAGAGAAGCAAAAAGTTTTATATAAATCAATTACGTTGGCAAAAAACCATACAGATCAATCGCCTTTCAAAATAAGATATTTCTTGATTTGGGAAGTCTAGCGGAATTAGGTATAGTAGAAAATCCAGTAGGGACCGTGAGGGGGGTCGAGTTGTGCTTTATCATTTGGTGATTATTGCTGCCTATGCTTTGACAGGCGCTGTTATTGCGCGGCAATTGCCCACCTATATGCCGAATATTGATCCCATAATCAGTTATTATGTTGGCGGGGGTTTCTTCCTCGTTTGTGCATTTCTTCATGATTTCATTAACCGCAAAGTAGAGCGCGCACAGATGAAGCGGGATATTCAGAACCTTCGGCAGCATGTCGCCGATGCTGAGTTCGGTTTGGCGCGCTTTGAAAATATTCTTGGGGGGTTGGCCGGGGATGACGCCGACATGGACGGCTTCGCTGATGAAATGAAGATGTTGCGAAAACTTCTAAACCAGCTGTCCACCGAAATGAAGAAAGACAAAATTTCAACCAGTAAACAGCCCTTGGCAAGTCAAGTTCGGGGGGACGTATCGGCACCGGTCCGGCCGCCCTTATTTGCATCAAACGGAAAGGCAGAGCAGGCAGGTCCGGATAAACATGAGATTCTTGAAATTGTTCGTTCTGGTCTTCAGGACAATCGGGTTGATTTATATCTACAGCCGATTGTGCGACTTCCTCAGCGCCGGACCCATTTCTATGAGGCCTTTTCCCGTATTCGCGGCGAAAATGGAGAAATAATCACACCGGGTCAGTATTTACCCATTGCAGAGGATGCAGGTTTTATCGGAACGATCGATAACCTGCTGCTCATTCGGTGTGTACAGTTAATCCGTCGAATTCGGCACCGTAATAGTGAAGTCGCTTTTTTCGTGAACGTATCGGCAAGAACGTTGCGCGATACAGCTTTTTTTCATCAGTTTGTTGAATTTCTGGACAGAAACAGTGACTTGAATAAAAACCTCATTCTGGAATTTTCTCAGGAGGATGTGGAAAACACAATTCCCGAGTTGGAGGGTGGGCTGAAAATGCTGGCTGAGATGGGGTTTAAGTTCTCGATGGACAGAATTACCCGGCTGGATCTGGACTTTAAAAAACTGGGCGAGGATAATTTCAGGTATCTGAAAGTTGCTGCGGCTGACTTATTGCCCGGCAGCGATGGCCTGCCAATTAATATTCATCTGGAAGATCTGCAAGAAGCGTTGGCGCGGGCGAAG
Organism: Sneathiella aquimaris; assembly: GCF_026409565.1. Lineage (NCBI taxonomy): Bacteria > Pseudomonadati > Pseudomonadota > Alphaproteobacteria > Sneathiellales > Sneathiellaceae > Sneathiella > Sneathiella aquimaris. Next base: position 1,115,545 of record NZ_CP112881.1, read on the forward strand.
ATCGAGTTGATTGCCAGCATGGTAGAAGATGAAGACACCGTCATTGGTCTGTTGGATGTCGAGGTTGCTTTTGGGCAGGGGTATTTATTCGGAGTCCCGCGTCCGCCACAGCGCTCAACTGATCAGGTAACGGACGCGCAGGATTAAAATCTTCATTTGACCCCTGTAATGCAGATCGTTATTCCTGCATTCCTCTTTTAATGCCAAAAGTTGGAGTTGGTATGTCCTTTCAGTTTATGCCTGGCCTAGCGCAGATCGCAGATCAGTATGATGCCTATATTCTTGATTTGTGGGGGGTTGTACATGATGGAACCCGACCTTATCCGGGCGCATTGAATTGCATGCAGCAATTGCGGGCGAACGGAAAGCCACTTCTGCTGTTATCAAATGCTCCGCGAACAAACGGCTTCGTAGAAAATTTTCTGGAGACCCTGGGGGTCTCTCGGTCCTTTTATGATCAAATCCTGACATCTGGCGACCTCACGCGCGAAGTGTTGACAGACCGGCGGTTTGATTATTTGAAAAAAGAGAATTTGAAGTTCTATCAGTTTGGTGCGGATAAGGATCGTGGTCTGGATGACGGCCTTGATTATACCCGTGTTTTTAACGTAGCGCAGGCGGACTTCCTGATTTGTACGGGGCTTGCCCATGATGATGTTGAAACACCGGAAAATTATCGTGCTCTACTGGCAGAAGCGGCGCGTTTGAATTTACCAATGCTGTGTGCCAATCCTGATCTGACTGTTATGAAGGGGGACAGGATGCTGTATTGCGCTGGTGCCCTTGCGGCATTGTATGAAGAGTTGGGCGGACAGGTGACCTTATTTGGAAAGCCTTACGCCAACGCTTATGAGCAATCAATGCAAAAGCTGGGGGTCTCTGATCCGTCAAAGATTTTGGCTGTTGGGGATAGTATGCGAACGGATATCAAGGGAGCCAATGGCATGCAGATTGATTGCGTTCTTTGCAGCGGGGGGATTCATGCGGAAGAGTGGGGGCTAACAGACGGTGGGTGCCCAACTGACGGGCAGGTGAAAGCGCTGGTTGATCTACATGGCTTTTCCCCGACCTATGTTGTCGGTCACATGACATGGTAACAAAAAAAGCCACCCGCTTGAGGTGGCTTTTTCGTTTGTATCTTTAGTGGCTAATTAAACAGAGCGTCAATATCGTCCTGATCGATATTTTCGTCGCCTGAAGAAGCTTTTTTAGGTTTTTCCGATGGCGCCGCTTTCTTTTCCGGGCCGTCGGCATTTTCTTCAGAGGCATCGGACGCTGTGTCGCCAAACATATCGTCAACATATTGCTGATCAATACCTTCGCCGGCTAAGGCAGGACCATTTAATAACCCTGACTCCTCATCCTGCTCCTCGCTAGGCGGGGTTTCCTCTGGCGGCGCATCCTTACGATGGCCCCACGCAGTGGTCAGGCGGTCCAGATACTGTTCAATATATTCAAGCGTTGAAACGACTTTGCTAATTCGTTGCCCGGTAATATCTTGAAACGAACACGCTTCAAAGATCTCCATGCAAGCATCGTTGACAACGTTGGCTTCTACAACACCAGCGGACATAATCCGTTCAGCGGCAGACATTATCGTATCCGTCGCAGACTCAGTCGCCAACACAATGGCATCTAATTCCTTCCCGGCACGAGGGAGTTTGTCAGATTTCAGATCGTTCGGGCGAATCTGGGAAATCTCTGATCTCGCAGATACAATAAAGTCTACAAGATCCTGACAATCTTTGTGCAGGTGAGCAATTTCAGCTCTAAGTACGGCGACTTCGTCATTTCCGGCCATTAGAAATCGCCTATGACGCTCGCCATCTTCGTCTTTAGGGTCGCTGCGTTGAATGGCTTAACAATATAATTATTCACCCCTGCTTTTTTAGCGGCGATAACGTTTTCTGTTTTGGATTCTGCGGTGATCATAATGAACGGAGTCGCTTTCAGCGCTTCGTCAGCGCGGACTTCTTTCAGCAGTTCAAACCCGGTCATCGGTTCCATGTTCCAGTCTGAGATCACAAGACCATAGGAACGTCCGCGCATTTTTGTAAGCGCAGCAGAGCCGTCCGCAGCTTCATCAACATTGTCAAAGCCTAATTGCTTGAGCAGGTTACGAATGATCCGCAGCATAGTCTTGTAGTCATCGATGATCAGGATCGGCATGTTCATGTCGACAGCCATAGAAATACCCTCTTTAAATAAAGCTTCTTCTAAATCGTTTCAAAAACGGCAAGCACATTGCCATCTCCATGCAGGCAAATTTACGAAGGGAAACTAAAAAAATGGTTAATGTCGTGCCTGATCGATAAAATTTCTTGCTAATTTTTTTCTGTCGGCTCGCTGGAGGGCTTGGGAATCCTGTTTTTGGCGCAGTATTTCTTGCCCTAATACTAAAAGAAGTCTTATATATCGCAGCGCAAAATAAAATAAATCCGGGGTGAAACATGTCATTGTATGAAGAGTTGCATGGGTATTTTTTAGAAGATTTGTCGGTCGGAATGCAGGCTCAATATGCCAAAACAGTTACCGAGGCTGATATTATTCTTTTCTCCGGTGTTTCAGGCGATACAAATCCCGTGCATTTAAATGCCGAGTTTGCAGCGCAGACCATGTTTAAAGAGCGAATTGCTCACGGTATGCTTTCAGCAAGTTTTCTGTCGACGATTTTTGGGACCAAGTTGCCGGGACCGGGTGCTATCTATATGAACCAGAACTTGAATTTTAAAGCGCCGGTCTGCATCGGAGACACTGTGGTGGCTGAGGTTACTTTGCGAGAAATCAATGGGAAACGGGTGTCGTTTGATTGTAAATGTTCTATTGGCGATACGGTCGTTCTTGATGGCGAGGCAACGCTGATGGTATCAAAGCGCCCTGAATAATAATAAAAAAATGTAAAGCTAAGCTGGAGTTTTGGAATGCGCGTAATGCGAAAATATACGGATGTGCCGCCAGACGTTAAAGGTCTGGTTCTGGCTATTGGAAATTTTGATGGCGTCCACCGTGGCCACCAGTCCGTGATCGCGCAGGCTCAGGAAAAAGCCAAAGAAAAAGGCGTTTTGTCAGGCGTTCTGACGTTTGAGCCGCATTCACGCGAGTTTTTTGCACCGGATGCCCCTCCCTTTCGTTTGTCGAATCTGGAAACGAAAGCGGCCCATCTGAACTGGCTTAAAGTCGACGTGATGGTTGCTTTGAAGTTTGATCTGGAATTTTCCCAAAAATCAGCAGAACGGTTTGTCAAGGATGTGCTTGTTGACGGTTTCGGCGTGTCCCACGTTGTTGTCGGATACGATTTTATTTTTGGGCATAAGCGTCAGGGGACGACGGTTCTGCTCGCTGAACTTGGGCGTCAATTTGGCTTTGGCGTAACGGTTGTCGAGCCGGTGGGTGAAGAGACCGTAATTTTCTCGTCTACCGCCATACGTGAAAGTCTCGCACAAGGGAACCCCTTGAAGGCCGCCAAATTGCTGGGGCATTGGTGGGAGGTCGAAGGACGGGTCGTTGAGGGGGATAAGCGCGGGCGGACCATCGGGTTTCCGACCGCTAACATACCGATTACCCACTACCACCCGCCAAAGTTAGGGGTTTATGCGGTGCGTGTCGGACTACATGAAGCGGGCAGTACCACTTGGGTGGATGGCGTAGCCAACTATGGGAACCGACCGACATTTGACAAGAAAGACGTTCTCTTGGAAGTCCACCTTCTGGATTTTAATGAAACACTCTATGGCCGTAAAATCCGTGTTGCGTTTGTTGACTTTATTCGCGAAGAGAAAAAGTTCTCTGGCATTGACGAATTGGAGGCGCAGATTATTCGGGACGTTGCATCCGCCCGTCAGATTTTGAACGACCCTGCGAACAGCCAAACCAAATATGCGGATAAAAACAATCATGCGGCAGAGAATTGATTGTTTCGCGCCATATTCTGTAAAAGGATATCTCGACAGTATATCTGTGAATTGATACAACGAGCGTCATGAAATTTAAAAAGCGTATATGGATAGGCATCCTGCCCGTTGGTGGCACACTTTGCCGAATTATTGTCCCGGCCTTTCAAGGATAAGGTCGGGTAATGTTGGCTGTGCCGGTTTCTTGCCAGAACGCCGCTTTTCGGGATCCACTGTCCCGCTCACACTTCGTTATAATAGATTACTGTTAGGATCAGTTTGCCCCTATGAGCACTGACTATAAATCAACACTTTTCCTCCCGACAACAAGCTTTCCAATGAAGGCCGGTTTGCCCAACAAAGAACCCGCCATTCTGGAACGCTGGGAAAAAATAGATTTGTTCCGCAAACTTCGCGAACAATCGAAAGATCGGGAACAGTTTGTTCTTCATGATGGCCCTCCCTACGCAAATGGTCATTTGCATATGGGACATGCGGTCAATAAAGTCCTGAAAGATGTCATCAATAGAAGCCAGCAGATGCAGGGTAAAAATGCCCATTATGTTCCCGGTTGGGATTGTCATGGTTTGCCGATTGAATGGAAGATTGAGGAAAAATACCGCAAAGCAGGTAAAGACAAGGACGATGTACCTGTTGTTGAATTCCGCAAAGAATGCCGGGACTTTGCTGCAGAATGGATCGATATTCAGCGCGAAGAGTTTAAGCGCCTTGGTGTGACCGCTGACTGGGAAAATCCTTATATCACCATGAGCTTTGATGCCGAAGCGCAAATTGTTCGTGAATTGTTGAAATTTGCAATGAACGGCGGGTTGTATCGCGGCTCTAAGCCGGTTATGTGGTCCCCGGTTGAAAAAACGGCACTGGCCGAGGCTGAGGTCGAATATCACGATCATGTCTCGACAACGATCTATGTTCGCTTCCCTGTGGAGCAGAGGGCTGATTTCATGGAAGGCGCCAGTATCGTTATCTGGACAACCACGCCATGGACGATGCCCGGTAACCGTGCCATTTCCTATGGTGCTGAAATCGATTATGTCGGTGTTCAGGTGACAGCGGTTGCGGAAGACAGCCTTGGTAAGGTTGGCGAAAAATTCTTCGTGGCTGAGGCCTTGCTCGAAGACTTGAAGTCAGAAGCAGGTATTACGGAAACAGACACATTTTGGACAGGTAAAGGCTCCGCGTTTGCCGATGTTATTTGCCGCCACCCGTTTGCGGGCCAAGGATATGATTTCCCCGTACCATTGCTGGATGGTGATCATGTTACGGTGGATGCCGGTACGGGCTTTGTTCACACTGCCCCTGGCCATGGTCAGGAAGATTTCGAGGTCTGCAAAGAGCATAATATCGAAATCCCTCAGACTGTGGATGAAGATGGTACATTCTTCAAACATGTTCCGATGTTTGCGGGGGAGCATGTGTATAAATGCAATGACCATGTGGCCGATGAGCTGCAAGCCGCGGGCGCATTGCTGAAACGCGGTAAAATCAAGCACTCCTACCCGCATTCATGGCGTTCAAAAGCACCGTTGATTTTCAGAAATACCAGCCAATGGTTCGTATCGATGGAAACCAATGATTTGCGGAAGAAAGCCCTGAAGGCCATCGACGACACCAAATGGTATCCTAAATCAGGACATCGCCGACTTTATACGATGGTGGAAAGCCGGCCGGACTGGGTCCTGTCACGGCAACGCGCGTGGGGTGTGCCGATCACGGTTTTTGCGCATAAAGAAACCGGCGAAATTATCCGCGACGAAGACGTTAACGGCCGGATCGTTGATGCGATGGAAGCCGAAGGTGCAGATGCATGGTTTGCCTCTGATGCCAGCCGTTTCCTCGGGGACAAATATGATCCTGATGATTACGAGCAGATCATGGATATTCTGGATGTATGGTTCGATTCAGGGAGTACCCATGCCTTTACTCTGGAAAACCGTCCAGAGATGAAATGGCCTGCAGATCTGTATCTGGAAGGCACGGACCAGCATCGTGGATGGTTCCATTCTTCTCTTTTGGAATCTTGTGGTACTCGCGGACGTGCGCCGTATGATGGCGTTCTGACGCATGGCTTTGTGATGGATGGCAAAGGACGGAAAATGTCCAAGTCATTGGGGAATACCGTTGTTCCTGAGAAAATCATCAAGCAGAGTGGCGCTGATATCCTGCGGCTTTGGGTGGTGGCGTCTGATTACACCGAAGACATGCGGATTGGTAATGAAATTATTCAGGGCCAGGTTGACAGTTATCGTCGCCTGAGAAACACCCTGCGGTTCATTCTTGGTAATCTGGCGGACTGGGATGATGCAGAAAAAGTTGATGTTGCAGACATGCCGGAATTGGAGCAATGGGTGCTTCACCGTCTTTCCGTTCTGGACGAGCAAGTTCGCAAAAATTGCAATGAATATGAGTTCAGCCGGATGTTCTCGGCTGTACAGAATTTCTGTACCCTTGAACTGTCTGCCTTCTATTTCGACATCAGAAAAGACGTTTTATACTGCGATGGTGTGAACGATGTCCGCCGCCGCGCGGCTCGGACTGTTCTGGATCAATTGTTCCATTGTCTGACTGCCTGGTTGGCCCCGGTTCTGGTTTTCACCGCTGAAGAAACCTGGCAGGCCCGCTTCCCGGATGAAGACTACAGTGTTCATATGAACCAGTTCCCCGACATCCCCGCAAGTTGGCGCAACGAGGTCTTGGATGAAAAGTGGTCTCAGGTCCGGTCGTTCCGTCGTGTTGTCACAGGCGCGCTGGAAATTGAACGCCGCGAAAAAAGAATTGGGTCCAGTTTGCAGGCGGCGCCAGCGGTGTTTGTGAACGAAGATTACTATTCACTCCTTGAAGCTTTGCCACTTGATGATATCTGTATTACGTCTGGCTTGACGCTTGTTCGGGATGCTGCTCCTGAAGATGCCTTCACTTTGGAGGATGTTGACGGGGTTGCGGTTGTTCCGGCGATAGCTCAAGGTGAAAAATGCCAGCGTTGCTGGAAGGTGCTGGACGAAGTGGGTAAACAGCAAGACCATGACGATCTGTGCGGTCGGTGTGCAGATGTTGTGAGCAGCCTGTCGACATAAAGGATATCGAGTGAACCCAGTGTTGAGATTAGGTCTGATTGTGGCAACCATTAGTGTTGCCATTGATCAGGTCTTCAAAATTCAAATGGTTGAATTCATGGCGTCACATCCCTACGGGATCGATGTGACGTCGTTTTTCCGGCTGGTTATGGTTTGGAACAGCGGTGTCAGTTTTGGCATGTTTGCAGGCGGTGAGGTGACACGCTGGATTTTGATCGGTGTTTCTTTGCTGATCTGTCTGGTGTTGGTCATTTGGATGGCAAGAACCCAGGATAAACTGCTTGGATTGTCACTTGGTCTGGTGCTGGGCGGTGCCTTGGGGAATGTCATTGATCGTCTGCATTATGGGCGGGTTGCTGACTTTTTTGATGTTGACCTTATTTTTATGCGTTGGCCTGCTTTTAACATTGCCGATATGTGTATTGTCGGCGGTGTTTTACTTATGTTGGTGCAAAGCTTGTTTTTTGACGAAAATTCGTCTAAAAAAGACCCGTAATCCAAGGGGGTATTCAAATGTCTAAATTATCGGGAATGACAGTTTGTCTTCTTCTCAGCACTGTTGTACTGACAGGCTGTGAGGGTACGCGACAGGCGTTGGGGATTGATGGCAAAAAAGCCCCGGATGAATTCGCGGTTCTGACAAAGGCGCCATTGATTATTCCGCCTGACTTTTCCTTGCGTCCGCCGTCTCCAGGTCAGCGCGGACCACAGGATTTCAAAGTACAGGAAAATGCGCGAAATACGTTGTTCGGGCGTTCTTCTTCAAGTGGTGTGATTACACAGGAAGAAGCCGCAGCCGCGGGAACGTCTGCCGGTGAATTGGCGTTGTTGCGAAAAGCAGATGCGGACGTCGTTGATCCAGCCATTCGCGAAGTTGTGGATCAGGAAACATCAACGCTTGCTGAAAATGATGAAACATTGGTCGAAAAGATCATGTTCTGGCAAACGCAACCTAAATATGGATCCGTTGTTGATCCGGTTCAGGAAAAGAAACGAATTCAGGAAAATGCAGCTTTGGGTAACTCACCGTCAGCTGGCGGGGATACCCCAACCATCGAACGGCGTAAACGGGCATTACTTGAAGGTCTTTTTGACTAGGCTTTGATTAACAAGGCACAGGAGATATTCCGAAATCTGTGCTTTTCATCAAAACGTTACCCTATTAATTGCATTCTGCACTTGCAATCCGTTGCATCATCTCCTTAATGAAGGAAGAGGATAAAGGGAGCCTGAACAGAATGAAAAAACTCGTTACCAGAGTTATCGTTTTCTGCGTTTTAAGTGGTGCATTGATATCTGCGGCACTTGCAGATACCGGCAAAATTCCAACGTTATTTGAACCAAAAACAACTACTCTTGAAAATGGGATGGATGTAGTGGTGATCGAAGATCATCGCGCGCCTGTTGTGACTCACATGGTTTGGTACCGGGCCGGTTCGGCGGACGAGCCTGCCGGGAAATCAGGTATCGCCCATTTTCTTGAACATTTGATGTTCAAAGGCACGAAGAAAATTCCATCTGGCCAGTTCTCTGCAATCGTTGCTCAAAATGGTGGGCAGGACAATGCATTTACCTCCTCTGACTATACAGCTTATTACCAAAATGCCAGTGTCGATAAATTGCCGCTTTTAATGGAAATGGAAGCGGACCGGATGACCAATCTGATTTTAAGTGATGACGCTGTTGGGGCTGAATTGCAGGTCGTTTTGGAAGAACGGTCTCAGCGGACGGACAACAATCCCAACGCCTTGCTAGGCGAACAAATGAGTGCCGCGCAATTTTTGGCCCACCCGTATGGAATCCCGGTGATTGGCTGGAGGCATGAGATAGAACAGCTGACAACGCAGGATGCCATAAACTGGTACAAAAAGCACTATGCGCCGAACAATGCAATTCTGGTGGTAGCGGGCGATGTTGATGCGAATGACGTATTCGACCTTGCAAGAAAATATTATGGCCCGGCTAAACCCATCGAGATAGAACCTAGAGTGCGTTTGCAAGAGCCCCCTCAACTTGCCAAGCGGATTTTGGTAATGAAGGATAAGCGGGTGCGGGAGCCGTCCTGGCGGCAGGTGTATTTGGCGCCGAGTGCGCGCACCGGTGATCTGGGTGAGGTTCGCGCCTTAGAGGTTCTAACAGAAATTCTCGGCGGAGGCGTAACAAGTCGGCTTTATTCCAGGCTGGTGATTGATGAGAAAATAGCAGCGTCAGTTGGAAGTTACTATCGCGCAGGCTCTTTTGATCCGTCCGGGTTCACGCTGTATGGCGTGCCTTCAAACGGTATTGAGTTGGAACAGTTGGAAGAGAAAATCGCCGTGATAGTTGCAGATGTTGTTGAAAACGGTGTGACGGAAGAGGAAGTCACGCGCGCAAAGAAGCAACTTCTTGCTGCGGCGATTTACGCGCGTGACAGCATCAGTGGTGCCGCAAATATTTTTGGTGGGGCGCTGGCCAGTGGGGAGACGCTGGATAATATTGTCAACTGGCCTGCACAGATTAATCAGGTGACCGCCGAACAGATACAACAGGCGGCGAAAAAGGTTTTTGTTGATCGACAGTCAGTCGTGGGACATCTCCTGCCGGAGGGTAAATAACATGGGAACTTTCTCAATGAAGACATCGTTTTTATCCGCCCTGGTCATACTTGTTGGTCTATTGCCAGTCCCGGCTTTGAGCGCTGATATTCAGGAGGTTACAACTAAGGGCGGTATCAAAGCCTGGTTTGTTCAGGAAAAATCCATTCCGATTGTCAGTATGGAAGTGGTCTGGCGCGGCGGGGCAAGTCTGGATGGTAAAGACAAAGCCGGCCTTGCCAGTCTCGCGGCCTCTACAATGGATGAAGGGGCGGGTGACCTGGACAGCCGTGCTTTTCAGACGCGACTTTCTGATTTGGCGATTTCATTGCGTTTCGATGCGGCAAAGGACAATTTTCAAGGGAGCTTGAAGACCTTGCGCGAAAACCGTGAAGAAGCTTTCCGCCTGTTTGGATTGGCGATTACGGATCCTCAGTTTGCCGAAGAGCCAGTCGAAAGAATTCGTAATCAGATTCTGGTCAACTTGAACAGAAAGCTTTCAGATCCGAATAGTCTTGCAGGCAGGGCCTGGTTCGAAGCCGCTTTTGATGGACACCCATATGCTGTTCCAAGTGACGGAACGGTGGAGAGCGTTAAACGTATTACCATTAATGATTTGAAAAACTTCAAAAAACGTCAGATCGCAAGAGACAATATGGTTATCTCGGTGATTGGAGATATTTCCAAAGAAGAACTTATGACTCTTCTTGATAAAACGTTTTTGCCCATTCCAAAAAAAGCTGAAATCAATACGCCTGAGATTGCGGCCCCGAATACTGAAAAAGGGGTGATCGTAATTGATCAGGACATCCCGCAAAGTGTGGTGGTCTTTGGTGGACAAGGTGTTTTAAGAGATGACGATGATTATTACGCGGCCTACGTGTTGAATTATATTCTGGGCGGCGGTGGGTTCGAGTCCCGTTTGAACAAAGAAGTCAGAGAAGAGCGCGGGCTGGTTTATTCAATTTACAGCTATCTTTATCCGTTACGGTCAGCCGGGCTGCAACTGGGCGGATTTGGGACAAGTAATGCTTCCGCCGGAGAAGCCATATCATTGGTAAGGGCCGAAATTCGGAAGATCCGCGAAAATGGTGTGACGGAAAAAGAGCTCGCCTCTGCAAAGACCTATCTGAACGGTTCCTTTCCATTGCGTTTGTCTTCAAACTCCAATATCGCCAATATCATGGTCAGCATGCAACTGCATGACCTGCCCATCGATTATCTTCAAAACCGGCCGAAGCTTATTAATGCAGTAACCTTGGAAGATATAAAACGGGTAGCCAATAAATTGATGGATCCTGATAATCTGTTGATAGCTGTTGTTGGAAAACCAAAAGGTCTTTGAATTATTCAAAATCTACAAAAAGTGTTGGGTGGCTTTAACTGTATTTGATAGGGTTTGACCACCAGTTTTTGATGCGTCTTCTTGTAACCCTGCCAACAATAGTAAGAAAAATCATGACCTATACGCAAAAATTCGACAATTGTTTTACAAAAGACGGTGACTATACGGATTGGGTTTATACAGCCTTCTCTAAAGCGTTAGCACGGACAGAAGGGATCGCGTCTTCATTGAGTGTGCTGAAGGATCAGGGGCGTTTGCCTATCCTGACACTTCCAGAACAAACAGAGGATCTGGACGAGCTTGAGGCGCTGGCCGACGAGATAAAACAGAATTATCGTTATGTTGTTGTCGTGGGTATCGGTGGCTCGTCACTTGGGGCACAGGTACTGGTCAGTCTGCGTGACCCGTCAAATGTCTATCCGAAACTGCATTTCTGGGACACTCTGGATTATCATGTCATGGCGCCGCATTTGGCTGAGGAAGATTTGAAAGACACCTTGTTTCTTCTGGTGTCAAAATCCGGCACCACTCCCGAAATTTTGGCGCAGACATTATTGGTCGTTGAAGCGCTAAACAATTATGGCGGCAAGGACGCTGTAGCAAAGCATTGCCTTGCTATCTGCGAGCCAACGGAAAACCCGCTGGGCCGTATTGCTGACCGCTGGGGCATTCGCCGGTTGGCACATGACCCGGACGTGGGTGGCCGGTTTTCCTGTTTGTCATTGGTTGGGGCGCTCCCGGCCATGATTGCCGGTATTGATATGCGCGCCGTCCGGAAAGGGGCATCGGACGTTTTGCAGGATGCTTTGGTCAACCCTGAAAGTAATGCGCGTGTAGGTGCTGCCAGTCAGTTTGCTTTGTATGAAATTGAAAATGTCGGTATCAGCGTTTTGATGCCCTATGCCAAACAACTGGAGCCCTTTACCCATTGGTTTCGTCAGCTTTGGGCCGAAAGTATTGGAAAAGAAGGCCGCGGAACAACACCACTTAACGCTTTGGGGCCCATCGACCAACACAGCCAGTTGCAACTATGGCTTGACGGGCCTAATGACAAGTTTTTTACACTGATCCTGAATAATGCGGATGACACCAGTCCTTTGATGGATGTGTCTCTTGCCGATGACGATCCGGCGCTGGATTATCTGAAAGACCACAAAATCAGTGATGTGGTGCATGCGGAAGGCTCTGCGACTGCGTCAACCCTTGCCAGCCGTGGCAAGTATCTCCGTCGTATTGAGCTGAAAAAGCTGGATGAGAAAACTCTTGGAGCGCTGCTCATGCATTATATGTTGGAAACGATCTTTACCTGTCATCTGCTTGGTGTTAATCCCTTCGATCAGCCTGCAGTGGAAGAGGGTAAGAAACTGACCAAAATGTATTTACGAGGCGAGGGATGACCCTCCGGCGTTTACCGGACAATATTGTAAATCAGATCGCGGCAGGGGAGGTTGTTGAACGACCAGCCTCTGCGGTTAAGGAACTGGTCGAAAATTCTATTGATGCAGGTGCCATGCGGATTGATGTTGTCATGCGCGAAGGCGGGCGTTCGCTCATTTCGATCACGGATGACGGAAAAGGTATGAGCCGTGAAGAATTGGAACTGTGTTTCGAACGTCACGCAACCTCTAAGCTTCCCGATGAAGACCTTGTGAATATCGAGCATCTGGGGTTTCGCGGCGAGGCAATTCCGTCTATCGCTTCGGTGTCTCGGATGAGGATTACCAGCCGCAATGCTGAAGACACGAACGCATGGACCCTTAATGTTGAAGGCGGCCGGCGGGGTGAGTTGGAACCAATTGGAGCTCAGCAAGGCACTCGGGTTGAAGTCCGTGATATTTTTTATGCGACCCCCGCCCGACTTAAATTTCTGAAAACAGAGCGGGCGGAATTCGGGGCGGCACTCGATGTCATGCGCCGATTGGCCATGGCCTATCCTGCCATTGCTTTTTCACTCTCTGACGAAAAACGGACGGCGTTGAGGGTTTCGGCCTCACAAGGCGATTTATTTGAAGCCTGGCTGGACCGACTGGGTTCCGTTATGGGCCGAGAATTTGCAGACAACGCATTGAAAATAGACGCGGAGAGAAATGGCGTAAAATTGACCGGTTTTGCAGGGGTGCCCACCTTCAACCGGGGTAATGCGACCATGCAGTTTATGTTTGTCAATGGACGGCCCGTAAAAGACAAATTGTTCACAGGCGCTGTCCGTGGTGCTTACATGGATTTACTGGCTCGAAATCGTCATCCGTTGCTCGCTTTATTCCTTGAGTTGCCGCCCGATCAGGTGGATGTCAACGTCCATCCCGCAAAAGCAGAAGTGCGATTTAGGGATTCAGGGGGCGTACGCGGTTTGATCGTTGGGGCGTTGCGAAATGCGCTGGCGGAAAATGGACACAGGGCGTCATCTACCGTCGGCGGACAGGCACTTGGATCATTCCAGCCCCAATCTATTCAAATGCCGTTGCAATCCCGTCCTGCACAGCCTGTGGGTATGGGGGGGTGGTCAGGCGCCATGGCTCCTGCCTATCCGGGGGGTATGTCTGAAGAGACCAGCCGGTATCAGGCTCCGATGGGCCCGGGTGCATCAGAAGAGCCGCGCCGCGAAGATCATCGGGATATCAATTTTGCGCCTGTTGCCCAGTCCGATAATGGACCGTCGTCGCATGGCGAGGGGGATGATTTTCAGGCTTTTCCGCTCGGGGCAGCCAGAAGTCAGCTTCACGAAACCTATATCGTTTCTCAGACCCGCGATGGGTTGGTGTTGGTGGATCAGCATGCTGCGCATGAGCGCTTGGTTATGGAGCGCATGAAGAAAGCCTTCAGTGACAAGACAGTTCCCCGGCAGATGCTGTTGTTACCGGACGTTGTTGAAATGGACGAATTGTCTGCGAGCCGACTATGCGAACGGGCAGATGAACTCGCTGATATGGGGCTGGTTGTCGAGCCTTTCGGTAATGGTGCTGTTGTTATTCGGGAAACGCCGGCCATGCTCGGGAACTGCAATGTGAAAGCACTTGTTCAGGACCTTGCTGATGATCTCGCTGAACTGGATACGACGCTTGCCTTGAAAGACCGGATGGACGACGTTTTTGCGACGATGGCTTGCCACGGTTCGGTTCGTTCCGGCCGGCGCTTGACGGTTGATGAAATGAACGCCTTGTTGCGGGAAATGGAAGTAACACCGCATTCAGGGCAATGCAATCACGGGCGTCCAACCTATGTTGAATTGAAGCTGACGGATATCGAAAAGCTGTTTGGTCGACGATAACGAGGGAAAACTGAGCCTCCACCGTTTATTGGATGTACCCAATCCTGATTTCGGGACAACGCGGAAAGGGAGGACAGATGACAAAATGGATCATTGCACTCACAGGACTGTTGGCTGTTGCTTTTGTATCTCTGCTTGCCCGAGCACATGACGAGCATTCGAAATACTCCAAAAGGAACATTATGACAGCTTTGCCTATGGGGCTATCCAGCTCTTTTACGGCAATCAAAAAATCACCATTTCAGGGTCCCGCGACTACTCCCGCAACGGAACATTCTACAAACGCGAAAAGGGACATCGGGGGCGAGATATCCTTGTTCCGGTAGGTGACGGTTTTTCCAGAAACAAACCGTCATGGTTCGAAAAGAAGCAAACGACTAAGCTTTTACCACTTTTCGATCTGAACATTCGCTTTTAATGAAAGAACGTTGATAATCGTTCGGCTTATCGCTAAAAGGCGAGAGAAATACAGCGGAACGATTATCAATGACAGAACGAGCAGTAAAAAATTTTGAAGTGGTTGTTATTGGTGGCGGGGCCGCGGGCCTTATGTGTGCTATCGAGGCAGGCAAAAGGGGCAAAACTGTCCTACTTCTTGAAAAATCAGATAAAGTTGGCAAGAAAATTCTGATTTCCGGGGGCGGACGTTGCAATTTTACCAATCTTTTTACGGCGCCGGATCGATATCTTTCTGAAAATAAACATTTCCATAAATCGGCATTTAAACAGTATCCGCAGCAACGTTTTATCGATCTTGTGGAAAAATATGGCATCGCCTATCACGAAAAAAAGCTGGGCCAGCTTTTTTGTGATAATACGGCGTCTCAGATCACTGAAATGCTTTTGCAGGAGTGCGATGCGGCCAATGTTGCCGTCTGGTGTGATGCAGGTGCTGACAGAATTGAACGTCACGCCCCCAAAGGCTTTAGCATTCGGATCGGTACGGAACAGGTGAACGCGTCCTCTGTGGTTATTGCGACGGGTGGGTTGTCTATTCCAAAAATGGGCGCCAATGATTTTGCGCACCGGATGGCGAGCAGTTTCGGTCTTTCCCTTACGCCGATGAAGCCGGGATTGGTGCCCTTTACGTTCGATGTGCCGGATATGCAGCGCTTCGCGGGCCTGTCAGGTGTTTCGGCTGATGTGATCGCGAAAACCGGAAAAACATCCTTTCGCGAGAATGTCCTGTTTACTCACCGGGGGGTCAGTGGTCCTGCTATTTTGCAAATTTCTTCTTTTTGGGAAAACGGTAAAGCTATTCATCTTGATTTTCTACCCGATGAAGATTTGCTGTCGCAGCTTAAATCCCAACGGCAGGAAAACCCCAAAGGCAGTGTTATCAAATTTATGAACCGGTATCTGGCGTCCCGCCTGGTCGAAAAACTGTTGGAGAAAACACCACCATTGCCTGAATTTGGAAATTGTTCAGACAGACTTCTGTCTCAGGTAACCGCAGCTATAAAAGACGTTTCAATTACGCCCAATGGAACTGAAGGGTACCGGAAAGCGGAAGTTACTTTGGGCGGTGTGAGCACAGCGTGCCTGAATTCAAAAACAATGGAAACAAAAGAGGTGCCCGGTCTTTATTTTGTCGGTGAAGCTGTCGATGTAACAGGCTTTCTGGGAGGCTATAATTTTCAATGGGCATGGTCTTCTGGGTATGTCGCGGGGCAAAATGTCTAACCTTTCGAAAAAAGACTGGGAGTCTCTTTGCCCAGAACTGACCATTGAGGAGGCATATACGTTTCCGCAAATTGATTTCTCTGACGACAGACTGGATGACATCGCAACGGGTGTTTGGGGTAACGGGTTTATTCATGAAAAACCGGTTTTTAGCCAAGAACAGCTGCATCCTCTCCTGAAGGCCTTGACTTTGATGCAGGCAAAAGGAATTCCACCTGTTTACATCTATGTTTTTGATCAACCCTGGTATTTGTTCAAGCAGTTAAATCAGCTCATTGGCCATTTCCTTGGCGATGAATATGCCTTGTTGCCAAACCTGTGGGCCTGGTATTTCGATGCACCGGGGGAGCGGGGATGGCGGCCGCATCAGGATTGTCATTTGGAAACGGTTTTTGATTTGGGCGGGGACAAAATGCTGATGAGTTTGTCTTTATGGATACCCTTGACTGATTGCACAGAAGAAAATGGCTGCATGTTCGTATTACCGCGAGAGAAAGAACATGTTTTGCGGGACAATCCTGAAATGGAACAGGCTTTACTGGAACCGTATGCTCAGCCCTTACCCGCGGCGGCGGGGTCTGTTCTTGGGTGGCCGCAGGATCTTGTGCATTGGGGCGGAACCTTTAAGGAGGGGGCTGTGCCCCCACGCGCCAGTCTTTCTCTGGAGTTTCAAAACACGGCATTTGATCCGCTGGTTGCCCCATTTCTGGATGCGG
Organism: Sneathiella aquimaris; assembly: GCF_026409565.1. Taxonomy (NCBI): domain Bacteria; kingdom Pseudomonadati; phylum Pseudomonadota; class Alphaproteobacteria; order Sneathiellales; family Sneathiellaceae; genus Sneathiella; species Sneathiella aquimaris. Next base: position 1,132,115 of record NZ_CP112881.1, read on the forward strand.
GCGCACCGCCAGTATTTCAGGAAAGGTTAAGTCTAATTCAGGGCCAATATGAAAAATACAAACATATTGTCTCCGAAAATGAAGTCAGTTTTTTCGCAGAAAAATAAGCTTTGCAGCCCCGTATTTGCGTTCATCCAGGGTCTCAAAACGATCGGGAACATCCAATTTATCTTTCGTCGCAAGTTCGATGACAATAATGGTGTTTTCTTTTAACCACCCGCCCTTGTCGAGACCTTCCAGACAGGGTAGCGCAAGATTTTCTCCATAAGGTGGGTCCATCAGTACCAGATCGGCGGGATAGCCAGCATTGCCAGGCAGATTGCCATTTCGATTGAGAATATCGGCTTTTCCGCGTCCATCAACCAACGCAACATTTTCTTTGATCAGTTTTAGGCTGGCTGGGTGATTGTCCACAAATGTGACATGGCTCGCCCCGCGTGAAAGCGCCTCAACACCGAGGGAGCCGGTACCGGCAAAAACATCAACGACCCGAACGCCAAGCGGTAACGCACCATTCGTCGTACGGTAGTCACTACCATGGGCCAGAATATTGAATAATGCCTCGCGCGTGCGGTCTGCGGTCGGGCGAATACGTTTGTCTTCTGGGAAAAAAAGTTTCTTACCGCGAAATTCGCCGCCAACAATACGCATCAGGATTTTTTCCCAGACCGGTTTCTGGACGGCGCCGGGCGTTTGCCTTGCATGCTACCGGGTTTGTGAGGCTGTGACCTGGCACCTCTTTTTTCAGTGGGCTTTGGTCCGCCTTTGGTCCGCAGAGTGGGCCTTCCTCGCCGGTTCTTATCGGTTATTTCCGGTGTTTCGTCGTCTTCTTCTTCAAATTTTTCGACACCCATTTGGTCCCGCAGGATTTTCGATTTTACTTCTTCAACCTTACCGTCTTCCAACTCCCCAAGCTGCAGTGGTCCATATGAAACCCGGATCAACCTTAGAACTGTGTAGCCTAAGAATTCCATGACTTTCCGGATTTCCCTGTTTTTTCCTTCGCGCAGGGAAATGGTTAGCCAGGAATTTGCACCTTTTGTACTATCAAGATCGGCTTCGATTGCGCCATATTTAACGCCTTCGACGGTCACGCCTTTGCGCAACAGTTGCAGATCACGTTCTTTGGGGTGTCCGTGCACACGTACACGATATTTGCGTTTCCAGCCTGTTGCAGGGAGTTCCAGACGACGCGCAAGTTCTCCATCATTAGTTAAAAGAAGAAGCCCTTCCGAGTTTAAGTCCAGGCGGCCCACAGAGATGACACGCGGCATATCCTCAGGCAGCTTGTCAAACACTGTGTCGCGGCCTTTTTCGTCTTTGTGGCTTGTTACCAAGCCCACGGGTTTATGGTAGCGCCAAAGGCGAGGACGCTCCTTTTTGGGGAGCGGATTACCATCAACAATGATCGTGTCCGTTGGCGACACAGTAAAAGCTGGGCTATCCAGTTTGGTACCGTTCACAACTACACGGCCTGCCGCAATCCAGCGTTCCGCATCCCGGCGTGAACACAATCCTGCCCGGGCCATCCGCTTTGCAATGCGTTCTTTTTTTTCAGTCTCATCAGTCATGTTATTTTGCCGCTTCCTGAATAAACGCTTCCATAATTTTTCGGTCCCCGTCTGAAATCAAATATTCGGGGTGCCATTGCACGCCAAGGCAAAACCGGTACCGATTGTCTTCGATACCTTCAATAACGCCATCGGATGCAGTAGCATTCACCGTAATGTTTTCTGATACATCTTTTGCAGCCTGATGGTGCGCGCTGTTAACGGGAAGAGTGGTTGTGCCCACAATTCGGTGAAGAAGCGTTCCTTCCCGGACGCTGACATTATGACCAGCTTCGGTTCGGGGGTTGGGCTGTTCGTGGGCGAGGGCATTTTCCACTTCATCCGGGATATGCTGGATGAGCGTACCGCCCAGAATGACATGCAAAAGTTGCTGCCCGCCGCAAATACCCAGAACGGGTTTGTCTGCTTTCAGCATGGCCTCTGCCATGTTGCGCTCAAACGCTGTTCTTTTGTCCTTGGTCACGACAGTCGAATGCCGTGATGTGGCACCAAACATCGCGGGGTCCACATCAAAGGCGCCGCCCGTCACGACCAGCCCATCAATCAGATCAAGATATTGATCCGTCATCTCGGGTTCATGAGGCAGGGCAATCGGTAGACCCCCGTTTTGGGTAATGACATCCGCATAATTTTGGCGCAAGGCATACCAGGGCATGTTCGAATAGGCACCCGGATCCTCAGAATCCAGAGTTATGCCAATAATAGGTTTTTTCATGCTTTCTTTTAAGCCTCCCGGCGAAATGAAACAAGCGATGAGACAGGCTATCAGGAAAAAATGAATGAAATATGGTTGTCACTTGACGCAAACCCATAATCTCGGCACTTTTGTGGGATGGATCTGGAACTTACAAATTTTATGGAAAATGCACTGCACACCGCAGAAATAGCGGCGAAGCAGGGTGAGGTCCCTGTTGGGGCTATTGTGGTTGATTCTAAAACAGGGCGCATTGTTGCGACAAATGGAAATCAGATGGTGGGGCGTCACGATCCAACTGCTCACGCTGAAATGCTTGCAATTCGTGCTGCGGCTAATATGGTTGGTAGCCAAAGGCTGACCGATTGTGATCTGTATGTGACCTTGGAGCCCTGTGCCATGTGCGCGTCCGCTATCTCTCATGCGAGAATTCGTAGATTGTATTTTGGAGCGTTCGACCCAAAAAGTGGGGGTGTGGAACATGGCGCCCGAGTTTTTGATCACGCTACCTGTCACCATAAACCAGAAGTTTACGGTGGTATTGGCGAAAAAAAGTCGGCTGAATTGCTAAAGAATTTCTTTGCCACCCGGCGATAAGAAAAACAACAAACAAAAAACAAAACAAAAAAGGGAAACAGCATGAATTTCGAATATTCTGACAAGGTCAAAGAATTACAAGCACGTGTACAGGCCTTTATGGATGAGCATGTGTATCCGAATGAAGATGTGTTTGAAGAGCAGGTTAATGAAGGGGATCGTTGGCAACCAACGGCTATTGTCGAAGAGCTAAAAGTGAAGGCGAAAGAAGCGGGTTTATGGAACCTGTTTCTGCCTGAAAGTGACCGTGGCGCCGGGTTGACAAATCTTGAATATGCGCCGTTATGCGAAATAATGGGACGCGTCTCGTTTGCCCCTGAAGTTTTCAACTGCGCCGCCCCTGACACTGGCAATATGGAAGTGTTCGAACGGTATGCAAATGATGAGCTGAAAGAAAAATGGCTTGTTCCACTGTTGAACGGTGATATCCGCTCTGCCTTCGCTATGACCGAGCCAAGGGTCGCATCATCAGATGCAACCAACATTGAATCGGATATCATTCGTGATGGAGATGAGTATGTGATTAATGGCCGGAAATGGTGGACATCCGGTGCGATGGACCCTCGTTGTAAAGTACTGGTTTTTATGGGTAAGACTGACAAAACAGCGCCCGTCTATAATCAGCAGTCCATGATCATCGTGCCAATGGATACACCAGGGATTGAAATCAAGCGCTTCCTACCTGTATTTGGGTATGACCATGCGCCTCATGGCCATGCGGAAGTTGATTTTAAAGACGTTCGTGTTCCAGCCGATCACATTCTGCTTGGTGAAGGCCGTGGTTTTGAAATTGCTCAAGGGCGGCTTGGCCCAGGACGAATTCATCACTGCATGCGTTTGATCGGTGTGGCTGAACGGGCCCTTGAAAAAATGTGTGTTCGTGTGAAATCTCGCGTGGCATTTGGTAAACCAGTTGCAGAGCAGACGGTTACGCTTGAAAGAATCGCTGAATCTCGCGCCAAGATTGAGCAGGCCCGTTTGCTGACCCTGAAAGCGGCCTACATGATGGATACGGTTGGTAACAAAAAAGCCAAGGCCGAAATCGCCATGATCAAGGTTGTTGCACCAAACATGGCCTGTGAAATTATTGATTGGGCTATTCAGGCCCATGGCGGTGGCGGTGTGACCAGTGACTTTGGTCTGGCGTCTGCCTATGCAGGGGCTCGGACATTGCGTCTTGCTGACGGACCGGATGAAGTTCACAGAAACCAGATTGCACGTCTGGAACTGAAAAAACACGATTAATCTGTCATCGTTATCCAGGATAAAAGAAGCCCTTGCTGCAGATGCGAGGGCTTTTTCTTTGCATACTTCGGGGCGGTCTTATATACAGGCCTTTCGTTTCGTAGGCGTAGTAATTTGGGAATTACAGTATGATCAAGACAATTGGATGGTCAGCGATTGCAGTCGTTGTCGTGGTTGCCGGCTTTTTATACCGGTATCAGAGTCTTGATCCATGCGAATGGATGACACAGGAACTCTCTGAATATGCGGGTATATCTGGCATATCCGGACTGGGCTCCACAGCGGGCGCCGTTATGAATACCGGCGAATGTCTGCAAAATTGGATGGATCTCAGGGTCAAAGGCGCTGAAAGTCTCCAGAAATAAAATAAACCCGCCAGAGTTGGCGGGTTTTTTAGTGCTCTTTTGGGGGATGTTTGCAGTCAATACCAGATAGCAGGTAAAGCAGGAGACCGCCTGCGCGACGGTTCTCCTGATTGAGATTACTTGTTCTGGACTTTGCTCCAGCCTAGCATCGACAGCATCTGAGCAAATGCACCATATTGGGTCGCACGTGAAGAACTGGCGTTACCATCCAGACCACGCTTGTAAACGCCTTGGACAATCGCTGCCAATCTGAAGAATGAAAAGGCGATATAGAATTCCCAGTTTTCGATACCGTCCCGACCGGTTCGCTTGCAATAGGCGTCAATATATTGCTGCTCGGTTGGTATACCAGTCGCGGCGAAGTCTGTTTCAACCAATCCGCCCGATGCAGGATGCATGAAATGGTAGGTCATGCAGTTATATCCAAGATCAGCAAGAGGGTGCCCGAGAGTACACAGTTCCCAATCCAGCACTGCTGATACTTCCGGCTTTGTTGGGTGAATAATCATATTCTCAAGACGGTAGTCACCATGACAAATGGTTGTCGTATCATCATTTGGCAGGTTCTTTGGAAGCCAATTGATCAGATTTTCCATAGGTTCGACTTCGTCGGTTTGGGACGCGCGGTATTGTTTGGTCCACCGACCGATTTGACGTTCGAAATAGTTTCCTTTTTTACCAAAATCGCTAAGTCCGGCTGCATCCACATCCACATTGTGCATCTTTGCCAATGTGTCGTTCATGGCATCATAAATTGCGGAACGTTCAGCAGGGTCCATACCCGGTATGGCGGGTTCGCGAAGAATTCGGCCTTCCACTTTTTCCATGATGTAGAAGGGGGTTCCGATGACATCAGCATCTTCGCAAAGACAAAAGGTTTTCGCGACCGGGACATCCGTCTTCTGTAATGCAGACATAATGCGATATTCGCGTTCCACGGCATGCGCGGAGGGCAGCAGCACCCCAGGGGGTTTTTTTCGCATAACATATTGCTGATTTGGTGTGCTTAGCAAAAATGTCGGATTAGATTGGCCGCCCTCAAACTGATTGATGGTTAGCGGCCCGGAAAAGCCTTCGACATGTTCGTTGAGATAATCGATGAATTTGCCTTCATCGAATTTATGGGCCTCCCGTACCGGAATAACATCTGCGTTATCGCTCATGCCCCAGTCCTTTCTGTTTTTGTTTGTTATGCGGAGTTTTTATTTCTTTAGGATCATTTCTACCTGTTCCCAACCTTTTACTGCAAGAGGTTTGGCGCGGGCGCCCATTTCTTTTGCATGCGGACTGGAGGCCGTTCCGTCGACTACGCGGCCCATGATGCCTTGCAAGATGGCAGCGAGACGGAACATGTTGTAGGCCATATAAAAGTCCCAGTTATCGATAGTATCGTGGCCTGTACGTTTGCAATAGGCTGCGACATATTCCTCTTCTGTCGGAATACCCAAGGAGGGCAAATCAAGTCCCTTTAGTCCGCGGAAAAGCTCCGGTTCCAGACGCCAGGTCATGCAGTGATAGGAAAAATCAGCGATTGGGTGGCCGAGTGTGGATAATTCCCAATCTAGTATGGCAATCACCTTTTTACTCTCTTTGTCCAGCATGGTGTTATCAAGGCGATAATCTCCATGAACAATAGACGTTTCATCGCCAGCCGGAATATTGTCCGGTAACCAGGCCATAAGCTTATCCATCTCTGGAATAACCTCGGTTTCCGACGCCTTATATTGCTTGGACCACCGGTTGATCTGCCGGGCCAGATAGTCCGTCGGCTTACCAAAATCATCGAGCCCAACCGCTTTATAATCTACGCTATGTAAGGCGGCCATGGCGGCGTTCATGGAATCAAACGTAGTGGCGCGTTGTTCATTGGTGAAGTGTGGAATGGCGGGATCCCACTCGACAACACCATCGACGAAATCCATGATATAGAACATGGTGCCGAGAACGGCAGGGTCCTCGCATAAACAATAGGTTTTTGGAACCGGCACATCTGTATTTGCCAACCCACTGATTACTTTGAATTCTCGGTCTACCGCATGGGCGGATGGAAGGAGTTTTCCAGGGGGCTTGCGTCGCAGGACATATTTTTTATTGGGTGTCGACAGCATGTAACTGGGGTTGGATTGACCACCCTTGAACTGGCTTATTTCCAGCGGACCTTCAAAGCCATCCACATTTCCGTTCATGTAAGCTTGTAAGGCATTGGCATCAATTTGATGTTTTTCCTGAACATCCATAATACCTGAAAAATCAGAAGATGAAGTGGTCATAACGTTCCCTTTTTTATTTTTGTTGTTCCCGCGCAATGGCTCGCCAGCCAATATCCTTTCGGCAAAAGCCTTCTTTCCAGTCAATTTTGGAAACGGCCTGATAGGCTTTGGCTTGGGCCTGACTTACGGAATTTCCAGTGGCAGTTACGCCAAGAACCCGCCCGCCTGTGGCCAGAATTTTCCCGTTTTCCTTTTTTGTGCCGGCGTGGAAGACGGTCACGTCATCAATGGCGTTTGCGTCATCCAGACCACTAATTTCCGTATTTTTTTCATAGGCCCCAGGATAGCCGTTTGCGGCCATAACGACCAGTAGAGCTGTCGTTTCTTTCCAATTTAATGAGACTTCATCCAAAGTACCATTGGCCGTCGCTTGCAGGGCAGGTAGAATATCGCTGTCAAGGCGGGCGCAAATAACCTGACACTCAGGATCACCAAAGCGAACATTATATTCAATTAGCCTTGGCCCTGTTTCTGTAATCATCAAACCTGCATACAGAACTCCCGTATACGGAACCCCGCGGTCTTTCATTGCGGCAACCGTGGGTTTGATTATGGTGTCGATTGTCATCTGGATCATTTCATCTGTCATGACGGGCGCAGGGGAATAGGCGCCCATGCCACCAGTATTCGGTCCGGTATCGCCATCTCCAACGGCTTTATGGTCCTGCGCTGTCACTAACGGTAAAATGGTTTCGCCGTCTGTCAAAACAAAGAAACTGGCCTCTTCGCCTTGCATAAATTCCTCGATAACAATTTCAGTGCCGGAGGCACCAAACAGCCCTCCAAAAATATCGTCAATGGCGGCGTCGGCTTCTGATCGGGATTGCGCAATGATGACCCCTTTCCCGGCAGCAAGACCATCGGCTTTGATCACAATTGGTAGTGACTGACTATCCAGATAGGATTTTGCCGTTTCAGCATTGTCAAATCGTTCATAAGCTGCCGTTGGAATATCGTATTCCCGGCACAGGTCCTTCATAAACCCTTTTGATCCTTCCAGTTCTGCGGCGCCTTTTCGCGGGCCAAACGCAGGAAGGCCAGCGGCAGATAGGCTATCCACCAATCCTTCGACCAACGGAGCTTCGGGTCCGACAATGACAAATTCGATCGCATTGTCCCGGCAAAATTGAATAACACTGGGGTGATCAGCGGTATCGATTGACACGCACGTCGCCACTTGATCTATGCCGCCATTTCCAGGAGCACAATAAAGAACATCAATTGCTTCGGATTTATTCAAAGCCCAGCAGAGGGCGTGTTCACGGCCGCCGGAACCGATTACCAATACATTCATGTGAAAAACGCTATTTTCCTGTTTCGTTGCCCCTATGGGAGAGTGTAGAGTTTGTATCATAGTGACGTTGCGAAACAAATATTCTAAAGGCAAGAAGTGTCAGATTCTCACACCCCTCAAACGACCAACATTCATGAATTCACAGTTTCAGAGCTGAGCGGTGCTTTAAAACGTACGGTTGAGGATCAGTTCGGGCATGTTCGAGTGCGGGCAGAAATCTCCGGCCTGAAGCGCGCGGCGTCTGGCCATGTTTATCTTGCCTTGAAGGACGATAAAGCCGTTCTGGACGGTATTATGTGGCGCGGAACCGCACAAAAACTTTCATTTCGGCCAGAAGACGGATTGGAAGTGATCTGTACAGGCAAGCTGACAACCTATCCCGGACGCTCCAAATACCAGATCGTTATTGAGGCCATGGAACCTGCGGGTGTTGGCGCCTTGATGGCGTTATTGGAAGAAAGAAAACGGAAATTGGCGGCAGAGGGACTTTTTGCGCCTGAGCGAAAAAAGGCGCTGCCGTACCTTCCGCGTGTGATCGGTGTTGTGACCTCACCGACCGGTGCTGTGATTCGGGATATCCTTCATCGTTTGCGGGATCGGTTTCCCACACATGTGCTGTTGTGGCCTGTGTTGGTGCAGGGGGAGACAGCTGCTTCACAAATCGCTGCCGCTATTAAAGGTTTCAATGCGATCGGCGAAGGCGGTGAAATTCGTCGGCCTGACCTGCTTATCGTTGCGCGGGGTGGCGGCAGTCTGGAAGATCTGTGGGCCTTCAACGAGGAAGAAGTGGTTCGCGCGGCGGCTGAAAGTCAGATACCGCTTATTTCCGCTGTCGGGCATGAAACAGACACAACATTGATCGATTACGTTTCGGACCGGCGGGCACCAACACCCACGGCCGCGGCCGAGATGGCTGTTCCGGTTCGTTCTGAATTGTTGGCCTATGTCGACGACCTTGAACGCCGAAAGCGACGGGGATTATCCCGGTCTGTTCAGGAAAAAAAGGATCGTTTGCAGGGGCTCGCTCGCGGTTTGCGTGATCCTCAATCCATGATTGCGGAAAAAGTTCAGCATCTGGATCATCTGGAAAACCGGTTGCGCCAGTCTGTTCAGAATATGGTGTCTATGAAGCAGCAACGTTTTCTCAGTACGGGGGCCCTTTTGCGACCCGACGTCTTGACCCGTGGGTTTGTTCAGTATCAGGAACGGCTTGCAAATTATGAAGGACGGCTATCTCGGGCTGTCAAAGTCAAGACCGAACGCCTGTCCCATCAACTGGACACTTCCTATCGTCTGCTGGAAAGTCTTTCGTTTAAAAATGTTCTGTCCAGAGGGTACAGCATTGTTCAGGATGAAGACGGGAAGGTGATATCGACTGTTAAGCAGGCGAAGGCAGGGAAACTGGTAACCGTTCGAATGAAAGATGGTGACGCTCCCGCTGTTTTTGGGGCAGAGCGCCTGAAAACAACTAACATCAGTGCGCCAAAAAAAAACAAAACCGGTGCGGATAAACCAGAGAATAAGCCAACTCAGGGGACGCTTTTGTGATACGAATAATTGCGGTTTTATGCTGTCTTTGGGGGACGCCCTTAGTCGCTGGAGAGTTGGAGCTGAAGGGAGCATTTACCCAAGGCGGCCTTATTTTGGGGAAAACGGCGCCTGGGGCTTCTATTTCGCTGAATGGCAAGGAAATTCGGGTTTCTGACACCGGCGAGTTTGTGTTCGGATTTGGACGGGATCATAAAGCTGAGGCTTTATTAGAGGTTAAGCGTCCGGATGGCACGATAACAAAAAAACGGTTGAAGATATCAAAACGGCAATACAAAACAGAACGGATAAACGGATTGCCGCCGTCAAAGGTCACGCCCAGTGAGCAGTTCTTAAAACGAATTCGCCGGGAAAATGGTGAGATTGCAAAAATTCGGGCAATAGACACTGATGAAAAATGGTTTCTAACTGGCTGGAAATGGCCAGCGTCCGGCCGGATTAGCGGTGTCTTCGGGAGCCAGCGGGTTCTGAACGATATTCCAAAGCGCCCTCATTACGGTTTGGATATTGCCGCGCCTGTTGGAACCCCTGTTTTCAGTTCGACGGATGGTCTTGTCAGACTGTCAGAACAGGATCTGTATTATACAGGCGGAACCGTTATGATCGATCATGGGTACGGTCTCGTGTCTGTTTATTCGCACTTGTCGAAACTCTCAGTGAAGGCAGGGCAATTTGTAAAACAGGGCGAAAAAATTGGCGAGATTGGCGCCACTGGCAGGGCCAGCGGTCCGCATCTGGACTGGCGGTTAAACTGGTTTAAAGAACGGTTGGATCCCCAGCTTCTATTGGAAGGTCGGGCAAACTAGACTTGGTTAGTCTTTTCCAGAGAGAACCCTGTCCGTTTTTTCCAGGTTTTTCTTCGTATCACTTTTTAACCCTTCCCACGTGCTGGAACATCCACTGACTCCAACAGCAGTCATGAGCAAAAGGGACGTTAGAATGAGTTTGCGAATGTAAAACATCATGGTCCTTTCTTTACGGTACGAAGGTTTCAGATAAGGTCAGTTTTTGACCTAAATAAGGCAGCGTGGCTTTACTTTTTGGGGACAAAATCTCCAAGAACATTCATCAGTTCCGGGTGCAGTGCCTGTCCGGACGAAATAACCGTCTCATGCAATGGGACTTTCTGATTGTAAACGAGGTGGTGGCCCTTGGTCGTTGTGGAAAGTCCCCCAGCCTCTGACAGGATCAAATCCGCAGCGGCAATGTCCCAATCGCTTTTAGCCGAGAGCGATAGGGATGCGTCATATTGCTGAGATGCTACAAGGACAATCCGGTAAGCAATGGAATTCAGATGTTCAAAGTCGGCACCAGGTGTATCTTCGAGCCAGTTATGCCATTCAAATGCTTTGCGGCTGGCGAGCAATCGGGTGTTTTCCAGACTTCGGTTGTCACTGCAGTTCAGCTTTTCACCATTTAAAAAGGCCCCTTGACCGAGCGTTGCTTCAAAGAATTCGTCAGTAACCGGGTTGAAGACCGCAGCACAGACCGGTTTTCCATCTTCGACCAAGGCCGCGCAAACCGTAAATTCCGGTTTGCCAGCGATGAAGGAACGGGTGCCATCAATCGGGTCGATAATCCAGACCCGTGATTTGTTCAACCGAGCAGGATCATCAGCTGTCTCTTCAGACAGCCAGCCATAATCGGGGTGGCTGTTTAAAAGATGCTGTTTCAAAAAGGAATCAATTGCGATATCGGCTTCGCTCACCGGGTCGCCCGGGTTTTTCTCCCAGCTTTTTAAATCACTGTTAAAAAAGCTGAGCGCGATCTTTCCTGCTTGGCGAACGGCCTTGTCAAGTTCCTCTTGTTCAGTTTGGTACCGACTGTTCACGTTCCTGCAACCATCATTCCATCAATTCTCAATGTTGGCGCATTGGTTCCAAATTTGAATTCCAGATCGTTGGCGGGTGTCAAATTAAGGAACATATCCTTCAGATTACCGGCAACAGTGAGTTCAGATACAGGAAACAGGATTTCTCCATTTTCAATCCAGAAGCCAGATGCGCCGCGGCTATAATCGCCTGTCACCCCATTCACGCCGAAACCGATAAGGCTGGTAATATACAAACCTGATTTGATGTCCTTGATCAGGTCGTCATGGCTCAATGAACCAGCTTCCATATACAGATTGGTTGTTGACGAGCCTGGAGGGGAAGAGGTGCCCCGTGACGCCCGGCCATTGGATTGCAATCCAAGCTGCTTGGCCGTTGCGCTGTTTAAGATCCAGTTTTTGAGAACACCGTCTTCAATCAGGTCAATTCGGCTATTTTTCACACCTTCGCCATCAAAGGGCTTTGATGCTGCACCGCGCCGGCGATGCGGATCATCGATGATGGAAATTTCAGGCTTGAAGACCTGTTTATCCATATGATCTTTCAAAAAGCTGGTGCCGCGGGCAACCGATGCGCCAGAAACCGCACCCGCCAGATGCCCAACAATGCTGCTGGATACACGATTGCTGAAAATAACCGGCACTTTAGCACTCGGCATTTTGCGTGGGTTTATGTTTTTGACCGTGCGTTCTCCTGCTGTACGACCAACGTCAGCGGCATTTCGTAACTCTTCCAGATGACGTTTGCTATCATAGTCGTAGTCGCGCTCCATACCGGTTCCCTCGCCGGCGATCACCGAAATTCCTACGGAATGGCTGGAAGACGAATAAGATCCGGTAAAGCCATCTGATGTTGCAAGGGCGATAGATGAATGACCAAAGGATGCGCTGGCCCCTTCGGAGTTGGTCACGCCAGAAACAGCAAGCGCGGCTTCTTCAGCTTGCTTCGCAGTTTCCGTCAGTTCCTCGGCAGACTGGGTCGAGGGATCATATAGATCGAGTTCTGGGAATTCCCTGGCAAGCAGCTCAGGGTCTGCCAAGCCGCAATAGGCATCTTCTGGCATGTTGCGCGCCATATCCAGTGCGCGATCGACCAAGGCGTCCAGAACACCGGCATCCGTGTCGTTGGAAGACACAAAAGCCTGCTGTTTGCCGATCAGGACACGCAGACCAAGATCGTGGGCTTCTGATCTTTCGATCTCTTCAATTTCACCTAAACGGTATGCCACACTGGTTGACGTGCCCTGCACACGGACGGCATCAGCAGCATCGGCTCCTTTTGCACGTGCCTTTCTGACAAGGTCATCCAGAATGTTCAGTGAATTTTGTTCGTTGGCTTTATGATCAGACATGTTTTCCTGACGGGATTTAATCGACGATATCTACTAAGGTAAGCATTGACGCTAAAAATGGAATTAGAAAAAATTCAAAAGGCCGTTTAATCCATCGAATAACAATTTTCCGCCGGTCACCACCAACAGAAAATAGGCCAGTTTATAGAAAATCTGTTCCGGGACCATTTTATGCAGTTTCACCCCTAACCAGATCCCGATAGGGGCTAGCGGGAAAAGGATCAATGAGGTGGACAGGTTTTGTGTGGAAAGCTGTCCAAGATATGCATAGGGGATCAGCTTTACATAGTTTACGGCCAGAAAAAACCATGTCGCAGTTCCAACGAACAGGGTTTTATCGATTTTTTGCGGCAGCATGTAAAATTGTAAAGGCGGGCCGCCCGCGTGGGCGACAAAACTTGTAAAGCCGGAAATGCCGCCCCAAAAACTGCCTCTGGCAAGGCTGGGTTGATGAACCGATTGCGTCGCCAACGGGTTTAGCCAGTAATTGAGCGTAAAAAGAACAGCGACACTGCCAATAACAATTCGAACAATATCTTCGTTCAACTGGTCAAAAAGGAGCGTCCCAAGACCGATCCCAACAAAAGCACCGGGCAACAGATAGAGGAGGTTTTTCAGGTGAAATTTTTTGCGATAGGCGATGATGCCAAAAATATCCATGAGACAGAGGATCGGTAGGATAATTGCCGCGGCCTGCACCGGAGAAATAAGCAGCGCCAACAAAGGAACTCCCAGCATCCCCAGTGATCCGGCAAACCCGCCTTTGGAAATTCCCACAAGCAGAATAGCAGGCACTGCAACACAGTAAAAAATCGGATCTGTCATCATTTCCATTTTGACTTAGGACCAGATCGATTTGCCGTTACCGGGCAGTCCAAGGCTATCCCAGATTTTATCAATCCTGTCGACGACGTCTCTCTCCATCTGGATTTTTTCGCCCCATTCCCGGTCGGTTTCCGGTGGGAGCTTATTGGTCGCATCCATTGCAACCTTGCCGCCAAGGCCAGATTTTGGGGAAGCAAAGTCCAGATAATCAATGGGCGTGTCTTCGATCATGGTAATATCTCGCACTGGATCCATGCGGGTCGAAACCGCCCACATAACATCCTTCCAGTCCCGCGCATTGATATCGTCGTCAACGATAATCAAGAACTTGGTGTACATGAATTGTCTCAGATAGGACCAGGCCCCCATCATGACGCGCTTTGCATGACCGGCATACGCTTTTTTCATCGAAATTACGGCGATCCGATAGCTGCACCCTTCAGGCGGTAGCCAGAAATCAACAATTTCCGGGAACTGCTGTTGAATGAGCGGGATAAAAAGCTCATTCAAGGCTTCCCCCAGCACGCTCGGTTCGTCTGGCGGGCGCCCTGTGAAGGTAGAAAGATAGATAGGGTCTTTGCGCATTGTAATGGCCGTGATCGTAAAGACCGGAAATTGCTCTACGGAATTGTAATAGCCGGTGTGATCCCCATAAGGACCTTCGTCCGCATAGTCATCAAGCGATACAAACCCTTCCAGAACAATTTCCGAATTTGCCGGGACTTTCAGCGGGACCGTTTTACAATCCACGAGCTCCTGTTTTTTACCAGACAGAAGTCCGGCAAATTGATATTCAGAGAGATTGTCCGGGATTGGCGTAACCGCGGCGAGGATTGTTCCGGGGTCGGCACCAATGACAATCGCTGCTGGCAATGGCTCCTGCTTTGATTGGCCCCATCTTTGGTGGTGCTGAGCCCCCCCGCGATGTTTCAGCCAGCGCATGATGGTTTTGTTTTTGTCCAGCTTCTGCATCCGGTAAATGCCAAGGTTGAAATCGTCGCTTTTCTCGTTGCCGGGACCTTTCGTTACAACTAGCGGCCAAGTGATCAATGGGGCCGGCTCTCCGGGCCAGCAGGTCTGAATGGGCAGATCATCAAGATTGATGTCCTCGCCGGTCAGAACAATGTCCTGGCAGGGGGCGGAACGTACGGTCTTGGGCCGCATATTCATAACCGTTTTCAAGACCGGCAACATTCCCATTGCCTCGCGTATACCCTCAGGGGGTTCAGGCTGGCGCAGAAAAGCCAGTGTTTCGCCAACTTCGCGGAGTTGTTCGGGCTTTCGGTTCATCCCCATGGCAACCCTGTCGACCGTGCCAAACAGGTTTACCAGCACAGGCATTGAAGAGGGTTTACCCGTTTCATCAACGACATTTTCAAATAAAACGGCAGGGCCTTCTTCGGCAAGAAGGCGGGTTTGTATCTCGGTCATTTCCAGATTAGTCGAGACGGGCTCTTTTACGCGCACCAATTTGCCCTCTTTTTCAAGAAGGGCCATAAAATCTCTCATAGAGGAAAAAGACATGAAAGTTCCTTAGTCCAGGATTTGGAAATTGCCAGCCACAATAGCGAAAAGTACAATTGCACCAAATATTTTATTGGATTTAAACAACATCAGGCATCGATCAGAATTGTCAATATCCAGATATCGTATTTGCCATAACAGATGGGCGCCCGCACCGGCGATCCCAATGTAGAATAACACTGACAGATCGTTCAGCCATCCACAGAGCGTAAGGCTAAGCAAGGTGATCAGATAAAAACCAAACAGCCAATCTGTCGTTTGATTGCCAAATTTAAGGGCCGTCGATTTGACACCGATGAGGATATCGTCTTCTTTGTCCTGATGCGCGTAAATCGTGTCATATCCTAATGTCCAACTGATGCCGCCCACATACAGGATGACGGCTGTCCATGACAGGGAACCTGTTTGTCCAACCCAGCCCAAAAGGGCACCATAGTTAAAGGCAAGTCCCAGAAAAAACTGCGGCCAGTAGGTAAATCGTTTTGCAAACGGATAGATAGCGACCAGAACTAAACTGGCAGCCCCGACAATAATTGCGGGAAGGTTGAACTGTAATAAGACCAGTAAACCGACCAAACACTGAACAGCCAACCAGATCACGGCTTGCCGAACAGAGACCTGCCCGCTTGGAATGGGCCTTTTACGGGTTCGTTCCACCATGCCATCGAAATTTCGATCGGCGATGTCATTGAGCGTGCATCCGGCGCCGCGCATTACAAAAGCACCGATCGCAAAGCAGACGAGCAGAAAAGCATCCGGAAGCTGGCCCTGCCCGGTTGCGAGTGCGACAGACCACCAGCAGGGAAAGAGCAAAAGCCAAGTCCCGATTGGCCGATCCACTCTTGATAACTTGAGATAGGGCTGAACCATCTCGGGGGCATAGGCGTCGACCCAGTTCTGTTTGCTGGCGTCCGCTATGATTTTGTCTTCATGCTTTTCTGTCATTCTGCTTATCATTCTGATCTAGTCTGACTGTCATTGAATTTACCGGATTAACCTAATGACCGCGTGACATCAATGTTCCTTATGCATTATATCCAGTTCAAACAGGCTAAGGATCAGGATATGGCCCCTAAAATTTCTTCAGTGAGACTGTATGTTGAAGCGTCACTCGGTTTGGACGCGGGCATTATTTTGGACCGACCACAGGCCCATTATGTTGGTAATGTCATGCGAAAACAGGTCGGCGATCCAGTTGTTTTGTTCAACGGCCGGGATGGGGAATGGTTTGGTGAGTTGCAGGAAGTTCGAAAGAACCAAGCCCTTGTTCATGTGAAGTCCTGCCTAAGAGAGCAGACGCCCGAACCTGATATCATCCTGTATTTTGCGCCCTTGAAAAAGATCCCGACAGCGCTGGTTGTGCAAAAAGCAACGGAACTGGGGGTGTCGCAACTGGCGCCTGTTCAGACGGCTCGTACCAATGCGGATAAGATCAAGCATGATAAAATGGTGCTTCAGGCGATTGAAGCGGCAGAGCAGTCGGAACGGTTGTCTGTTCCTGAAATCTGTAAACTGGAAAAGCTTTCAGCCGTTTTAAAGCATCGGGATCTGGACCGTCCGTTGATTTTCTGTAATGAGCGGCTGGATAAGAAGGCGCCTCTGGAACAATTGGCGGACCTTAAAAAATTCGGGAAATGGGCGGTGCTGATCGGCCCGGAAGGAGGGTTCTCTGAGGAGGAGGTTTCACAGATCATGGCGTCTGAAAATGTTCGTGCGATTGGCCTGGGGCCTAGGATTTTACGGGCTGAAACAGCGGTGATGGCCAGCTTGACACTTTTACAGGCGGTTTGTGGCGATTGGAATTGAACCATAGTTACCCTGATGTTACTGGAAAATGATGGGTATTCAGTTTTATAAATGGATTAAGACTTGAAGCATTATATTCAATGGATTACTTCATAAAAAATGCGGTCGGTGTTTGGGCGTAAAAGTCCGGCCAGAACTTTTTGAAAGGAAGAACATGTCCGGACCTGCGAAAGGTGACGTGGTAGAGATCACCGGGAAAGCTCAATTGGTGGAGTTTGCAGAAAGTGGATGCAAACCAAAGGAAGCTTGGCGTATCGGCACTGAACACGAAAAATTTGGTTTCAATCTGGATACACTGGAACCACTCCCTTATGACGGGCCATCCGGTATCCGCGCTATGCTCGAAGGCTTGCAGCGTTTTGGATGGCAACCCGAATATGAAGGGGACAATGTTATCGCGCTGACGATGAAAGGCTACAGCGTTAGCCTTGAGCCCGGCGGTCAGCTGGAATTGTCTGGCGAAGCATTGGAAACACTTCATCAGACCTGTACAGAAGTGCATACACATCTGGCCCAGGTTCGTGAAGTTGGTGATGAAATTGGCGTGGGCTTTCTTGGGTTGGGTTTCAGCCCGAAATGGTCATTGGACGAGACACCAATGATGCCAAAGGGCCGATACCAGATCATGAAGAATTATATGCCGACCCGCGGACAGCATGGTCTGGACATGATGTTCCGATCTTGTACAGTTCAGGTTAATCTTGATTATGGATCCGAAGCTGACATGATCAAGAAGTTCAGAACCAGTTTGGCTCTGCAGCCTGTGGCAACTGCTTTGTTTGCAAATTCTCCTTTTACTCAAGGGAAGCCTAACGGACATTTAAGCCACCGAAGCTTTATCTGGACCGATACGGATCCTGATCGGACTGGTATGCTTCCCTTTGTGTTCGAAGAAAACTTTTCGTTTGAACAGTATGTGGATTATGCGCTGGATGTGCCGATGTACTTCGTCTATCGAAATGGCGAATATATTGACGTTTCGGGGCAGTCGTTCCGTGATTTCATGGATGGGCGCCTTCCCGGGTTGCCAGGCGAGAAGCCAAGTCTTGTGGACTGGGATAACCATTTAACAACGATCTTTCCGGAAGTCCGTATGAAACGATTCCTTGAAATGCGCGGCGCTGACGGTGGGCCATGGCGGCGTTTATGTGCCTTGCCTGCGTTCTGGGTGGGATTGCTGTATGATGATGATGCGCTAAACGCGGCTTGGGATCTGGTGAAAAACTGGACAGCGGAAGAACGTCAATCCCTGCGGGATGGCGTTATTACAACGGCTTTGCAGACGAAAACACCGGATGGCCGAACTGTTCGCGATCTTGCTACTGACATTCTGGATATCTCCTCAGCGGGACTGAAAGCCCGTAAAAAACTTGATAGTTTTGGAGAAGATGAAACCCATTTCCTGAACGCGCTGAAAACGACCGTTGAAACGGGTATTACGCCTGCAGAAGAAATGCTGGCCTTGTATCATGGGGCGTGGAACGGATCCATCGATCCCGTGTTCAAGGATTACGCTTACTAAGGTTTATCCAGCTGTCGGCTGAGTGATAAGAGGCGTTGGTACCGCGCCTGCCTTTCGTTTAAAGATGCGCCTGATGAAACCGGGCGCATTTTTTTTATGGCACGGGCAAGCTGGGTGTAGCCTTGCCTGTTTTCTTCATTAATCTGGCGTCCCAGCTCTTCAATAATCAAGTCACCAATTAGTGTATAGGCTGTTTTATCGCCTGCGTGCAGCGGGGGTTCCAGCAAAGAAACAAGATCGGTTGCAGGCGAAAAGGGGGATTGTACAATCATGTCAGTACCTGTCTGTTTTTCAAGAAGTAACAGATAGGAAACCAAAGCATCCAATGACCATCGGGAAGGCGTTGGCCCGGCAAATTCATTGACTATGACATGACGTGTAAAGGCATGTAAGTCTGGCAATGTAGGGCCTGTTCCATAGGGGGCTGTATCTCTTATGCCGCGCAGGGTTGGAATTTTCCGCGGGTTGAAAATACCATCCTCTGACGCCGCATTCCAAAAGCCATGGGTCACGTCGATATGCCCGGGCCTGTTTGACAGTCCGGATATGTAAAACCCTGTATTTACATGTCCTGCCGGATGGCAGCTATTGCAGGATAATCCAATACGGACAGCCTTTTCACCCAGAAGAGAGGGGCTTCTGAAAAGAAGTCTGCCTAAAAGGGCTGGACCTTTGAACTGAACCGTTTTTTTTGTTATTTCACCGACTGAAGCGTCTTCGCTGGATGTATTGCTGCCAGGGGGAAGCCAGAGGGTGTTTTGCGCAAACGATGTGGCCGGGGCATCAGCCATCAACAGGCATAGAATGAACCCGCCAGCCAACAGTCGTTTTCGCTTTAAAACCATCTAGCTGGCAGTGCCGCCGACAGTAAGGCCACCCAGAAGCATTGTAGGCTGACCAACACCCACAGGGACACTTTGCCCTGCTTTTCCGCATGTGCCGATACCGCTATCCAATGCCATGTCATTCCCAATGGCTTTCACCTTTTTAAGGGCTTCACTGCCGGTCCCGATGAGGGTTGCTCCTTTAACCGGGGCGGTTAATTTTCCATCCTCAATCAGGTAGGCCTCAGTGCAGGAGAACACAAACTTGCCAGAGGTGATGTCAACCTGACCGCCACCAAAATTAACAGTGTAGAGCCCCTTCTTGACGGAGGAAAGAATTTCACCGGCATCCTGATCTCCGCCAAGCATGTATGTATTTGTCATGCGCGGCATTGGCAGATGGGCAAAGCTTTCCCGGCGGCCGTTGCCGGTCGGTTCCACACCCATAAGGCGGGCGTTCTGCCTGTCCTGCATATATCCCACAAGGATGCCGTCTTCGATGAGTGTTGTGCAGCTGCTGGCGGTGCCTTCATCGTCAACCGTCAACGATCCCCGCCGGTCTGGAATGGTGCCATCATCAACGACTGTCACCCCTTTGGAGGCGACCCGCTTGCCCATTAAATCAGAGAAGACAGACGTCTTTTTGCGATTGAAATCCCCTTCAAGGCCGTGACCAACGGCCTCATGCAGGATAATGCCTGGCCAGCCTGGTCCCACAATTACATCCATCTCCCCTGCAGGCGCGTCTACTGCGTCCAGATTAACAACCGCTTGCCTGAGCGCCTCATCAACGGCCGATTGCCAGGTTTCCTCTTCCAGATAAAAATCATAGCCTGTGCGTCCGCCCATACCATGACTGCCGCTTTCCCGGCGACCATTCTGTTCGACAACGACAGAAACATTCAAACGCACCAGGGGACGGATATCTCCGCTTCGCTCGCCGCCGCTTCGAATAATCTCAACGCCTTGCCAGGATCCCGCCAGAGAGGCCGAAACCTGAACCACACGGCTGTCTTTTGCCCGTGCATAAGCATCGACCTCTGCAAGGGTCTTTACTTTTGCATCAAAGGGGATGTTCTGCAGCGGGTTATCGTCTGCATAAAGGGAACTGTTGGAGCCTGCAGGGGGCATTGCTATATTGCCGCTATGACCACTGGAAACGGCTTTCACCGTGTCAGAGGCGGCTTTGATAGCTCTTTCACTAAGCTCGGATGCGTGGGCGAAACCAGTGGCTTCACCGGCGACAGCGCGCAGGCCAAACCCTTGTGTTGTATCAAAACTGGCACTTTTCAACCGGCCGTCGTCAAAGGAGAACCCCTCTGACTGTCGGTATTCCAAAAACAGTTCCCCATCATCTGCCCCGTCGAGAGAAGCCGACACGATTTTTTCGACCGAACCGCGATCCATATCGGTACCGGTAAAGAATAAATTGTCGGCAGTTTTGATGTCTGTCACGCTTACGCTCCATTTCAGCATTTTTCCAAGCCCGGATAGGCCTTTTGTTAAATATGTGGTTTTCTTAGCAAAATGTCGAGGGTGAGTGTTAATAGAGGCAACGATTCAAGCGCTTGTGGTATTGTTATCGGGTTAAAGATGCGTCAAAATGTCACAACTTGACCAAAAGACGGCAAATCTGCGCTTTCGTAGACGTCGGGACGGGAGTAGTCTTTATGGTTTAAAGTGTTGTTTTTATTGTTTTATTTTTATTGTTTTGCGGCATATAAGAAGAGTCTTGAGTGTAAAAATACAGATAAATCCAGTCTAAGGCTTGTTCTGTTGATGGTCGTTCGTGTAGTTTCCGCACCAACTTGATCTGAATCAATTTTGATTTGCGTCAACAGACTGGCTATAAATAAGGCATGATCACAAATCCCTCTATGACTGGAGTAAGGATTTGCTGAGCTAAGAAAGCGATTAGAAACGGGAATAAATGATGGCTATGGTTAAAAAAATTGTCGCCCTATTTGCTGCTTTTGCAGTATCGGCGCTGACAATGGGGAACGCCGTTGCGGCCCAGGGACAGGCTACTCCATGGCAATTGGGATTTCAGGATGCATTCTCCCCAGTTGCTCACCAAATGAATGATTTTCACAATCTGCTATTGGTCATTATCACGGCCATTACGCTTTTTGTGCTTCTTCTTCTTGTCTATGTTGTTATTCGATTTAACCGGAAGGCCAATCCAACGCCTTCGAAAACATCGCACAACACATTGATTGAATTTGTCTGGACGGTAGTGCCGATCCTGATCCTTATCGCCATCGCGGTACCTTCTTTCAAACTTCTCTACTATGGAGATCGTGTCGAGAAAGCGGACATGACCATCAAAGCCATCGGTTACCAGTGGTATTGGGGTTATGAGTATGTCGACGAAGATAATCTTGCTTTTGAAGCTGTGATGCTTGAAGAAGACGAACTTAAAGAAGGTCAGCCACGGTTGTTGGCAACTGACAATACAATTGTTCTTCCGATCGATACAAATATTCGACTGCTGGTTACAGCGGAAGATGTTCTTCATTCTTGGGCGATGCCAGCATTTGGCGTCAAGATGGATGCCGTTCCGGGCCGTCTTAACGAGACTTGGATGCGGATTGAGAAAGAAGGCATGTATTACGGTCAGTGCTCTGAGTTGTGCGGTGCCCGCCATGGCTTCATGCCGATTATGGTGAAAGCTGTCAGCAAAGAAGACTACAAAGCTTGGCTTGTAAAAGCGAAAGAAGAATTCGCGAGCGCGGGTGGGGAGGCTTTGAAAATCGCCGACGCATCTGCTGTCACACAATAATCCGTTAGAGAGAGGCAATTAACATGGCTTATGGTGCAGCAGCAGCTCATGATGACCATACTCCCAGAGGTTGGAAACGCTGGGTTTATTCAACAAACCATAAAGATATTGGAACCATGTATCTTATATTCGCGGTTATTGCGGGTATTATAGGTGGTGCAATGTCTGTCTTTATCCGGGCTGAACTTCAGATGCCGGGTGACCAGTTCCTGAACGGGAACTACCACTTTTTTAATGTTGTCGTGACAGGCCATGGCCTGATCATGGTGTTCTTTATGGTGATGCCAGCCGTGATTGGCGGTTTTGGTAACTGGATCGTCCCCCTGATGATCGGGGCGCCGGATATGGCCTTCCCGCGAATGAATAATATTTCATTCTGGTTATTGCCGCCTGCGCTTGGTCTTCTGTTGATCTCCATCTTTGTGGAAGGTCCGGCCGGTGCAGATGGTGTTGGTGGTGGCTGGACAATGTATCCGCCGCTCGCGTCTTCCGCAGGTCAGCCTGGTATGGCAGTGGATTTTGCAATCCTCAGCCTGCACGTCGCTGGTGCATCGTCAATTCTGGGTGCCATCAACTTCATTACAACCATCTTCAACATGCGTGCACCTGGTATGACCATGCATAAGATGCCGCTGTTTGTCTGGTCAGTTCTGGTTACGGCCTTCCTGCTTCTTCTGTCTTTGCCTGTTCTTGCCGGCGCGATCACAATGCTGCTGACCGACCGGAATTTCGGAACAAACTTTTTCGTTCCTGAAGGCGGCGGAGACCCAATCCTGTTCCAGCATCTTTTCTGGTTCTTTGGACATCCTGAAGTGTATATCATGATCCTTCCAGGTTTTGGTATCATCAGTCAGATCGTCTCGACCTTCAGCCGCAAACCTGTATTCGGCTATCTGGGTATGGCGTATGCGATGGTCGCTATCGGTGGCGTCGGCTTTATCGTGTGGGCTCACCACATGTATACGGTCGGTATGAGTGTTGATACGCGGGCTTATTTCCTTGGTGCAACTCTTGTGATTGCGGTTCCGACTGGCGTGAAAATCTTTTCTTGGATTGCGACAATGTGGGGCGGCTCCATTGAATTTAAAGCACCAATGATCTGGGCCCTTGGCTTTATCTTCCTGTTCACCTTGGGTGGCGTGACCGGTGTGGTCCTGGCCAATGGTGGTCTGGATGTGATTTTGCATGATACCTATTATGTTGTTGCTCACTTCCATTATGTGCTGAGCCTTGGTGCGGTGTTTGCCATTTTTGCCGGTATTTATTACTGGTTTGGCAAAATGACGGGTTACAATTATTCTGAAACCCTGGCCAAACTGCATTTCGCTGTTACGTTTATCGGCGTGAACATGATTTTCTTCCCAATGCACTTCCTCGGACTTGCCGGAATGCCTCGTCGTATTCCTGATTATCCGGATGCATTTGCTGGATTTAATGCGATCGCCTCTTACGGTTCGTATATTTCAGCGTTCGGTGTGTTTATCTTCCTGTTCACTGTTGTACATGCTTTCATGCGCGGCGAAAAAGCAGCTGATAATCCGTGGGGTGAAGGCGCAACGACTTTAGAATGGACGTTGACGTCACCACCACCTTTCCATCAGTTCAATGAACTGCCTGTAATTAAGTAACGACGGAGTGCTTGGTGTCTGACACAAGTATCATTCGGGACACAGAAGCTCGCGCTGATTATTCATCGGCGCGAGCAAGTGACTATTTTGCCCTCTTGAAACCAAGGGTGATGTCGCTTGTCGTGTTCACCGGCTTGGTCGGATTGGCCGTTGCACCGGGTTCTTTGCATCCTGTTCTTGCGTTCACAGCATTGCTTTGCATCGCGGTTGGGGCAGGCGCATCCGGTGCGATTAATATGTGGTATGATGCCGATATTGATCAGGTTATGGAGCGGACAAAAAACCGTCCTGTACCGTCTGGAAAGGTAACAGCGAACGAGGCTTTGGCTGTTGGCGTAAGCCTATCAGTTGCTTCAGTCGTTTTGATGGGGCTCGCAATTAATCTGGTGGCAGCTGCATTGCTGGCGATCACCATCGGGTTCTACATTTTCGTTTACACAATGTGGCTGAAACGTCGGACACCGCAGAATATTGTTATCGGCGGCGCAGCTGGCGCTTTTCCTCCCATGATCGGGTGGGCTTCTGTGACCGGTGATGTCAGCATTGAATCGATTGTTCTCTTCGCCATTATTTTTATGTGGACACCTCCACATTTTTGGGCTTTGTCCTTGTGGCGGGATATCGATTACGCGAAGGCCGGTGTTCCTATGTTGCCGGTTGTTGCCGGCCGGGAGGCGACCCGCAAGCAGGTCGTTATCTATAGTGTTCTGCTGTTCCCAGTGGCAGTGATGCCTTATTTTCTGGGATATGCTGGTCTTTTTTATGGTATTGGATCGGCAATTCTGGGCGGTATCTTCCTGTTCGGTGCGTTAAAGGTCTGGGTTAAGAAAGACGAGAAAAGCGCGAAACAGCTTTTTGCTTTTTCTCTTCTGTACCTCTTTTTAATTTTCGCCATATTGCTTGGTGAAAACATCGTGAAAGGCATTTTGTAAAATGGCTGAGGACGATGAACGCAAAAAAATGCGTAATCGCAATCTGGTTGTCGGCGGCATATTGTTTGCCCTCGTTATTCTTTTTTACCTCATCACTGTTGTAAAAATGACGGGAGCTGGTGGATGACGACTGAGACTGCAAAAAAATCGAAACGCCTTGCTGTCGTTCTTGTTGGACTGGCTGCGGGCATGGTGGGGATGGCTTATGCCGCTGTCCCACTATACGATTTGTTTTGTCGTGTTACGGGATATGGCGGAACCACCCAGCAGGCGTCTATGGCGTCAGATGTGATTCTGGATCGGGAGATTACTGTCGGGTTTGATGCGAACACATCGCGGAAAATGCCGTGGGAATTCAAACCAGTCAAAAAAACGATTACGTTAAAGATTGGCCAGACGGGATTGGCTTTTTATGAAGCTTATAACCCGACCGATCAGACGATTACGGGAACGGCATCCTTTAATGTGACGCCACAAAAAGTTGGTCAGTATTTTACAAAGATTGATTGTTTTTGTTTTACTGAGCAAACCTTGAAGCCGGGGCAACGGGTAGATATGCCGGTGACATTCTTTGTCGATCCGGAAATCGCCAGTGATCCAAATACAAAAGAAGTGGAAACAATTACATTGTCCTACACTTTCTTTCCGATAGAACCGGAAGAAGAAACTGAGGAAGAGACTGTTTCCAGCGTTGATAACGCGGCAAAAAAAGCCGTAGAAACTAACTAACCCTTTTGGGGGTCCTATTGATAAAACCGGGGGGAATCCGGTTAGATTGCAGGAGTTGAAGATGGCAGATTCACACGCCAAACAACATGATTACCATCTCGTCGATCCGAGCCCATGGCCGGCATTGGCGTCTTTGTCTGCTTTTATTGCCGCCATTGGCGCGGTTATGTGGATGCATGACAAGGGCTTTGCGGTATTCACCATCGGTATGATCATGTTGCTGTATACCGCCTATGTCTGGTGGCGCGACGTTGTCAAAGAAGGCGAGCATCAAGGGCACCATACACCTGTGGTCCAACTTGGAC
Source organism: Sneathiella aquimaris (assembly GCF_026409565.1). Taxonomy (NCBI): domain Bacteria; kingdom Pseudomonadati; phylum Pseudomonadota; class Alphaproteobacteria; order Sneathiellales; family Sneathiellaceae; genus Sneathiella; species Sneathiella aquimaris. Next base: position 1,157,759 of record NZ_CP112881.1, read on the forward strand.
TTCGCTATGGCATGATTATGTTTATTGCATCAGAGGTTATGTTCTTTGTTGCATGGTTCTGGGCCTACTTTAATGCGGCCTTTTTCCCAACGGAAGCCGTTGGCAGCGTTTGGCCACCAGAGGGAATTCAAACCTTCGATCCATGGACTCTTCCCTTTGTGAATACATTAATCCTGCTGACATCCGGGACAACAGTGACATGGGCCCATCACGCTTTGCAGCACGGTGATCGGAAGGGGCTTATTCAAGGCCTTATCCTGACTGTGATCCTGGGGGCAGTTTTCTCAGTCGTTCAGGGATATGAATATTCTCATGCGGCCTTCGGGTTTACTGACGGGATTTATGCGTCAACCTTCTATATGGCCACTGGTTTTCATGGTGCGCACGTTTTGATCGGAACGATCTTCTTGTTGGTCTGTTTGATCCGGGCGACTAAAGGCCACTTTACTGAAAAACACCATTTCGGTTTTGAAGCTGCTGCCTGGTATTGGCACTTTGTTGACGTGGTATGGTTGTTCTTGTTCGCCGCCATTTACTGGTGGGGTGCCTAAGACGCCTTCCCCTTCCGGCCGGCTAACGTCTGGTCGATATTGAAAAGCTGCGCAGAACACCATTCCTGCAACTGCTGTTCACGCAGATCAATTGAAAACAGGCCTCTCTCTTGCCGAGGGGCCTGTTTTTTTGTGCATTGAAATTCATTGTAATTGCCATGCCGGACCTTTAAATGGAAACAAGAGTATCCTATGGTAAATCTCAATTTTGAACCAAAGACGTAAGTCCCATATCATGAAAAATTTTTCTCCCGGTTTTTGGCCAACGGTCATGACTATTCCCATTGTTATCGTGCTGCTCACTTTAAGCATCTGGCAGCTAAACCGTTACGCCTGGAAGGTAGAATTGATTGACCATTTGTCAGCTCAATTGGCCCTGGACCCGGTTGATTTGCCAACAGGCGATGTTGTACTTTCCGAATGGGAACACCGCAAGGTTCGCCTGCGCGGAGAATTTCTTCACGAAAAGGAAATTCACCTTTTCAGCCATGCCGACAAAGGGCGTAAGGGGTTTCAGATAATAACCCCCTTTAAACGGGCTGAAACCGGGCAAATCTATCTGGTTAATCGGGGTTGGGTGAACGAAGGGTTCAAGGATCCTGAAAATAGGACTGAAGGCTTAATAAGCGGCGTCGTGAACGTCACAGGGGTTGTTCGGAAACCCTGGACGAAAAGTTATGATTTTCTGCCGGATAATAACCGGGCAACCAACGTCTGGCTGTATGGCGACCTTGCCCAAATGGCGGCGCATCAAAATGTAGAAGCCGCACCGTTTTTTATTGAACTCGACGCAACTCCTGTTCCAGGCGGATGGCCAATTGGCGGGCAAACGCGTATCTCCATACCCAATAATCATCTGGAATATTTCATTACCTGGCTGGGCCTTGCAGCAGCAATGCTGGCGATTTACATTTTTTACGGTATCGGTAAAGCCAAGAAAAAGGATTAGAGATCCAAGTATGTCTGCATATGCGAAATTAGAGCAGCTTTTTCATAAGCGGTCTGTTCTTTCGGGGGCGAGCGCCATTCTTCATTGGGACAACGCCGTCATGATGCCAGACGGCGGGGCGGAAAGCCGGTCAGAACAATTGGCAACGCTTGGCCTTATGTCTCATGAATTGCTGAAGGGGCCGGCCGTGGAAAACTGGCTGGAAGAGGCTTCTTCTGAAACCCTTGATGAGTGGCAAACAGCGAACCTGAGGGAAATGAATAACCAATGGCGTCATGGGAACGCTGTTGAAGGCTCTTTGGTTGAGGCGTTGTCGCGAGCAACGTCACAATGCGAAATGACCTGGCGCGCAGCGCGCGAAGAAAACGACTTTTCAGTCTTGCAAGAAGAGTTGGAGAAGGTTGTTTCCTTGACGCAGGAAATGGCCATGGCGAAGGCAGAGGCCTTCGGTGTAACGGCTTATGATGCGCTGCTTGATCAGTTTGAACCCGGCTGCACCGCAGAGGCAATTGATGTCCTGTTTGACGATTTAGGGGCTTTTTTACCGGGCTTCCTGGATCAAGTTTTGGAAAAACAACGCGTAAATGGCCGCGGTGAAAAACCCGAAGGGCCTTTTCCGATAGAGGTTCAGCGCGATCTTGGCGAAGCCTTCATGAGGGCGTTGACCTTTGATTTTAATCACGGGCGTCTTGATACCAGCCACCATCCTTTTACAGGGGGAACACCAGACGATGTCAGGCTAACGACCCGTTATGAAGAGGATGATTTCACCCAAAGCCTTATGGGAACGTTGCATGAAACGGGTCATGCCCTGTACGAGCAGAATTTGCCGCTTAAATGGCGTCATCAACCGGTTGGTCAGGCTCGTGGCATGGCGATGCATGAAAGCCAGTCGCTTCTGATTGAGATGCAGCTTTCTCGAGGTCCGGAATTTCTCCAATACGCCATCCCGATTATTCGCGATGCGTTTAAAGGAGAGGGTGAAAATTGGACATTTGCAAATCTGAAACAGTTTTATCATCGTGTAGAGAGGGGCTTCATTCGGGTAGACGCGGATGAAGTGACCTATCCCCTTCATGTTATTTTACGGTACCGATTGGAAAAGGCGCTTTTATCGGGGGATTTAAAAGTCAAAGACCTGCCGGGTGCCTGGAATGAAGGGATGATGAGTTTGCTGGGCGTAACGCCGCCCAATGACCGGCTTGGCTGTCTTCAGGACATCCACTGGCCAGGAGGCGCGATCGGTTATTTCCCGACTTATACAATGGGCGCACTGGCTGCAGCTCAATTGTTTGAGGCTGCAAGAAATGATCTTTCTAACATGAACGCAGACATCAGAGCCGGAAAATTTGAACCGCTTGTGGGCTGGCTTAAAAAACATGTTCACCAAATGGGGAGCCTTAAAAGCACCGATCAGATGTTGGAAGACGCCACCGGTAAAAAAATGGGGACAGACGCCTTTAAAGTCCATCTGACTGATCGTTATCTTAAAGGCTAATTTACCTGTAAATCTGCTGAATTTAAGTATAGAACATTAGGCTGTTTGATTTGAGGCCGCAATTCCTAACTGGAGAGACACGGTGCGATACATAAGTACACGCGGGGAAGCACCAGCGTTAAATTTTGAAGATGTGGTTTTAACTGGTCTGGCCAGAGACGGCGGGTTGTATGTTCCGGAAACCTGGCCGCAGATGTCTCATCAGGAAATTCGTGATCTCGCTGGTGAAAGTTATGCCGAGGTTGCAGCGATTGTTCTTCAACCTTTCCTTGGCGATAGTGTGAGCCCGTCTGATTTTAGGCAGATGACGGAAAAGGCGTATGGGGCTTTCTCCCATAAAGCCGTTGTTCCTCTGTCACAGCTGGATGCCAACGATTTTTTGATGGAGCTGTATCACGGCCCGACTTTGGCTTTTAAGGATGTGGCACTGCAACTGTTGGGGCTGCTCTATGATCACCTGCTTGGCCGGAAAAACAAAAAAGTAACGATTGTCGGTGCTACATCCGGGGATACAGGCTCTGCTGCGATTGAAGCCTGCCGGGGCCGGGATGCGGTAGATATTTTTATCCTGCATCCTGCCGGAAGGGTGTCTGATGTACAGCGCCGTCAAATGACGACTGTCTTGGACAGTAACGTGCACAATATTGCTGTTGATGGTGATTTTGATGACTGTCAGGCGCTAGTAAAAGCCTTGTTTAATGATCTGGATTTTCGGGATCAGTATGCGGTATCCGCTGTGAATTCCATTAACTGGGCCCGGGTTATGGCGCAAATCGTCTATTATTTTACGACGGCGATTAGTCTGGGAGGACCAGGACGGGCCATTTCATATTCGGTGCCAAGTGGAAATTTTGGTGACATTTATGCCGGTTATTGCGCGGCTAAAATGGGTTTGCCAATTGAACAATTGATCGTAGCGACAAACCGGAATGATATTCTGTCGCGGTTTTTTAATACGGGCGAATATATCAAAGAAGGTGTTGATCCCACCATTAGTCCCAGTATGGATATTCAGGTCTCCAGTAATTTTGAACGTTTTCTGTTTGACCTTTACGGGCAGGATGGCGCTGCCGTGAAAGAGATGATGCGGCAACTGGATGAAGACGGAGGATTTACCGTTAATATGTCACAACTCAATAACGCTACTTTCTCGGCCGCAAAATGCGACGAGCAGGAGACATTGGATGTGATTGCAAAAACCTTGAAGGAAAATGGCAAACTGGTTGACCCGCATACTGCTGTCGGCCTGAAAGCCGCGGCGGACTGCCGTAGGAATGTGAAAACACCAATGGTGACGTTAGCGACGGCTCATCCTGCTAAATTCCCGGCTGCTGTAGAAAAAGCGACTGGGCATTATCCTGAGTTACCAGGGCATATGGCCGATTTATTTGAACGGGAAGAAAAAATGGATCATCTGCCTAATGATCTTTCCTCCCTGCAAACCTATATTAGAGAACGGGCGCGTATTTTAAGCGCTGATTGACAGAAAGTTATCGAATGAACCTTCAGGTTTCTACGCTAGAAAATGGGATGCGGGTCATTTCTGATCCCATGCCCAACCTTGAAACATCTGCCGTTGGTGTCTGGGTTGATACCGGGGCCCGCCACGAGACACCGGAACAAAATGGCATCTCCCATGTTCTTGAGCATATGGCATTCAAGGGAACGGAGACCCGTTCCGCCTATGATATTGCTGAGAGCATCGAGGCTGTTGGTGGACATTTGAACGCCTACACGAGCCGCGATCAGACCGCGTATTATGCGCGCGTTTTAAAAGACGATCTGGGTCTGGCAACGGAAATACTGTCTGACATATTACAACATTCAACCTTTGATCAGGACGAATTGGCCCGTGAAAAAGAAGTGATTGTTCAGGAAATCGGCCAAACGAATGATACGCCGGACGATATCATTTTTGATCACCTTCAGGAAACTGCATATGCAAATCAGGCGGTGGGACGTTCTATCTTGGGAACTGCAGAGCGGGTTCGTGGTTTTACGCGCGAAACAGTTTCCGGATATATGAAAGATCGCTATTTGGCCCCGCAACTTGTTCTGAGTGCATCCGGAGCGGTTGACCATGACGAATTGGTCCGCATGGCAGAGGATATGTTCTCTGGTCTTGCAAAAGAGGGTCAAACAGGGATGGAAGACGCCCGTTATACCGGTGGTGACTACCGTGAAGCGCGTGATCTGGAACAGGTTCATTTTGCGCTATCCGTGCCAGGACTTTCCTATCAGGACGAAGATTTTTATGCAGTTCAGGTTTTATCCGGGCTGCTGGGCGGTGGGATGTCATCGCGTTTGTTTCAGGAAGTGCGGGAAAAAAGAGGGTTATGCTATTCCGTTTTTGCGTTTTCGTCTTCTTTTGCGGATGCAGGGTTATTCACTGTATATGCAGGAACCGGCGCGGAACAGATTGGTGAACTGGGCGGCGTTATCTGTGATGAGTTAATTCGCGCAACCAGTGATATCACAGAGGCTGAGGTTGCCCGTGCCCGTGCACAACATAAAGCGGCACTGTTGATGGGGCAGGAAAGTCCAGCAGCCAGATGCGAAGTCCATGCCCGCCAGATGTTGATCTATGACCGTGTTATTTCTCCTCAGGAAATTTCTGAAAAGATCGAAGCGGTTACGCCGGAACATCTGCAAAAAGTGGCGAAAAGGCTGTTTTGTAACGTTTCTCCAACGATTGCGGGTCTGGGACCAATTAAAAATCTTGATAAATTCGATCACTTTGCGGCAAGATTTGCAGGCTAGGCTTTTTTCTGGCTTGTCTGCATCTCTTACCCAAAGGAAATGTCTTTGGATGATTTGAATGTAATCAACAGGTTTTTATATTTTGGCGCCCAAAAGCCGGTTGTGTCCGACCGGCTTTATATCCGCTATCCAAGGCTATCAGACTGGCAGCAATGGTCTGCGGTTCGGACGATTAGCCGGGATCATCTGGTCCCGTGGGAACCTGTATGGTCACCCAATAATCTCAGTAAGGTGAATTTTAAAGCGCGGCTTCGGCATTACGCTCGGGATGCACGCGAAGATATAGGTCATGCCTATTTTCTGTTTCGAAAAGACAATCATCAACTGATCGGTAGCATAACGCTGAGCAATATACGGCGGGGTGTTTCGCAAACCGGAAGCATTGGTTATTGGACTGGGCTGCCTTATATCCGAAAAGGTTACATGTTCGAAGCGTTATGTGCCTTGCTGCCGTTTATTTTTGAACATCACAGACTGAGGCGTGTTGAGGCCGCCTGTGTACCAGAGAATGCGGCCAGTGGATCCTTGTTGAGAAAAGTCGGTTTCATTGAGGAAGGGCGTGCGCGCGAGTATTTATGCATCAATGGAACCTGGCAGGATCACCTTCTTTTTGCGTTGCTGGAGTCAGATAAAATTAACAGCACCGGCCCTCAGGCGTGACCAAGGTCAGAAGATAAGAGGCCCGGGTCAAATCCAAGTTTGTTAATTGCCGCTTGCCACTTTTTCTCTAGTTTCTCACCAAAAACCAGATCACTGTCGGCCTCGACAACCAGCCAGCCATTTCCCTGAATTTCCTGTTCCAGCTGACCGGGTCCCCACCCAGAATACCCCAAGGCAAGAAAACTGCTGTCTGGTCCATTTCCTTCTGCCATGCATTGGAGCATGTCTAACGTCGCGGTGAGGGCAATGCCTTGACCTATTGGAATAGTTGTTTCGTGCACAAGATCGGTTGAATGAAGGACAAAGCCTCGTTCTGTTTCAACCGGGCCGCCAAAGTGGATATGTGGATTAGTTGACCTGGCGGTAACCGGAATATCAAGTTGGTCGAGCAATTCCTTAAAGGAAAGGACGCCCAGATCCTTGTTTAAGACAATGCCCATGGCACCGTCTTCAGTATGCGAGCAGAGCAGAATGATGGAGCGTTTGAACCGCGGGTCGGGCATTGTGGGCATTGCGACCAGTATTTGACCTTCGAGATATCCTGTATCAATTTTTGTGCCTGTCATGATCTCTCTTTAGTTTTTGTGTTTAACCCTCATCATATCGATGAAATAATTGTGACGTGCAACCTGAGCATATTGCCCTATATTTTAAAGCATTACGAACTCAATAACTATTAATCTGGTGCTGGGCTTTTAAAAAATGAAGAAGAAAATTCTGGTTTTTATCGGAAGCGTCACTTCTTTCAGCGTTTTATTTTTATCTTTACTGGCGTTTGCTGCGCAAGGGCAGGTATCAAAAACGAACCTGATTTCAGGCGTTCAGGCCGTCGGCGATGATGCAGTTATCATGATGGGACTGCATATTGCGTTGAATAAAGGATGGAAGACCTATTGGCGAAGTCCAGGGGATGCCGGTATCCCGCCGCAGTTTAATTGGTCAGGATCTGAGAATATCGAGAAGGTGGAAGTTCTTTGGCCCAAGCCTGTCGAATTTAGCAGCGCTGGCCTTTCATCCTGGGGATACAAGGATGAAGTTGTCTTTCCGTTACGGGTGACGTTAAAGCAGCCGGGTCAAGCCGTTCGGGCCAGTCTGGATGTGTTTTACGGTGTATGCGAGATGGTTTGTATCCCAGTGAAACAGGAAGTTGCCCTCAGTCTGCCCCAAGGACCTGCCGAAACGTCGAAGGATGCACCGCTAATACAATTATTTGCTGAGCGGGTTCCGTTGTTACTGTCGATGTCAAACCAGGTTCATGATATGAAGGTTGAATCAAATGGAACACAGGGACTGACAATTACAATCAAGTCTGACCTTCAGTTTAACAATCCGGCTTTAATCCTCGAAGGGGAACAAGGGGATTTTTTCCAGATTTCGCCTAAGACCACTAGTCAAGCAGCGGGCTATCTGGTTTTTACTGCGACAGCCGACCTTGCACGCAAAGGGCCGCCCTTAAAAGGGCGGAAAATAACCGCGACAATTCTCGATAAGGGGGTTGCTGTTGAAGGCCAAATAACTGTTAAATAGATCTATTGGATTATGCGGATCAGCCAGGTTACAAGGCAAGATCTGTAAACTCGAGTGAAGAAAACAAACTACCACATAGGGAAAAAAGTATGACAATCAAAGTAGGCGATAAACTTCCAGCAGGTGAATTGATGGAAATGACCGGAAGCGGTCCTGCAAAACTCTCTGTTGAGGAAATTTTTGGCGGTAAGACGGTTGCTTTATTTGCTGTTCCGGGCGCCTATACCCCAACATGTTCTGCAAAACATCTTCCAGGTTTTGTTGATAATCTTGAGTCTCTGAAGTCAAAAGGCGTTGATGAGGTGATTTGCCTGTCCGTCAACGATCCTTTTGTGATGGCTGCATGGGGTCAGGCGCAAGCGGCAGGTGAAGTTCGCATGCTCGCCGATCCAGATGCTGCATTCACCAAAGCAATGTCTGTTGAATTTGACGCGTCCGGCGCTGGTCTTGGTGTTCGTTCTCGCCGTTATTCTATGCTGGTTGAAGACGGAACAGTGAAACAGCTCAACCTGGAAGAAACAGGCGGCTTCGAGGTTTCTGATGCAGAAACTTTGCTCGGCCAGCTATAAGGTATATTCTTAATATATGACGAATGGGGGAAGAGCTTGCTCTTCCCTTTTTTCTATCGAACTGTTTCCATTCCCTGGTTTGCGAGCTCATCAGCTTTTTCGTTACCGGGGACACCGGCATGCCCCTTAACCCATTTCCATTCAATTTGATGACGGGCAATGGCGTCGTCCAGCAAGACCCACAGATCCTTGTTCTTGACCGGTTTCCTGGCGGCCGTTTTCCAACCGTTCTTTTTCCAGTTTACCATCCATTTTGTAATGCCATCCTTGACATAAGTGCTATCCGTATGCAGTTCGACAACTGATGCGCGTTTAAGTGCGTCCAACGCTTTAATAGCCGCGGTTAATTCCATACGGTTATTTGTGGTATCGGCTTCGCCTCCGCATATTTCCTTGATTTTACCGTCACATTCCAGCATCGCGCCCCATCCGCCCGGACCGGGATTTCCAGAACATGCTCCATCTGTGTAAATAACTACTTTTTTACCGCTCAAAATGACACCTTTAGGGATGATTTCTAAGTTCAGACCCTTCCTAACACATTCATAGATAAAGGAGGTCTGTAAAATTTGATGCAATTAACAGAATATTAGGTGCTTTTTGTCAAAATCGAAGACTAGGAACAAAGTCTTGATAACGGTAACGGCTGGGAGCTCCCATGAGCACAACACAAAAGAAGATGTATTCTGCAGAAATCAGGCAGCTTCAAAAAGATGGCAACGAAACACAGAGTTCTGTCGTGGGGGAAGGAATAAGCCAGCAACAATACCAGGAATTGCTGGATGCTATTAACTCTGTAAGAGAGGACATCAATAACGCTGATCCATCTTCTGCTGCCACGGCTGCAGTCAATGAAGCCGTGATGGAAGATTTCAAGAAAGAATTCGCCGAATCACTCCAGTTGAAAAGTGAGCTTGAAGAGTTATCACGTGTCATTCTGGACACTCGGCGCGAAATCGCGTCTTTGAACGCTCATGATTCCGGCCCTAAAATCCACGCAATGACCGACCAGTTGGACGCCGTTGTTGGCGATACTGAAGGGGCGACTAACGCAATCCTTGAAGCGGTAGAGGTTATTGAAGACAAAAACGAAAGCCTTCAGTTGAACGCGACAGATCCTGACGAAATTGAAATTACCGAAGGCATTAGCAACGCGATAATGAAAATCTATGAAGCCTGTAACTTCCAGGACATTACAGGGCAAAGAATTTCCAAAGTCGTTGGCACGCTAAAATTTGTCGAAGACCGTATCGCTGCCATGATCGATATCCTTGGTGGAGATGGCGAACTGGCAGAAATTGAAACAATCAGCCAGCCGTCTCGTATGGACGGTGAAGTTGAACTTAGTGGACCAACTGTCGAAGGCCACGAAATCAGCCAGGACGAAATCGACGCCCTGTTCGATTAAGGAAGGTCGATACCAAATTCTGCGACGGATTTTACGTCTCGCAGAAAGCGGATTTTCTGTAAATATTCTGACGGGTCTTTTGGTTTTACCAAGGCCCCGTCAATCTGATTAATCCAGTCATACAACCGTGTTAGATAAAATCGCATTGCTGCCCCGCGAGATAAGAGGGGGAGGGCTTGGAGTTCGGTTTTTTCCAATGGCCGGGCGCGTTGATAGCTGTTTAGAAGACGCCGGGCCTTTGTAATGTTAAAGCTCGCATCACTTTCAAAACACCAGGCATTCAGGCAGACAGCAATATCGTATGCCAGGAAATCATTGCAGGCGAAGTAATAGTCGATAACGCCGCTAACCTGACCGTTCAAAAAGAAGATGTTATCCGGAAACAAGTCTGCGTGAATGACACCTTCTGGCAGATTTTCAGGCCAGTTTTTCTCCAAATCGCCAATTTCTGTGGAGATCTCGCTGATTTCCCGTTTTGAAATGAGGTCGATACCCTTACTGGCAAGACTGGCCTCAAAAAGGGGACGCCAGCTGTCTATGGTCAAAGAGTTGGGTCTTTGTATTTGAAATCCGCCACCCGCAATGTGTAAATCAGCCAGTGAACGCCCCAGCAGGGCACAGTGTTCAGGGGAGACGCGCCGCATCGACCGGCCTTCAAGAAATTCGATTAAGGCGGCAGGTTTGCCCGCAACGCGGGACAGGCTGTCACCGGTTTTGGTTTTAACCGGGCGCGGCGAAACATATCCATGATCTGCAAGATGTTCCATCAATCCGAGGAAAAAAGGCAGGTCTGCTTCATTTACCCGTTTTTCGTAGATCGTTAGAATATAATGTCCAGTTTCTGAATGAAGCAGAAAATTGGAATTTTCGACCCCTTCCGCGATCCCCTTACAGGACAGTATCTCGCCTATGGGATAATCCCCGGCAATCAGATCAAGATCATCGTCAGATATGTCGGTGTAAACAGCCATGGTGGTTCTGCCATTCCTATTCTTATTCGCTCACATTTTCCAATTCGCGCGGAAGTTTGAACGTTACATGCTCTTCGGTCTTTACAACTTCTTTTATGGTTACGTCATACCGTTTTGCAAAAGCATCAGTTACCTCTTCAACAAGTGTTTCCGGGGCAGAAGCGCCGGCTGTTATCCCAATCGTCTGGCAGCCTTGCAGATTGTCCCACGGGATGTCCGTCGCCCGTTGAACCAGTGATACATGCTGGCAGCCGATCTTTTTTGCAACTTCCACCAAACGCATGGAATTTGACGAGTTTGGTGCGCCGATGACCAGAATACCATCACATTGCGAGGCAAGTTCCTTTACGGCGGCCTGCCGATTGGTCGTCGCGTAACAGATGTCTTCTTTCTTGGGTGCCGCGATTGACGGGAAACGGCGGCTTAACGTCGCGACGATGTCTCTAGTTTCATCAACAGATAAGGTTGTTTGCGTCAAATAGGCAAGCTTGCCATCTATATTTTTTGGCTCAAAATTCTCGGCATCCGCAACCGTTTCGACCAGACTGATTTCTCCCGCGGCCAATTGTCCCATTGTGCCAATGACTTCCGGGTGCCCTTTATGGCCAATCAGAATAATTTCCTGACCGTCCTTTTTGTGCCGTTCTGCCTCCCGGTGGACTTTGCTGACCAGTGGGCAGGTTGCATCAATGAAGAACATTTTCTTTGCTTCTGCCTCGGCTGGAACTGACTTTGCAACACCGTGCGCGGAGAAAATGACAGGGACGTCAGCGGGGACATCTGACAGTTCATCAACGAAAACAGCCCCCTTTTTTTCCAGATTTTCAACCACATAACGATTGTGAACAATCTCATGGCGGACGTATACGGGAGCGCCATATTTTACCAACGCTTTTTCAACGATTTGAATCGCTCGATCAACGCCAGCGCAGAATCCGCGCGGAGCGGCGAGAAGAAGAGTTCTTTTTTCACGTGTCATACCATCCACCTCCGGCAGAAATAGCTGAATTATTCCTGCTTTTCAGAATTATCCAGCAACAATGCGCCGCGTCGCTTGCTAAAAGGAGCCGTCCATCCTAAATTCGGCGAATTAGTACATCAATTTCCAGATGAACACCAGTGTGAGACGTACTAATCCGGTCATAGAATTTGGAATAATGAAAGAAAAGCAGGGTATGATACGTTTTTTCAGTCGCGGAAAACTTGTAGCTTCGATGATTTCACTGTCTTTGTTAAGCGCGTGTAGTGGATCTTTTGATGCGGCCCTGCCAGATATTTTTAACCCAAATAAAGTCGTCCTGCCGTGCCCTGCCGTTTCAGTTCTGCCAAACGCGGACACAATTACCGTTTTTCAGGATGGCCCGGGCCGCGATCTTGTCGATGTCGAATATGAGGGGATTATCGCACCTGTCAGCGGGGAGTGTTTTTATGAAAATGATGATACCGAACTGGTCGTGGAGTTAATTTTGCGAATTGGTGCGATCAAAGGGCCGGCGGCGAAAGGCCAAACCCATACATTCCCGTTCTTCGTTGCGATTGCAGACAGCTCACGCCGGATTTTGACAAAGAAGATCCTGCAAAGTCCGGTAGAGGTTGCAGAAGGTCGGCGTCGGGGTGCTGTTCAGGAAGAGATTGTACAGCGAATCCCTTTGCCAACCAATCGGGACGGCCGTGATTATACGATCGTTTTAGGACTGCAACTCACCAAGGAAGAGCTGGAATATAACCGTAACAAAGTCAACTAACTACGGCACCGGGACGCGGACCCGCTTTCAAAAACGACTTATCGTCAAATGACCTTTCGAACATGTTCAAGGAAGGAAGAAACATTGTCTTCCAGTCCTTTTGAATGTTCCTGAAGGGTGTCGGCTTCGGTAAGGAGTTTTTTACTGGTGGCGGAGGTTGCCTCCGTCGATACTTTTACAGTCTTGATATTATTTGACACCGATACAGTGCTTTCAGAGGCACTTGCAACACTTTGCGCAATCTCCTGAGTGGCCGCATTTTGCTCATCCATGGCCGAGGAAATGGCGGTGACAGCATGGTTGATATCGCTGACCGATGAATTGATTGTCTCCATGGAAGAGACGGCTTCATCCGTCGCGTTTTGAATATCAACAATCTGCTTGCTGATATCTTCGGTTGCCTTTGCTGTTTGATTGGCCAGATTTTTAACTTCGTTGGCAACGACCGCAAAGCCCTTACCCGCATCGCCCGCCCGGGCGGCTTCGATGGTGGCATTCAAGGCCAGAAGATTTGTCTGGCTCGCGATATCCTCAATCAGCTTCACAACTTCGCCAATTGATTGGGCGGCGAGTGCCAGACCTTTGATTTTCGTATTTCCGCTATCGGCCATTTGCGAGGCCGTTTGGGCATTTTCAAGAGAGTTCCGAACTTGTCGTCCGATTTCCTGAATAGAGGCTGACATTTCTTCAGCTGAACTTGCAACCGTTTGAAAGTTAGAGGAGGCATTTATCGCAGCATTGTTGACATTATCGACCTGTGTTGCCGCATCACTTGCATGACTTGAAAGGAGATCGGCTGAATGGTGCAACCCTTCGGCGCTCTCATATATTGATTTTGAGACGCTGCCGATTGTGTGTTCAAACTGATAAATGACGTCGCTGAATTCATTCGTTCGATGCTCAAACATGTTTGTGCATTCATTAATGGTGGCAGCCGTGCGCTTGAAAGCACCATCCATGTCAAAATCAATAATTCGGCGGTAATATTTCTGGTCGGCCACATGTTGCATGGATGCTGCGGCTTCCCTCATAAAGGCATCAGTCCGATCTGCTAATTCGTTGATGGACCACATTAATTCAGTGAGCTCGGTGCCTTCTTCTATGTGGGAAATTCGGGCTTCAAAATCACCCACGGCCAGTCGTTTGCAAATATTTTCAACTTTTTTGATTTCGTCAGCGGAATGGGAGGGAGTTTGAAATCCGGTATGGGTCATATCGCCCGCCCGTGCTTCCAGCATCAATCTCATATTGTCCCGCTCCTGCATCGCTTTTCGGGCATCCCGCCTGAACTTAATTGCGACAACAGCCACTGCCACCAAAGCACCGACAAATGCAATGGACATGAAGTTGAACGAATTTTGAGTATACAGGTAAATCGCGAAGGCCGCACTGGTAACAAGGGCGGCTCCAATTACGGGCGAAATGGATTTAAAGAGAGAAGAGCCATTTGTCATAGTTGCCTCCTTGATCCTGGATAAATGTTGAGAGCAAGCCAAGGGAGGCATTTAATCCTTCTTTCGGCGACGAATGGGATTTCTCTTCGGCAACAAGTTTCTGATAGAAGGGGGCGATTATTTTGGTGACGATGTCTGGATCGACGGCCCGCCTGTTGGAATGGTATCCGACTGTGACGTCATCTTGAACAGAAGGGGTTACATGAGCGAAGACCCAGTAGTAATCACCGTTCTTGCACAGGTTTTTAACATAGGCAAAGACTTCATTGCCTTTTTCCAGCTGATCCCACAAATAATGGAAAATCGCTCTTGGCATATCTGGATGGCGGATCAGGTTATGTTGGACCCCAAGTAGTTCCGGTTCGGAAAAATCTGATATCTCCATAAATTTCCGATTTGCGTAGGTAATTTTACCACTGAGATCTGTCTTACTGACAATGATTTCTTTTCTGCCAAGATGGCGTTCCTGATCTGTGGGCGGAGTGTCTGGGCGCATTCTGTTTTAAACCATCTTTGTTTCACAGTTCTATTTCCCCCACAGTGGCTCAAAATGGTTAATACTTTGTAATATTATTAATTTACTGTTGTTAAAGGCAGCAAGAAAATAAAGATCGAAATGATCTTAGTTCGCAGGAAGGTCGTTTGTTCGTTTGACAGAACGAAAAGCTTGGCTATTATCACGGCTTCATACAGATGATCCCTGCGGGAGAGATGGATTTATCCATCGCCGAAGGAGCAACCGCCCCGGAAACTCTCAGGCACCCGGACCGCAGGGGGATGAAACTCTGGAAAGCAAATTACCGTTGGTAATTTCACCGAAGGGGTAAGCGTTAGAATCCAGTAGGATTCGCAACGTCAAATCTCTCAGGTCCTTAAGACAGAGGGGGTTGCTTTCGGTACAAGTGTATCGCGGCATAACCTCTTTGCTGGATTGAGATTTCTTATGGTAAACACTTCTGATGTTAATCGGACCGTTCTTTACGACCTTCATATAGAGCTAGGCGCCAAAATGGTCCCCTTTGCCGGGTATGATATGCCTGTGCAATATCCTGATGGAATTATGAAGGAACATTTACAAACCCGCGAATCTGCCGGGTTGTTTGATGTGTCTCATATGGGGCAGGTAGTGATCACCGGGAAAGATCCTGCAAAATCCATTGAAAAGCTTGTTCCCGGCGATATCCAGTCCCTAAAAGATGGCGAAATGCGCTACAGCTTTTTTACAAATGAGCAGGGCGGTATTCTGGATGATCTTATTATCACCCGCCGCGAGAATGATCTGTTTGTTGTCGTGAACGCTGCCTGCAAAGAACAGGATATTGCCCTTCTAAAAGACGGATTGGCGGGAGAGGCCGTTGTTGAAGAACTGACAAACCGGGCTCTTGTCGCTTTGCAGGGCCCAAAAAGTGCCAGCGTTTTAGCGCGTTTTAATCCGGAAGTGGCGACTATGCCATTTATGAGTTTCAAGGAACTCGAGATCGATGGCATCCCGTGCTTTGTAACCCGGTCAGGGTACACAGGTGAAGACGGGTACGAAATTTCCATTCCAAATGAAAACGCCGTTGCAATTTGCAAGAAACTCCTCGCAGAGGAGGAAGTCGCCGCCATTGGTTTGGGGGCGCGAGACTCCTTACGTTTGGAGGCAGGCCTGTGTTTGTATGGCCATGACCTGACAACAGAAACAACGCCCGTGTCAGCGGGCCTGTTATGGGCAATCAGCAAACGGCGACGGGAAGAAGGCGGATTTCCCGGCGCCGATATTATTGTAAAAGAAATTGCGGACAAGCCAGCCATGAAACGCGTTGGAATTCTGCCTGAAGGGCGGGCACCCGCAAGAGAACATACAGAAATTGCAGATATGGACGGAAATGTTGTCGGCGAGATTACGTCCGGCGGATTTGCGCCCAGCCTGCAGGCACCGATTGCCATGGGCTATGTTCCTTTGGGACTCGCAGCTGCCGGAACAGAAGTTCAACTTATTATCCGCGGAAAAGCAAGGGCGGCAAAAATCGTCAAGATGCCGTTTGTCGAACAAAGATATTACCGGGGCTAAGTCCTCAAACCTGAAAATTTAGATTGAATTTGGGAAAATCAGATGAGCATTAAATATACCAAAGATCACGAATGGATTTCCATTGAGGGTGACATCGCGACCGTCGGCATTAGTGATTACGCACAGCAGCAACTGGGCGATGTCGTTTTTGTCGAAGTCCCCGAAGTGGGCGCTAACCTCGGAAAAGGGGATGAACTTGCTGTTGTTGAAAGTGTTAAAGCGGCATCAGAAGTTTATGTTCCAGTTGCCGGTGAAGTTGTTGAGGTGAACGGTGATCTTGAAGATACGCCTTCTCTGGTAAATGACGAAGCGTTGGGCAGTGGCTGGTTTGCAAAGCTTAAAGTCGCTGACGCCTCTGAACTGGACGATCTGATGGATGAAGATGCGTACAAGTCTTATATTGAAGGTCTTGGCTAATGAGATATATGCCGCATACCGCTGCCGAAAGGCAGGCGATGCTGGAAAAAATCGGTGTTGGGTCGGTTGATGATCTCTTCGTTGATATTCCAGAGGACGCTAGACTGAAAGGCCTGTTGGATTTGCCTAAACATGCACCCGAGATGGATGTGGATGCGCAGATGCAAGCCTATGGCGCGAAAAGTCTTTCGCCGACAAAAGCCCCCTTTTTTCTAGGGGCTGGTGCTTATCGACATCACGTTCCTTCGGTTGTTGATCATTTGATACAGCGATCAGAGTTTCTGACTGCCTACACGCCCTATCAGCCGGAAATCAGTCAGGGAACGCTGCAGGCGCTGTTTGAATTTCAAAGTCAGGTGGCATTGATCACCGGAATGGATGTGGCAAACGCTTCCATGTATGACGGTGCAACATCCTGTGCGGAAGCCGTCTTGATGGCATGTCGTGTGACACGGCGCAAAAAAGCAATCCTGTCCGGTAATCTGCATCCGCATTACCGCGAAGTTACTCAGACAACGCTGCAATATACTGATTTTGAAGCTGTCGAATATCCAACAGTCCCAATGGGAGATGAGGATTACACAGCGGGTCTTGGAAAAGATATTGCCTGTGTTGTTGTTCAGAACCCGGACTTCTTTGGTCGTTTGCAGGATCTTAGTGACCTTGCGGAACAATGCCACGAAGTCGGGGCATTGCTGGTCGTTGTTGTGAACGAAATTGTATCACTGGGCGCGGTAACACCGCCCGGAGAGATGGGGGCTGATATTGTTGTGGGTGAGGGACAGTCTATTGGCGTTCCTTTGTCTTATGGGGGGCCTTATGTTGGTCTGCTTGCAACGCGCGATAAGTTTGTCCGGCAGATGCCCGGCCGGCTGTGCGGCGAAACAACGGATCAAGAGGGAAAACGCGGTTTCGTTTTAACCCTTTCCACGCGAGAGCAGCATATCCGCCGAGAAAAGGCGACCAGTAATATCTGTACCAACGCTGGTTTGTGTTCATTGGCGTTTAGCATTCACATGAGCCTTCTGGGAGAAACTGGTCTTGCCAAGCTTTCAGAAATCAATCATGGCGAAGCGGTTACGGTCGCTGAAGCCATTGATTCTTTGGAAGGTTTTGATGTTCTGAACGACACTTTCTTCAATGAATTTACGGTGAAATTACCATGTTCTGCCGAAAAAGCTGTCGAAGCGATGGCTGATAACGGTGTTTTGGGTGGTGTCCCTGTCTCGCGGCTTATCCCTGGAAATGCTGCTTTGGACAACCTGCTGCTCGTTGCGGTCACCGAAACAGTAAAAGCAACCGATGTTGAAAAATTGGTTTCTGCCCTGAAGGAGCTTGTCTGATGCTAAACAATGTTGGACGTCCGACCCGTCCCGGTGAATTGGATGAGGCACAGGCCGTTTCTGATACCTTCACGGGAAACCGGGCGCTTAATCTGGAAACACCTCTCATTTTCGAACAAGGGGTGACTGGCCGCGTTGGTGTTGATTTGCCGGAACCTAAAAAGGTAAAATCCCGTCTTGGGGGGCTGGATCGCAAAAAAGCGACTGGACTACCCGATTTGTCAGAACCGCAGGTTCTTCGCCACTATGTTCGGTTAAGTCGTCAAAATTATTCCATTGATGCAGGCTTTTATCCTCTGGGTTCCTGCACGATGAAACATAATCCGCGCATCAATGAAAAAGCAGCGCGGATTGCCGGTCTTGGCGATATCCATCCTTTACAGCCAATAAGCACCGTTCAAGGGGCGCTTGCCCTTATTGATGATTTGGGTCATTGGCTGAAAACCATAACCGGTATGCCAGCCGTTGCTATGTCTCCTGCGGCTGGTGCCCATGGTGAGTTATGTGGTGTTATGGCCATACGGGCCGCGCACGAAGCAGCCGGAGAAGGTGCGCAACGGAACCGCATTCTTGTTCCTGAGTCAGCACATGGTACCAACCCTGCAACCGCAGCTCTATGCGGATATAAAGTCGACGCTGTGCCGGCAAGGGCTGACGGTCGCATGGATATGGAGGCCTTTAAAGCCAAGCTGGGACCCGATGTTGCGGGTGTTATGCTGACCAATCCAAATACCTGCGGTCTGTTTGAAAATGACGTCAAGTTGATTGCCGACCTGGTGCATGAAGCTGGTGGGTATTTTTATTGTGATGGTGCAAACCTGAATGCCATTTTGGGCCGGACCCGTCCGGGCGATCTTGGTGTTGATGCGATGCATATCAATCTGCACAAAACCTTCTCAACGCCTCATGGTGGTGGTGGTCCGGGTTCAGGCCCAGTTGTGTTATCTGATGCCTTGGCGCCTTTCGCTCCTGTTCCTTATGTGGTTAAGGACGACAGCGGTTATCGGCTTCAGGAACATGTGGAGGGGGATGCGGAAAACAGCTTTGGACGCATGAAGACCTATCATGGACAGATGGGTATGTTTATCCGGGCGCTGGCCTATATGCTTAGCCATGGTTCAGATGGACTGCGGCAGATTGCCGAAGATGCCGTTCTGAACGCCAATTACATTCGCGCTGGCTTAAACGATGTGTTGCATGCACCCTTTGATGGAGTTTGTATGCATGAAGCGTTGTTCGATGACAGTACTTTGAAGGACACTGGCGTTACCACACTGGATCTGGCAAAGGCGATGATTGATGAAGGATATCATCCGATGACGATGTATTTTCCTTTGGTTGTTCATGGTGCGATGCTGATTGAACCGACAGAAAGCGAAAGCAAAGAAACTTTGGATTTGTTCATCGGGAGCATGCGTTATCTGATCGATAAGGCAAAAACCAGCAATGATCCGACTGTTTTTTCTCAGTCTCCGCAATATGCGCCGAGGCGTCGCCTGGATGAGACCGGGGCCGCCCGGAAGCCGATTTTGAGATGGAAACCATCTGAACAATAAGATCGGTTAAGAACCTGCAACGCCCGCCATAAAAATGGCGGGCGTTTTTTTGTGGGATGGTCAACAGGGGCCAAGCCTATCCCCTTTTACGAGGAGGAGAGGGAAATTGATACCAAACAGCGTGATAAGGCGCTCATTCGCGCTTTAACGCAGTTCTATGAACGGATTTCAGGGCGGTAAAGCTCCGCCATCTACTTCCAATGATCCTTACTTAAGGGAAAGACGCTTTCCATGAAATATCGAAGGCATAAAAAAACCCTGCATCGAAATGCAGGGTTTGTGAATTTTTGCGTTGGAACGGCAATCAGTTCAGCTGTGACCCAAGATCCTTGATCGACTGATCGATCAGGCTTCCGGCTTCTTTAGCCTTCAGGTTATCTTTCATCAGCTTCTCGGACGCTGCGATCGCAACATCAACGGCAATATTCTGAACTTCAGCGAGGGCTTTTTCTTCGGCCTGTTTAATTTTGGCTTCAGCAAGTTCCTGCCGTCGTTTTAGCGAGGCCTGCAATTCAGCTTCACTCTCTTTACGGAGAATTTCAGCATCTTCTTTGGCTTTTGCAACAATGTCTTCAGCCGTAGCGAGAGCATCCCGCTGGCGGCGCTGATAATCAGCAAACATTGCCTGGGCTTCTTCGCGAAGCTTCTGCGCTTCGTCGAGCTCGTTTTTAATACGATCAGCCCTGTCGTCGAGCTGCTTACCGACAATGGCAGGCAGCTTGTAATAAATAACGACAGCAATAAAACCAATAAAGGCAATTGCAACCCAAAATGAAGGAGACTGTAACATTATGCGTCCCCTTTCAGATTAGCATTTACGGCGGCTTGCAGATCTTTATCTGCAACATCAATGGCAATCAGTCTGGAAACTGCGGCTTTTGCAGCTTCCCCAGCGATATCCTTTACGTTGGATAAGGCTGTTTCTTTCGCCTTGGCAATGCTCTGTTCTGCTTCTTTTGCATTTGCAGCAAGAGTAGCTTCCAGTTTGGCTTTGCTGGCTTCCTGATCGCTGGCGAGTTCAGCTTTTAGCCCGGCAACCATGCCATGGGCCTTGTTGCGAGCGTCATCCAAAGCAGCCTCATATTCGGCCTTTGCTTTTTCAGATTCTTCGCTAAGCCGTTTGGCTTCGTCCAGATCCCGTGAAATACGGTCCTGACGGCCTTCCAGCACCTCAGAAATGCGAGGAATAGCAACTTTCGCCATTGCGATATACAAAATGACGAAACAAATTGCCAGCCACACAAGTTGAGGTGGGAAATCTGCTATATTTAGCTGCGGCATAACCGTTCCTAAATCCTAGTGATCAAACAATTCTCTAACGGGATGTCAGAGAGATTATACGAACAGGATAATAAGAGCGATAACCAGAGCAAACAGAGCAACAGCTTCTGTCAGAGCAAAGCCGAGCAGAACGTTACCGAAAACTTTCGGAGCGGCTGCTGGATTGCGCAAAGAACCGGAGATGTAAGATCCGAAGATGTTACCCAGACCAAGGCCAACACCGGCAAGAGCGATAGTCGCGAGACCTGCACCAATCATACGAGCGGCTTCTAATTCCATGATTAACTTCCTTCTTCAAACAAGATCTATAAAGATATTGGGCTAACAGTAAAACTTAGTGATGCAGGTTGACCGCATCGTTCAAATACAGGCACGACAGGATGGCGAATACGTAGGCCTGCAAAAATGCAACCAGGAATTCCAGTCCAGTCAAGGCTGTGATAAATCCGAGTGGCAACCAGCCACCCCACCAGCTCAGGCCGACAACAAAGGCGCCGAAAACTTTCAGCAATGCGTGGCCCGCTACCATGTTGGCAAAGAGACGAACAGAAAGACTGATCGGCCGAACAAAGTATGAGATGATTTCGATAGGCACCAGGATCACCAGCAAAAAGACCGGGACACCGCTTGGTGCGAAAAGAGAGAGAAACTTGAAGCCGTGGCGGAAGATACCAACAAGGGTGACCGTGATGAATACGGTGGCCGCCAAGCCAAAAGTAACAACGATATGGCTTGTTACAGTAAAGCTGTAAGGGACCATACCGATAAGGTTACAGAATAGAACAAACATGAAGATTGAAAAGATGAACGGGAAGTATTTACGACCTTCCGAGCCCACATTCTCTTTCAGCATGTTGGCGATAAACTCATAGCTGAGCTCAGCGATTGACTGCATACGGCCTGGCACCATGGCGCGGCCACGCATGCTCAGCGTCAGAAAAAGTGTAATGGCCGCGATAACGATAACCATTAACAAGGATGAGTTGGTGAATGAGACGTCGACGCCGCCCACTTCCATTGGAATCAGTCTTATGATTTGAAACTGCCCCATAGGGTCGATCACAAGCCCTTGACCTTCTGCCACGATACTATTCCCGCCTTGTCTGTTTCACATGCATAAACAGGCAAACCCCTGTTTACTGTTCAAAATCATCTGGGTTCATTGCTTTGGCTACTTTATAGACGTTGTACACGCCAACGACCATACCAATTACAGCAAACACCAATATAAATACTGGCCGAGTGTCCAACCAACTGTCGATCGCCCAACCAAATCCACCGCAAACCACAAAAGCCGCAACCATCTCTACAGAAAGTCGCCAGGCCCGGCCCGCTGCGCCAGATCGCTCGACACCAAGCTGCCCATCCCATGAACTTTCGTCCCGTTTATGTTGGGCGGCCTTTAGCCGAGCTTTAAATTCCTGCTTCTGCTGGTCAGTCGGCTCATTCATTTTTCGTCACTTACACGAAAAATTAACATAACACAATTCCCCCTACAGAAAGCGCGGGAAACATACGGTCTGGCTATCCCACTGTCAAGGTCCAAACCGCATGCAAATATACTCTTTCGTAAAAAACAGAAAAGCGTGAAAAATAAGCTGTATTTCAAGGGCTAGACCGTTTCATTTGTCATCAGCTGGGCGCGGGTAAGATCAACAGAGACCAACTGGGAGATACCGCGCTCCGCCATGGTGACGCCAAACAATCGGTCCATCCGCGCCATCGTTATGGGGTGATGCGTAACAACCAGAAAGCGGGTGCTTGAATTTTCCGAGATACTATCCAGCAAGTTGCAAAGGCGTTCCACATTGACGTCATCCAATGGCGCATCCACTTCGTCCAGCACGCAGATCGGCGCGGGATTTGTAAGGAAAACAGCGAAAAGCAATGCTACCGCTGTCAGGGCCTGCTCGCCACCAGATAACAAAGACATCAGTTGCAGCCTTTTTCCAGGTGGGCTTGCCATAATTTCCAGTCCCGCAGCAAGGGGATCGTCCGATTCCGTTAATGTAAGATGGGCATGACCGCCACCGAACACCTGCTTGAACAGGGTCTGGAAATGGGCATCTACCTTTTCAAACGCGATGAGAAGGCGTTCCCTGCCTTCTTTGTTAAGGCTCGCAATTCCCTGCCGAAGGCGAAGAATGGCATCTTCCAGATCTTTTCGTTCTTTCAATAGGGTGGAAAGCTGTTCGTCAATCTCATCGGCTTCGATTTCGGCTCTAAGATTAACCGGGCCCATACCGTCCCGTTCTTTTTTCAGGCGTTCGACCCTGCGTTCACTGACATCAACAGGCGGGATTTCTTCATCCTCTTCGATTTCCCCGGCTTTGCGAATGTCTTCAGGGCTGCATTCCAGTTTTTCGTATATCTGATGGGCCAGTTGCTGCAGGTTGTCGATGCTGTGATCTTTATCAGCTTGAAAACGCACCCGTTCTTCCCGGCATAGTGCAAGTGATTCTTGGCTTTTTCTCAACGCTTCATTGCACTCCGAAACAACAGCTTCTCCCTCACTTAATTGATCCTTTGCCGTTGATCTGGCGCCTTCTGCTCTCGCGATTTCGTCCATCAGCTGCCCGCGTTTCAGCAAGATCTCTTCTGGTTTTCCTTCAAGGTCTTTGAGTTCCTGTTCGGTAGAGGAAAAACGCATTTCAAGTTGGCTGAAGTGACTGGCCACACTGTTACTGCGCTGTATCCAGCTTTCTTTTTCCACCGCAATGGCGTCCAGCCGATCGCGACGCAATGCTGATTCGCGGGTAAACTGATCAAAGGTTGAGCGCATATTGCCAAGAGATTCGCGTTCTTCTCGCAAAACCTGACGGGCTGTTTCCAATTTTTGCTGGGCGTCAGTAATATCAGGAAGAGAAGAGCGTTGCTGTTTGATGTGGGATAATAACTGTTCCAGATCGGCTTTTTCCTGCAAAAGGGTTGTCTTGCTTTCCGCGAGTGAAGATTGTCTGGACTGCAAGGTTGCAAGTTTACGGGTCTGCTCTGAGACAAGTGCGCGAAGGGAGTTCGCTTCCTGCTCTTTTGTTCGCAAAAGTGTCCTGAGTTCTTTTTCCTGCAGGCGT
Organism: Sneathiella aquimaris; assembly: GCF_026409565.1. NCBI lineage: Bacteria > Pseudomonadati > Pseudomonadota > Alphaproteobacteria > Sneathiellales > Sneathiellaceae > Sneathiella > Sneathiella aquimaris. The sequence goes on from NZ_CP112881.1 coordinate 1,181,572, forward strand.
AAAGCCGATAGCTTCTTTTCGAATTGTTCCAATTCAACCCGTGATTTTTCAGCTGCCGCTTCTTTGCTCGATTTTTCCTTTTCCAATCCAGCCAGTCGATTGCGTTGCTCCAGCCTTAGGGCCGCCGCCGTTTTAGCACCGGCCTTGCGGACAAACCCATCCCACCGCCAGAGATCCCCTTCTTTGGAAATTAGGCGTTGGCCGGGTTTAAGGGTTTTGGACAGGCGGTCTCCTGCTTCGGCGGCCGTTATGCCGATCATTTTAAGGCGGGACACCAGGATTTCTTCACCTGAGACGAATTGATCCAAGGTGACAAGGTCATCTTCAAACAAGGGCAGTGGGTGTTCGGTGCAGGCATCCGCCGACCAATAGGATTGTGCACTTTGATCCAAAGGCGCTTCCAAATCCTCGCCAAGGGCAGCACCAAGGGCTGCTTCATAACCCTTTTTAACCGAAAGATTTTCAGCAATGGGGGTCCATTTTCCCTCTGAACCATCTTCCAGCAGGGATAGAAGTGCTTTTATTTCAGCCTGTACAGCTGATGTTTCTTTTTCTGCCTCTCTAACCCGATCTCGTGCTTGCCGTTCTTGTTGATCCGCGGTTTTGCACTTCTCGTCAAAGGCCTCAATGTCAGAAGAATAGTTGAGAATTTCTTTCAGATGCAGTTCCAGTTTGGCCTGAACATCCTGATTGTTGGTCAGGGATGTAAGCGCCGCGTCAATTCTATTCGTCTCGCTTTCGATTTCGGTCAATCGCTGGGTCAGTTTGCTCATTGACGCTTCGGTGTTTTTTTGCTGATCAAGAAGACTATGTTCTTTCGCCTTGTGAGCCGCCAGTTGTTCCGTTTCCAAGTCGAAATCTGATTGCAGCTTGCGAACCTGATCCTGACGGTCGCTAATTTCACTCTGAACGGTTTTCAGTTTAGGGGCATCTTTTGCCGCTTTTTCATGAATGCTTTTTTGCTCTTCTGTCAAACGGGTGACCGCATCGGCCGCATCTTTTTCAAGAGACTTCTCGCGGCTCATATCATGGGAAATTTGTACCCGTTGGTCTTCCAACTGCTGGCGCGTACGTTTTAAGCGTTCTTCCTCTGCATCCAGATTTTCGCGTTCTAGCGTTAATCGTTGAACCTTGGCCGCGGCGGACGCTTCGCGTTCACGGAGTGGTGCCAGGATCTCATTGGCTTTTAGCGCGGCATTCTGTGCGATGGCGACCTGCTTTGTCAGTTCGGCAACAGCGGCCGATGCGTCCGCGAGCTCTTTCGTTGCTTTTTCCTGTGCGCGAAGGGCCTGCTCCTGTTTTCGAAGTAATAAAAGAGCTTCGGCTTTTCGTATATGACCTGAAATATTTCTGTATCGGTTGGCTTGGCGAGCTTGCCTTTTAAGGCTGCCTAACTGGACTTCGAGTTGCCCGGCAACATCATCAACACGTTCCAAGTTGGTTTCTGCAGCTTTCAGCCTGAGTTCGGCTTCATGCCGACGGGAGTGGAGGCCGGATATGCCCGCGGCTTCTTCCAGCAGGTGACGGCGATCTTTAGGTTTCGCATTGATCAGTGAGCCAACCCGGCCCTGACTGACAATTGCGGTCGAATTCGCACCGGTTGCCATATCCGCAAAAAGAAGCTGAACATCACGGGCGCGGGAAACGCGGCCATTGATACGATAGTCCGATCCGGAATCCCGCCTGATCCTCCGGGTAATGTCCACTTCACGGGAATCATTGTAAGCGGCAGGTGCAATTCGGTCAGAGTTATCCAGACCCAGCGTAACTTCTGCCATATTGCGGGGGGGACGGCTGGACGTGCCAGCAAAAATAACATCGTCCATTGCGCCGCCGCGCATATTCTTGGCAGATGTTTCCCCCATAACCCATCGAAGGGCCTCGACCAGGTTGGATTTACCACACCCGTTGGGACCGACAATGCCGGTGAGGCCGTCTTTAATCAATAATTCCGTTGGCTCCACAAAAGACTTGAAACCAGACAGACGCAATTGAGTAAATTTCACGGCCCCTCCATTCTATGTCTTTAGATGCCTGCGAGATACGGCCCCAATACCTCGTATTCACGGGAACCTTCGTATTTTTCGCCGTTAATGAAGAGGGTAGGGGTACTGTTAACACCATATTCATTGGCGCCAACCATCCGGTCCGTTAAAATACTTTCTCCCAGTTTTTCATCTGCGAGGTTCTTTTCGTAAGTGGCTTTCGAGACGCCAACCATATTTCCGATCTTGGTTAAAGCCGCAGTTATGTCCGGTGCTGTTGTCCATTCTGCTTGCTTCTCAAAAAGGATCTTAAGTACAGCAAAGAAACGATCTTTCCCGGCGGCATGGGCGAGAACTGATGCCTGAAAGGCAAAGCGATCAAGCGGGAAGTCCCGATAAATAAGAAACGCTTTTCCAGTATCTATATAGTCTTCCTGAATATTCTTGAACGCGTTTGTATGAAAATTGGCACAATGCGAACAAGTTAAGGATGCATATTCGACAATTGAGATAGGGGCCTTCGGGTCACCTAAAATATTGTCATTTTCCAGAATGTCCATGACACCGGCCTGCGCAGTTGCCGGAGACAGCAAAGAGCCCGCTGCACCCAATGCAAGAGGGGCGATACCGGCAGAAGCCACAAAATGTCGGCGTGATAGTGTCATTGTTTGCTCATTCATACTAGATGTGGTGTTAGTATAGCTTTTCATAAACGATTCCTCAATCTTTCGAATATTCCTTAATAAACCCAGCATTTGTGCGGGTTTGATGGGTGATGTGTTGATAATTCAGGTGTTGTTCTTTGCCAGAATTGCGGCTCCCAGTGTTATTAAATGAGCTTTCAGCTCTTCATCTTTGACCTCTTTAACAGAGTGCTCCAGCCATTTTTTTTGTTCCAAGGTTGGCTCCGGGGGCGCAGTTTTCTTGGGTTTTTTGGCTCTTTTTACCGGCGCCTGAATGATGCTGATACGGCTGACCGCCTTATAGCCAAAGAAACTATTGATTCGTTCAATGATCAAAGGCTCAAAATGTTGAAATTCTGGCGCGTGCCCGGGCGCTACTCTCACTTTAAGGGTTGCTTCTGCATTTTTGTTCTTGGAATAAGTCAATCTTTCCGGGCTGGAGAAGTGATAGAGCGTCGGGCCGACAACATTCTGCCAATGAGACAAAATGTCGGCTTGGGCAAAGCCACGCTTGACCAAAGCTGCGCGTGCAGTTTTGCCGACATAGCTGCCAATGGCCTTCGGTCCTTTTAAATGTCCGACTTTTCTCACCGGATCTCTTCTCCCTCGCCTGATTGTTCCTGTATATAGGTGGCAATGTCCTCTTTGAGAATGGTATGATCGAAAAATTATGGATAATCAACTTTTTGCGACCAAGGTTTTCTCTCAGAAGATCCTTAAATGGTACGATGTAAGGGCCCGAATTTTACCGTGGCGAAGCCCTCCCGGGAAAACAGCGGATGCCTACCATGTCTGGCTGAGTGAAATCATGTTGCAGCAAACAACGGTTGCAACAGTTGGGCCGTATTTTGAAAAATTCCTGAATTGCTGGCCGACTGTGCAACATCTTGCGAATGCCTCATTAGATGACGTTTTGGTCGCTTGGGCAGGCCTTGGATATTACGCTCGTGCCCGAAATCTTCACAAATGTGCAGGCGAGGTTTGTCAAAAATATGGCGGACATTTTCCTCAATCCGAGAAGGAACTCCTGACCTTGCCTGGTATCGGTGAATATACAGCGGCGGCGATCGCCTCGATTGCCTATGGTGTTCCGGCAGTGGTAGTGGATGGAAATATTGAACGCATCATCACCAGAGTTTACCGGGTTCAGGAGGCTCTTCCAAAGTCTCGATCCCAAATTCGGGAGCTGGCAGCCAGAGTCTCTCCTGAAAGCAGGCCAGGCGATTATGCACAGGCCTTGATGGATATTGGGGCGACAATCTGTACCCCTAAAAAACCGCGTTGTTCCGACTGTCCGGTAAATGTGGAATGTGCAGCATATGTAACAGGGGATCAGGAACAATTTCCAAAAAAGGCGCCCAAGAAGACGAAACCAACCCGAAAAGCCGCGGTTTTATGGATCGAAAACCATCACGGTGAAGTTTTGTTGCGCAGAAGGGAAGAGAAAGGGTTGCTGGGTGGTATGATGGAGTTCCCATCCACTTCGTGGGTTGAGGCTGACTATTCAGAAGACGATATCAATGCGCTGCTTTCCGAGTTGGGAGATCTTGATCATCAGGACGTGCACAAGCTAGGTGACCGGATTACCCACACATTTACGCATTTCCATCTGCATTTTACGCCACACATCCTGCGTTTGAATGAAGAGGATCGGGTTATCTCAAACCACCTTTATTGGGTGTCGCCCGAAAAATTTGCTGAAATCGCCTTACCCACCCTGATGACCAAGGTTGTGTCTTCGGTAAAAGCAGGGCAAGGCATTCTGGGATTATAACTTAGAGACCTGGCGCGACAAATTCCGGTTGAGAGATCATTCCGTCATTATTCGTATCCAAAGCCTTAAACGCGGCTTTCCCGGCAGCCATAAATTCTGCCAGCGTCAAAACGGTGTCGCCATTTTCGTCGTTCCGTTTATAGGCGTCGGGTACTGGAACGGCTGATCCGGGCTCGGCGGTCGCGTCTCTTAGCTGATTGGCTTTTACATATTCTTCGAATTCGACACTGCCGTTGGCATCAAGATCAAGGTTGGTAAATAGTCTTTCCCGATAGGTCGCGGCTTCAGCTGGGGAAATGGTATTGTCGGCGTTCCGGTCAATTCCAAGGAACTGAGCAGAATTAAACTCTGCCGCGTGAAGCGAAGGGGCTGCAAATAGTGTAATCATGCAGCCCAGTGCGATTGAAATAACCTTTGTCATCGTGCCCCCCTTGGTGGTTGAAGGGACAACAATATCCCTTCTAGTTCATTTCTGCGCGTACCTGTTGACGAAGAACGTCAATCGAAATGGCTTGTCCTTCTGCATCGAAATGCCAGAATGTCCACCCATTACAGGTGCTGGCGCCTTGCAATTGTGCACCAACTTTGTGAATAGAGCCACTGACATCTGAAGCAATAAGGCTTCCATCAGCACGAACCTTTGCTTTGTAACGCTTGCGGGAGTCAAATAAAACCTGACCCGCGGATAGTAAGCCTCTCTCAACCACTGAACCAAATGGTACACGGGGTTCTTGTCGCTTGCCTTTCGTGATTTCAAGATTTTCAGGCCCCAAGGCCTGTACTTTGCGGATACGTTCCTTTGCGACATTAATGTATTTCGTTTCCTGTTCGCAGCCAATAAAGTGGCGCCCCAATTTTTTGGCAACAGCACCCGTAGTGCCGGAACCGAAAAATGGATCCAGAATAACATCCCCCGGATTAGACGCTGCGGTTAGAATACGATAGAGCAGGCTTTCCGGTTTTTGCGTTGTATGTGCTTTTTCACCATCAATCTTCAGCCGCTCGCCGCCACTGCAAATGGGTAAATGCCAATCGGAACGCATCTGTATATCATCGTTCATGACTTTTAAGGCATCGTAGTTAAAGGTCATACCTTTGGCATTCTGATCTTTTGAGCACCAGATCAGCGTTTCGTGTGCATTGGTAAACCGGGTACCGCGAAAGTTCGGCATTGGGTTGGTTTTACGCCAAATAACATCATTGAGGATCCAGTAACCCAGATCCTGCAGGGTCGCCCCAACCCGGAAGATATTATGGTATGAACCAATTACCCATAACGTACCATCGTCTTTCAAAATCCGTTTTGCGGCTTGTAGCCATTCACGGGTGAATTTGTCATAGACCTGAAAACTTTCGAATTGATCCCACTCGTCATCGACCGCATCAACTTTGCTGTCATCTGGCCGACGTAACTCTCCAGAAAGCTGCATATTGTATGGAGGGTCGGCAAAAATCATATCAACTGATTTTTCAGGCAAGCTGTTCATCAATTCGATGCAGTTACCTTGTAGTATTTGGTTCAATGGAAGCTTTGTTGTCTCTGTCATAAGGGCATCACCTGTGGTTCCGGATAACGCCAATACTGATTCGGCCGATTCGTTCAGTCAATAACTTTTGTTGAATCAGTATCTTAGTGGAGACTCTTAAATTATAATCTCATTATCCTCCAAAATTTTTCGAATTGGGGCAAAACTTCGCCTATGTTGTGGTGTGACACCAAAGAGACTCAACCCCTTGCGATGCTCGGCCGTGCCGTAACCCGCATTTTTCTCCCATCCGTAGTGAGGATACTGCTTCGCCAGAGCACACATTTTTCGATCGCGTGTCACTTTTGCAACAATCGAAGCGGCCGCAATTGACACTGAAATACTGTCGCCTTTTACAACAAGTTGTGTCGGGATCCCCAGTTTTGGATCCCGATTACCATCAACCAAGGCGAAGTCTGGCGTAATATTTAATGCGGTTACCGCCCGCTTCATTGCCAGAAAAGTAGCTTGCAAGATATTCAGCTGATCCACTTCCTGAACGGTGGCCTCGCCGATACCGACATTGGCACAGGCCATCAATGTCTCATAAAGGGCTTCGCGTCTATTTTTGCTGATCTTTTTTGAATCTTGAAGACCATCAGGAAAGTTCTGAGGATCCAGAATAACAGCGGCAGCAACTACCGGCCCGGCAAAGGGACCTCGGCCCACTTCATCGATGCCGACAATCCGCCCGGCCAATTTTGTCTCTAGAGAATAATCTGGTTTATCAGGCATTTTATCAGAGATGTTGACTATCCAAGATGTCTACTTAGACGAATATATTGATTGACTTGACCCGCTATTTACCGGATTCGTGGCTCATGATTATAGGCGGTATCAGAGCCTCAAGACAACAAAGTATGAAGCCAATAGGTCACAAATACCTAATTTCTGATTTAAAATGGGGTCTCTGTGAAGCAATTTATTGCGTTCTTGTCGTTTAGTTTTTAATCATGTGATGGGGAAGCACCCGCAAGAAAGTGTTTTTGCTAAGTTAAACGGGGGATTGGTCTCTTCATGATGCGTTTTTTTGGCCGCATGGCGATCGTTATGCTGGTTTTTGTAATGGGACTCCCATCGCATGCGAGCGCGGACGAGAAATCGTGGCCTGCTGAATTTCTGGCTGAGGCCAATCACGATGGCCGCTCTTCCCTTATAATAAAAGTCAATGAGGAAGTTCGAAAGGCTGAAGAGAGCAATTTTGCTGTTGAGCTGGATAACATCGACATCACAGGGCTGGTAGAACAAACCCCAGACGCTCTTATTTTTAAGCCGATCGAAATCTTGCAGCCCGGATATCATTCCCTGCGCTTATATCAGGTGACCAGTTCTGGTGAATATATTGAGCAGCATTTCTGGGAGTTTAAAGTTCAGGGAAGCTCAGCTTTGGCAAGGAACAGCTCCTCCGAGCAGGGGGGTGCGGCGCAAACGGTTACCAGTGACCAACAGTTGGAGCAAGGGGATCTGATTGTTGAGGCCTCAGCTGATAATAATATTGAAATCTCCCAAAGGCTATTTGATAGCAACATTACATCGTCGCCAAGCGATCTGACGGTATCGGGTTCGGGTAATGGCGCCCTGAATATGACCGGTGGGCGCTGGACGTTTGATGCGACCGGAAATTATTTCATTGAGTCTGAAGAAGACTTATCTGTAACCGGGAACGAAATTGATTTGGGGGAGTATACGATCAACCTTGGGTACCGCGGGGCCTCTGTCAACGGATCGGCCATTTTGGGGCATCAGGACATCGGCATTGAAAGTCTGTCCATGTCTTCGTATACGCGCCGGGGCGCATCCATCAGCGTTGGTACGGCTGATGACCGGTTGAAATTTACAGGCTTTTCACTGAGTAGCGATTCACTTGCGGGGGCTGACGATTTTACCGGTCTACAAGGGAAATCCGGGTATGTAACCGGGGGGGCTGTTGTTGGACGGCCCGTTTGGCTGGAAGAAACAAAAATCGAACTGACCGGATTGTATTTTACCTCTGAGGGGGGAGAAGATGATTTCGGGAGCGGAGGTGGACTGACATCGGACGGCGCCCCAAAGGGAAGCGGCGGCGCCTTGATTGCCGACAGTTATTGGGGGCAGGATAGATTGCGATTGCGCGGGGAACTTGCATTTTCAAATATGGACCTTGATGGGTCGGGGAGTCTGGGCACTGATTTTGCGGACGCCGAAACTGTCGATATCAGTTACGTTCTTATTCCAGATGATGGCCAATCAGATGTGCCGCTTTCGATGACGGTTGGCGGAAAATGGGAGCAGGTTGATACTTTTTTCTACAGCCTTGCCAATCAGGGGTTAAGTGTCGACAGAAACAGTTATTCTGTATTCTCCAATCTGTATTGGGGGGCCTTTAACCTAAATGCGCAAGCCAGCTACGAAACCAACAACACCGCGGACCTTGCTGATGTTGCCACTGATCAGGTTATGATGGCGGGTGTTGACGGAAGTTATTCTTTCTCCATTGACCGGGAAACACCGGATGATCGTGCCTGGTTGGGCACGCCGTTTGTTGGATTTGGTTTTAATCTGGTTGATGCGGATCGAAAAGAGACACCGCTTGGTTATTTAGGGGATCAAACAGATAATATATCAGTAAATTATTATGCCAATGTCGGGTCGAGTTACGAACGCTGGAACTGGCAACTTTCCTATAACCGGTCGACATTTACCGATGAAACTGAAGTGTCGTCCGATACGACAGACCAAACGTTGGATCTGTCTGCATACTGGACTGTTTCGGATGCTTTGAACCTGTCTCTTGGTACAAGTTACAATCAATATGTTCAAAAGACTGATGGTGAACGGTCATATAATGTGACCGGTAATCTTGGCGTTCAGGCAAGCTTGATGCCGCAAACACTTACAACGAATATCAATTATAATATGAACCTTTCTTCAGGCAGCGGCGACTTACCAGATAAGCATATTCTATCAGGTGAGATGGAATGGACGTTTATTCCGGCAGACGTTAACAGACCGGGTGTCGCGCTTGCTTTCCGCGGCGCAATGGAGAAAGAAAATGGAAATTCGGATACTGCGCTGGATGACACGAAATATGAGGGATTTATTGTCCTGCGCCTCAAAGCGCCGGTTGTATACTAGGCCCATGATAAATAGTTTGAAAAACATAACGGTTGTTTTATTTACCCTTCTGTCGCTGACACTCTCGGCGGAGGCGAGTGTCAGTAGTGTTACGGCCGTTCCCAGCAAGGTGACGGTTCTGCCGACCGGCGGCGGCGTTAGTGTTACCTGGCGTGTGGTTCACACAATCAGCGCGCCGGCTACGACAGTCACATCGTCCCCTTCCTATGATATTATCATCAACGGTTTGACCGTTCTGACCGTTTCGAAAAGTTTGAGCAGAACAACAACGCCGACTGTTGGTGTGCCAGAGACCCTGACCTTCTCTGAGGTTATTCCTGTCTCGGTGACCCTTGCGAAGCAAATCGCCAAAGGTGGCAATAACGCCCGTATTCAGCGTATTTTTAATGATGGTTTAGGGGCCGGAACGGGATTTGCTCAACTGATTGCTGGCGGCGGTGCGTCTGGCGCACTTAATATAAACCGGATTGAATTGTCATTTGAAAATGGCGGCAAAACGAACGTTGTCGGCCAAAATAGCGATTTGAGAGCTGTTGCAGAAATCAATTTTGTCTCGCGGGGCTTGTTGCAGGCCGAATGGCGTGTAATTGATAGCCCCTCTATTCGGGGTGGGCAGTTTGAGCGGCGGTTATCACAAGTGCGTCGACAGTTGTCGTCTTCCGGGAACGGTCGTGTTCGCCTGGTGAGCCCAAAACTACCAACAGGAACAACAGGATTGCATGAAGTGAAGCTGGTTTTGATTGACCCGCAAACTCAGTTTACCCAGCCTGTTCTAAGATATTATGTAAATCCTAATTCCACACCGGGTTTGTCACGTTTGTCGCCATTGGAAGCGTTTCGCCCGGTCGAGGGGGTGCCGTTCAATTCAAACACAGTATTTGATTGGCATCCAGTTGCTGGTGCCGCAGCTTATCAGATTGAACTTTTTGATCTTCCGGGCGGGAAAAATCCGCTCAACAACTTAAATGCTGCCCCATTGATTGTCAGCCCATTTGATACGGATGCGGAGCTTGTTGTTGGTAAAATTGTTCCTGGCACGCAGACCTCATCGACATTTGCGGGATTTGCCGAGAAACATTTGCTGCACGGCAGTACTTATTTGTGGCGTATTCGGGCGATCAGTTCGGGCGGCACTGTCCTCGCTCAGTCAGATTTTAGAAAGATCCTATACCCTTGATCTGTTTCAGGGGAACATAGCAAGGCAGTTGAAACGCCGTGACGACTTGTTCGCCACGGTTTTCTTCTTGGAGAGCAGCGGATGATGAATGTGACCGGTTCCTTGAACGACTTAGAGCTTATTGAACATATTAAAAAAGGCGATAAACAAGCCTTTGACGAGTTTTATCGCCGGTTTGAGAAGAAAATCTACCATTTTATTCGTCAAAAATTGAACGATCCCTTCGAAGCATACGACATACTTCATGAAGTCTTCCTCGATGTCTGGCGTAAGGCCGACGGATTTGAAGGTCGGTCTAAAGTCTCAACATGGGTCTTTGGGATCGCTTTCAATAAATCCATCGACCGCCTTAGAAAACGCACAGTGGACCAGCTTGATGAAGACAAGCATGAAACAATGGCGGATGATGAAGGATTGAGTCCCATGGAATTATTAAACGCAACTGAAGAGGCGACCTTTCTTCAAAAATGTGTCGAGACGCTGAGTGAAGCGCAGCGCATGGTTGTCCATATGGCTTTTTTCGAGGATCTCTCATATCCTGAAATTGCTGCCATCATTGATCGGCCCGAAGGAACGGTAAAGACCCGGATTTTTCATGCAAAACAAGCGTTAAAGCGGTGCGTTGAAAAATTCACAGGAGCAAGATCATGAGTAACTTTACAGACAAAGAACTGGATCACCTTCTGCCTTTTTACGTCAATAATTCCCTATCCGGAGCAGAGAAACAAGCGGTTGAAGATCGTTTGAAAACCGATCCGGATTTTGACGCGGAACGTCAGTTCCTGGTTGCTTTACAAGGGAAGATCAAAGAGCAGGTGTTTGAAAAAAGCCCTGGTGAAATGGGGCTCGCCCGTCTTCATGCTGCTATGGGTGAACACGGAAAATCTTTCAAATCGACAGATGTATCAAAGGGTGTTCTTGCGAATGACAATAGCGTGCAGGGATGGTGGCGACCTGTTGCTGTTGCGGCCTGCATCGCATTGGCTGTGCTAGGTGGCATTCAGGTGAATTCTACCCTGACGGAAGAAGGAATGGTCACAGCGTCTGGCGGAAATGCTTCTGGCCCTGTCTTACAGGTGTTTTTTGAAGAACGATCAACGGAAAAAGATATTCGAAGTCTTCTTAGGCAACAGCAGCTCAATATTATTGAAGGGCCTACGGCACTTGGTTTTTACCGCGTTGAAATTTTAGGGGCTGACAAAGGCAAGGATGTTGAAGCGCTCATCAAAAAGCTGGTGGCCAACGTTCATGTGACTGAGGTGTTGGAGGAGTAAAATGCTTACTCTGTTCCTGAAGGACCGCTTTTTCAAATTCTTGCTCATCATTGCACTGTTTGCCGGACCTGTCGCGGCGAAAGGGGAAGGGCGGCCTTTGTCTCAACGCATTGATATGGTTGCGTCTTCTTCAACTGCGCCGGGGACACCGCCAGCAACGGATCCAGCGGCTCAGCCTTTGACGGTCACGCCTTCGCGCCCGACAGGTGCTGAACCGGGAACTGCTGCCCCTCGCCCGGCAGGCAGCAATAGCCGGGAGGTGACCCCTGAATTGAAAAGAGCACTTCCGGTTTATTTGCGAACAGCCAGTGTCTGCTTGGACAAGCAAAAACAGGTTCGCCTGATTGGTCGTAATTTAGGCGATATCCCCCCCGGGGTTCGGGCAGCTACACTCAAGGGGGCGGGACAGTTGGCTTCTCTTGAAATCAAAAGCTGGTCTGGAAAAGAAATAATCGTCGCCTTTCCTAAATCGCTCGTTTTGCAGCCGGGTCAGAGGTACCAGATTATTCTTAAAATAAATGGTCTGATTGTTGCCGGGGAGGGCAATCGGAGGTCATATAGGATGTGTGATCCAGTTGACGCGAACGCACCTGCCAAAATCCAACCCAAAAAGGCTGATCACATTGCTGCCGAATTGCTTATTTTACTATCTAAAGACCTGTTCGCTCAGGCACGTGTAGACGCAATTAAGCAGGAATTGGATCGCGCCGGTTATTTGCTGTTAAAGGAAAGTAATCTTGCAGGGCTAAATTTTGTCCTCCTGCGCGTTAAAACGCCAGCTGCACTGGATGAAAATGAAGGTCTGAAGGCGTTGCGCATACAATATCCTGATGCGGTAATTGACTTCAATCATATCAGCGAACTATCAGGGCAGCCCAGACTTTATGCCGATACGTTGACGGCCCGGACAGTTCAGGCAAAAAAATGCCAGACGGCAGATGGTGAGGGCTTTTCGATCGGTGTTTTGGATGGCGGGGTGGATCTGAATCACCCTGCGATCCGGGGGGACAGAAACATAAAGATGGCCGCCTTTGGCCTCGATGGGGGCGGGTTGCCAAAGGCATCGGATCATGGGACAGCAATCGCCGTGCAATATAAAGGGCGTTTGCCGGACGAGGGATATGACGGCTTAATGGTACAGTCTTCCCTATTCATTGCAGATATTCTTTCGTGGAAATCGGGTCGCATCTATGCTGCGACCAGCTCTTTTCTAGAAGGAATGAACTGGCTGATCGGAAGAAAAGTCGACGTTATCAATATGTCGTTGGAAGGCCCTGAAAATAAGGCTATGGGAACAGTCCTAACCGAAGTATCTAACAAAAAGATCGGCCTGTTTGCGGCAGCTGGGAACGGTGGCGCAGAGGCGCGCCCTCCTTATCCTGCTGCGCATTCGGATGTGGTTGGTGTTACGGCTGTAGATCGCGAGAAGCAGGTGTATCGCCTGGCAACGCGCGGCTCGCATGTAGACCTTGCGGCGCCGGGGGTTATGTTATGGTTGGCAAAGGCAGGGGGCAACGGCAGTTACCGATCAGGAACGTCGTTTGCAGTTCCGTATGTTGTCGCCAGAGCCGCGTCGGAAATGGCAAAGGAGGGTTCTAAACAGCAAAATAGTCGTTTGATGATTTTACCCAAGCTATCCGCATCGGCACTTGATCTGGGGCAGAACGGTCCAGATCCTGTTTTTGGCTATGGTCTTGTTCAATTTGAAGGATGTTAAACAAGGCTCTGCAGTTTAAGCCGCAGAGCCCCGTTTTGTCAGCCTCGGCCCATGGTGAAAAACTCATCGTTTGGCCGCATGCTTGTTAAGTTTGCCATGCGATTGCTGAGCCCGAAGAACGCTGTGATGGCCGCAATATCCCAGATATCCTCCTCCGTGAAAGCATGGCTTTTCAATAGGTCAAAATCGCTTTCGCCAATTGACTGGGCGTCATTGGATACCTTGAGGGCAAAATCGAGCATGGCCTTTTGTCGATCCGTTATGTCGGCCTTGTGGTGATTGGTCGTCAATTGGTCGGCAATAAGCGGGTTTTTAGAGTAAATCCGCAAAATGGCACCGTGGGAGACGACGCAATAAAGGCAATTGTTGTCGGACGAGGTTGTCACGACAATCATTTCTTTTTCGGCTTTCGTCAGGTTACTTTCTCGTAGCATGATCGCGTCATGATAGTTGAAAAAAGCCCGCAATTCGTCGGGGCGGTGAGCCAATGTCAAAAAGACATTGGGAATGAAGCCTGCTTTTTCCTGTACGCCCAGAATTAGTTCCTGCAGATCTTCGGGCAGATCCTTTATCTCTGGGATCGGGTAACGGCTAATTGCTTGATCGCTCATGTTGCGCCTCTTTCTTATGCGTTTCTTTATGCGTTAACGTTAACGACGGCCCGGCCTCGAATGGTTCCCTTCATCAGGTCGCTCGCGGCTGAAATGGCTTCAGACAGTTTTATTTCATTGGTGATCAGATCGATGTGTTTCGTATCCAGATCCTGAGCCAGTCTATTCCAGGCTTCAATGCGGGTTTCAATCGGGCAATATACACTATCAATCCCGTTCAGAATAACACCGCGCAGAATAAAGGGCATCACTGTTGCAGGAAGATCCATCCCTTGAGCAAGTCCGCAAGCTGTAACAACACCACCATATTTTGTACCAGCGCAGATATTTGCAAGGGTGTGGCTGCCAACCGTATCGACTGCGCCAGCCCAACGCTCTTTGCCAAGAGGGCGGCCCGGAGCAGACAGTTCTTCTCTGTTAATGATGTCAGTAGCACCCAGTTCTTTCAGGTAATCCGCCTGATCTGCACGGCCTGTAGATGCGATAACGGAGTAACCCAGCTTTGCGAGAAGCGAAACCGCAACACTACCAACACCACCCACAGCGCCGGTGACCAAAATGTCCCCTTTGTCTGGTGTCACGCCTTGCCGTTCAAGCGCCATGACACACAGCATCGCTGTATAACCTGCAGTTCCAATTGCCATTGCCTGTTTAGTTGAGAACGCAGCGGGGAGCGGCACCAGCCATTTAGATTTTAGTCGGGCCTTCTCAGCCAATCCACCCCAATGGGTTTCGCCAACACCCCAGCCGTTCAAAATGACCTTGTCGCCTGCCTTGAATTGACTGCCCCGACTGTCAACAACTGTACCAGCGATATCGACCCCAGGAACCATCGGAAATTTACGAACAACCGGAGAAGAGCCAGTGATCGCGAGGCCGTCTTTATAGTTTAACGTCGAATATTCGACCGCAACCGTTACATCCCCTTCAGGAAGGTGGTCTTCTGAAACATCGTTGAGCTCTGCTTTGTATTCGTCATTTTCTTTGGTAATCAGAATTGCTTTCACGGTTTTCACTCCTGTTATTCTCAATTGGATTATTTTTCTTGATCATGCCGAAAAACTGATCGGCAAATAACTCTAATGGATCGCAGGACTGGGCGAGTTTGGCCCTCAAAATGGCACCTTCCCAACCAATCCAGAAAAAGGAAGCCAGATCCTGGCAGTTTAGATGATGGGCAATCTCGTTTTGTTGCTGGGCCTCTTCAAGGCATCTTGAAACCCGGGTTTGCCAAGTCAGGAAAACTTTTTCCAAGGGATGCCGAAATGTTTCGTCCACGCCTGCGAGTTCCTGACCCAAGTTGCCGATCAGGCAGCCCCGTTTAAACCGGTATCGTTCCATGCCATGTTTGGCATCCGCAATAAAGTCAGCCAATCGATCTAGGGGAGAGCGGCTGTCATTCAAAAGCCACTTGTCCAGTTTGGCGCAAAAATAGGCGTTATAGTTGTCAATGACAGCGAGCCCGAACGCTTTCTTATTGGCAAAGTAATGATAAAAAGAGCCTTTTGGAATGCCTGCTTCTTTTAAAATGCTATCCAGCCCCGTGCTGGAAAACCCTTTTTCTGTTAAAACCTGAGTGCCCATCCGAAGAAGTTTTTCTTTGGTTTCCAGATGGCCATTGTCCATTTTTGGTGGGCGCCCACGGCCTCTTTTTAAGGGTACTTCCTGTTGCATTTGTTGTTTTTAGACTGATCGTCTAGTAAAATGCAATGAAAATCAGATTAATCATCAAAAAGAGAATATTGATTGATGGGTCCAGTAGGCTTTTTAAACAAGTCGGTCGCAAGGTCGTGTTTTCGTCTTTTCAGGCCGTATTTGCGGCAAGCCAGCGTGAACCGGTTAGCGATGAGATCTGCGTAGGCGCCCTGACCTCTCATCCGGGTTCTGAAATCAGGGTCATAATCGCGGCCTTTTCGCATCGATTGGATCAGCGACATGACTTTGGCGGCCCGATCAGGAAAATGTTCGCGCAGCCAATCTCGAAAAAGAGGAGAGACTTCACGCGGCAACCTGAGGAGCAGGTAAATAGCGTCAGACGCACCATGTTCCTTGGCAGCTTTCAGGATTTGTTCCATTTCCATATCATTCACAGCCGGGATGATAGGAGCCATTTGCGCAACGACCGGAATTCCGGCATCGCTTAGTTTCCGAACGGCGTTTAATCGTTTGTGGGGTGCACTGGCGCGCGGCTCCATTGTTCGGGACAAACGATTGTTTAAACTTGTTAAAGAGATGCCGACCGTTACAAGCCTTTGTTTTGCTAGAGGCTGCAAAATGTCGAGGTCACGTAAAACAAGATCAGATTTCGTTGTAATCGTGAAGGGGTGCTTTGTTTTTGCTAAAACCTTCAAAATCTCTCGGGTAATGCGTCTGTCTTTTTCGATTGGCTGATACGGGTCCGTATTGGTTCCCAGTGCAATGGGGGCACATTCATATTGGCTGCGGCCAAGTTCATTCCATAGAAGGTCCGGTGCGTTCGGTTTTTCAAAGAGTTTACTTTCAAAATCCAGACCGGGTGATAAATCCATATAGGCATGCGACGGGCGGGCATAACAATAAATACAACCATGTTCACAGCCGCGGTAGGGGTTTATCGAACGGTCAAAAGGCAGGTCTGGTGATTGATTGCGGGATATAATCGATTTTGCCCATTCAATCGTCACCGATGTGCGAAGGGCGTCGTGGGCGTCGTCATCCTTTTCCCATCCATCATCTATCCTGACATGTTCAGCCGTCTGAAAGCGGCTCACCGGGTTGAGCGTCGCGCCGCGCCCGCGTTTACTTATTCCAGAAGTTGGAAGGGTAGGCTGAGTTTCCATTCTTTTATGGTAAAACCAAAAAAAGAACATTTCAAGAACATTTGTTCGGGTGGCACTGATTATGCGCAGATTGGGTTCGTTATTTACCAGCGCTGGAAAGTAGCGTGAGGCGCTGCATACTGGCTTTTTCAAGAAAATCAAATGCGGCTTCGTCCAGCTTGTTAAAGGCGAAGGCCACCTGGTTTTTACCTAGAATAATACGGGTTACCGTCGCGCGGCAGTCAACAGACACCGAATTTTCAAGGGAATAGGACAGCTCTGAGATGCGGACAACTTCACCAACTGGCGGACGACCTCGGTAATCATCTATTCTGAAGCCTCCAAGGCTCCAATCATAAGTATCAAATCGGATTGCACCGATCTGGATTGTCATGCATGGCAACTCATGACGGTGATCCCGTCGGTTGTGAGGTCGGTATTTTCCAACTGTAAAAAAGTTTGCCATGGTTAAACTTGGAGTGCTTTCAAATTTGTGTAGGCCCAACTATCAAGCTAAAAAATTAACAAACTGTTTTCGAGAAGCGACTTGTTTCATTTATAGGGAAATTAGCATTAGAAGGCTTACGATTTACTGCGTTTTAGATGTTCCTGAAGGCGCGGAAAGAGTTCAACAAAGTTACACGGCATGAATCGGTAATCCAATTGATGAACCAAAATGCCATCCCAAGCGTCTTTAACAGCCCCTGTCGACCCAGGCAGGGCGAACAGATAAGTGCCGCCAGCGACCCCCGCCGTCGCTCGGGACTGAATGGTGGAGGTTCCAATTTTTTGATAGCTCAGCATTCGGAATAACTCACCAAAACCCGGTATTTCTTTTTCATATAGGGCTGTAAACGCTTCGGGGGTTACGTCTCGACCCGTCACACCCGTTCCACCGGTAGATATAACGACATCGACTTCCTCATTGGCAATCCAGTCTTTGAGAAGTGCTTGAATTGCCGGGATTTCATCTTTGACGATTTGTCGATCCGCAAGCAGGTGGCCGGCGTCTTTCAGGCGATCAACGAGCGTTTGACCGGAGCGATCTTCAGACAACTCTCTTGTATCTGAAACGGTAAGAACGGCAATTCGAACAGGAATAAAAGTCCTGCTATCATCAATTCCGGGCATTGTCTGCAACCTTTCTATTCTTTTTGTCCAACGAACGGTACTGGGGCCATCTTCCCTGTGCAATGTCGTCAAGCGCAGGCAGGTCTTGTCCCAATCTGTGCCGGTAGATCCAGAAGTTGGTCAGTACCCGTTTTATGAAACTTCTGGTTTCACGGCTTTGCATGGCTTCGATAAAGAAAAGTGGGTCTCCATTTGCTTTTGTTCTGGATTTCCATTTTATCAAATTTCCAGGCCCGCCATTATAGGCGATTGTAAGATGGAACAAATTTGTCTGAACTGTTTTGTCTTGCATCAAATAGGTCAAATATTTTTGACCCAGCTTCAAATTGTAAGACGGGTTAAAAAGCTTCCTGTTCTTTCGATTGCGCAGGCTTTTGTCGCCGGCAAGATAACTTGCGGTGGACGGCATCAGTTGCATAAGGCCCTTAGCCCCAACGGGGCTCTCGGCACGTGAATAAAATCCTGATTCTTGACGCATAAAAGCATAGATCAAGGCGCGGTCTACTTTGAAACCGCCCTGAGGGATCCATTGGGGCAGCGGATATATAGCGGCGTCAATTGCAGTATCTTTTCTTTCCCATAGATACAAACCCATCCGCATGGCAACGGCAGGAACGCCAATGCGCTCGGAAAGGGTCAATAAAAGGTTCCCGTCTTTTGACCGCAATTTAGAAAAGGAGGATCGTAATTCGCGTTCCGCCAAGTGGAACTGGCCCGCTTCGCTTAGGGCAATTGCTCGTTTAGCGGCCGGCAGCTTTAGCAGTTTTTCAATATTTGCTGCTGTTAATTTCGGCAAATCCCAGTCGAAAGGCTTGTAAACGCCAAGTTGCCGCAACGCTAACAACCCATAAAATGTCCTTGGATAGGTTGCCGCCTTTTGGAGATACTCAATCGCTTTTTCAGCCTCGCCCAATTTCAGGAAACTGCGCGATGCCCACCAACTGGACCGACTGGCTGTCCAACCAGAGATCCGTTTAACATCGCTTAACGCTGTGAAATGCCTGGCAGCCTTTTTCATCTTTCCAAGACGCCAAGCCGTCAAGCCCGCAGTCCAGTGGGCGAGGGGGACATAACGACGGGACTTCTGCAAGGCAGCTTCTGCGTGTTCTAAAGCAAGGTCATCTTTTGCATAGAGAAAGAAGCTTTTGGCAATTTGCGCCTGCAAAATGGCGTACTCGGTTTTATCTAATAACTTCTGGATTTTCTTTTGTTCCAGATACTCGATCGCCTTTGTTGGCTGACCTCGATATAAATATCGCCGAACTACCCGATGCGCATGTTTGACTTCAGTAACTGTTTTTGTGCTTCGCGAACGTTTGCTCTTATAGGACCTTGAAAGATAAAACGGTTGGCCCGGGCCTGTTCCACCGAGATATTGGCCGGTTTTAGGCTTTGGCGTGGCTTTCCAATCAGATAAATGGCGACTGACGGCCAGTCGGTAAAGCTTGTCGGCACCGGGATGATCCGCATATTGTTTTAACCATAGATGCAATTCGGGGTAAGAAGCCCGATAATGGGTTGGGTGCATGTATCGCTGTTGCTTGACATGTCCCATCAGCAGAGGGTCTTCAATTTTTCTGATGAGTTTGTCTGCTTTTTTCCAGTTGCCCTCTTCTTGCTCCCGAAAAATTTGCTGATATAGACCAGCGTCCTTGTCACTGAGAATTGTCGGTATTGTGTCGGCGTTTACTTTTCCCGGCAGTGCAGAAAAAGAAATCAGGATCAGTAATCCGATCAAAATGAGGCGTTTTGAGAAGGTCAAGTTCATTACATGCTACTTGTGATTAAACGGTTACTGTTGTGAGGGGCGATGTCATGGGTGCGCGGCATTGATCGCAGACTGTATGGCCAACAGGTCTTTCCAGGCAATCTTTTTTGATGCGGGATGTTCTAGCAGGAAGGCAGGATGGAACATTGGCAAGGCCCGGACACTGGTTTCACCATATTCCATGGTCAACCACTTTCCGCGTAACCGGTTAATGCCAGATTTTTGACCGGTTAAGAAAGAGGCGGCTTCTCCGAATAAGATAACGGTCTGTGGGGCAGTCAGTTCAATATGCCTTTCGACAAAGGGCAGACAAACAGCTTGTTCTTCGGTTGTTGGCGCGCGTCCTCCCGGTGGACGCCAGGGAAGAATGCTTGTCATGTAGACGTCGTCTTCCGAAAGGCCAATGGCATTTAACATTTTGCTGAGTAGTTCTCCGCTCTGTCCAGAAAAAGGAAGGCCTGTTCGATCTTCATCTGACGCTGCTGGCCGATCAATCAGCATAAGCGGGCTTTTCGCGTTGCCCCGGGCGAACACGGTATGGGTGGCAAGCTCTTTAAGCGAGCAACCGTCGAACAATTCGATGGCATTTTTCAGGGCGTCAATCGTGGCACAGTCAGCCGCCACAGATTTGGCATGGTTCACCAGCTCAGCATTGGGGCGTGGCGGTTTGGCTGCTGACACGGAGACAGTCGCTGCCCGAGCCGTTGGCAGGGGCCGACGGGCTGTCTGTTCTGCTGGGGCTGATTTTACGGGTGGTTTAAGGGCAAAATGATCGATCGGTGTCTCACCGATGGTTTCATTGACGCCCGCCTCCAGATAAAAGTCCAGAATTTGTTTTATGTTTGCATTCCCGTACATGACGCGCATCATAGCAGCAGTCGATTATAAATTTGAACCCTGTGTCGTGTCTCATTATTATAATCGCAAATTATGTTTCACGGACTTTCCCAAGGGGAAATCTGCATGTTTGTGCATATTCAAAGCTCCTGATTTTCCAATCGCAACTGCAGAAGGGCAGAAAACTGCCAATGCGTTCGAAAAAAACAGGATTGACGCATTATAAAAAAAATATAGTGTCAGGAAAAAATAAAGTTGGACACTCGTTTGGTTTACCGAGAAAAGACGATTGCAGGCGGCTTGTTCGGCCCGATTAAATAAAAATGCTAGAAGAGGCTTTATAATGGAACGCGAATCTATGGAATTTGATGTCGTAATTGTTGGCGGAGGACCGGCTGGTCTGTCTGCGGCGATAAAATTGCGGCAATTGAGCATGGAAGCTGATATTGACATCAGTGTGTGCGTTCTGGAAAAGGGCTCTGAGATTGGCGCGCACATTTTGTCGGGCAATGTTTTTGAGCCACACGCGCTGGAAGAACTTTTTCCTGACTGGAAGGAAAAAGGCGCTCCGCTTAACACTCCGGTGAAATCAGAAAATTTCTATTTTTTGACAGAAGCAAGTGAGATTGCTTTTCCAAACTTCCTTTTGCCTAAGCAATTGCATAACAAGGGCAATTACATCATCAGCCTTGGAAATTTGTGTCGCTGGCTGGCCGAACAGGCTGAGGCGCTGGGTGTGGAGGTCTATCCTGGTTTTGCAGCAGCAGAGGTGTTGTATCATGAGGATGGCAGCGTTAAAGGTGTCGCAACCGGAGATATGGGGATCGGCCGCGATGGCACGCCGAAACCGACCCACGAGCCGGGTATGGAACTGCATGCGAAATACACGCTTTTCGCGGAAGGGGTTCGCGGATCTCTTACCAAGACATTGTTTGAAAAATTTGACCTGCGCGAAAACTGTGACCCACAGTCCTTTGGGATCGGCATCAAAGAAATTTGGGAGCTGGACCCTTCACAACATCGCGAAGGACATGTTTTCCATACGGCGGGCTGGCCGATGGATATCAAGACCTATGGTGGTTCTTTCGTATATCACCTTGAAAATAATCAGGCTTATGTCGGCTATGTTGTCGCACTCGATTATGAAAATCCTTATCTGTCACCGTATGACGAATTCCAGCGTTTCAAATCTCATCCAATGATGAAAGAAATGCTTAAAGGCGGCAAGCGGATTGCATATGGTGCCCGGGCGATTAATGAAGGGGGCCTTCAATCCGTTCCCGAGCTGGTATTCCCAGGCGGTGCGATTGTTGGTTGTTCAGCCGGTTTTGTGAACGTGCCGAAGATCAAAGGATCTCATACGGCGATGAAAACAGGGATGATGGCTGCTGAAGCGATCATGGCTGAATTCAAGGAAAATGCAGAGACCCCTGCGAAGGTTCTGGAAACCTATCCAAAGCTGTTTAAAGATTCATGGGTATATAAAGAACTTTATGAAGTTCGAAATTCAAGGCCAGCCTTCCGGTGGGGTCTTCTTGCAGGAACACTTTATACAGGTATTTCACTGAAACTCTTTGGCGGTAGAGAGCCTTGGACCTTCAAGATCCATGATGATCATTCTGCGCTGAAAAAAGCAAAAGATTGCAAGAAAATTGAATACCCGAAATATGATGGTGTTTATACATTTGATAAACCCTCTTCTGTCTTCCTGTCCGCTACAAACCACGAGGAAGACCAGCCCGTTCATTTGACGTTGAAGGATGACACGGTCCCGGTTCGTATTAATTATAATGAATATGCGGGCCCGGAACAGCGGTTCTGTCCAGCCGGTGTTTATGAGTATTTGACGGACGACGACGGCTCCAACCCTCGTCTGCAGATCAATGCTCAAAACTGCGTGCATTGTAAAACCTGCGATATCAAGGATCCAACCCAGAATATCAATTGGGTCGTCCCTGAAGGAGCGGGAGGACCAAATTACCCGAATATGTAAGATATTAACCGCTTACATATTGAAATCGCTCCTCATAACATCCTATTTCTGTTACCTGGATATCAAAAATAAGTTAGTGTCTTATCGCTAAAAGTAGAGATAGTATCCGGGTAACAGAGGTATTTTGAATGAAAAAACAGACATCACGACGCTTTGTATCCCTATTGACCGGATCGGTCTTTCTTGTCTCGCTTGGGGCGTGTGCAGGGACGGGCTCGGGTGCTGGTAGTGAAACCTTACCATTTTCTTTTCAGGATGACGGGGGGATCGCCGATCCTTATCCTTCATCTTTCGCCGGTCAGTATCTGGCAGGCCGACAAGCCTTTCGAGAGAAAAATTCTGAAGAAGCTGCCAAATATTTTGATCAGGTTCTGGAACAGTATCCGGAAGACGGGTTTATTCTACAAAATACGTTTCAGGTAGCGCTTGCCAACGGCGATATGGAGAAAGCATTATTGCTTGCCCGGGACATTACAGCGCAAAATGCCAACGACGACGGCGCTGCGCGCCTTATCCTTGCTATTGACGAAATCCGGTCCCGCAATTTTCTGAAAGCCGGCGAGCATTTGTCGAAGACCCGTGCAGCCGGGTTCAATATCCTTATCCGCCCTGTTCTTGGCGCCTGGGTCAAGTTGGGTCAGGGGCAAAAAGAAGCAGCTTACAAAGCGCTGGATGAACTTGACAATTATGATGGCTTTAAAGCCTTGAAATCCTATCATTTGGCATTATTGGCGCATGTGTCCGGGGACCGCGAAGAAGCCCAAAAACAGTTTGAAGCGGCGTATTCCGGGCCCGCCGGGCGCGCCGTTCGGTTTGTGCAGTCCTACGGTCGTTTCCTGATGGAACAGTCGGATAAAGAAGCAGCCCTGAAGATTATTTCGGACTATCAAAAACAGTTCCCGCTCAGTCCAACGGCAAACCGCCTGTTGGAAGATCTGACGAAAAACAACAATGTCGAGCCAGTATTGAACAACCCCATCGATGGCGCAGCAGAGGCCTTGTACAGTTCGGCGACGATCGTAAGTCAAGAACGGGTGCGTAGCGTCGCCGCGACATATGCCTATTTCTCCTTGATGTTGCGTCCGGACCTGGTGGAAGCAAAGGCGTTGCTCGCTGAAATCGCGGAGGACGAGCAAAAATGGGAGAAAGCGCTTTCTTTCTATCAAGCGATCCCGGAAGGCTCACCGTATACACTCAACGCTCGTATCCGATCCGCGTGGATTGCGCACCGGCTGGGAGAAACGGACCGAGCTGTTTCCCGGTTGGAACGACTGGCAAAAGACAACCCGGATAATATTGAGCCACTGGTGGTTCTGGCGGACTTGAACCGAGATGTAAAAAATTGGCGCCGGGCTGCGAGTGCCTATGGCCGCGCGATTGATAATATTGGCGAAGCAAAAAGCAGGTTATGGTCTTTGTTATATGCCCGTGGCATCGCTTTTGAACGCCTGAATGAATGGAATAATGCGGAGGCAGATCTGGTGAAGGCGCTTGAGCTCCGCCCAGATCATCCGCAAATTTTGAACTATCTCGGATATTCTTGGGCTGACCGTGGTGAAAATCTGGAAGAAGCCAGGAAAATGTTGACGAAGGCCGTCTCGTTGCGCCCTCGGGATGGCTATATTGTTGATAGTCTGGGATGGCTGTATTACCGGATCGGTGACTATGAAAATGCAGCGTTGCAACTGGAAAAAGCCGTGGCCCTTCAGCCGGAAGACCCGACAATAAATGATCATTTGGGCGACGCTTACTGGCAGGTTGGCCGGTATAAAGAAGCACGATATCAGTGGCAGCGGTCTTTATGGCTGGATCCGGAAGAAAAGTTGATCCCGATTATTGAAGATAAACTGAAAAATGGCTTACCTAAGGGGAATGGCACAGGTCAATGAAGCGGGTCGCCTATGCTCCTCCGAAGGTTAATCTGTTCCTGCATGTGACGGGGAAACGGCCCGATGGATACCATTTTCTGGAGAGCCTTGTCTGTTTTCCAAGGGGTGGGGACGAGCTCACTCTTACAGAAGATGAGTCACAGCTTCAATTGTTTGAAACAGGGCCTTATGCTGCGCAGACAGGGTGCCAGTCTCGCAATCTTGTGATGCGGGCGGCGGATCTGTTGAAACGAAAATATTCAGTACCAACCGGAGCGCGTTTTCTTTTGCAGAAG
This sequence comes from Sneathiella aquimaris, assembly GCF_026409565.1. Lineage (NCBI taxonomy): Bacteria > Pseudomonadati > Pseudomonadota > Alphaproteobacteria > Sneathiellales > Sneathiellaceae > Sneathiella > Sneathiella aquimaris. The sequence goes on from NZ_CP112881.1 coordinate 1,206,124, forward strand.
AATTTACCGGTTGCGTCCGGCATTGGCGGTGGGTCAGCTGATGCCGCGGCGGCGTTATTACTTCTCAATGAAGCCTGGGGCTTGAATTTGTCAAAGGAGACGCTGGGCGAAATTGGCCTGACGCTTGGTGCCGATGTACCGGTATGTCTTTTGCAGCAGACCGCAATGATGCGCGGAATAGGGGAGCAGGTTACCCCGGTAGCCAACGGGCCAGCCTGTTCCATTCTTCTTGTTAATCCCGGAATATCGATTTCAACGCCCGATATTTTTAACGCGCTAACGCTCTCTGGTAACACTTCTGATTGTCCTGGTTTTGAAGATCTGGATTTCGAGCAATTTATCGAGGCGCTTCGTGCGTGTAGAAATGACCTTCAATCCGTGGCCGTTGATCTGGCACCTGACATTCAGACTGTTCTGAATAAAATAAACGACACGGAGGGGTGCCATCTTGCGCGCATGAGTGGCAGCGGGGCAACCTGTTTCGGGCTTTACAAGACAGTGCCTGAAGCGGAAAAGGCACGCGCGGAACTTTTGGGCAGCAATCCAGCCTGGTGGGCGCTGGCCTCTCATTTCCCACATCAGGACCACCCTGATGACCAGTAGGCATTTGAGGCGCTTGTCCGCAATTTTTGGCCTGTTTGCACTGCTACTGGCAACGGCCTCCTGTTCCTCACCTGCAGATCCACCCCGTGCAAATGTACCGCAATTCAAAGCGCCCGTTACCTCTGATCTGGAACGGATCTGGCAAAATGCCGTCGTGGCGGTGCCTGTTCGCGGAACAACGGGTTCAATGGTGACGACCAATCGGGGCCGGGCCGGGCCGCCTCAAGGTCTGGCTGGAGTGGGGCCGGATATCCGATGGCCGATCATTGTTGTTGTGCAGGCCTGCGGGTTGCCTGACCCGCTTGAATTAATGCGCGCGATGGCAGAACAGGGCTATGTCGTCCTCTCTCCCGCCTCAAATTCGCGGTTTTTTAATCCGTTGGACTGTCAGCCCGTCGCATCTGTGCACGATCGGGCGGAAGCGACACTGGATGAGCGACGGCTGGAGATCAGATATGTTCTGAAACAGTTGTCAAAGCAGTCGTGGATAGATCCTGCCAATGTTTTCCTTGTTGGTCTGCACGATGGTGCGGCGGCAGTGGCCCGCTATACTGGCCAAGACGTGAAAGCCCGAATTCTTGCGGAATGGGACTGTCAGGGAAGCGGCAAGGTAAATGGCGTTGCCCACGCGGAACAGTCGCCAATTTTCGCCGTCACATCCGCACGAACACAAACATTTGGTGGGGATTGCAGTCGGTTTTTTGCCCCAGCGGAGGAAAGCGTTGTCCTATCCATGCCTCAGAAATACGCCAACAATATCCTTCTGGAGCCGATTGTTTACACGCAGTTTCTCCGTTTTCTGGACCGCCAACTTTTTAAATGACACGGGATTGTCATTTTTTTTAAATTTAGGCTTGAGATTACCGAACTTCTTGGATAGAAAGAGGCCTCTCGTTGGGGTGTAGCCAAGCGGTAAGGCACCGGTTTTTGGTATCGGCATGCGCAGGTTCGAATCCTGCCACCCCAGCCACTCACTTTTCCCTTGAAAATTTGACCTTCAGAACGACACGGATAACTCCTTGCTTCAATTTTAAACTGCAAGGTGTCTATAAATCTAGGGGCATCTCATTGAGTTGTATGTTGAGTTGTTCATGGTGTGAGAGGCTAAGGCAGTTCCCCAGCCCCTCAGTCTGGTTTAGGAAATGACCGTCAAGCCTGCTGTCGTCTCTTTCCCATTACCTTCACGGCCTGCTCCACCACCTGTCATGCGGTCGGTAGCTTCAACTTCATAATCCAGAATGATATGTGTCTTGCCTACCCAGAATTCCTTGGTGTGATAGCAGATGTCATCCCTGTCAAAGCATGGCCTTAGACCAGAGAACTCAACATCAAACCAAGTCCTGCCTCGAATGTGACCCCCTCGCTCTACATAGCAGTCCACTGGGAAGAAACGGCGCAAACGCTTTAAGCTACTCATCATGTACTTGTTATCCTTTTGTCCATGGTTGTTAATCGACAAGAGGAATCATTTCAGAATAACAGTGGGTTAACAAGTAAAATTCAAACCCTCTAATATAGTTGACTGAGCGGAACTATTATTTGAGAGCCTGCCTCGCCTTGAGCGATACCAAGCTTGCACATAGTTGACGCTGAGGAACGAGTTTTAGGGGCTGCTGAAGGGGGCACTGTTGTTAACGTGCAACACCAGCAGTGCTGGCATTATATTACTTTTTTGGAAAGCCTAACAGGGAGTAAAAGCTCGTTTGTCCTTTTAGCTTTAATGTGTCTGTAGGCTTGATGGTGTTGGGTTTTCTGCGCTCTCTACCCGCCTCAGTCAATACTTCAACATCAGGGTTTTCTATCATCATTTCATGAATGTCGTCACTGTGCGCCGCCGTTTCGCTGTAAGCGGTTTTGTAGAAGTCTTCAATGGATAGCACGTCTCCTGCATCAGAAATCACTCTCGGAATGTCATCGTATAACTCTTCTTTTGAGGAATCCCGTGCAGACTGATTGAAAAGAAATAGCTGCCCTTCCTTTGAAGGATCGTATGATAACATCTTTAGTCCCGATCTTCCGAAGTGAGCCTGTGCATTTTCATTTTCGTATAGAACATTGTTATAAACCTGCCTTGCGCGATGAGCGTTAGCAAAGTGCATTAGCCAATATTGCCAGCCATGTGGGTTGTTAATAGAGAAGGGGCTGACATATGGTGCACAGGCTTTTAAGTATTCAAACACAAGCTGTTCAGTTTTTCCCAGCCAATCAGGTTTGCTAATTACTCCGTCGCTAGACTGTAGCAAATCCTGAATTTGTGCCTTCACATTATCCTCTAACGGAACTGCATTGTTTTCATTGGAGGGAGACAAATATGTCAGAAGGCTTTTAATCATAAATGTTAAAATGATTTCTGCTGACTTCCACGAAGTCATGATGTCCCGTAGGATGGTTGTCTTAATCTGGGAATATCCGCACTGGTCCAAGTTGAACAGAACGTTACTGCACCGTGCAGCTGTCAAGCGTTGCTTGATTTCGGGGTAGACATCCTCAAACTTTGAATGAAAATACTCTACATGGATATTCAGGTTAGGGTTTTCAGCTACTATCCCAGCAAGGTAAGGCGCTACGTTTACTTTCAAATGCTGAATTGCTGTTGGATCTGCATCATTTAACATGAGCAGGCATTCAATGAATATTGGCTTCATACCCTTATCAGTTCTACTGAGATTTATCTCTTGAACGACTTCATTGAGAGTGTGAATGAAAATGAGAGGGGAACCAAACTCACCACATGAGTACTGACCTGCGCCTGAAAAGCCATCAACTATTGCTAGGCGAAATTTCTCCATTTGAGGGATTTTGCAACGTGTGATTAAGTATTGCCTAAAATACTCTTTCAGGATTTCATGCTTTTTCTTGGTGTGGTCTTCTAGTTTAGCGCCGTTATCCCAATCGTATTCTTTCTTAGCCAAATGTTACCTATCTGCATTTCTCAAAGGGTTAAATTTAGTTCGGGCATCTCGTCCCAAGTTCTACCTCTATACTCGCGTCCATTAGCCTTTTTTGACCTTTTCTGATTATCTTTGCCCCACGTTCCCCACTGTTTGAAAAAGAAGGCCGTGCCAAATTGTGAACATTGCTCATGGATTTCATCTATCCATTCTTCTTTTATGGGTCGTGCACTGCTGCCACTTTCGCCGCCAACGATTGCCCAATGTATATCCGATAGATTAACACTGCCTACGGCACCAATTAGTGGTTCGAATGAAATAAATCTAATCGTTGCAGGTGTTTCGCGCAAGTAATCAATTCTCTCCTTGGTTTCGTGGTTCTCTACACTGGTTCCTAGCCAAACATTGGCAAGTGTCGGTAGAGCCTGCTCAGCGATTACCTCAGCCATCCTGTCTGGACGTTTCGTTAGGATTTGATAATTGTGGTGAGGTGTGTCCGCCATAACGTTCCATACAGAGCAGATAAACTCATCGTCCACATCTGGGTGAAACAGATCGCTCATTGAATTTACGAATATCTTTCTAGGCTTCTTCCATTTGTATGGTATCTGAAGGGAGGCATTGTCTTGTTTTATTTTGCCATTCCAGACAGTTCGTTTACCAGTCTTGCGGGTAAGGCCAGCATATTTCTTGACACCCATTGCTTCCAGCCTTTTAGCCATTAGCATTGCATAACAATTAGTGCAGCCAGCACTTGCTAATGAGCACCCAGCAACCGGATTCCATGTGGCATCAGTCCACTCTATTTGAGATTCAGCCAAAACCAGCCCCATACAATTTTTAATTAGTCGTAAATTATCATGCTGTTAGAAAAAGCCAATAACTCATTTGTTCACTTTTTGTTCTTATTGTCAAGAGTTCTATGGACAACTTATATGGCTAAACACCTTGCCTACTGGTTACACGATGGTTACACATTTGGCTCCTGTCGGAGTTCGGAACGTGAACAGAAAGCGCAGTATTCTGGGGATCAACGCCTTGGGTGAAATTTGAGTGGGGTTCCTGCCACCCCAGCCACTCACTTTTTCCTTGAAAATTTTAATATGTAGCTTTTTCGAGTTGCTGGGTCAGATGTTCTGAATATCAGGGCCGTGTATTAAGGCTGTGGGTTTGTTGTGGTTGGGCTGGGTATGACCGTTAGTTCATAGAGCCTACCTGAATTTCTATCCCAGATCAAAAGGGGGACAGGATGTCTCCGCTTTCAATTTTATTGTTTTCGTGTTTTTCGTTCTCGCAGGACGATATAGCAGCCGCTTGCGACGACAATTGCGCTGCCCAGGAGTGTTAGCCCGTCCGGGCGTTCTGAGAAAACAATGGCTCCCAGTATCATCGCGAATACAAGGCGGGTATATCGAAACGGCGCGACGACCGAAATTTCCCCGGTTCTCATTGCGATTGTGAGGGCGTTATACGCCACGACCCCCGCGGCGATGGTTGCCGACAACTTGAACCAGACCGTCATTTCAGGCACAACAAATGAAATGCCGTGCCACACAGACAGGATAACGCCTGCCAGGAAGAGGATAAAAAAGCCATAGATGCCCAATTGCCGGTTGGACATGGTCATTGGGGCGGCGCGTGTGGCTAGATCGCGCCCTGCAAAGCCGAGGGTTCCCAAAACGGCGAAAAGTGAGGCCGCTTCAAAGCCGCTCCATCCAGGACGGAGGATAAGAAGCACACCTGCAAATCCAAGGATAATACCTCCCCAGCGGTGCCAGCCAACGCTTTCTTTAAAGAAGAAAATAGCACCTAACGCCACAAATAAAGGGGTTGCCTGTAATATGGCTGAGGCACTGGATAATGGGGTATATGCAATGGCGAGCGCAAAAAACAGGCGTCCCAATAACTCACATGCCGATCTGATGATAAGGGGTGGGGCCGTGATTTGCGGATGGATGATCTTTTCCCCCTTGGCCATGCTCAAAATCATGAAGACGAGCATACCGCCCAAGCCGAACAGGATTAGGGCTTGTCCCACCGGGATGGCTTGCACGGCCGATTTGAAGAACATATCCTCCAGGGCAAAGGCTGCCATTGCGAGAACCATAAAGAGTGTGCCGCGTATATTGTTCATTTTCAGCGCTTTATTATTTGTGCAATCGGGAAGAGGTGTGTGATTGGGATTTACTGGTCTTTATTAGTGGTCGCGACCTAGGTTGGCCAGCGAGAACAAAAAATGTTCGATGAATTTGTGATCCGTGTCAAATTCTGTTTGACTAAAACCCGCTTCAATACAGAGTGTTCATCAATAAAGACGAAAGCCGTTTATGCCCCTTAAAATATCAAATCAAGATGCCCGGTTGTTGTTGTTAGAGGCGATGGGGCTTTCCGCAAAAGTGACGGGTCCTGTTGATGTCGAGGCCCTTTCTAAATCATTAGGATTTGTCCAGTTGGATACGATCCGAGTTGTTGAAAGGGCACACGATCACATTCTATGGACGAGACACCCCAAATACAGACCCCACATGTTGCCTCAGGCCTTTTCGGAGAAACGGCAATTGTTTGAACATTTTACTCATGATGCATCGCTCATTCCCATGGCTTTTTTCCCCTTTTGGCAACGGCGGTTCTCACAGCTGGAGGAAAAAGTTGGCAGACGGTATCAGGATTTAAAGACGCTGAACCTGGAGCATTTGTTGGAGCGGATTGAGGCGGAGGGGCCTCTGTCCACCCATGCGTTTGATACAAAAGTTGTTGGCCAAAAAAAGATGTGGCAACGGCCCCCTCACAAGCAGGGGTTGGAATATCTTTGGTATTCCGGGAAACTGTCCACGTCTCACCGCGTTAATTTCAAGAAATTTTACGATCTTACTGAGAGGGTCGTGCCGTTTGAACAGCAGCAACAAGAGATTTCTGATGAGGCTCAGATTAACTGGCTTTGTGAAGCGGCTCTCAACCGTCTTGTTTTCGCGACTGAAGGTGAAATCCAGCGGTTTTGGGAGGCGGTCAGTTTAAGGGAAGCGAAGGTCTGGGCAGAACAGAATGCAAGCAGGCTTGTGCGCGTTGAGGTGGAAGGACATGACGGGGCGGTCCGGTCCTGTTATTCGTTTGCCGATATCGAAGAGCGGTTGAGCAAAGTTGGGGATCCATCAAAACAGCTACGTATCCTAAATCCGTTTGATCCTCTTATTCGGGACCGAAAGCGGTTAGAGCGCCTATTTGGTTTTTACTATCGTATCGAAATCTTTGTGCCGGAACAAAAACGGCAGTGGGGATATTATGTTTATCCTATTCTTGAAGGCGCAAGATTTATCGGTCGGATCGAGGTGAAGGCAGACCGTGCTTCTGGTCAGATGCAGGTTTTACGTGTCTGGATGGAAGACGGGGTCCATATTGGCAGTGGGCGTTCGGCGAAACTGGAGGCTGAAATTAATCGTTTTAAGCGATTTGCCGGACTGGATGAAGTGTGTTGGGCCGTTTAAGGTCTACTCTGGTCCATCTGATTCGATTTCGTGCTAAATTACTGTCCGATATACCGATATCTAGCGTGAAATATTAACTATAAAGGCCCATCACGTTAACCTAATAATTCAATTTATGGTTAATTTTTTGTACCATATTTGCCGATTTATGGTCAAATATGTTTAAAATTTTATAAAAGTATAAAGAACGCTGATCTGTGCGTTGACAAGTTTGAACGCAAACATTATTCAATCGTTAATCATTTGTTAATGTTTTCTGCAGGCGTCAACAGTATCGACGTGACTGTAGGTGTAAAATTTCCGCTTAATTGGATGGAAAAATGCTTAATCGAGTTAAACTTATTGCTGCTGCTGTCAGTGTATCTGTTTGTGCAATCGCCGCGACGCCTGCATCTGCTGCAACAGTCTTTTTCAGTGGGTTTGAAACACCTATTGCTGACACAAACAACGACGGCTGGGACGTTATCAACCCACTTTTTGAAGGTTGGTCTGTCACAGCGGGTCCTGGTATTGAAGTTCAAAAAGGAAATATTGGCGGCGCAAGTCCTTATGCCGGCAATCAGAAAATTGAACTTGATAGTGACTTCGCGACAAATACAAACTCTGCAATGTCACAGAGCGTAAATCTTGCTGCTGGTACATACGAATTCTCTTTCGCGTATCTTGGTCGCACAAGTGACGTGAACACGAACGGAATTGGTTACAGCATCGACACCGGTGTTCTTGCTGATACACTTGTGACTGGCGTTCGCTCAGATGGCTGGGAAATTATCTCCCACATCTTCACTTTGGCGAATGCACAGACTATCACAATGAATTTCTGGGCATCTGGCACAGACGACACACGTGGCGGTTACCTGGATAACGTTCAGATCTCTGCAGTTCCACTTCCACCTGCTGCTCTTCTGTTCGGCGCAGCCCTTGGTGGACTTGGATGGCTTGGTCGTCGTCGTAAGAAAGCAGCGCTTACTGCATAAGCGGTAAACCTAACACTAAAAAACGGTGGCCTGAATGGCCGCCGTTTTTTTTGCCTAAAGGCCAAGATCACGCCTGTTTCTGGGTAAAGACGGGAATATGATCCTCTAAGTCGTTTGATTCGTTTTTTTCGTGATAAAAAAGTGAATAAATTTTTTTTAATGTAATTTAATAATTACATAGACGTCATCTATATGACGTTAAGTAAAGAATAAAAATACTAAGAAATAAGCCTATGCTATTAGATTGCTTATTGTTTTCGTTTGACACCAGTAATTCTGTTTGTTCTTGATCTTTCCCGTCATTATGCAGATACTCAAAATCAGTTGATCAGTTCCAAGAATTGATCTGCTGGATATCCCCCCCGATATCCTAGTAGATGTAGTATCAAGTACCCTAGTATTAAGTACATAGTTGCGTATTCGTACCGATTATTTAGTATCAAGTACCCTAGTACCCCTCTGATGTTGGAGAGATCTAATATCAGCCGATATGATCCCGGCACACACCCCTCGTGCCGGGTCATTTCTTTTTCGGGTAGGCATTTTCCACTTTCCTCATCAGATAATGCAAATACTGATCTTTGACGTTGATTTCTTCTAGATGCGTTACCGTATTGCTTAGATAATCACGGCATGTTCCAAGATATCCTTCTCCCGTTGCAATCAGTTTGATCTTTTCACCAATCTCGATCTCTGGCGTATATCTGCTATGCTGATGATTGACGACAAACGTCAATGCAGGGACCTTTTTACCATTTTGAAGGGTGAGTTTGCATTCAGTTGCCCGATAGGCGCCAGAAAGCATTTCTCTCATCCACAGGATACGGGTTTCACTCTCTACCTTATGCGATGGGATGTAGAAGCCTCTGCCATTGCAGGACCCCCCGTTATCAAGGGCGAGCATAAGCCCTGGCTTTTCAGCGCTCCCTCGCCCCATCGAAAGTTTCAGGCAAAAACTCCGTCGGTAGCCGAATAGCCTTGCTGGTATAGAGTGATCAAACTCAAACGCGGGATTCCAGAGGAGTGAACCATAACCGAACACCCATAAACCGTCCTCGCTTTTCCTGTTTTTTAAAAAGTCCTGCCGGCTATTTTCCCTTTCTTCATGAGTAAGGGCATCATAAGGGCCATGCTTGCGCGCTTCTGCGATCAGTTCATCGATCCGTTGGGGGGTGAAATCTTCTCGTTTCAGCATCATTTCTCCTTTGCCAGAATGTCGTGGCTTTCGGGAATGGTCAGAAAACTCTTCCTCGGGGCCCATAAATGGAGACAAGGCTCAGGGATTTATAATCGATCGATCCTAAACGAGAATGTCGCTTGGGTGAGGACCCTTTGAAAAGCGGGGCATTTCTTTTTAAGTATGGAATTTGGTGATTGCAGGATAATCGTTTCTTTGGATGACCGCTGTATTTTCGCGTAATCCACAGAAAGTGGGGCAGGGCCTGATGAAAAGAGCTTTGCCCGGAATGGCTAGGATGGCAAAGAACTGTCGATGAGAGGGGTATCACAGGACCTCCAGCAGGAAAGGGGGCCGGTCCGTGGACCGACCCGTTGTTCTTATAGGCCGAGGATAAGTTTTGCCATAATGTTCCGCTGGATCTCGTTTGAGCCACCGTATATGGAAACTTTTCGGGCATTAAAATACCGAGGCGCGACGCCACTGGCATAATCCGCGCCAAGGGGCTCATCATTTCGTCCGGCCTGCAGCGGAATGAAAGGCGTTGAGTATGTACCGACAGCCTCATACGCAAGCTCAACAACATCCTGGTACAGGTCAGTTCCCCGACATTTCATCAAGGACGACTCGGGGCCCATATTCTGTCCGTTGCTGAGTTTACTCAAAATGCGCAGTTCGGTCATTTCAAGTGCCTGAATATCAATTTCCAGTTTCGTCAATTTTGACCGGAATGACGGATCAGACAGAAGTGCCTGACCGCCGGCAACTTCCTTTTCAGCAATCGCTTTGACCTTTTGAACTCCACGTTTCAGGCGGCCTGCATAGGCGTTTCCGCGTTCAAATTCCAACAGATACTTAGCATATGTCCACCCCTTATTCACTTCACCGATAAGGTTCTCTTTAGGAACCTTAACATCGTTGAAAAAGACCTGATTAACCTCTTGTGCGCCTTTAACAGGAAGGTCTGTCGTTTGAATGGGGTCTACTGAAATGCCTGGTGACTTCATGTCGATCAGCAGAAACGAAATACCTTCCTGTCGTTTTCCCTCTGTCGAGGTACGCACAAGGCAGAAAATCCAATCTGCGTATTGAGCAAGGGTTGTCCAGATTTTGGAACCATTGCACAGGAAATGATCGCCCTTATCTTCAGCTTTCATTTGAAGGGACGCCAGATCGGAGCCTGAACCAGGTTCAGAATACCCCTGGCACCACCAGTCTTCGTTTGTCTGCATCCGTGGCAGGAACCGACGTTTTTGCTCATCCGTTCCAAATTTCAAAATGACCGGCGCACACATCTTGATGCCGAACGGAATAACGCCAGGAGCGTTCGCATTCGCCATTTCAGTCTCGAAAATGTATTTTTGCGTGGTGGACCAACCGGTACCACCAAATTCTACAGGCCATTCAGGTGTCAACCACCCTTTTTTTGCAAGGGCATTTTGCCAGCGAACATGATCTTCGCGGGGTAAATAGCTATTGCGTGTATCGGCCATTTTTTTCTGGAGATCGTCGTCAAAATTGTCATTGATAAACTCGATGACTTCCTGACGGAATTCATTGTCTTTGGGGGTAAATGAAAGATCCATGATTTCCTCTTTGTGTTTTTGCTTTTATCTGCTGGCATCCCTGATCGTGAGATTGTAGCATTCATTGGCAAGGATCAAGTGTTAAGTATAGCCACAAGTCTGGAGAATAAAATGAAAAAAACAGTCAAACAGATGGTTGCTGCGGCAAATGAAAAAATTGAAACCCTGACAACTGCGGATGCAATTGCATTACATGGTCGGGAAGAGGTCACATTTGTTGATATCCGTGACGTAAGGGAATTGGAGCGTGAAGGTCAGGTTCCGGGTGCAGTGCATGCGCCGCGGGGCATGCTCGAATTCTGGGTTGACCCTGAAAGCCCGTATCACAGAGATGTGTTTGCAAGTGGTAAAAAACTGATCTTTTTCTGTGCGGCAGGCTGGCGGTCTGCTCTTGCAACCGCGACGGTAAAGGAAATGGGACTGGATAACGTAGCGCATATTGACGGTGGTTTCGGGGCATGGCGGGATCAAGGAGGGCCTGTCGAAGAGCGAGCGGCCAAGAAAGCTTAAGCTTTTTCATTCTGCAGAAAAGGGCGCTCGGCGCCTTTTTTTGTTTATTGTTCTACACAATGGGGGACGTTCGCCTTACCTGACGTGATAAGGCGGGTTATTTTATTTCTCCCAGTCTTCACCTACGGGATTGCGATCCCGTTTTTTTTCTGTGTCAATTACCTCTTTCGCTTCGTCGAAATCATCCTTTGTTGCGTCGGGTGGAGTGGTGTTTTTTGCACTAAAATTCAGGGCGAGCTCGTACATCATGGGGAAGTGATCTGATCCAATAAAGGGTTGCCGCATTATATTGACGAGCTCAAATTCTTCAGAATGAAAAATATGGTCCAATGGCCACCGTAAAAAGGGAAACCGGGCATCGAAGGAATTGTACATGCCCCGTCCTTGCCTTGGATCAAGCAGTTGAGACAGTCTCATGAAACGACGAGTGGTTGCAGACCATGCAACATCATTTAAATCACCCGTGATAATCATCGGGCGTTTCCGATCAATGGCGATTTTACCAGCAATCAGAATTTCGGCGTCGCGGCCCATTGTATCGCTGTTCGGAACCGGTGGATCGGGATGGATGGAAATGAGGTCAAACTGTTGATCATCATCGTTTCGAAACGTGCAATGAAAACTGGGTATTTTGTCGTTCAGCAAGAATTTTATGTCACCTGAAATCATGTCAAGACGAGAGGCAAGAAACATCCCATAACTGTTATCCTGTGGGCATGTCAACGTGTGGGGATAGTGTGAAAAAGCGTCGTTAATGGCGTCAGTCCAAGCCTGATCAGTTTCCATAAGGATAAATATATCCGGCTCACATTCGCGGAGGAGCTCGATAAGCTTTGAATAGTCACGATTGCCCTGTTTCACATTACAGATAAGAAACCGGATCACCGTCTCGTCATCAGCATTCGTTTTGGATTTCGCCGATTGTTTGAACCAAAGCGGTGTGAACCGAATGATAAATATCGCCTGAATAACAAAAGCACTGAGAAGCATGGCCAAAAAGACAAGATCCAAGCTGTTGTCTGGCTGCGAAAGAGAAAGGATAATAGCTGTTAAAATTGCAATGGTGGCAATTTGCAAGCGCCCGAAATCGAAGATCCGCACGACCCCATGACTGATGGGTAACAGAGGAAGTAAACTGGCCAGAAGACAAAATGATGCGATCGCGCCGAATATGTAATCTGTCATATGGTACCTTCGATGATGCCCTTGTATGGGGCGCACTCGGTTTGATGTGTTCTGAGTATGGAGCCTAGTCTACCGGAGCCATGTTGGCCAGCCCTCCAAATTTCAAGGCTTGTCAGTGGAAGCAATTGGAAACAGAAAAAAATATTTCACTGGTTTTCAGTTTAAGGGTTTTAGGGTCGAGCAAAAAAAAGCTATGGCCCCGGATGGGTGACCATAGCTCGGTTTTGTTTAATAAGTCGGGCTAGTCTTTCTTTCCAAGAAAGCCGCCCAGGGTTTTCCCAAGGGTATCACCCAACGTTTTCTTCAGCTCTTCCTTGCCTTTGGTTTCCAGCCCTTCTTTAAGTTTTGCAGGGTCAGCGATATTTGTAATCGCGCCCGCAAGGTCTGGTGCAAATTTAGGATCATCCCAGGAACCAGAAATTTTGATCGGAACAACAAGCCCTGTTGCATCCTTGCCACCTTGCCCTTCAGTTGTCGCAACCAATTTGGGTTCCACACGGTAATCCAAGGTTTTGGGTGGCATGTTTACATCCCCTTTACCGGTGATGCGAACAAAAGGATTGAGCATTTTCAGATCATTGTTCTTCAACAAACCATTTACAATTGTAAATGTGCCGGAAAGTTCAGCGAAATCTGTTTTCTGGGCGCCGCCACTATCGGTAAAGGCGCTGGCAACATTACGTGCCATTGCGGCCAGATTAATGCCGGAGATGGCACCATTTTCAAACAGGATCTGCCCATTGCCGTTCAATGCTTCGATGAAATCTTTTTGGGATTTGCCCGTTGCATTGATTTTCAGATCTATTTTACCTGTGCCTTCAAGTTTGTCGAAGTCAGCGGCGTCTGTCAGCATTGGCAAGAGTTGTATGCCTTGTAACGAGAAGGATTTCGCGACTTTGGCAGTGGGGTTGCGAGCATCCAGCATGACTGATCCGACGCCCTTTCCGTCGTACAAGTCAAGTTCTGTCAAATCTACATTGAGAACGCCATCTTGCAATTTCGTTGCAACACTGCTTTTGCCGATTTTTACTTTTTGAACCAGTATTTTTCCGACAGACAAATCGAATTTTGCATTGGCCGATTTCAGACCAGAAAAATCCATGGGTTTGTCGTCCCATTTTTGGTCACTGGCGGTTTTGGCCGGTGCGGACGCGTCAGACGCAGCATTTTGATCGGTGCCGGCATTCTCGGGCAGATAAGGATTGATATCCAGTTCTACGATATCCAGCCGCCCTTCAAGATAAGGGATTTTCTTTCCAAGATTGACTGAAAAGTCTCCGTTCCCGTTTATCTTGTCAAACGCCAAAGTCGCATTTTTAAAGGCGTAAGCAGTATCATTGATACTGACATCGCCTTTAACCGAAACCAGACCAAAGGTCCCCTCTTTTGCTTCCATTGGCTGGCCAACCCAGGCCGTAAGATCTTTTAGCGATGGGATGTTGAGGTCGGTTTTGCCATTTAATTTAAGAGGCTGCGTGGCGTCGATACCGCCGTCCAGAGTAAATGTAACCTTTGAAGAAGTAACGGATGATTTCAGGCTTGTTGGTTTGTTTTCGAGAACTGCCCGTAAAGTTCCGACTTCGGTCTCAAAATCTACTTTTTCGGCATTCCAAACGGCATTGCCTGCGGCTTTGAAAGGGGCGTCCAGTCCGGTGAGTGTCAGCGCAATATTAATATCCGAAAGTATTTGGATATCACCAGTTTTCTGGTCATTGTAGGTCAGGGCTCCGTCAATGATTTGCACGTCACCCAAATTCAGATCACTAATTCCCAAATCGCCGCCTGAAGAGTCTGAACTACTCGCCGTTTCGGCGTCCGAAGTTCCGGATGCGGTTCCTGCCGGGCTTGAGAATTCCCAGTTTTTGTTCCCCTTTTTATCACTTTCTAAATAGATGACTGGCTTGTTGAGAACAAATTTGTCCACCTGCACCTGACCTGTGATGATGGGAAGGACAGCAAGTTCCACTGTCAGCGTATCAATGCTAACCATATTCGGCTCATTGCTGCTCGGAGCGTTGGAAAGAGAAACCGTCGACGCATTGACGCCCAATGTTGGGAAAACGCTGACACTGAAGTCGCCATCGATAGACAGTGTTCGTCCCGTTGCATCATTAACGGCTAGTATGAGTTCTTCTTTCAGCCGTTCTGCAGGCACCAGAAATGGTATTGCGACAACAGCCACGATAAGTAGAACAACAATGCCCAGAATACCGTAAAAGACCTTTTTCATTAGTTCACCCCAGTATTGGATCGCGTATGTATGGTGGTGGCCACATGGCCAATAAAACGCTTTGGATCGTTATGGATATCTTGTCATAACTGTGTGTCACAAAGAAGGCTTTGTCAAAATTCATCGCATGATATTACCAACAATTAATCCGATAATTGAAAGGGAATATGGGATAAAGCTGTAACTTTGCAGACAAATCTACTCGCAAAATAAACAATTAGGCGCTATTCTCCTTCTATATAATAAGTATCAGAAAGCTGTATTCCAGTCATTTTGATGACAAGTGCTGTGAAAAACAGCCAATTTTCATAAAAAAGTAGAATAGTTGACAGAGGAGAAAACAATGCGCCTTTTTATTGGAGCTGCAGTCGCGGCTGGTGTGATGCTTGCAGGAATTGTTGCACAAGCTGAACCAATTAAAATTAAATTTTCACATGTTGTGGCGGAAAACACACCAAAGGGGCAGATGGCTCTGAAGTTCAAGGAATTGGCGGAAGCCCGTCTTCCTGGAAAAGTCGTTGTCGAAGTTTTCCCTAACTCTCAGTTGTTTGGCGATGGTAAGGTATTGGAAGCGATGCTTCTGGGTGACGTTCAGATCGCGGCGCCGTCTTTGTCCAAGTTCAATAAATACACCAAAAAGCTTCAGGTTTTTGATCTGCCGTTCCTCTTTAAAGACATGGATGCAGTTGAAAAATTCCAAAATGGTCCCAAGGGTCAGGAATTGCTGAATTCCATGGAGAAAAAAGGTCTGATCGGACTGGGATATCTTCATAACGGGCTAAAGCAGCTTTCAGCTTCTCGCGAACTACGTAGTCCTGTAGATGCGGACGGTCTGAAATTCCGGATTCAGACATCTGATGTTCTGGCAGCCCAGTTTGAGGCCGTTGGTGCAACGCCTTTGAAAAAACCTTTCTCAGAAGTCTTCCTACTGTTGCAGACAAAAGCAATAGATGGTCAGGAAAATACCTGGTCAAATATCTATTCGAAGAAGTTCTTTGAAGTACAGGATCATATTACCGCTTCGAACCATGGTTTGATTGACTATCTTGTCGTAACATCTGCTGAGTTCTGGCAAGGACTAGAGGATGACACACGCAAGGTTCTGAAAGCCTCTATGGATGAAGCAATTGCCCACGGCAACAAGATCGCGGCGGAAAAAGTCAATAGTGATCGCAAGCGTATCGCCGATTCCGGACGTAGTAAAATTCTGGATCTGAGCGCTGCAGACCGCGCTAAATGGGTTGAAGCGATGAAACCTGTTTGGGCAAAATTCTCTGATGAAATTGGTCAGGATTTGATCGACGCTGCCGTCGCTTCAAACAACTAATTCTCGGTTCCCGGAAAATTTCAGACAAGGGGGCCAATCGTGCGTCACTATGTCGAGCGTTTGGAGGAGGGATTGATTTCCCTCCTTCTCGTTATCATGACGATGCTTGTGTTTGTCGAGGTCGTCATGCGGTTTGTTTTTAACAGTGGGTTTCTCTGGCTTCAGGAACTAACCCTTCTAACCTCTGCGTGGTTTGTTCTCCTGGGTGCGTCCTACGGGGTTCGTGTGGGTGCGCATATTGGTGTAGACGCGCTGGTTCGTTTGCTCCCCCCAAACATACACCGACTGGTCTCAATCGCGGCCGTCGGCATGTGTCTGTTTTACTGTGGGCTCCTGTTTGCGGGCTCGTGGGTTTATCTTGAAAAGATGAAGAAAATTGGGCTGGAGCTTGAAGATTTGCCGTACCAAAAATGGGTGGCGCACTCCATTCTGGTTGTTGGGTTTGGTCTTCTTTTCATTCGGTTTCTTCAGTTGCTTTGGAAAATCATCAAGGGAGAGAGTATCGGATTTCAATTGGCTGATGAGGCTAAAGAAGTTCTGGAAGAGATCGCCCATATTGAGCCAGTTAAGAAAAACGAAGGAGATGGCAGATGATTACAGCTGTTCTCTTCACACTTCTGTTTCTGGGCATCTTTATGGGGATGCCGATTGCCATCGCACTTGGTTTCTCCAGTATCGTTACAATTTACTATCTCTCTGGAGACAGTATCGCATCGATGGGACTCAAATTTATTGAGAACCTGACAGATCACTACACATTGCTGGCCATTCCGTTCTTCGTTTTATCCAGTGCGTTTCTTTCAACCGGCGGCGTTGCTAAACGGTTAATCCGATTTGCTAACGCAGGGGTTGGCCACATTCGCGGTGGTCTCGCCATGGCTTCGGTTCTGGCCTGTATGCTGTTTGCTGCAGTGTCGGGGTCTTCACCTGCCACTGTGGCCGCGATCGGCTCAATTGTGATCGCAGGTATGGTCAAAACAGGTTACCCGGAAGAGTTCGCGGCAGGCGTGATTTCCAATGCTGGAACATTGGGTATCCTGATCCCGCCCTCCATCGTTATGCTGGTCTATGCTGCGGCAACCGAAGTATCCGCAGCCCGGATGTTTATGGCCGGGTTTATCCCGGGCATCATGATGGGGTCAATTCTGATGTTGGCGATATACATTTATGCGCGTATCAAGGGATTGCCGGCACAGGAACGCGTATCCGCAAGAGAATTTTTCTCCGCAGCGTTTAGCGCGTCGGGCGGTATCATTCTCATTGTCATCATCCTGGGCGCCATTTATGGCGGCATTGCAAGCCCGACCGAAGCTGCGGCTGTCTCCACTATTTATGCGTTTATTATCGCCGTTGCCGGTTACCGGGATATGGGACCGTTGAAGGAAATACCCTGGCGTTATGAAGGGGAGAATGCCGGTTCAGCCGTAGTAAGAAATACCTGGCAAATAATGGTCGGTATTCCAAAAGCATTTTTTGCGCCTGATGTGCAGAAGGTGGTGCTGGACGGTGCCAAGGTCAGCTTTATGCTGCTTTTCATTATCGCCAACGCAATGCTTTTTGCACATGTTTTGACGTCCGAGAGAATCCCGCATGTTATTGCCGAAGCGATTACAGGGCTTGGATTGCCGGCTTGGGGATTCCTGATCATTATGAACCTTTTGCTTTTGGCGGCAGGTAACTTTATGGAACCTTCCGCCATTTTGCTGATCATGGCGCCAATCCTGTTTCCGATTGGCCTCCAGTATGGCATTGATCCCATTCATCTGGGGATCATTATGGTTGTGAATATGGAAATTGGCATGATTACGCCGCCTGTAGGCTTGAACCTGTTTGTCACGGCGGGAATTACCGGGCGTAGTATTGTGTGGGTGGTGAAGGCTTGCCTGCCTTGGCTATCACTGTTGTTACTGTTCCTGATAATGGTGACCTACATACCTCAGATATCACTGTTCCTACCAGAACTGATCGATAGTTTAAGAACCCGGTAAGGGTAAAAAAAAGGGCGGTATTGCACCGCCCTTTTTTTAATTGTGGAGCCCTATTTCTGACATGAAGGCTTTGCAGAGTAGGGCGGCATTGTCGTTGAAGGAATATTGCGTGCGTTTTAGCCTTTTAATCTGTTTTTTTTGCTGGTTCGGAACGAATGCGATCTTACCAACTCGCGCCGTTGCCGACGACGTTGATTTACACCTTGTGCTGGCCGTTGATGTATCTTCAAGCATTAATTACGACGAATTCGGGCTTCAGATCCGCGGATATGCCAATGCCTTTCGAAGTGCAGAGGTGCAGCAGGCCATTCAATCAGGTCCGCATAAAAAAATTGCCGTTTTAATGACCCAATGGGCGGGCTTGCAGGAACAGAAGGTGGTTATTGGATGGACGGCCCTGTCCACAGCGAATGACGCTGAACAATTTGCCGAAAAGATTGACTATCTTTCTCGCAGCTTTCCGTTTGGCGGTACGGCAATTGCGCCTGCCCTGGAACATGCCTGGCAGCAGTTTGCCACATCGCCGCATAAATCGGCCCGGCGTGTCATTGACCTGTCCGGTGATGGTCGTATTTCCATTGGGCCATCCTTGGGGCCGATCCGTGAAACCATTGTTGCAAACAGTGTTGTTATCAATGGATTGGCAATTTTAAATGAAGTCCCCGACCTGGATCAGTATTATCGGAAAAACCTGATCGGTGGCAGGGGCGCTTTTGTTCAGGTTGCCGATGATCTGAACGACTTTCCCATGGCTATTCAAAAGAAACTGGCCAGGGAAATTCGGGGGATATGGTACGGGGTCTAAATGTTTACTTAGTCATCCGTTTTTCCTGAGCCGCCTGATCAGGGCGGTTCAACGAGAAAACTTCCATGACAGCCGAGTAATCCTTGTACCCCAGACGGGCCAAAGGATGAAATTTTGTCATGTCTAGCAGCCCGTCGGTAATAAATTCATCCTTGATATGAATCCCAACAACCTGTCCCAAAACCATACGGTTGGGTTGATCGGGATTATTGGACGGAAGGTCGATGGTTTGCAGATATTTGCATTCCATATTCACTGGACTTTCGAGCACCCTTGGCGGCTTGACAATAGATGAAGGGGCGGCTGTCAGACCACCAAGATCAAATTCATTGACACTTCTGGCCGCCATCTCCGAGGTTGCGTTCATGGCGTCCCGAATTTCATAAGTCACAACATTGCAAACGAATTCGCCGCAGGCTTCAATATTCGCCAATGTGTCTTTTGGTCCCCCTTCTGAATGGTTGCCGTTAAACCCAAGGACTACGGTCGGTGGGTTATCTGACATGGCATTGAAGAAGCTGAACGGTGCAAGGTTAAGGTTGCCTTGAGCATCCATACTGCTGACCCAGCCAATGGGGCGCGGGGAAACGATAGCCTTGAAAGGATTGTGCTTTAGGCCATGAGGATTGGCTGTTTCATAAAACATGCAGAAAACTCCACTTTACTGGGGAAAGAGTTGGGTAACGAGTTGTGTGAGAAAATAGCAGGGCGAGCCAGTTTGAAGCAAGACAAGTTTATTTTCTTTATTTTCAAATATTTTCGTGATAGATCGCAGTCATGGTACAGAAACAAATCATACGACGACGACGACTGGTAGCGCCAATACGCGCAAACCGTTAGCCGTGCCTGTTTTCTAGTCGTTTCCGGGCATCGAGCGTTTTAAAGACTCTATTGCCAGGATAAGACGATGTATAAGATTTGTGACGAGCAGCCGCAGGATGTTGCGGCCATTGAAATTCTCCTCGATGTGTGTTTTGGGCCGGAAAGGTTCAAAAAAACTGCCTACAAAATAAGAGAAAACCTGAATCCCGACCAAGCCTTGTCTTTTGTCGCGAAAGACGACGAAAGTTTACTGGCAAGTATTCGTTATTGGCCCGTGACACTGGGCGGCACAACAGAGGCCTTGCTTCTGGGGCCTATTGTTGTCACCCCGGATCAACAGGGAAAAGGGATCGGGGTTGAGCTTATTCGCTACAGTATGCAAAAAGCGAAAGCCGCGGGGCACAAGATTGTCGTTCTGGTCGGTGATCGAGATTATTATGCACGGTTTGGTTTTGTGTCCGCCTTTGATGCCGGTCTTTCATTGCCCGGCCCTGTGGATCCCGATCGGTTTCTGGTGGCCGAACTGGCGGAAAACGCGCTGCAAGGTGTCAGCGGCGTGGTCGCCGGTAAAGGAGCCTCAAACGGGGAGGCCGGATCAGCGACTTTCTCGCCACCATGCCAGGCATAGGATGCCAAGCAGCAAAAATAACGCGATCGCTGGTGGCGTGAGAGCCGTTCTCGAATATCCTGTGATTTCGTAGCTTTTATTCTTTCGAAGGCCGATCCAATTTTGTCCCGCTTGCAATCCATCTGGTGAGGTGCGCCTGATTTCCGGTATGACGCCGTTTGTCGTTCGTTTTATGGTTCCGCCTGTTTGTTGAATAAAAGGCGCCAGTGGGAGAGCCGATGATCGGATGTCCCGGCTTTCAAGTGGATTTAACCGACCCACTGCGACCAGAGTTTTAAGGGTATCTGAACTAAGGCTGTATAAACCCGGCGATGTTATGCCCAGCGAACCGGTATCAATCCCGTTTTCATCCTTGGAAAGCGCGACCTCCGCTGTGGTCCCATCCGGCTTTTCAACAGTGACGGTCTTGGGGCCTGGATCAAGCGACCAGCGTTCCAGTTCAAGCCGGTCAGCGTTTACCCAGCCTATCAGTCTCTCTTCCTCCAGCTCAGGCTCCTGCATCAACCAATGGGCTATTCTCCGTAACAACTCTCCCTGCGGGCCGCCGCCTTCAAATCCGTTCCCCCATAACCAAGCATGATCCGACAACATCTGTGCAACCCGACCTTCGCCGTAGCGTTCCAGAATGAGAAGTGGTTTCTCTGCCGGACCGGTCATTAAAACGGTGCCCGCAGTCGCGTTCGTGTCAATCATCCGAAACCAACGACCCCAGTTTTCGCGCTCTTTCGGGGTTGATAGGCGGGCGGTTACAGGGTGACGCTTGCCGGTGTCGCTCAGTAGCGGCACAAACCCCTGCTTGAAGACTGACCCTGTTGGTTGCCCCGGAAGAACGTCCGATAATGGTGTTTTGTAGAGACTGAGAGACGTCGCAAAGGAAGGGCCTGCGGCTTCAAGAAGAGCGCCCCCTTTCATGACGTAATTTACAATATTTCGAAGATAGGGGGGTGCCAATACACCTCGCCGCCGATATCGATCAAAAATTATCAAATCAAATTCGTCCAGTTTCCGTTCGAATAATTCGTTAATTGGGAACGGAATAAGGGACAATTCGTTGATCGGTGTGCCATCCTGTTTTTCCGGGGGCCGAAGGATCGTAAAATGCACAAGATCCACAGACGGGTCTGATTTGAGAATATTTCGCCAGCCCCGCTCTCCCATATGAGGTTCACCCGAGACAAGCAAAACTTTAAGCCTGTCCCGAATACCGTTGACGGTAATAAACGCCTTGTTATTTTGAAGGCTGATTTCGCCGGCTAATTCCGGGACTGTAATTTCAACAAAATTTGCGCCACCATGGGGAATTGCGATCGCTATGTCGGTGATCCGATCCGTTCTGACAGCTACATTTTTGATTACCTTACCATCCAGTTTTACCTCAGCAACGATTGTTTTTGCTGTCTCTACAGGCTCTTTATCTACGGTTTTGATCTTGATGACTGTTTCTTTGTTGACGATGCCAAAAGACGGCGCCGTTTCAACTGTAAGGACCCTGTCTTTCTCATCTTCGCTGCCAGTCAGCAGCACATGCAGGGGGCCTGAGCCGTCAGTTTCGGACGGTTGATCATGTACTTGTCCATCAGTGATGAAGATACTTCCCGCAACCTGGGAAGGCGGGATTGATTTCAACATTTCTTTCTGGGTTTTAAACAACAGCGTTTTATCACCGTCTTCGTCAGATAAGCTGTTTCTGACGGTCGACCTAAGAATATTCAGATCGTTTATTTTTTCGAGCCTTGCCAAAAGTGCCTGCAATGCCGCAGTCGTTTGCTGTTCTCTTTCCCCCTGTTTCTGGCTATCTGTTTCATCAACCACAATCAGCACCGTATCCTTTAGATATCGGCGTGTTTCCGAAATAAAAGAAGGATTTGCCAACACAAACAGCAAGCTAACGATAAACACTGCGCGAAGGAGTGATGTCGGTCCCTGGCGCCAATAGGAAAGTGCAATGATCAGGACGGCCGCGCCGGTCATCACTAAAAGAAGGGAATAATCCACAAGGGGGTCAAAGAGAAGATTCAGGCTTTCGTTCATTGACCAAGCCTTTCCAGTATCGCGGGTATATGTACCTGATCGGCTTTGTAATTTCCTGCAAGCGTGTACATTACCAGATTGATACCAAAGCGAAACGCCATTTCCCGTTGGCGTTCACCGCCGGGGACCATGGCGGCCACTGGACGCCCTTCAAAATTTATTGCCCAGGCAGCGGCCCAGTCATTGCTGCCAACAACAATCGATGCAACACCATCATTTCCAGCAGCATTCAGGGTATTTTCAACCCAAAGCTCACCATCGTGATATCGACCCGGAAAAGTTTGCATCAAATAAAAAGATCGGGTCAAAACATGATCTGCAGGAACCTGCGTTAATCGCTGAATATCAAGGCGGGATAACAGACTTCTAAGTCTCATGCCTTCTGGGGTTCGGGTGAAATTTCCGTTGCTGACACCGGCGGCAAACTGGTTTCGGGTATCAAACAGAATTGTCCCACCAATTTTCAGATAGTGATTGATTTTTTCTATGGCCTGATCACTGACCGGTTCAAAATCAGCCGTGATCGGCCAGTATATCATCGGAAAGAAAATCAACTCATTCTGCTCAAGTTTAATGGGCAAAGGTTGAGCTGCTTCAATTGCTGTCCGCCGACGGAGTTGCTTGCTGAGACCTGTAAGACCGGCTTTGCTCATTTCATCGATTTGGGTGTCACCGGTTATGATATAGGCCAGTCGCGTTTCCAATGTAGCTTGCAGTAGACGGTCAAGATCGTCCTTTGCATAGCTATCGCTCGCTGAGAAAATCAAGTGACCTGCGGTGAAAGTTATGATGACAGCTTTGGTTGATGCTGATGGTGTTAGCAAACGGGATCCGCTCAGCAAAAATATCATGATCAGGCTGTCGATCAGGATCAGACCCAGGGCAACAGATAAAAAGGGTGCCATGAAGGATAGGCTTTTTCCCTCTTCGTAAAACCGCGTTGTCGCTGTAACCTTGGTCAAGTTAATCGGCGCATATCGGTCGATATTCGGGCCGACATTGTTTGCGATACGATTTTGAGGCGATCCGTAATATCCAGAAGCATATAAGCCCTTGTCTGTTGCCTGCGGGTCCAGATAGGAAAGCTGTAAGGATTGCTGGGAAGCCAGATCAATCGGTCGTCCAAAGCCGTCCAGCAAGGCGAGTGGGGCAAGTAACCCATCGGATGCTGACTGTGAGGGTGAGAAAGAGCCCAGAAAACTTATTTCCCGCAACATTTCAACAAATAAGCCTGAGATCGCCAGATCGGACCACGCCATTTTCGCCGTCGTATGAAACAGGATGATCTTTCCGCGACCGCGATCATCGGCCGTTACAAGCGGCGTTCCGTCGGCCAGTTGTGCCCACGTTTTTTGACTGAGTTCCGGAGAAGGGTTGGCAAGAACCTGCTTGGAAACCGTGATGTTGGGATCGACCGTAAGGTGGGAAAAGGGACTGTTTTCCGGCATTTTCCCCAGCTTTGCAGGTTTTCCCCAAGACATCGCGCCATCCAAATTGCGATTGCCGGCACGCAAGGGAACGGGAAGAAGGCCCGATCGTGCGTTCGCCAGTTTTGGGCCGGCAAATCGGATTAATATGCCCCCATCAGAAATCCATTTTTCAAGCAGTGAGGATTGTTTCGCTGGTAAGGCCGCTGTATCCCTCATGGCGATTAAAGCTGGGTTTTCCTCTATCAATTGGGAAAGTGTGTTTTTCTTTATGTCATAAAAAGGCAGTAAAGCATTTTCCAGATAATAGTTTTCTTCAAGCAAGGACGGTGTGTTTTCTTCGGCGCTATTTGTGACAAGGCCGATCGTGCGTCGTTTCCAACGGTCATCCAACAAAAAGACAGACCCGGCGCTTTTACTGTTCTGGATCTCAAATCTGGACAGGTCATTGCGGATTTCGTTGGGGAGCTTAAACGTCACCGAGGTGGATTGGGACGCTGTGCCGTCAAAGACAATGGGCATTTTCTCCAGAATTTTCCCACTTTCTGACCGTGCCAGCAGCATAGACGGCTCCACCGGCGTGTTTGCGGGGCGGGTAATCTCAACGGTTATTCCGCCGCCTGAATTTGACACGGAGCGGATAATCGGCGGTCCAATTAATTCCTTGTCCCGATAGATAGTCAAACTGCCCAGATCGGCTATTTTCTCCAGTGCATCGATCAGCGCAGTTTCAGAGCCTGTTGTTTTATATCCATTTGTAAACCAGAAAATCTCGGGCGATTGTAAGCGGGAAAGGGCTGGATAGTACTGTTCAAAGACGCGGTGATCGACCCCTTGAGACAATGGATGAACCAGGCGGCTGATGGCTGAAAGACTATCTGGCGAGACAGCCTTTAGAGAGTAATCTGAATTATTCTGAGGATGTGCGGTCGTTACAATATAGACCAGTCGGTCCTGAGCATAAAATTCTTTCGCCATCCGGTTAAGCGTTGCTTCTTTGATGTCCCAGTTGCCGGCGCTTAGCCAATCGTTGTCGATAAAAAGCACAATAGGTCGGTCTGTTACAGTCAGTTCTGTTCTATTCAAGCTTGGTCCTGCCAGCGCCACAATGACCAGCGCGGCGATCATCAGGCGCAGTAATAGAAGCCACAAAGGCATTTTGGCGCGGCTTTCTTCTTTTCCAGCGATCTGTAACAGAAACTGTATGGCGGGAAAACGAACCTTTTTTGGCGCAGGCGGCATAAGGCGTAACAGCCACCAGATCGCAGGTAAGATCAATAAGGCACTAAGAATCCAAGGCGTTGCGAATGTCAGACTTGTCAAGAAGGCCGTCATTTCGTCTTCCTTTGCAAAGAAAAGAAGATGGAAGAAAGAGGCTCGCTCATTGGTTTTTCTGTATTATGGCCGAGATAATCCCATTGCAGTTTACGCGCAGCCTGTTTGAGAAAGGTTTGATGGGCCTGAAATTTTTCCAGATATTCGTCGCGAATATTTTCAGACCTTCCAAACAAGGCAGAAAGCGGACCGTTCATTCCCTTGAAAAGAATACGGCCTTTAAATGGGAAGCCGATTTCAGCTGGATCATTGATCTGCACCAACAGACCACGATTTTCGGTTTGTTGAAGAATGTTGAAGAATTTTTGTAACTGTTCCTGTGGATATAGAAAATCGCTAATCAAAACGACGCGTGCCTTTTTGGGTAAACGAAGCCCACTTGTTAATGTAGCAAGGTCCTTGCTATCCAATCGAAGGAGATTTTCGGTGAAGCGCTCAAACGATACGGGGCCCTGCGATGCTTTTTGCAGACCGCCAATATAAGCAAAATTTTCGCTGCCTTTCATAAGAAGTAAAGCCGTTGCAAGCGTAAGAACCCGGCTTTGGAAAAGCTTTGACGGGATGGGGTTTTTGGAACTGAACGCCATGCCGGGGCTGTTATCACACCAGAACCAAACACTTTCAGGCGTTTCCAATTCATTCTGGCGAATGAAAAGTTGATCACGCTTGGCAGACTGCCGCCAATCGATGCTCGAAGATGGATCGGAATGTTCATAGGATTTGAACTGCCAAAAATCCTCGCCAACACCGGATTTGCGGCGACCATGTGTTCCGGGATCAAATCCGTTTACCAGTTTTTCAGCCTGTAACATCAAGGCAGGCAGGCTGTGGGAAAGCTTTTCAGCGTCCACCCTTTCCAGGCGATGAGTGTTTTTGCGCAGGCCAAGGTCGGTCATTTTATTGCATGGTCTGTGTGAGAGATTGAATGATATTTTCTTCCGTTATATTTTCTGCCCGGGCGGAATAGGAAAGCGCCATTCTATGCTTCAAGATCGGAATAGCGAGGTCGATCACATCATCAATAGAAGGGCTCAAACGATTTTCCAGTAATGCTCTAGCACGTGCAGCAAGGATCAGGGCCTGGCTGGCACGAGGGCCCGGCCCCCAGGTGACATACTGTTTGACAAGCGCGTTTTCAGATTGTTCCGGACGAGCCTGACGAACCAGCTTTAAAATCGCCTCGATAACCTGATCACTTACAGGAACAGATCTGACCAATTGCTGGGCTTTTAAAAGTTCGCTGGCAGAGAGGACTGCCGGAATATGGGGTGTGTTTGTTCCGGTCGTTTCAATAAGGATCTGCTTCTCGGTTCGTTCATCCGGGTATCCGACATCGATCTGCATCATGAAACGGTCCAGTTGAGCTTCCGGTAGCGGATAGGTGCCTTCCTGTTCGATGGGATTTTGGGTTGCCAGAACGTGAAATGGTTCTGGTAAAATATGCTCCTCTCCGGCAATGGTGACTCTTTTTTCCTGCATGGCCTGCAACAATGCTGACTGGGTTCGAGGACTGGCGCGGTTTATTTCGTCAGACATGAGAAGCTGGGTGAAAATGGGACCCTTGATAAAACGAAAGTGCCGTTGCCCATCCGCGGCTGTTTCCAGGATTTCTGATCCGAGAATATCAGCGGGCATCAGGTCTGGGGTGAACTGAATACGTTTATTATGCAGGCCAAGGACGCCGCCGAGGGTTTCAACAAGCTTTGTTTTGGCTAGGCCGGGAACGCCGATCAGCAAAGCGTGTCCGCCAGCAAACAAAGTAGTTAATGTCAGTTCGATCACTTCTTCCTGACCAAAGATTTGCCCGGATATAGCCGTTTTTATATCCTGCAGCCGGGACGACAATATATCTACCTGTTCGAGAATTTTGTCTTCTGTGTTATGTATGTCATCCATGGCGAAGCGAGGTCCTTATAAGTACAAGTATGCTAAATATCAGTTTTACATCTTGGTATGAAAGCTCGATAGAACTAAATATAACAATAATATGCGCGACGATAAGGTCTTAATATGACAACGACAGCATCACAAAATGGACTTAACGCAATAATCAGTCAGATCAAGGACAAGAAGCATCCGCCGGTTCACTTGTGGAACCCGGACTTTTGCGGCGACCTTGATATGAAGATTGCGCGGGATGGGACATGGTATTATCTGGGCTCGCCAATTGGGAGAAAGCCTTTGGTGAAGCTGTTTTCTGGCGTTATTCGGCTGGATGATGACGGCAAATATTATCTGGTAACGCCAGTTGAAAAAATTGGAATTACGGTAGAAGATGCCCCCTTCGTCGCAGTAGAAATGTTTCGCGAAGGGTCCGGTAAAGATCAGGTTTTGAGCTTCAGAACACATGTTGACGATTTCGTGATCGTTGATGACAGCCATCCATTGCGATTGGCAATTAATGCGGAAAATAACGAACCTTCGCCCTATGTGCGCGTCAGAAGCAATCTGGAAGCGCTAATAGCACGTCCCGTTTTTTATGACCTTGTGGAACTATGCGAGGAGCAGGAAATCGACGGGGAAAAAAGGTTTGGCGTATGGAGCAGTGGCTCTTTTTTTGATTTTGGGTCGGTAGATGACATTTTTGAATAAGACAGTGGATATATTAAAAGAAACCTTGGCGCCGGTTCTGGACCCCATTCCGGAAAGTAACAGAACCGTATTGGATGAGTTTGGTAATTTTCGGGGAGATCACGACCTAAATCCGGCCAGCTTTCCCCAACATAATATTGTCTACAAACCTGCCGCCGTGCTTGTTCCTATCGTTCACCGTCAATCAAAACCCCATGTAATTCTGACCCGGAGAGCGGGACATTTGAACAAACATGCAGGGCAAATCAGTTTTCCGGGTGGGCGAGCGGAAGAAACTGACCAAAGTGTTGTCGATACCGCGCTTCGTGAAAGTCACGAGGAAATAGGATTAGTGCCTTCCAGGGTTGATGTTCTGGGCACATTGAATACATATCTAACGGTAACGCACTATTCTGTTACGCCTGTTGTTGGGCTGGTTGAACCAGAAGGGGACTTCGTGGCAGAAGTAAATGAAGTGTCCGAGATTTTCGAAGTGCCGCTGGATTTCCTGATCGATGCAGAGAACCATCAGAAACATAGTGGTTTTCACAATGGCATTGAAAGATTTTGGTACGCGATGCCCTATAACGATTATTACATCTGGGGGGCAACCGCCGGGATGATCAAAGATTTATCAGATCGGATTTCAGACTAATGCTCAGAGGTATTTTATTCCATCTCATTCCGCTGCTTTTACCGTTCATTGTCTATGGTGTTTATCTCTATTTCAATAAACGCGCCGGCGGAGAAAAGACCTGGCAGGGGAAATCTGTTGCGATAGCAACAATCTTTGGCTTGATCCTTATGGGGGCAAGTCTCATTACTCTCGCTATTTTGAGGGATGATACCAAAGAAGGCGTGTATACGCCGGCCCGTTTTGAAGATGGAAAGATTATCGAACCCCAGTTTATCCCTTCAGAAAAAAAATAAAGGCGTCATGGTGCCGCAAGCGCTTGTTGATTTAACGAAAGAGCCGCCCGCCTGGCTTCACTATAAAGAGACACTAAGTTTGTTTGTCGCCCTTGAACAAGCGGGTGGCCATTGCCGTTTTGTTGGTGGTTGCGTGCGTGATGCATTGGTTGGTATTTTAAGTGACGATTTGGATGTCAGTACGAACCTGATCCCGGAAGATGCATCAAAAAGGCTTGAAAAGGCCGGTTTTAAGGTGGTGCCAACCGGAATTGATCACGGGACAATCACCGCTATAAAAAATCACAGGGTATTTGAAGTCACGACATTGCGCATTGATGCAGAAACATTTGGGCGCCATGCATCCGTTGCTTTTACCGATGACTGGAAAATTGATGCCGCACGGCGGGATTTTACGTTTAACGCGCTCTCTCTGGATCAGGAGGGGGGCCTTCATGATTACTTTGGCGGGCAAGAGGATTTAGCGAAAGGCAGGGTGCGCTTTATCGGGGATGCCGGGGCGCGTATACGGGAAGATTATCTAAGAATATTACGATATTTCCGGTTTTTTGCGCGATTTGGTAATGGCGATCCCGATAAGAATGAGCTGGCACAGATTCAAAAGAACGCGACCTCTCTCTCTCGGTTATCGAGGGAGCGGGTGACAAAGGAATTATGGCTGCTATTGGGGCTCGATAACCCGGTTCAATCTCTTAAGCTGATGAAGGAATATGGTGTTTTCAGATCCTTGTTTGGCGTTGATCTTTTTCCGGAATATGTGGAAGCCTTAACGGCGGTTGAACGAGAAAAGGATCCGGTGGCCAGATTGTTGGCGTTGATCGGCGGTGAGAGCAATTATTTTCGTTTGGTGCAGTCCACCTTGAGGTTGAGCAACAAGACCCAACAAAGAATTCAGAGCGCGTGTGAAACTGAACTTGCGGCAGATCTTGATCCCCATGCCCAAAAAAAGGCGCTTTACCGACTTGGGCCTGTGGTTTTCAAAGACTGCGCGATGATCGGTGCTTTGAGAAACAGCAATGCCCCTTCTTTTAAAGAGTATCTAAGGTTAGCCGAAACCTGGTCGGTTCCAGAATTTCCGGTTAAGGGGCGAGACCTTGTGGCTTGGGGGATGAAGCCTGGACCGGAGATTGGCAAAGCGCTTGCCTTGTTGACCCAGATTTGGATTGACAATGATTTTGCGCTCACCGCGGACGAACTGCATAAGCGGTTATAATCCTTCAGATCCCACACCCATAATCCAGCCTTCTTCTTTTTCGCATCTCAGAAGATCAGTTTGAGAGAGGTCCGGGGCCCCGAATAAGGCACTTGGGGTCTTTTCCTTCAGTGTCTTTGTAATCCAGTTTCGGCAGGCAAGAACCTGACGCGCGTCTTTGATCGGATGATCAATGGCATTGTGATCACTGAGACTTGGCCATGTCTCGGCGAGGATTATGCCATCCAGTTTTAAATCCCATTGAGTTTCGAAGGGCCAAAATCTCGCCCGTTGTGCGATGTCCGTAAGCTCGGCAAACCGGATTAGTTCGTGCAACCCGGTGAGTGTCTGACTGCCAACAGAGCCCTGTCCGTAGAGCTGCCAAACATTCATGATCGGGTAGCCACGATCCTTTAAATATTTTTCGGAAACCCGCCATTCTGGAAAGGGATGCTGAAAGGTGGGTTTTTTGCGGGTTAATTGTTCGAATTCCATGGATGCAGGGTGACCCCAAAAAGGACCGGGAGACGCTGATATTTGTTTGTTTAAAACGTTAGCGGCCAAAAATCGATTGTTGGTGTCATCTTCATTCGAAATAAGATGTTGCTGAATAAGTTTTGCCGCCGCGCGCCCACCTTTCAATCCCGAGCCGTATGGGTATCCAAACGGGAAATCAAAAGCCAGTATAGCTGAGCCCGGGCAGTCGGAAACAAGCGCGTGCAGGCGTTTCATGCAGGCCGAGCGCGTTGGAAAATATTCAGCTTCAGAAGAGTGTGACTGATTTTGCCACGCAATCCAGCATCGGTCCGCAGTTGGTTTTTTTGGGCCTTTTGAGGCGGCGGCGGACCAATCGACGACAACAACCAGGTCAAAATGCATTAGAGAGTTTCCCGCCTGTACTAAAAATCACGAAAATGACAAAATGTGATATGACATAATAGCTCTGTATAATGTCATTTCCTGACAGGAGATTGGAATGAAAAAAAAGCTTTCGATAATTGGTTTAGGGGTCATGTTGGCAATGACACCTGCAGTTTCCGCCTATGCCGATGAAAAAGGTGCGGATGAACTGGCCGTTGAAGGGTTAAGCAAATTACTGGATGCGTTGAGTGTGTTCATTGATTCCATTCCACAATATGAAACACCAGAAGTTTTGGACAATGGTGACATCATTATTCGTCGTGTGCCCTCTACCAAAGAAGAAAAAGACACGGACGATAATGATCACGGAGTTGAGAAAACCTCTACTTGAGACGCGTTTTGAAAACGGAAAACGGATAGTCCCGGGTCAGAAGAAGTATATCCTGGGTGCTTGGTTCAGTTGAGCGCGGAGTGAAGAATGGACGTGTTGGAAAAAAGAGCGGCGGTGTCTGATCGGGACAAGAGGTATGATGGCGTTTTTGTATATGCTGTAAAAACAACCGGTATCTATTGTCGCCCTTCCTGTCCGTCTCGTCAGGCAAAGCCTGAGAATATGTTGTTTTTCGACCTGCCTGATGACGCTGAAAAGAACGGGTTCAGGGCCTGCAAACGATGTCGCCCGGATTTCGCGAATACGAAAGATCCTCTTTTTTCAATGATACGTCAGGTATCGACCATCATCCGGAAGGGCCTTGAAGAGAACCCGGACGACAAAGTCTCACTGGCTCATCTATCTGCAGAAACCGGTTATAACGAAGACTATCTAGCCCGGAGTTTTAAGCAGGTTATGGGGGTAAGCCCGTTTGAATATTATGATATGTTACGCAATGGTAAGCTGAGGGAAAATCTGAAGCGGGGCGAGAATGTCTCATCCGCGGCTTATGGGGCCGGTTTTGGATCCTCAAGCAGGCTCTATGAAAAGGCGCATGAACGTCTTGGAATGACACCAGCATCCTATGCCAAGGGTGGTAAAGGGGCTGAGATTGCTTATGCTATTGTTGACTGTTTTCTTGGAAAAATGCTGATTGGGGGAACCCGAAAAGGGGTCTGTGCCGTTTATTTTGGAGATTCTGAGGCTTCTCTGTTGGACGAATTGAAAGCAGAATTTCCTGAGGCGGAAATTGCACCCGAGATTGGCGATCTCGCTGAATGGACAGCAAAGATCAGTACATTTCTGGAGAGAAAAACTGCGGCTGTTCCCGAAATTCCACTTGATATGTTTGGGACTGCATTTCAGCGCCGTGTATGGCAGGAACTGTTAAAAATAGCGCCAGGCGAAACCAAAACATATAAACAAATTGCTGACGATATGGGGCGCCATAAATCTGCGCGCGCTGTTGGTCGTGCATGTGCGACGAATCCAGTGTCTTTGATTGTACCATGTCATCGGGTCATCGGGTCAGATGGAAAGTTGCACGGGTATCGCTGGGGGCTTGAAAGAAAGGAGCTGCTTCGGCGGTGGGAACTTACAGAATAAAGTTTTAGGTTTTTTAGAAGGCGCCCGTTCTTTGTTTGCTGGCGGCCGGCCCTCGCAGATTTTTAAGGGCATCAAAGCCAAGGTTCAGTTGTTTTTCTCGGGGAAGGCTTTTCAGATAATCAAACCCGTCTTTTGTATTGGTGTTATAAATTGGATCATTTTCTTCTTTTAACCGGTTAATTGCCTTATACCATATAATGTAGATTTTCATTTCATGGGTATGATTGTTGTCCAGATGCCGATAAAGCGCGCAACAAATGAACAAGATAAGATCGGTTATCTCATCTGCATAATTATAACTGCGGTCAATGGTTGACAACAAACCGTGGTTTGCAACCGGGTCAAGTGACATGACTGAAGAGAAAAAGAATTGTCGATCGTCCGGCGCCAGATAGTTCAAATATTCTGGTACAATGTCTGGTTGGTGAGCACGGTTGCTTAATCGATGGAGAAGACGATATCCGCTGAGCGTTAAGGCATGTATCCCAACCGGGTCGGTGTGAGAAAAATGCAGCTTAATCGCCAGATTAACCAGACGTTTTGCCGCCTCCATTTCATTGATACGATTTTTTTGCATTTCAAATTCAGGGCTTAACTGTTTGACGCAAGTTGAAGAGCCTCCTGTTTCTTTTTCAAAATTGCCTCTCTTCTTTTGTCGATCAGGGCGCGACGTTTGCGATATTGCTCTCTGGCTTTTTCCATGCGAAGGGCGGTGTCCCGACGCCTCTCTTCCTGCCAGAGTTTAAGGACTTTCTTTTTGTACGGAATATTGAATTTTTTTGTCTGCGAGTGATAATGAGCGACCGCAATGTTCCAGGACCGGTTTTTCCTTTGCAGTTTTTTCAAAAGAGCGCCGGCATAGGACGCATTCACCGTTGGATCGAAAGCCTCTTCAAGCGAAGTAAAGGCATTGGGGTGCCAATGCAGGTTCACTTGCATACATCCCACATCAATATTTTTTACACCCTTCTTTTTAAGTTTTTTAACTTCGGCAATAGCGGCAGCTTTGCTCGGCAAATATCGCCCCCTCCCTTCGGAGTAAACAGTCCAGGGCCAGGCAATTATTTCCCGCTTTTCTTTGTGCCAGCGACCAGTCTCAGCAAGTGAAATGGCATTTAAAAGCCGCTTTGGCAGCCTTAAGGATTTTTCCGTTCGTTCTGTTGCAGAACGACAGGTGTTGAGGAATTCTGCGCCGTTTGCAGGAAACTGCGCAGCCTGAACAGGGACTGTCTGGAAAATAAGTGTTGTTAACACCAAGATGAAAAATTTATTAAACATTATGCTTCTCCTGCTTACCTGGCAGCAAGAAGCGTGCCGATTTATTCTGCCGCTTGAATATTCGGGTGCAGACTGCTGGATACAAGGCCTTCAGCAAGACAGCCGTGAACAATATCATCGATCAGATCTGTAATTTGCGCCTGCAAGATCGGGAAGTGATCGTTGGGTTCAATCGCGTCCTGTTCCATGTAAAGAGCGCGGCTGATCTCAATTTGCAGGCTGAATATCTGTCTGTCGGGCCGGGCATATTTCTGCGTTATAAAACCACCGGCGTAGGGGGCGTTAAAGGCGACTGTGTACCCCAGTGAGTTGAGATTTTTTTTCACCAGAGCGCGAAGCCACGCTGGACAGGATTGACCGTAACGATCCCCTAGAACAAAATCCGGTAAGCGGATTGGTGGTTGCGAAGGCATCGAATGACAGTCGATCAAAAACGCCTTCCCAAATTTTTCAAGGGTTCGGTTCATTAAGATGTTTAAGGCACTATGGTAAGGCTTATAGCAGGTGTTAATGCGGTTTTGGGCCTCACTGAACGAGATCGGCCCAGGGTGAATAAAAAGGCCGTCTGACACGATTTTTGGGATCGTTCCAATCCCCGCTGAAATGCGTGGGCTAAATGTTGTCACATAACTTGGCAGGGGCTCCAGAAACATATCAGGGTCCAGCTCATAGGCTTTGCGGTTTACATCACAATAAGCTCGCGGGAAGGTGGCTGTAATAAGCGGACAGCCCTTCGCTGGCACCGCTTTGAAAAGCGCATCGATCAGGAAATCTTCTGATTTGCGTAAATCACCGAAGGAAAGAGGGGACTGATCAACAAATGAATCGGGGTATTGGCGGCCACTATGAGGGGACGAAAAAATAACAGGGCCGGTCCAACTCTCTGGCGTTGAAACATGAAAAGTTGATTTTTCTGGCAGGCCATCAGGCATTGATCCGTCCCGTTCCCTTCAATTGTGTGATCCATGCTTCGAAAAGTTCACACTTTTTTGCCAAGATTAATCCTTTGGTATATTCTTTGTGGCAAGCATAACAGATAAATTTCTAATAGTAGATAATTCTTATGGCCCGAATACTCCTAGCTGAAGACGATAATTCGATGCGGTATTTCCTTGCGCGCAGTCTGGAGCTGGCGGGTCATGAAGTCCTGGCATTTGCCGATGGTGAAGATGCAATCCCGGCCCTGAATGCAGGGCCTTTTGATATCCTGATTTCTGATATCGTCATGCCCCGCATCGGCGGTATTGAGCTGGCGGTCCGGGCAAAAGAAATTGTCGAAGGATTGCCGGTAATCTTTATCACTGGATTCTCTGCGGTTGCCATCGAAGATATGGATACAGTTGAAGGGATTAGCCAGATGCTTTCCAAGCCGTTTCACCTGAATTCCCTTGTGGATGCTGTGGATCGGGCCATTGAAGCAAAAGAGGCTTCCTAAGCCGAGGCATATCCCCAAAACGATCGTTCTTAAAAATTTGCCAGTTTGCGCTTGCAATGCGTAGTTTGGAGCATTATAAGACCCGAACTCCGGTCGCGAAAGTGACAGACTTTTCGGGGGTGTATAGCTCAGTTGGTTAGAGCGTTGCCTTGACATGGCAGAGGTCACAAGTTCGAATCTTGTTACACCCACCATTTTCCCAAACCATTATCCCTCTCAGTCTCGAATTTAGTTTGCTGAATGCGCTGGTTCGTGTGAAGTATACTGCATTCTTCTGAGGTCAACTGCAGGCGCTGGTATGGATGATTTCCCAGTTTTTTTTGTTGGTGCATTTTTACTTTTTATCTTTGGGCTTGTGTCGCGACTGATCGAAAAGTCAGTTTTCTCTGGGCCCATGTTTTTTTTGGCCGCAGGTGTGTTAATGGGGCCGGTTGGCCTGGATGTTATTGAGCTTCAGTTAAACACACCCACCAGCAAGATCATCGCAGAATTGACCCTTGTGTTGATCCTGTTTGTCGATGCTTCGAAAATTCATCATACGGACCTAGTTAAAACTCTGGTCGGCGCCCCGGCTCGGTTGCTGGGGATAGGATTGCCGTTCACCATAGTGACAGGGGCCATTATTGCGTTTCTCCTGTTTCCTGATCTTGATCCTTGGCTTGTTGTGCTGATTGCCCTGATTCTATCGCCCACAGACGCGGCACTCGGCCAGGCGGTTATCAGTAGCGATAATGTTCCTGAAAGAATTAGAGAATCGATTTCCATCGAAAGCGGGTTAAATGACGGTATCGTGTTACCGTTGGTGCTCGTGTGCCTTGCCGTTCTCGCGGGCGGGGCAGAGGCTTTTCACGGTGGTACAGTGTGGCTGCCCTTTATGCTGAAGCAGTTATTGCTAGGGCCTCTCATTGGCGCGTTTGTGGGGTATATTGGGGGTCGGTTAGTCGATTTGGCTGTCAATTTCGGCTTGATGGAAAGTACCTTTCAGCGACTGGCATCCATTTCGATTGCTCTGCTTGCCTACGCTTTTGCGGAATTTTTCGATGGAAACGGATTTATTGCCGCCTTTTTTGCAGGCTTGTTTCTTGGGGTGAAGTCCTTGGCAGTACGCAAAAGAATTCAAGCCTTTGGCGGCGCAGAAGGCCAGATGTTGTCGCTATATATTTTCTTCATTCTGGGTCTTGTCGGTGTCCCTATTGCGTTGCCCTACCTTGATTTAACCATGCTTGCTTATAGTTTGCTGAGCCTTACCATCGTTCGCATGATGCCTGTTGCACTCTCGATGATTGGTAGTGGATGGACGGGTTTTTCAGTGCTGTTCGTAGGATGGTTCGGGCCGCGGGGGATTGCCTCAATATTATATCTGCTGATCGTTGTGGGGGAATTGGGCACGGAAGGTTATGAGCGTGCAATTGCAATTATTGTTCTTGTTGTCGTGATCAGTACATTTCTGCATGGGTTCAGCGCCGCCCCGATGACTAAAATGTTTAAAGGACTTCGCGACAAAGGAACCTGACGCAACACAATATCCTCGGCTTTGAACAGGGGAATTCAGTTAGACCTTTTAGTGGTCTGTTTGGCAAAGTTCATGATTTGCCAGAGAACGAATGACATAACAATCGCCCACTTGATTTGCCTTGCATCCAGCAACAATCCGGTCAAGTTCGGCTTCCAGCCTTTTGAGTTGCGTAATCCGCGCGCGAATATCAGAAAGGTGGGAAGTGGCGATTTCGTCTGCATGGGCGCAAGGGCGCTCCGGATGGGCATTCAATTCAATAAGCTCACGGATCGCTTCGAGGGGTAAGCCGAGGTCCCGCCCATGTTTAATAAAGGAGAGACATTCCAATTGTTGTTGGGAATACCGTCTTTGATTTCCCTCGGAACGGATCGGCGCACTTAACAATTCTATTTTCTCGTAATATCGAATTGTTGGTACTTTTACACCGGTTTTTTGTGAAAGTTCACCAATTGAAAAATGCATGCTTCTCTCCATACCTCTAGTCTATAGAGATATTGGATGAGAAAACAAAATCAAGAGTTTTCGATATTTTGCAGATTTTTTTCTCTGTTCAGATTGGCGAATGAGATTATTCAGACCGCCAGTTGTTTCTCCCCAATCCAATGCTTACCCGTTTTATAGACTTCTACCCCGCCATATGTGATTTACAATTTTATAAAACAACGTTAAGGTTTTGTTAATAAATTTGGAGGGGTCCATGAAAGTGCTTGCTTTGATTTCAGGGTTGCTGCTGTTCAGCTCGACTGTACAGGCTGCAGTGCTGGATTTTTCGGGCGTTACCGATATCGGCCCCAGCCACACAAGTTATGTTGAAAAAGGGGTGACGGTACAAAGTATCGGCGGTGATCTTGCGTATCATGGAACTCCGGGCCGTGTGCATATCACCGACTCGGGAACCTCTTTTGCAACAGGCCTCTCGTTCACTACCGGAGCGAGATTCGACGCCGTTCAGTTTGATATATTCGGAAGCAGCAATTTTTTCTGCTTGGGTCCGGGTTGTAACTCACCGATCCCCTTTAACAACGTTGTAGTGACAGCTGAACGTTCTGGGGTTGAGGTCGCGCGCCGGGAATTTTACTCTGGAACAAGTCCGCATACTGAAGTTCTGGATTTTTTCTTTTTGGATATTGATCGTCTTAGCATCAGTATTTTATTTCCTGCCGCCGTTGACGATACTGTTTGCGCCTTTGCCGCACCGTGCACTTTCTTTGATGTCGACAATGTTCTCCTGATTCCAAATGGAAACATTTCTTCTGTTCCTTTACCAGCTGCTTTGCCACTTTATGGGGCAGGTCTTTTAATGGTTGGGTTTCTGGGAAATAGGGCCCGGCGCCGAAATGAAAAATCCATCAACTGAAATAAAGCCTCTTTACATCAAAAAAAATGGACGCTAAGGTTTTCGCATGAAACAGAATTTTGCCGCCATCATTATTGTGATTGTAAAGGTCATTACTCCTTAGAGTCTGGCGGACGCTTCTGTATGAAATCACCATCCGCCCTACGAGGCGGATTTTTTGTTTCTTCCTCGGACGGCACGAATAAATGAGGAAGACA
Organism: Sneathiella aquimaris; assembly: GCF_026409565.1. Classification (NCBI taxonomy): domain Bacteria; kingdom Pseudomonadati; phylum Pseudomonadota; class Alphaproteobacteria; order Sneathiellales; family Sneathiellaceae; genus Sneathiella; species Sneathiella aquimaris. The sequence continues at coordinate 1,244,002 of NZ_CP112881.1, forward strand.
ATGAGACCGAATGATACGCCCCCTTCATTACATTTTTTCTGTGGAAAAATGGCCGCAGGAAAAACTACTTATGCCCGTGAACTTGCTGAAAAAGAGAAGGCTGTTCTAATCAGTGAAGATCTTTGGTTGTCCCGCCTCTTCCCGGAAGAAATCAATACCTTTCAGGAATATCTAACGTGTTCTTCAAGGTTGAAACGCGTTTTGCAAGATCATGTTCAGAGCCTTTTGCGGGATGGGGTCTCCGTTGTTTTGGATTTTCCTGGAAACACAAGAGGGCAGCGGGCCTGGTTCAAGAACGTTTGCAAGGAAGCCAATGCCGAGCATTGCCTGCATTATCTCGAACGGTCAAATGCAGAATGTCTTGTACAATTGAAAAAAAGAAACCGGGAAAAGCCGGAAGGGTCGAAAAGAACTTCCCCCGAAGAATTTATGATGGTGACCAGCTATTTCGAAGAACCCAGTGTTGAAGAGGGCTTTAATGTCCATCATGTGTAGGGAAAACGGGGGCCTGTTAGACCCCCGCATTCTGTCTGCGCAATAGCATCCTGTTATTCCTCACCGGTATTAAAAACCGGGGCGAGCAATTTGATTTTTTCAGATTTGAGAAGCGTCAGAATGGCATCATTCACTGAATAGCGAATTCTAAAGTAACAATTTCCGGGTATCCATGCGCGCACACCCATAACCACACCGCCCAGGGCAAAGTCGTGGATGCCAACTTGTGGCGTTGGGTCTTCGCGAATTTCCGGAAAGGTTTTTAGCAATGCAGTTATTTTTTCTGCCAGCAGCTCTGTATCTGTTTTGGACGACACGGAAAATTGTAGCTCGAGGATTCTGTTTTCGTTGGAATTTACGAGGATCTGACCGACAATTTCCTTGTTGGGAATGGCAATCTTCTCGCCGTCTTCACCTAGCAAAAAGGTGGTTCCAAGGGTAACCTTGTCAACAATGCCACTTACGCCGCGGACGGTCACAACATTTCCAACAACATAGGGGCGCGTTAATATGATGGCGACGCCCGACCCAAAGTTGGATATGGGGCCTTGTAAAGCCATGGTTGCGCCTAACGTCACGGCGCCTGCAAGGGCAATAAGCGGAGCGATGCTGATACCAAAATTTCCAAGGGTGATGATGATCAGCATCACCATCATCACCAATTTTAGGCTGCTGGCCATAAAGCCAGATAATGTCTCATCAATGTTCTTGGCAATTGCGATTTTTTGCAGTCGGTTACCAATCCAATTGATTACCAGAAATCCAAAGGCAAAAAAGGCAAGGGCGCCAAGAATTTGAAACCCGTATGTGACGCCGAATTCAATCAGCAGATCAATATACTTGTTCAGATTTTCGATGTTCTGTTCGACATTATCCATGCTTTGCACCACCTTTACTTGAATAGGCTTTTTACAGCGCCCGTTGCACCTTCTACCGCTTTGCCAGCGCCTTCAGCTGCTTTTCCGGCACCGCTGCTAACCGCATCAGTGGCTCCTGACAAGCTGTTTTTCAGACCATCCAGTGTTTTGCCAATGCCTAGATCAGAAACGACAGACAATGCACTGTCTGTAATTTTGTCGGCGACTTGTGCTGCAACTTCAGCCGGTGAAGCGCCACCACTGTCTTTTCCGATATCCGTAAGCTGGATTGTTGGCAGTTTGCCTTCAATTTTCTGGTTCATCGTGATGGGCGCCTTCACAGTCACCCGACCATCTTTTATGACCAGTTTATCAATAATAAGTTTTGGTCCATCTTCTTCTGATCCAGGGTCGGTGCTCGTGTCCTTTGCACCGCTATTCGCCTTGATGTAATCATCGATATTCTTCTGGAGTACATCCAGATTATTCCCTGTTTCGCTCAATTCGTAGGTAATCTGAGGTCCGGTTACCAGAATTTCCTCAATATGAATGACCTTGTCGTTGCTACCGGAAAGATCAACCGCCACTGAAATTTCATTCAACATAAAGGCGTTTGGTTCTTCAAAACCTTTTGGGTTGCCCACAGACAATCCGCGCAGCGCCCCTTTTCCGGATGTCAGATCCAGATCGACTTCGTTCAGAGTGACGTCTGTCTGGGTGACGTCTGGTCCAACTTCTTCAACAGCAGTTATGATAACTTTGTCCAGATTGAAATAAAAGACAGCAACAAGAACTGCTAACAGTACAACAAGGCCAGCAACGGCCCCTGTAATAATTTTTCCCATAACTCAAATACCCCGGTTTGATTTGTTCATAATTTCAGATATAGCCGTTCCGGACCACGGATAGCAAATTTTTCGTCTGTGTTTTTCCTCCTCAAACTCTGTACAGGTGAGATTTGTTTTTTGGCAGGTGACAGTTCCGTGCGAGAAACGTTAGAATAGGCCCCTAGCAAATACAGGCCTTAAAAAAAGAAAGGAATAATAATGGGACCTTTAGCAGGATATAAAATCGTCGAAATGGGAGGTATCGGACCAGGACCAATGTGCGCATTGTTACTGGCAGATATGGGCGCGGATATTATTCGAATTGATCGGATGCAGGAAACAGGGCTGGGCGTTCATACGGATCCTAAATTTAACCTGCTCATGAGAGGCCGGCGGTCGGTCGCCGTTGATAGCAAATCCAAGGAGGGACAAGAATTAATTCTTTCCCTGATAGAACAGGCGGACGGGTTGATCGAAGGATTTCGCCCAGGTGTGATGGAACGATTGGGATTGGGGCCAGACGTTGTTTTTGCTCGTAACCCGAAGATTGCTTATGGCAGGATGACCGGTTGGGGGCAGGACGGTCCAATGGCTCCCGCTGCAGGTCATGACTTGAACTATATTGCCTTGTCAGGCGCGTTACATGCGATGGGCCGGCGCGGCAGCATGCCAACACCGCCCTTGAACCTTGTCGGCGATTTTGGCGGCGGTGCACTGTATCTTGCAATGGGCATGCTTGCTACAATGCTTGAAGCGTCGAATTCGGGGAAAGGCCAGGTCGTGGACGTTTCCATGGTGGACGGTGCTGCCAGCTTAATGACAACGTTCTTTGGTCTAAAGGCGGCTGGACGTTGGAGTGACGAACGGGGCACTAATATTCTTGATTCAGGCGCCCACTTTTATGACGTTTATGAGACTAAAGATGGAAAATATGTGTCCATTGGCTCTATCGAAACCAAATTTTATGCGGAATTGCTGCGCCTCACAGGGTTGGAGGGTGAAGATCTTCCCAATCAGATGGATGTTTCTGCTTGGCCCGCGCTAAGAGAACGCTTTGCCGCTGTCTTCATCACGAAAACACGAGATGAATGGTGCGATATTATGGAAGGAACGGATGTCTGTTTTGCGCCGGTTCTATCTATGGAAGAAGCGCCACAGCACCCGCACAATATTGCACGAGGAACTTTTGTTGAGTTGGATGGTGTTGTCCAACCCGCCCCCGCGCCCAAATTTTCGCGGACTAAATCCGAAATTCAAGGGCCTGCCTGTGCTCCGGGAGAGCACACGGATGAGGCCTTGTTAAGCTGGGGGGTAAGTGAAGATCGCATACGGGATCTGAAAGCTGCAAGCGCTATAAAATAGTATCGTAAAGCGGCGTTCCGTTTTGGTGCGCCGCTTATCCGACAGACAGACTTGACGGATTAGCCTTTATACCGGACTCTGAACTGGTCAGACAGGAGAAGGGTATGATTTTAAAACATCCAGAAGCCGCTCGTACCGATGAAGAGCATGAAGCGCCCCTTGTGCTGGGCGGTCATGAACAGTTGAAAGCTGTTTCCGGCCCCGGTTTGGCAAGCAAGCTGATCGTTACAGCGGTCAACCTTGTTACCCTGTTATGGCTGGTTGCCGCCTTCTATTATGTCCATAAAAATATCGGATGGCCAAATTTGTGGGAGTTGTTACCCCACGAAATCGGGGCCTTCTTTGCAGGGGTTTTTACCCCGATTGCTTTCCTTTGGTTGCTGCTTGCCTACGCCAAACGGGGAATTGACAACAAGCTCAAAGGAAATGCTCTTGACGCTTTGATGCGCGAGCTTGGATACCCTAGTCCTGAAGCAGAGGCCCGTGTTGCGAGCTTGACATTGGGTTTGCGCCGGCAATCCAAAGAAGTGCAGGCTGAAACTGAAAATGCGGCGGTTCGTATTTCGCAGGCTACAAAAGAACTGGATCAACAATATAGTCAAGCGGAAGAGAGTGCGGGAAAACTGCTGGCAAATAGCGATCAGTTCCAAGGGGAAATGGATCGCCGCCTTAAATTGATGCAAGACCTCATTGCCCAAACTGACGCTCAAAAAGAGCAATTGGATGGTATGATGTTGGATCAGGCTGAGATATTCAGCCGAGCTTTGAAAGATGCCGAAGAGAAGGGGGGGGGCCTTAAAGTATCGCTTGCTGAACAGGTAGCCGCTCTTGAGGAGGCCATTCGCAATTCTGAAGAAAAAACCAGCAAAATGGTTTTGACAATGGAGAAAACCAGTCAGGATCTGGCGTCGCTTGCAGAACGCAGTCTTGTGCGCACCGAAAATGCATCAGCCGATATTACGAGTGGTATCCTGGCGTTGGAAGAAAGCAGTAGTGCGCTAAGTGAACGCCTTAATCGCCAGTCCGGGCAATTGGTGGGCAATGCCAGAGACATTGAAGCACAGTCCCGAACAGCGTTGTCGGAGTTGGCTAAAGCCAGTGACATGCTGCTTCAGAATTCATCTGATCTCTCTCTTTCAACTGAGGATGCGGTCTCCCGTCTGAATATGGTGCGGGACGGGTTGTCAGCGGGCACACAGGATGTTGAGCGGGCAATCGACACGATGGAGGAGCGACAGGCAGATTTACTGGCTGGTAGCAAAGAGCTGGATCAGTCCTTAAAGATTTCATCCGACCGACTTGTTGATAACGCGGGCCTCATTCGCAAGACCCTCACAGAAACGGGTGAGGAGATGCAGAGCGCAGGTGCCCGCTTGCGGTCTGAATTGGACAGTTTGACCGAGACCTATCAGAAAACTGAGGCGGGTCTTGGTGATGTGGAAGCTGTGTTGCAGCAAGGGCAGAAGCTTCTGGATGATGCTGGCGAAAAATCGCTACAGAATGCAGAGGTCTTGAAAGGACACATGGCCGACCATGCTGAAAGTCTGCTTGGTAGCAATGAAATTGCCGCGAGCCGAACGAAAGAAATACAAGATCAGTTGCGCAAGCAAATGATGGTCCTTGATCAAGCATCGGATCAAATTCAGGCGTTATCCCGTGAAATTTCAGAGCGTCTTGATGCAAGTGTTGATCAACTCTCTGCAGCGAGTTTGGAGACAACCAATCGTGTTGTTCAGGTGGGAACGGGCTTCCAGCGTCAGGCAGACGAGTTGAAAGCGGCGTCTGAGCGGGTTGCAAGCCAGATTAAAGATGCGGGGGAAGAGTTACGGCAGGAAACATCTGATATTGAAATGCGGGCGGACAGGAGCACAAAAACCATCAAGGCTGCGTCAGAAGAGCTGGAACGCAAACAAAAAGAACTGGGTGCAACAGCCGATCATTCCCGTTTGAAAATTCAAACAGTTATCGAAGAAACCATGCGATTGCATCAGGATTTTATGGCGACTGCCGAAAGAGCAACGTTACAAGCCCGTCAATCCGGGGAGGCGGCTCATTCGCAAACCGCCGAGCTCGCCCAGACCGCAGAGCGGGCATCTGCTGAATTGCGGGGGATGGGTGATCAGGCAAGACTTCAACTGGAAGGGCTCGATCGCGCAGCGGCGAATGCCAACCACCAAATGAGCGAACTTGTGGAGCAGACAACCGGAAATATTGAAAATCTTGGAAATGCGAGTGATCTGGCGACGGAAAAAATGACGATGCTCGCCGATATTTCAGAGCGGGCAAAGACCCACACGGAAACGATGGAGAAATCTCTTCGCGAGGAAACCGGAGCTCTTGCTGAAATTGCAAGACAGCTTGCCGATAGCGCTGAAGCCGTTCAGTCCGGAATTGGAGATCGGGCTAAGCTGTTACAAACTACCGGACATCACGCCGATGTTGCCGGCGAATCCTTCCGCCGAAAAACGCTGGAACTGGCGAAAGCGAGTGAATTGATGCTTGCTGGAATTCAGCGGGCGGATCAAGCGCTGGACCGTCATAAGGACGAGATTGAAAAAACCCGACGTAAGGTTCAGGGGGATCTTGAATATGTTGTCTCTAGTATGGCGGACGCGGGACGTCAGGCAGCAGAGATGGGAGACGGCAGTTTTCAGGCCTTTAAAGGGAAGGCCATTGAACTATTGGAATACTCAAAGCAAGCCGAGAACGAATCCCGTGCTTTGACGGAGCAATTCGACCAGCAACGTCAGAGACTGGAAGTGACGGCAAAACAGGTTGCCAATTCAATCAATGAAACATCGACTATTTTGAAATCTGAGAGTGGCAACCTGAGGGAAGCGGCCAGCCTTGCCGCGGAAGAGGCGCTGATTTCCAGTTTGAAGTTCCAAAAAGAAGCGGACCGTCTGCGGGATGCCTCTATGGATGTCGCGGCCCAAAGAGAAAAATTGGGAGAGAAGCAACAGGCGGATAGCAATGCAGCTTATCGTAAGTCTGTGTCATTCATCCTTGATAGTCTGCACTCACTCGCCATTGATCTGTCGCGGAATTTGGACAATACAATGCCTGAAGAACTTTGGAAGCGGTACCGGCGTGGTGAGAAAAGTATTTTCACCAAGCGTCTGCTGAAGACCAAAGATGCAGACAAAATACGCCTGCTGTATCGGGAAAATGGTGACTTCAGGCGATATGCTGATCAATATTGTGAAGCCTTTGACCGCTTGCTTAAAGAAACGGAGGATACCGAGCATTCAGAGCTTCTAATTGAAACCTATATGAGCTCGGATATCGGGAAAGTCTTTATGATGTTAAGCGATGCGTTCGATGGCGGCTACTGACGACCTGATTTCTATAGTGGAGCCTTTTCTTTATTGGCAGTATTTTTGTCGGCAAGAGAAATCACAACGCGCCTGACGAAGATGAGGAAAATGACCGTAAGAACGCCCCCAATGATCAACGGCATGTCATAATCGACAAATTCGAAAAATGCCCCGCCCCATAAGGGGCCAAGGATTCGCCCTAGTCCAGAAAAGCTATTGGCGATACCCAGTGTGCTTCCTTGCTGGCCTTTTGCTGAAACAAAACTGATAAGGGCGGAATGTGTCGGGTTGAGGATTGCAATTCCGACACTCATAAATGTAATGGCGGCAATGAAGATGCTGAAATGAAAGGCGACGGTTGTACTGAAGAGCCCGATAGCAAGAGCACTAAGGCCGACTAAAAGCAGCTTCGGTTCCCCCAGTTTTTGTGTGAGGGGGCCAATCAGCCGCCCTTGGACAATGACAAGAATGACACCAATATAAGCAAAGCAGTATCCAAGATCCTTTGGTTGCCATCCGTAATTCCGCTCAGTCCAAAGTGGAAACAGGGTTTCAACCTGACTGAAAACAAAGCTGACGATAAAGAATGAGCCAATGAGCCAGGGGATAGATGGGGACGCAAAAATCGCCTGCAATTGTGTTTTCAAGGGTAATTTCGTTGTCTCCCGTGCTGTTGCTCTATCCTCGGCAGTCAGGCTTTCTTTTACGGTAAACAGGGCAAGGAGCAAGCCAAGGAGGGACAAACCAGCGGCAACAAACATTGGGGTTTGAAAGTCAGGATTTTGCGGATCGTTTCCAACAAGAAAAGCCCCGATAGCGGGGCCGAGCGTAAATCCGAGACCAAAAGCCGCCCCCATTAGTCCCATTCCCTTGGCACGGTTTTCTGGCGTTGTTACGTCAGCCACGATTGCCTGTGCCACTGAAATTTTGCCTGAAGCGATGCCACTAACGCAGCGGGCTACAATGAGAACGGCAAAACTTTCGGCCAATCCTGTCCATAAATAAGCGCCAGCACTAACAGCCAGGCACATTAAAAATACAGGTTTACGCCCGATCCGATCCGAGACCCGCCCCCAAATTGTTGAGAATATAAGCTGGAAAAGGGAAAAACTAGTGGCCAGCCAGGTTACCATAAATGCTGTCGCACCATAATGTTCGGCGTAAAAAGGAAGCAATGGCAGAATAATTCCAAACCCAACCAGGTCCAGAAAGATGGAGAGGAATACAGCAAGCATAATAATCTGATATCTGACGTTAAAGAGGGGTGATCCTAGACAAGATTTTGTCGTTTGGCGACATTTGGAATGCACAAAGTAGATTTAATACTAAAAAAGGCTTCGTTCTTTACTAGGAATAGGTTGTTTTTTGAGCTTATACTTACGGGCGAGAGACACACATAATAGGAGATTATATGTCTGGCGATGTTACAGAGCAGGTTGTTGAAGAAGCCAAGGCTAAAGGCGCGGCAAAGTCTGCTAATTTGGTATATATTCTTTATTTAGCCAGTATTGTATTCGGTATAACCGGTTTGATCGGGGTTGTAATGGCCTATATCAACCGGGGAGACGCGCCCGCCTGGGTTCAAACGCATTATCAATTTCAGATTCGGACCTTCTGGATTGGTATCTTGATTTCAGTTATTGGAATGCTCACGATCGCCTTTTTCATTGGCGGCCTGATCCTTTTAGGCTTTTTGATTTGGTACATTGTACGCAGTGTGAAGGGGATGAAATATTTATCTCAGAACCAGCCACACCCAAATCCAACCACTTGGATGTGGTAAAGTCGTTACGAGACATTAAAAAAGCCCGCGATTAAGCGGGCTTTTTTTTAAACTTCAAGTCTGGCAACAATTTGACCCTCTTTAACCGGGTCACCTTCTCCTACCAGAATTTCCAGAACTGTCCCATCTTCTGGGGCATCCACCGGAATTTCCATCTTCATGCTTTCCAATATGAGAATGGCGTCGTCTTCTTCCAGACTTTCACCCTTTTGGGCTTCAATCTTCCAGACTTTGCCGGCAATCTCGCTTTCAACATCAAGGATCGTCATCATAGGCTCCACTATTATTCTTATTCTTAATGGAGATATGTTTTCACAGGATCGGGCAGAAAACTATTGATTTCTACCCGATCTGTAAAAATATCAGGATGCGATCTTGCTGCGAGAGGCTTTTTTCCGCTCATGTGGATCGAGGTGACGTTTGCGCAAACGAATGTAGTTTGGTGTAACCTCTACAAGCTCATCATCATCGATATAGGCAATGGCTTGTTCCAACGTCATCTTACGAGGAGTTGTCAAGCGAACGGCTTCATCAGTGCCTGACGCACGAATGTTTGTCAGCTGCTTGGCTTTCAGCGCGTTGACTTCCAGGTCGTTCGGGCGGTTATGTTCACCGAGGATCATGCCTTCGTAAACATCAATACCACTTCCAATAAAGAAGACACCGCGTGCTTCCAGGTTCCAGATTGCAAAGGCAACAGATTTCCCTGTTGAATTGGCAATCAACACACCGTTGCGGCGTCCTGGAATTTCACCTTTATGCGGAACATATGAATGGAAAAGACGGTTCATGATACCGGTTCCCCGTGTATCCGTCAGAAACTCTCCATGATAGCCGATCAGTCCGCGTGTCGGGCACAGGAAGGTAATCCTTGTTTTCCCGCCGCCTGATGGCCGCATGTCGGTCATTGTCCCTTTGCGCAATGCGATCTTTTCAACGACGACGCCAGAGAATTCTTCATCCACGTCGACAACCACTTCTTCCAGCGGTTCCATTGTTTTGCCGTCTTCTTCACGGAACAATACCCGAGGGCGACTGATAGACAGCTCAAACCCTTCGCGGCGCATGGTTTCGATCAGAACGCCCAATTGCAATTCGCCCCGTCCAGAAACGATGTAGCTATCCGCTTCAGCGCTGTCTTCGACCCGAATTGAAACATTGCCTTCAATTTCTTTCATCAGGCGGTCGCGGATGACGCGGCTCTGTACTTTGTCACCGTCCCTGCCTGCGAGCGGCGAAGAATTGATTGCAAAGGTCATCGAAATGGTGGGAGGGTCAATTGGCTGTGCATCAATCGCTTTTGTTTCTTCTGGCGTACCAATGGTTTCAGCAACTGTTGTCTTGACGAGACCAGCGATGGATACAATATCACCTGCGCGGGCTTCTTCGATTGCCTCGCGTTCCAGTCCGCGGAAGGCCATGATCTTACTTGCCCGGGCATCTTCGATTTTTTCGCCGGAGCGGTTCAAGCCTTTGATGGGATCATTCGTCTTCAAAACGCCTGATTCCACACGGCCAGTCAACAAACGACCCAGATACGGATTGCTTTCAATGGTTGTTACCAGCATCTTGAAAGGAGCATCTTCGTCAACCTGTGGCGCAGGAACATGTTTGACGATCAAATCAAAAAGCGTATCGAGGCTTTCTTTTTCATCGCCGAGATCCTGAACGGCCCATCCTTCTTTTGCTGAGGCGTAGAGAACAGGGAAATCGAGCTGCTCTTCGTCGGCGTCCAGTGCAACGAGAAGGTCGAAGCACTCGTCGAGTACTTCTTCCGGGCGGCCATCCGGACGGTCCGCTTTGTTGATCAGGACAATTGGCTTCAGGCCCAATCCAAGGGCTTTCTGCGTTACGAATTTTGTTTGTGGCATTGGGCCTTCAGCGGCGTCAACCAAGACCACAACGCCATCGACCATGCTCAGGATACGTTCCACTTCACCACCGAAATCGGCGTGGCCCGGTGTGTCAACGATGTTGAGGCGATAGCCCCCCCATTCAACTGACGTACACTTAGCCAAAATGGTAATGCCGCGTTCCCGTTCCAAATCATTGGAATCCATGGCACGCTCTGCCACCTGCTGGTTTTCCCTAAAGGTACCACTTTGTTTCAACAAGCCGTCCACAAGGGTTGTCTTCCCATGGTCGACATGGGCAATGATCGCAACGTTCCGAATTTCCATGATATATTTTTACATTCGCTAAATTAAAGGCGGGCGCAGTATACCGATGACTGAATATATAGCAAGCCTTGTAAAATGAAGGTTTTGCGCACTGGTTTCAGGAGCAGTTTTTATCAACAAAAAGGATCGTAAAAATTGTTTCTGAAAATAGATTTGCTAACCGGGATTAGATTAATTTGCCGCCAGGGCCTTGTTAAAAGACGCCCGTGCTGATTTTCCTGTTTCCGTATTTGGAAAACAAATATGCAAACCGTGTTCTATTAAAAGCTTACTATTCATTTCGACTTTATCGGCCAGCTTTGCCAGACTTTTGTCTGTTTTAAGCAAATAGTCCAAAACATTTGAATCGATCACAGCAAGATCCAAACGTCCTTTAGCTATTTTGCGGATATTGAGAACATCTGCCGTTACTTTCTGACCCTTCAATGATCCATCCGCGACCATCGCGTCAAAGCGTTCCTCGTTCACATATCCCGATACAATACCGATGCTCAATTTTTTCAGGTCATCATAACTGGTCCAATTAACGGGTGCGTTGCTCTGTTGTACAAATCCCACTGGTGAAGAGCCAAAGCTATTCGAAAATAAACACTTGCCGTCTTTGCTTTTCTCAGCATCCAAAGCGGTGCTGTAATATTCGGGAAAATATCCAATATATTCAGGATTTCCAAGACCTTCAGCCACGGCTCTATTCCAAGGGAAAAAATCAAAACTTACTGAATGCCCTGCGGCAGCGAGTAATTTTCTTACGGTTTTGGCGGCAGATCCGTTATCCTCAAGCCCGTTTCCTGAATAGGGCGGCCAATCAAGGCTTGTGAGTTTTAGGTTGTCCGCCTGTGCAATAGAGGCTGGGAAGGCCACCGCAAGGACGGCAGCGAAAATCAATGATTTCGACATGTAAAAATTTCCAATGAGAAGAGTTAAGCTCAAATCAATGTTTAATGTATTTTTAAATTACTAATATTTTTATAAAGTAAGGTGAAATATATTAGGTGTACTTAGGCTTTCTTCACCCGACTTTGAAGGGCCGCACTAATAAGGATTGCTGTAATGCCTATAAAACTCAGGAAGCCAACTATTTCCGAGAAGATTAAATAGTCGATAATGGCTGCGAAAAGAGGTGTAAAGTAGACAAATGGAGCCAGAAAGCTGGCATCTCCGCGTTTCATGGCTTGAATGAACAAGCTTTGACCGCTCACCATGATGGCCCCGATCAATGCCAGAAACAGCCACTGTAGGGGGGTTGGCTGAACCCAGAAGAAAGAAACAAGACAAAGGGCGATTACGGCTCCAATTCCATTATTAATGCTGAGGATCCGCAACGGACTTTCTGTATCTGAAAGGCGCTTGATAAAAATGGCTTCCGTGCCCATAAAAATGGCGGAAGCGATTGCAATAATTGCCAACGGCTGGAAACTGTCCATTCCGGGGCGAGTGATAAAGAGCATGCCCAGAAATGACAGGGCAACAAGGTACCACTGTGCCGAAACTACTTTTTCCTTCAGGATCATGGCGGCGAGGACCATCGTAATAACGGGGCTTAGGAAGGAGATCGAGGTTGCATCCGCCAATGCCATGCCGGACGCCGCTGCAAATAAACAAACAACACCGAGCCAGCCAAAAATGGTGCGGCCAATGTGCAATTTGACCGGAACGTTTCGATAGGTAGGGCGCCGAATTGCAAGAACGGGAAGCAACGCCAGAAAGGCAAAACAAAAACGGCCTGCCGCAATTTGAAATGCACTAAGCGGCGGACCTAAAAGGTCGTTGCCAAGCAATTTCGCAATAACAGAAGCAAGCGCGAAAAACGAACACGCGATAATCATGTAAGAAATACTGGCCAGGGTATTTCGCGACATTCTTTAGAATATCTCTGCAGAAGCTGAAAATGTGGTGTCGTCCACAGAGCCCAGTAGTTTTGACCAAGGCTCTACTTTACAGAGTTCAAAGCGGTAAAAATACTGGCAGGCTTGTAGTTTGCCTAAATAGAAATTCTGATCATCCTTTGTCGGGCCCTGATTTAATTTTTCAGACGCAACCAAAGCCTGTTTTAGCCATTGCCAGGCAAGAACAAGATGCCCGAACATATCAAGGTAAAGTGTCGCGTTGGCCAAGGCGAGATTGATATGACCCTGTTGCATTTCAGCGGCCAGCGCCCGGGTGACATTGACCACATTTTCAATCGCGTGATCCAAAAGATCAGAGAACTCGGCCAAAGCCGGGTTTTTTCGGGCGCTTTGGCTGGTTTCAGTCATTTTTCGGACCAACAGTTCAAGGCCAGCCCCTTTATTCATGATGACTTTTCGGCCTAATAGATCAAGACCCTGAATACCGTGGGTCCCTTCATGTATGGGGTTCAGGCGATTGTCTCGGTAATATTGCTCAACGGGATAGTCGCGGGTATAGCCATATCCTCCCAGAACCTGAATGGCATGCTTGTTGGCTTCCAGGCAAAACTCACTGGGCCAAGACTTGACGACCGGTGTCAAAATATCAAGAAGGAGTGACGCTTCTTTCTTTTTGTCCTGATCCGTTTCAGTATTTTCATCATCCACAAGTTTTGCTGCATACAGACACAGACCCAAGCCACCCTCAACTGCCGCTTTCTGCGCTAATAAAAGCCGCCGGATGTCCGCGTGTTCGATCAGGTTTAGCTGATTGGATGACGCGTCTTTGCCATCTGGATGGCGTCCCTGTGGCCGGTTTCGAGCATATTCCAGACTGTAAAGATATCCGGCATATCCAAGGCTGACTGCCCCAAGGCCGACCCCGATGCGGGCTTCATTCATCATGTGAAACATGTAGAAAAGACCTTTGTGGGCCTCCCCGATCAGATAGCCGGTCGCTCCTCCTTTTTCGCCCAAGTTAAGGAGGGTGTTGGTTGTCCCGCGATAACCCATTTTGTGGTTCAAGCCTGCAAGACTGACATCATTGCGGTCACCGATACTGGTATCATCGTTCACCAGAAATTTGGGAACAATAAAGAGTGAAATACCCTTAACCCCTTCTGGTCCGCCCGGTATTTTGGCGAGGACCAGATGCACAATGTTTTCTGACAGTTCATGCTCGCCTGCTGAAATCCACATTTTGTTGCCCGTCAGACGGTAGCTGCCATCTTCCTGAGGAATGGCTTTTGTTTTTATATCAGAGAGGGATGAACCGGCCTGAGGCTCAGAAAGGCACATTGTGCCGAAGAAACGCCCGGCAATCATCGGTTCCATAAATCGTTTTTTCTGGTCTTCCGTCCCATATGCCCGAATAACGTTGGAAGCGCCTACTGTCAGAAACGGGTATCCAGAAGTGCCTACATTCGCCGCATTAAAAATGGCACTGCAGGTCATGGCAATGGTCGCCGGAAGCTGCATTCCGCCATGGTCATAGTCGTGCTGGGCACCGATAAAACCGGCTTCAATATAGGCATCGAGAGCCTCTTTGACTTCAGGAATGATGTGTACTTTTTCACCGTCAAACGTCGGCTCGTTCAGATCAGCTTTCCGGTTGTGAGGCTCGAACAGGTCGGCGGCGATATTCATGGCGGTGTCAATTACGGCATCAAAGACATCCTTATCATGGTCGGCAAACCGTTCACGTTCAGAAAATTGCGCGACGTCCAGCATTTCATGCAGTTGAAAGGAAATATCCCGTTGGTTCATCGTCGGTGTTGTCATGTCAATTTTGCCTATTGTGATGTCTTGTGATCATTCTCGTTATGTTATTGGTTTACCATACCTAGCCTGCGATTCCAGTGGATAACAGGCAAAAAATCAATATTTTGCGGGTGCTTTTTCTGATTTAAGCCGCCCAAAGCAATCGAAAATGGTGTTTGCCGTTGCGTCAATTTTCCGGTTCTGCCTGGTTTTTCATTTTCGACCTAATTTTGTTGGCGTGCGACCTAAAAATAATTTAGCTTTGTAGTGTGACGGTGATCACAGATAAGAAAAACGGAATACGGGAATTCCAGATCACTTTCACAATGTGGGAGATTAAGTAATGATTGTTTTGCCATCGGCACCGCTTAGAAATAGCAACACCGCGTCGGTGTATGTGAACCAAGTTTTTTCCGAGACCGAGTGTGATAAAATACTCGACGCCCTGGATGAGCAGAAATGGGAAGAGGCGATGATCGGCGGTGTGGCCGGGAAAGGGAAGTTTACGATTGAAAAAGACTATCGTAGCAACTTTCAGCAAACCGTTCCCGTCGATGAACTGGGATTTCCGTTGAACCGGATCGCCGAAGAAATCAGTGTGGCGAATTCCCAACTCTGGCGGTTCGACCTTGGTGGTTTTGTTAAGGATGACATGCCGTGGGTGATGAATTATTGCCGAACAGGCGATCATAACGATTGGCATGTTGATCTGGGCCAGGCTGCTACTGCATCCCGTAAATTGGGCTTTTCATTACAGTTGACTGAAGGGACTGAATATGACGGTGGTGACCTTGGTTTTCACCGAATTGAGAAGTCTCGAAAAGACTTGACCGGTAAGGGCACTTTGATTGTGTTTCCGTCCTTTTGGCTTCACAGGGTTGCGCCAATGACAAAAGGGGCGAGGAAAGTCGTCGTCGGTTGGGTCCATGGCCCTAGTTTTCGATAAGGGACCAGAGTAATGCATATACCTCTTTTACCGATGAGAAACCCCAATGTGTCGCTGTCCATGCATTGGCCTGTTTTTTCGCCTCAGGAATGCGCGTCTATTATAGCTCAGGCAAATGCCAAGGGATGGGATAAGCGTTTACCCATTGGTCCGGGTAATACTAAGATTTTTCCAGATGCGAAAATGGTGCCCTATATTGAAAGGCAGGCGTTGCCAATTGGGAAAAACGCTTATCCACTGGATCAGATCAGTTATGGTATTAATCAGGTAAATTCAGATAACTGGCGATTTGAACTGTCCGGTATTCCCGGGGATGATATGCCCTGGCTGGTTAAGCACAGTGCTGGCCGTGCAAAAAAAGAAGACTGGGAAGTTGATCTGGGTCCGGCTCAGACAAGTTCCCGAAAACTATGTTTTATTGTTCAGCTATCTGATCCAAAATCCTATTCTGGCGGTGATATATTACTGCACAATATCCCAGTCGATCAGCAGGGCTTCCGGCAGCAGGGAACACTGGTTGTCTTCCCTGCATACTGGTTGCACCGGATTTCAGATGTGACCAAGGGGCACCGCCATTCGATTGTCGGTTGGATCCACGGTCATAATTTCAGATAAAGCCTATCCCCAAAGCTCTGTTTTTGGGGGGTGCATGACGCTATCGTCAAACTGGATGCCGTTCGGACGGTCCTTGTCGAGAAGGAGAGGGCCGTCTAAATCGACAAAGCGCGCAAAACTTCCCAAAAGCATGGCAGGCGCCATGGCAAGGCTTGTTCCGACCATGCAGCCAACCATGATGCCCAATCCAAACTCCCTTGCCGCTTCTGCTAATAGAAGGGCTTCTGTCAGTCCGCCTGTCTTGTCCAGTTTAATGTTGATGTAGTCATACATCGGCGCAACCTCATCAAGGGTCGACGTATCGTGACAGCTTTCATCCGCACAAACGGGAACCGGCCGATCCATATCGGCAAGTATGGCATCTTCCCCTGCGGGAAGTGGCTGTTCAATCAGTTCTACGCCAAAGTCCGCCATTTTCTGGAAATAATAGTCCAGATCTTTTGGTGCCCAGGCTTCGTTGGCATCAATTATCAAACGCGATTTTGGTGCGGCGGAGCGGACCGCGGCAACACGTTCTACGTCAAGGTCGCCCCCAAGCTTTAGTTTCATCAATGGCCGGAACGCGTTTAGCTGTGCGGCCTCTCCCATTTTTTCGGGGGTATCTAGCGACAGAGTATAGGCCGTAATCAACGGGCCTGATTCTTTTAAGCCTGCCAAACTGGCAACCGAACGCCCGGATTTCTTTGCTTCCAGATCCCAAAGGGCTGTATCGATTGCGTTCCTTGCAGATCCCGAAGGCATCAAAGTCAGCAGATCCTGCCGGCTTGCACCATGGGCTATCTGTTCACGAATGGCTGAAATTTCGCCAAGAACCGTGTTGAAGGTTTCACCATATCGTCCATAAGGAACGCACTCTCCACGCCCCGTCAAGTCGCCCTCTTTGATCGTGACGACAACAACTTCAGCTGTGGTTTTTGCGCCGCGGCTGATGCGAAAGCTGCCCCGAATGGGCCAGCTTTCCTGTTTTGCGTCAATGGTACGAAGGGTCATTTCAGTTGGTCCACAATTTTCGCAACGCCCGTGCGATAGGCGTCTACGGCAGGCAGCCCATATTTTTCTTCCAGTTCAGCAAGATAGGCGTCGCCTTCTTCCACGGACAGACCGGATGTATTCACACTGATCCCAACAAATTTTGCGTTTTTGTTGGTCAGGCGCGCCGTCGTAAGGTTCAAGTCCATACATTCCTGCAAGTCGGGCAACGCATATTCAGGAATACCGCGCATATGTGTTCGGGTTGGCTCGTGGCACAGGACCAGTGCATCGGCCTGCGCACCATGTAACAGGCCCAAGCTTACACCGGCAAAAGAAGGGTGGAACAAGGAGCCCTGACCTTCGACAATATCCCAATGGTCTTCATCATTCGCCGGGGAGAGAATTTCGACAGCGCCGGAGATAAAATCAGCGACAACGGCGTCGATTGAAATTCCTGTACCAGCAATAAAAATACCCGTTTGGCCTGTTGCACAGAAATCAGCCTTCATTCCACGGGCCTTCATTTCTTTTTCAACGGCAAGGGCCGTGTACATTTTACCGACAGAACAATCCGTTCCCACGGCCAATAAGCGTTTTCCGCTTCGCGGCAGTCCTTTACCGGTCGGAATGGTGCCTGTTGGATGGCGGACATCAAACAGGGCGCGACCGTATTTCTCGGCGGCTTCCTTGATTTCGGGCACATCGGCCAAACGGATATGCAAGCCACTGGCGATATCCATACCGGATTTTATTGCATCCGTAATTTTCTCGATCCAGTGTTCCGGCAGGAACCCACCCGAGTTGACAATACCGATGACCATTGTTTTTGCACCTTGCTGAATGGCATCTTCAATTGTGATGTCATCGATCCCTAAATCAGCTTTGCAGCCATCCAGGCGTAGCTGACCCAGGCACCACTCTGGACGCCAATCGACAATCCCTTTGGCTGTCTTTGCACCTAGTTGGTCACCGACATCACCTAAGAACATCAAATAAGGATGTTGCATTTCACTCATAATACCTCCGGTACTTGAAAGGTCTGGTTAGACGTTCTGTCTAATCCTGTTGTAGTTTGCTGATTTCTAGGTTCAGCGCTTGCATGCAGTCTTCGCTGGACCATTCTCGATGCTCACCTTTGGAATAGGCGAGTGCATTACGGTAATACATAAACGCATTTGCCCGACATTTCACATAGTTATTTTGTGTGCGAACAACTTTTCCAGGGGTTCCCATGACAATCGAGTTGTCCGGGATGATTGTTCCTTCTTTTAGGAAGCTATGCCCGGCAATGATACAATTGTCGCCGATGACGCAACCATCCATAATAGTTGTGTTTATTCCGATCAGGCAATTGTCACCGATTGTGCAGCCATGGATCGTGCAATGGTGGGTGATCGAGCAGTGGGCGCCGATATGGGTTCCCGTAGTGTCTCCGATATGGATCATGACAAAATCCTGAATGTTGGTGTGTTCACCAATTGTAACTTCTTTGGATTCTGCCCGGATAACGGAATAGGGCCACAGGGAAGAGCCTTCACCAAGGGTGATACGGCCATACATCAAGGCTGTTGGGTGAATGAAAGCTGCTTTTTCAGCGTTGATCTCTGGGCCAAATTTGCTCATGTCCATCTTCTTCTTTCGGTATGGTATGTGGAGCGCAACCTGAACTTTCCCCGCAGAAAGCGGCAGATCAGGCAACAAAACGCACTGTATCAGCAGGGTTGTTTTGTCGTCAAACAGATGTTCTTGGAAAGAAGAGGGGCACGGGATAAAAAGAGGAGGAGTTACCGGAAGCCTGCCCATGGTGATGTTTGCAGCCAGTTTTCCAACGCTTCGACATCCACTGGTCGGCTCATGTAATACCCTTGCGCCACATGACATCCCAAACCGGCAAGCATATACCAGGTTTCGCGGTCCTCTACACCTTCTGCAACGACAGCCAAATCAAGATTTCTGGCAAGCTCAAGAAGGGTTCGAACTATGACCGCATCGTCTGAGATTGAGTTCATGTTCAGAACGAAACTCTTATCAATTTTGATCTCATCAACCGGCAATTTACGGATATAGGCCAACGATGTGTAGCCTGTTCCAAAGTCATCAATTGAAATTTTAAGACCAAGTTCGTGCAGACGCATGAGCACATCAGAGGCCCGAACGACATCAGAGATGATGGCGCTTTCAGTGATCTCGAGTTTCAACAATTCTGCAGGAAACTGGGATTGTTCCAGTAGTCTGTTTACAATATCCGGAAATACCGGGTTATGTAAAATGAGCGCCGAAATATTGACGGACATAGATAGTCTATGGCCTTGTTTCAACCAGTTGCTGCCTTGACGGATGGCGGCGTCGAGAACCCAGCGTGTCAGAGATTCAACATTGCCGGACCCTTCCGCCAGGGGAATAAAACTATCTGGGAATAAAAGGCCCTTTTCAGGATGTTGCCACCTTACCAGCGCCTCAACGCCCACAACAGTGCTATCATGCATCCGGATCATGGGTTGGTAATGCAGTCTTAGCTGATTATTCTCGATTGCATTGGGTAACTCCTGAGCCAGACGCAACTGGTGCCGCCGTTCCGTGTCTTCACGTTTCGTATAAACCATGAAACGGTTTTTCTCGCGTTTCGCTGTATATAGCGCAGAAACCGCCTTGTGAAGGAGAGTTTCGGCTGTATCGTGTGGCTCGAGTTTAGCGATGCCCATGGTCGCACTGAGGGCAGTGCTTTGTTCATCAATAAAATAAGGTTGGCGCAGTTCATGGGACAGACGCGCTGCAATGGTTGTGTCTGAAACGCGTGATAGATGCTCGCCATGTAAAAGCAAAGCAAACTCATCATCTCCGAGCCGGCCAACAAGACTGTTTTCTGGCGCGAATTGTTTTAATCGGTCCGCAACTGTCCTCAGGATCTGATCACCAAAGCCATGACCTTTGCTTTCATTCAAGCCTTTAAAACTATCCAGATCAAGGGTGATAAGGGAAACAGGTTCATTGTTGGACATGGATGTTTTGATCGTCTCGTTCAAATGAACGCTAAAGCTTTGTCTGTTCGCCAGCTGGGTGAGGGAGTCTTTCGCGTGAAGGGCGCCAATATCTGAAAAAAGAGTACCTGCCGTTTGCTGTAATTTTCTAAATCGTTCACTGTTGATCAGCAGAGTGTTGACCCGAGAATTTGTAAGCTCACCTTCAGGGATACAGTCCGCGGCGCCTTCAAACATCAACTCACTGGGGCCATTTACGACCACAACAGACAGGAGTGAATGGCTATGGGTATGGGCGCGAAGTAACTTGGAAATTTGTTCTCTGCCTAAGCTGAAACAGACAAAGGCGAGGTTGTACCGACCACTGGAGAGTTCTGTATTTGTGTGGCTGTTATATTCATTGAAGTGTGCGGATGTTTTGATCCCTAAATCCTGTAACATGTGATGCAGGGTGTCGCCGGGCTCCAGAACCACTGCATTGACCGGCAGGCTATCCAGACTGTCTTCTCCAACATCTCCGGTTTGTTCTGCCGGCGATGTCCAGTTTCTGGAAAGCTTCAGTGAATTTGGTTTGAATGAAAACAAAACGTCGCTCTACTAAAAAAGAAATACGCGCCACATCCAACAGACTGACGATGTGCACTCAGGAGTATTAGTGGAACTCTGTAAATAAGGTCTTAAGATTTCCAGCGGACTTGATAAAAAGAGAGCGTTATTTCGGCAATTCTAAGATCATGGCGTCAGCGGAAACTGGTTTCATCATTCTTGTTATGGTTAATAAAACCTGTTCTATTTCAGGGAACTGAGAGAAATCAGGGACTAGCCAATTTGGAATAGATACAAATGAATTTAAAATATAAATATGAAACATTTGTTGCATTGTCGCTGGGTCGGAAATATACTTTCTAAATAATGTGAGCCAGGGCGCTTTTTGGATCTATGGATTTGTTTAAATGGCGATAAAAAAACAGGACTTTGATCTTATTCAGGCGCTGGAAGTAGAATTTGATTCGCTTAGTCCTCAATTAAAAAATGCAGCCCGGTATATTATCAGTGCACCTGACGAAATCGCCTTATATTCCATGCGGGAGATAGCGGGTCGGGCAAAAGTTGCACCGGCGACGATGGTGCGTCTTGCCGATCGCTTTGGCTATGATACTTACAATAAATTCCGTGATGATTTTCGGAAAAGGATTGCCGCGCCGGTTACCGGATACGCTGCCCGGGCAAGAGCACTGCGGCATCGACAGAATATAGTCGGTGGATCCAGTCTGGGATCAGAGATGCTGGCGGCAGAAAAAGAAAACCTGATCGGTACCTATCAGGCCATTTCTAATGATCAATTGGAACTGGCGGCTGAAGCCTGTCTCGCAGCCCGGAAGATTTATGTTGTTGGTTTACGTAAATGTTTTCCCATTGCCTATTTCTTTCATTATGGCACGCGATTGTTTTTCCCCTCATCAGTTCTTGTTCAGGGCCAGGCCGGATTGTTTCGGGAGGAAATTTCCCAAATTGGAAAAGAAGATCTCGTCTTTGCCGTTGCCTTCGAGCCCTATACAAGAGAGACTGTCGAGACATCAGAAGCCGCGCGCGAAGCCGGTGCCACACGAATTGTCATTACGGACAGTTCTGTGTCCCCCCTCGCAAAGGATGCGGAGTTTGTTTTCATCGCCTCCAATCGAAGTCCATCTTTTTACAGATCTCTGACAGGTGCACTCTCAATTGCGCAGGCACTGGTTGCGGCCATTGTTTCCAAAACGGGCGATCAAGCGATAGAGGCATTGGATCAAATGGACGCAAAGCTCCGCTCTAGCAATACATACTGGTATAAATAGGATTTGCCATGACTCATGTTTTTCATCGCGCACCCGGTCATCAATACCCTAAAGCAGTAAAAGGGGATGGTGTTTATATTGAAGATGCTGAAGGCCGGCGATATCTGGACGCTGGCGGGGCCGCGGTGTCCTGCCTGGGACACAGTAATCAATCGGTCAATGATGCGATCAAGGAACAGGTTGATCGAATTTCATTTGCCCATTCCGGCTTTTTTACCAATGAGCCGATGGAAGAGCTTGCTGATTTTCTGGTTGAGCGGGCCCCAGGCCGTTTGGATAAAGTCTATTTTGTATCGGGGGGATCCGAAGCGGTTGAGGCAGCGCTGAAACTGGCGCGCCAGTATTTTATTGAAAAAGGACAAACGAAACGAACTCGTTTTATTTCCCGCCGTCAAAGTTATCACGGTAATACCCTGGGTGCGCTGGCGGCAGGCGGAAACGAATGGCGCCGTGAACCCTATGCGCCCTTGCTGATGCCCGTTTCTTTGATTGCCCCATGTTACGCTTACCGGGGAAAGAATTCCGGCGAAAGCGATTTTGATTTTGGGCAGCGGGTGGCCAATGAACTTGAAGCTGAAATACTAAATCTGGGTCCAGAGACTGTTTGTGCGTTTATCTGTGAGCCGGTTGTTGGCGCTACGCTTGGCGCGGTTCCAAGCGTCGAGGGTTATTTTAGGAGAATTCGTGAAATCTGCGATCAGTATGGCGTGTTGTTGATCCTTGACGAGGTAATGTGCGGAATGGGGCGAACCGGAACACTGTTCGCCCATGAGCAAGAAGAGATCACGGCCGATATTATGGTTACAGCAAAAGGGCTTGGAGCCGGGTATCAGCCTATCGGGGCCATGCTTGTATCTGATGAGGTTTTTGACGCCGTTTTAAACGGCAGCGGCTTTTTTCAGCATGGACATACCTATCTTGGGCATCCTGTCGCGTGTGCGGCATCGTTAGCCGTTCAAAGATTTGTCGAAGATAACCAATTGCTTCAAAATGTCATGAAGCGGGGGGAAGAACTTCAAACAGAATTGCGCCGGTTGATGGGACAGCATCCCAATGTAGGTGATATTCGCGGCCGTGGGTTGTTTATTGGCATGGAGTTTGTTTCAGACCGTGAAACCAAAGCGGCATTTGACCCTGCCAAAAAACTGAATAAAAAAATTAAGGCGGCTGCTATGGCGGAAGGACTAATGTGCTACCCTATGGGCGGCACCATTGATGGCCAGAAAGGCGATCATCTTCTGCTTGCGCCCCCTTTCATCATTGAAGACAAACATGTGGATGAAATCACAACCAAGCTTGAAAAAGCTATTCTAAATGCACTTGGTTCGATATAGGTGACCTGATGAACGACTTATTGTCCAATGTGCCTCCGCTGATCATTACTGTCGCGCCAAATGGGGCCAGAAAAACGCGGGAGGATCATCCAGCTCTTCCCATCACTCCAGAACAATTGGCGGAAGAAGCATTGCTATGCAAGCAGGCAGGGGCATCGATGATCCACCTGCATGTTCGCGATGATGCAGATCGCCATTCTTTGGATGTTGGCCGGTACCGCGCGGCGACTGATGCAATTCGGGCCCGCTGCGGAGAGGATCTCATCATTCAGGCAACAACAGAAGCCGTCGGACAGTACACCGCCTCTGAACAGATGGCTGTAGTTCGAGAGTTGCAACCGCAGGCCGCGTCCCTTGCTATTCGTGAGTTGGTGCAGGAAGGGGATCTGGGAGAGGCGACCGAGTTTTTCCATGAACTCACTCATATGAAAATCATGCCTCACTATATTCTCTATTCAGAGGAAGACCTGCAATGGTTTCAGACTTTGGTTGAACAAGGTGTGATTCCGGAAAAAAACATCTTTTTACTTTTCGTTCTGGGCCGCTATTCCGCGGGGCAGGTTTCAAGCCCTCAGGATTTATTACCGTTTTTGACATCCTTGAACATGCAGGTTCCCTGGTCCGTATGCGCGTTCGGCCCAATGGAGCACGCGGCAGCCAGCGCGGCGGTGGCTATGGGAGGGCATGTGCGTGTGGGTTTCGAAAACAATATGCGACTGAAGAACGGGCAGCTGGCGGATCGCAATAGCGATCTGGTTCGTCAAATAGCGGACGTTTCGACGTCAGTAGGGCGTCCGATTGCGACTGCTGAACAGCTTCAGGCGATAGTCAGGGCAGGTTAATATTAGAATAAAAATCAACTTATGTTTACATTCGAAAAAGTTGGTTTAGTATTTTCCAAGAGAGTAGGAACGATCGCTATCTTGGGAGGAAGCTTGGCCCATATATTGAGGCCAGGCACGTAATGTCGAATAATTAGAATGAGTTATTTGGCGAAAGACAGGTTGAGGAGAAAGAAATGAGAAAGTTCTTTACTGTATCTGCAGCGGCGACAGTCGCACTTGGTGGTGCATTGCTTGCCTCTGCACCAGCGCAGGCAGAAAAATTTATTACGATCGGAACTGGTGGTCAGACAGGTGTCTATTATCAGGTCGGTGGCGCAATTTGTAAACTTGTCAACCGTGGCACAAAAAACCACGACATCAAATGTACGCATACGACGGGTGGTTCCACGAAAAACATCAATGGTATTCAGGCCGGTGATCTGGATATGGGTGTTGCTCAATCAGACTGGCAGTACCATGCGTATAATGGAACGGCACCAAAGCAGTTCCCTAAAGGCGCGTTTAAAGAATTGCGGGCTGTATTTTCTGTTCATCCAGAGCCGTTCACTGTTGTTGCACGCACCGATTCAGGGATCAAAACTTTTGATGACCTGAAAGGCAAGCGGGTTAACGTCGGTAATCCTGGTTCCGGACAGCGTGGCACGATGGAAGTTGTTATGGAGAAAATGGGTTGGACAATGGGTGATTTCGCCCTTGCTTCCGAACTTAAATCTTCAGAACAGTCTGCAGCTTTGTGTGATAACAAAATTGACGCAATTGTATTCACGGTTGGTCACCCGAACGGATCAATCAAAGAAGCAACAACGTCATGTGATGCAAAACTTGTCAATGTTGACAACGATGTCATTCGCAAACTGGCAGCGGACAACGATTACTATGCAATGGCAACCATTCCGGGCGGCATGTATAAAGGATCTGATGAGGATACAACAACTTTTGGTGTTGGCGCGACTTTCGTCTCCTCTACAGCAACATCTCCTGATGTTGTTTACCAGATTGTGAAAGCAGTTTTTGATGACATTAAACGGTTCCGCAAAATGCATCCTGCATTTGCAAACCTTGATCCAAAGAAAATGATTGTGAACAACCTTTCTGCACCTCTTCATGAAGGCGCTGTTCGCTATTATAAAGAACAGGGCTGGATGTAATCCGCTTTATCAGGGACGGCTTAATCGCCGTCCCTTTTGCGTTTCTAAACGTATTTTTTTGATATTGGGGTTTGTAACCCGCCAATCCAGTTTTGGATCTTACGGGTTGTAAATAAGGGGGTTACATGAGTGATAAACTCAATAAAGAGGGTCCTTTAAGCAACGAAGAGCTAGAGGATCTGGTCGCGTCCACGGATACTGGCGGACGGACTCCAGACAATGCATTTATCGTAAAATTAATGATGGGCCTCGCGCTTGTTTGGTCCGTGTGGCAAATCTGGATCGCTTCACCATTGCCATACATTTTTAATTTTGGCGTGTTTTCGGGCAAAGAAGCCCGGCCAGTTCATTTGGCCTTTTCAATTATTTTGGCATTTATGGCCTATCCGGCCTTTAAGAAAAGTCCTCGCCACGAAATTCCTTTGGCAGACTGGGGGCTGGCGATCATTGGGGCGCTTGCCACCATGTATCTGTTTGCTTTTGATACAGCCTTTGGCGACACTTTAACAGGTTCTAGACTATCAGATCGGCCGGGAAATCCTATTCTTCCAGATATCATTGTCGCTTGCGTCGGTGTTGTTGTTCTCTTGGAAGCGACTAGACGCGCGCTTGGCCCGCCTTTGATGATTGTCGCGATGGTTTTCCTCGGATATACCTTCCTTGGTCCTTATGCCCCGGGCATCCTTGCTTGGAAAGGTGCAAGTTTTGGTGCGGTTGCTGATCATCAGTGGCTTTCTTCAGAAGGCGTATTTGGCATTGCACTCGGCGTTTCTACGGGTCTTGTTTTCCTTTTTGTTCTGTTCGGTGCGTTGCTGGACAAGGCCGGCGCTGGAAATTACTTCATTAAGGTCGCTTTTTCATTGATGGGGCACTTGCGAGGCGGACCGGCAAAAGCCGCGGTTGTCGCATCGGGCATGACAGGCTTGATTTCAGGCTCCTCTATTGCCAACGTTGTCACCACCGGCACATTCACCATCCCAATGATGAAAAGAGTAGGCTTCACTCCTGAAAAAGCAGGAGCGGTCGAGGTTGCTTCGTCCGTGAACGGACAGATTATGCCGCCTGTTATGGGGGCCGCGGCCTTCCTGATGGTTGAGTATGTCAATATCAGT
Source organism: Sneathiella aquimaris (assembly GCF_026409565.1). Lineage (NCBI taxonomy): Bacteria > Pseudomonadati > Pseudomonadota > Alphaproteobacteria > Sneathiellales > Sneathiellaceae > Sneathiella > Sneathiella aquimaris. The sequence continues at coordinate 1,270,255 of NZ_CP112881.1, forward strand.
TATTTTGATGTGGTCAGGCATGCATTTGTGCCCGCGATCATTTCCTATATTGCGCTTGTTTACATTGTCCATCTTGAGGCGATGAAGCTGGATATGCAGGGCTTGCCAAAAGCAGGTGAAACAAAACCTGCCAAATTGGCCTTGCTTTCCTTTGGTATTACTCTGTCTGCCGTTCTTGCAATTGGCGGCGGTCTATATTACCTGTCCGAGCTGTTCAATCTGCTGGGTTCAACCTTCAACAAACTGGCTGCAATTCTGATTCTGATTGCCCTTCAGATGGGTGTCTTTAAAGGAATTGTAGCGCGATCAGCCGAAGGCACCAAGGCATTGATTTTTTCTAAAGGGGCTGTTGTCCTTTGTAATGTCGTCATCGTGTGCTTTGGTATTTTCTTTGCGGTAAACCTTATTCGCGAATTGGCTGGAAGCGACCTTACACCTTGGATCGTGGGGGCCAGTATTCTGGTTGTCTACATCATTCTGATTTCCATTTGTGCAAAATATCCTGATTTGGAAGTTGATGATCCGAATGCCCCGGTAACCGCGTTGCCGGAGCCCGGTCCCACCGTTATGGCGGGTCTGCATTTTCTATTACCAGTTGCGGTTTTAATCTGGTGCTTGATGATTGAAAGACTATCACCTGAGCTCTCTGCCTTCTGGGCCGTCGCTTTAATGATTTTCATTCTTTTAACCCAACGTCAGGTATTCGCATTTTTCCGTAAAGAAGCTCAGACTGGAAAACTAAAACAAGGGTTTAGTGAACTGGTTGAAGGCCTGATTGCGGGTGCGCGCAACATGATCGGTATTGGTATCGCAACCGCGGCCGCTGGTATCATCGTTGGTACTGTGTCTCAAACTGGTGTTGGGCTTGTTCTTGCGGAACTGGTTGAGTTTCTCAGTCAGGGGCAAATCCTGCTTATTCTGATTTTTACTGCGATCCTAAGTCTTATCCTGGGAATGGGCCTTCCAACGACAGCAAACTATATTGTTGTGTCTTCGTTGCTGGCTCCGGTGGTTGTCAGTTTGGGGCAGCAGAACGGACTGATCGTGCCTTTGATAGCCGTGCATCTGTTTGTTTTCTATTTCGGTATCATGGCTGATGTAACACCACCAGTAGGGCTTGCATCCTTCGCCGCTGCAGCGGTGTCGGGGGGTGATCCCATAAGGACAGGTTTCGTTGCCTTCTTCTATTCCATGAGAACAGCTATCCTTCCGTTCCTGTTTATCTTTAATACGGATCTGTTGTTGATTGATGTGACACCTTTGGAGGGTGTCGTTGTGTTCATTGTCGCGACGGCAGCCATATTATTGTTTACGGCTGGTACTCAGGGGTACTTTTTTGCGCGATCAAAAATGTGGGAATCAGCACTTCTGATCCTGATTGCATTTACCTTATTCCGTCCCGGATTTTGGATGGATCTGATATCGCCACCTTTCTCCAAAACAGAACCTGCTACGTTGGTTGACGTGATGGGCAGTTTGAATAGCGGCTCTGAAATGCGGCTCATTGTGCAGGGAGAAGATGATGTGGGTGATCCGCTCGTCTTTACAGCAATACTCCCTGTTTTGGACGGTGCGACTTCAGAAGAGCGTCTTGAGAAGGTCGGACTGGAACTGCTGATCGAGGGTGATGAGGTTATTATTGATAACGCAGCATTTGACAGTCCAGCACAAGCTGCTGGGTTGGATTTCGATCAGAAAATTCTCAGTGTATTAGTTCCGGTTAGTCAGCCTGCAAAAGAGCTTATGTATATTCCGGCTCTTATATTGTTGGCTTTTATCGGGTTAATTCAGCGTCGGCGCAGCAGAGCCGCTCAGTCTGAAGCGGCTACGGCCTAAAGGGGAGAAAAAATATGTTTCAACACATTCTTCTTGCTGTTGATCTGGAGGCAAAGAACTCTTGGTCAAAATCAGTACCGGAAGCTGTCAATTATGCAAAAGCTTTTGGGGCGACGTTGCATGTGATTACCGTCGTTCCTGATTTTGGAATGAGTATAGTCGGTTCATTTTTCCCAAAAGAACACGAGGGAAAAATGCTGGAGGATGCTGCGAAGCGGCTTCATGAGTTCGTCGATGATAACATCCCGAAAGAGGTGAAATCCCAGGTTGTCGTTGGGCATGGTTCCGCCTATGAAGAAATTCTGGCGATGCAGAGAAAGCTCAAATGTGATTTGATAATTATGAGCGCTCACCGGCCTAAAATGCAGGATTATCTGCTGGGCCCCAATGCCGCCCGGGTCGTCCGCCACGCAAATTGTTCTGTGTTGGTCGTTCGGGACTAAAAGAAAAGCGGCCCGATTGCCGGGCCGCTTTTTTTACTTCAGCGTTTCAAGATACGCGATGACATTTTGACGCTGGCTGTCTTTCTTAAGACCAGCAAAACTCATCTTAGTGCCTTTGAGGTATTTTTTGGGTTTTTTCAGAAAAGCGTCCAAAGTGGCAGCATCCCAAGTGATGTCAGCCTCTTTCATTGCTTTAGAATATTTAAATCCATCGTGAGTTCCGGCTTTTTTTCCGACGACACCGAAAAGGTTTGGTCCGATTTTGTTTTTCCCGCCTTCATCTACAGTGTGGCAGGCCTTGCATTTTTTAAAGACTTTCTCGCCTTTTTTTGCGTCGCCTGCAGCCATTGCTGTTGAGGCTGCCAGTGTCATGACGATCGCCGTACCACAGGCTAACAGCATTGATGATTTCATAAATCTCTCCTATTCGGTTACTTCTGGGTCGCAAAAACTCTCTAGCTTTTCCGAAAATATACGCCATGATTATAAAAGAAAGAGTTTTGTGACTAAAATGGGTCGATTTGTCGCGGTTCATGCAGAAGAATTTTTCTTGCGCCTTAAGCGAAAAAGTATCGCGATATTAAGATAATATTAATGAAACCCCTGTTACATCGTAGGGTAGGAATAATCTAGTTTATTGGAGCCAATGTGTCAGAAAACGGTTCTTTAAGTCCAGCCGATGTTGAACGGCTACTCACTGATCGTTCTGCGGAAAACAGAGCGAAAACAGTAGAGAAAATTGCCGGAAATCTTGTGGCAAACGAATTCAGCGACAAAGAACGGGCGGAAGCGGAAGAAATCTTTCGGGTTCTGGCAAGTGATGCTGAAATTCTTGTCAGGCAGACACTTGCAGACACGTTGAAGAACCTTCCGGATCTTTCTCACGATATTGCTGTGTCGCTTGCAAGCGACATTGCAGACGTGGCAACGCCTATGCTGACTTTCTCGGAAGCGCTGAGCGATCAGGATCTGTTCGATATTATCAGTTCAAAACCGGAAAGCCATCAAGCCGCGATCGCTGAGCGTTCAGTCGTCTCAGAAGCGGTGTCCGAGAAATTGGCGGATACTGGTAACAAAACCGTTGTTGCCAAATTAATGGAAAATGAAGGCGCCCAGATTTCAGAAGAAACCTTTGAAAAGGTTTTGGATGAGTTTGGGGATGATGAACTCGTGAACGCTCCAATGGCGAAACGGAGTGAGCTTCCCATAACGGTGACGGAGAGACTGGTTACTCTGGTGTCCGACAAGCTGAAGGAGCATCTGGTCAGTCATCATGAGATGTCACCCGCGATGGCAACCGATCTGATCCTTGCAAGCCGGGAAAAAACGATGGTCGGTTTGCTGGGCTATGCAAGTTCTGGCGAGCTTGAACGCTTGATCAATCAACTTTATGACAACGGCCGACTAACGCCAACAATTATTCTCCGTGCTTTATGTGTGGGAGACATGGATTTCTTTGAAACCGCATTATCAAAAGGGTCAGATATCGCTGTTTCAAACGTTCACCTATTGGTTAATGATGCCAGTGGTCAAGGGCTCAAACAGCTTTGTAAGAAGTGCAAGATCCCGCAAGGGGTTGCGGAGATGATGCGCGTCGCTGTCGATGTGGTGAACGAGCTGGAATATGATGGCGATCCTGGTGATCGGGAACGGTTCAGAAACCATGTAATCCAAAGGGTTCTTACCCATTTTGAAGATCGATTTGACGCTGAAAATGTCGACTATCTGATCTCCAAAATCGCTGAACACGATTCCAACAGCACCGAAGCTGCTTGATCCCTATTTTTCAGAGAGAAGGAACGACCGTTCGGTTGTTCCTTTAATCACCGCAAGTGTGATTAGCAACTGGGCGGTAAAATAAGTTACCCAAATGTAGGTTCCCGCCATGGGAATTGGCATTAGAAACTTGTTGATAGCAATCATTGCATCGGAAATCATAAAAAGAAATGCACCACTGACTAATAGTTTTGCTGGCAGGTGACTGTAAATTGCAGACAGGGTCATTAATGCAATGACAGTTACATAAATACTCACCGGGGCTTTCAGATTCCCTAAATGCGCCCAGAGTATGCCGATCATCCCAAGCCCAATCAGGACCGTAGCGCCAACAAGCATCTGTCTTGACTTCGGTAGCGGTGCTGGTAATCGATATCGGGTAAAGACGGCGACATAAAGAAGGTGGGCCACCAGAAATGATCCCAAACCCTGAATGAAATAATCAGATGTTCGAATGGCAAGAAAAATGTCGCCTAAGCATGAGGCAAGTAATGCCGCCGTCATCAGCTTCTGGGCTTTTCCCGGCGGCAGATTTGAATAGGCGAATAACGCGAGAAGGAAGCACCCGCCGGCTTTCAGTACAATGAAAGCGATTGACCCCTCAATCACGGGAGCAACCTGATACGCCACGGCGAATATAACGGCGGTAACAAGTAAGGCGGCATTATTATAGCTGCTTGAAGAAAGCATTATGTGGTCTTCTTTCTGCGAATACCGATTTGGGCCCTCAGTTGATCGGGCGCGGGAAAGTCTTTTTGGGCAGCATATAAAGCCTGAAGGTTGCCCAGTATATTGGCAGGCATCGGGTGCGCCTTGGGTCCGGATGCATCAATATGCAAGATCATCTGCTCGGACGTGGCAGCAAGAAAACCTTCCTGTTCATGATACATTTCCAGGAAAAGGTGAATGCGCTTGTCATCAACATCGACGACCCTGAAGGTAATCAGTAGCGGGTCGTTTGCCTTTACCTCCTGCCTGTAAGTGACGTGTGTCTCAAGGACATAGACGGTGCAGTTCGACGCATCACGGTAGGCCCTGGTCAATTCGATCTGGTCCAGCAAATTGTCAAGTGACTGGTCAAAAGCCATGACGTAATACGCAACGTTCATATGGCCATTGTAATCGATCCATTCTGGACGAACGTTCACTCTGTTCAGTTCTTTAAATCCATTTTTTATCATTTGGGAAGAGTAGCGGTTTTTGCCTATGTGTAAATATCTTCTTGCCGTGTAATTCTTGGAGTTGTAAGTCCACAGGGATAGATATTTTTGAAGATCCACTTTTTTCCGTCGCGGAAGTAAAGTGTGGCTGACAGGGAGAGCGCTATGTCATTACATCCGGAAAAACTGGAAACTGTAAAATCCAAGTTGCAGAAAATCTTGGGAGACAGATGTACGACGGCGCATTCTGTTCTGCACCAGCATGGCACAGATGAAAGTTGGCATATACCGTGCCCTCCCGACATTGTTTGTTTTGCGCACTCGACAGAAGAGGTCTCGCGAATTGTAAAGATTTGCGCAGATAATCAGGTTCCGATTATCCCTTTCGGCGCAGGCACGTCCCTGGAAGGACATATCAACGCTGTTGAAGGCGGGGTCTGTATTGATCTGGGACAGATGAATGAAATCCTGAAGGTCAATACTGAAGACCTTGATTGTACAGTGCAGCCCGGCGTCCGGCGCAAGCAACTGAACGAATATTTGCGGGATACAGGTTTGTTTTTTCCGATTGATCCGGGTGCAGATGCCTCCATCGGTGGCATGGCGTCCACGCGGGCGTCCGGTACCAATGCGGTACGTTACGGTACGATGCGCGAAAATATTCTCAACTTGACTGTGGTCTTGCCGGACGGGAAGATCATCAAAACGGGCGGCCGGGCTAAAAAAAGCGCAGCTGGATATGATCTGACCAAACTGTATATTGGTTCCGAGGGAACGCTAGGGATCATTACGGAAATTACGTTGCGCCTTTATGGTATTCCCGAAGCAATTGCAGCAGCAACCGTTTCATTTGAAGATATCGAAAATGCCGTTCAGTCCGTTATTCTGACCATTCAAACGGGCGTGCCAATTGCTCGGATCGAATTGTTGGATGATGTTCAGGTGGATGCTATCAACAAATATTCCGGTTTGGATCTTCCTGTGCAGCCTCTTTTATTTCTGGAGTTTCATGGCAGTGAACAAGGCGTCAAAGAACAGTCCGAAATGGTGAGAAGTATATGCGATGATTTTGGAGCCCGCGATTTCACCTGGACAGTTCAGGCGGAAGACCGAACAAAATTGTGGCAGGCCCGTCACGATGCTGCTTACGCTGCAAAAGCTTTGCGGCCCAATGCATCCATATGGGCAACCGATGTGTGTGTTCCAATTTCAAGGCTTGCCGATTGTATTATGCAAACCAAAGCGGATCTTGATGAAAGTGATTTGATCGCGCCAATTGTTGGTCATGTTGGCGACGGCAATTTTCACTTGGCGTTTGTTCTCGATAAGGACCGCCCGGAAGAATTTGAAGAGGCCGAACGGATCAATGGGCGATTAATTCAACGGGCCTTGGAAATGGAAGGGACTTGCACCGGAGAGCATGGCGTCGGGTTGGGTAAACGAAAATACCTAAAACAAGAGCTTGGTGATGCTGTCGATGTAATGCGCGCCCTGAAGATGGCGCTGGATCCTCAGAATATCATGAATCCAGGTAAAATTATTTAATCAGCTTCACAGTTGGGAATAGACAGGCCTTTCGGTAATTTAGTCTGTTTATTCCCGCAGGCATTTTCGAGTTGCTCCTGTTTCAGGTCTTCAACACCACTCAGATCCGCACCTGAAAGTTTTGCACCCCAAAGAATGGCGTCATCCAGATTGGCGTCTCCAAATTTAGCATTCGTCAGATTTGCCCGAAAGAAAACGGTTCTACCTAGCAAAGCCCCGGAAAGATCCGCATTCTCCAGATCAGCGCGGCTCAATCGCACGTCTTTCATGCGGGCTTTCGTAAAGACTGCGTTCTTCAGAGTGGCGCGTTTAAGATTAGCACTCGTCATCTTGGCAGATGAGAAATTTGCGTTGGAGAAGTCACTCCGCTTCATATTGGCATTCCGCAAATCAGCTTCCGAAAAGTTGCTGTTCTGTCCGGTCGCATTTTCCAGATCAACTTCTCTCAAATCAGCCTCTTGCAAGTTCGCGCCGTTCAGATTTGCTTTTTCAAGATCCGTATTGCGAAGTGTTGCTTCCTGCATATTGGCATTCTTCAGGTTCGCTTTTTCAAGATCAGCGCGTCTTAGATCCGTGTCCTGTAGATTGGCGTTTTCCAGATTGATATCTTTCAGAATGGCATCTCGCAAATTACTGCTGGAAAGATCAGAACCGGGCATAATCAAGGATTGAAGCTTCGAGCCTTTCAGGTTGCATTCTGAACATTTGCCGGTTTCTTTTAAAGTATTCATATCGGAATCACTCATCGCCAATGCGATTGGTGATAGAGAAACAAGAAATGTCGAGAGTAACAACACGGCTTTCATAAGACGCTCCCAGAAGATGGACAGGATCATACTGTATACCCCTTTACTTATGAACGTCTCTCAAAAATTCAATCGAGACAGATATTTGACTTCTGAAATTCATACTGTCAGTATCTCAAAAAAAATAAGAATATAGGATAAAACCGGTCGCGCCGGACTTCTCACAGATATGGATGGAAAAATGATAACTGCAGTCCTTTGGGATTTTGGTGGAGTGCTGACAACAAGCCCATTTGAGGCATTTAACAGGTTCGAAAAAGAACACGGACTTCCAGAGAATTTTCTAAGAACAGTTAATTCTACCAACCCTGACACCAATGCTTGGGCCAAGTTCGAGAGAAGTGAAATCTCGGCGGAAGAATTCGATGGACTGTTTCAGAGCGAAAGTTCATCACTTGGTCATTCTGTTGCTGGCAAAGAAGTGATTGCGTTGCTGTCAGGTGATATTCGGCCTAAAATGGTGGCGGCGCTAAAGGAAATTTCCAAGGACAGAAAGTGTTATTGTTTAACAAACAATGTTCCGGCAGGCCAAGGCCCGGGAATGAGCCGGTCAGAGGAAGCGCGTGCTGCCGTCGCCGAGGTAATGTCCCTTTTCGATGAAGTGATCGAATCCAGTAAAATTGGAATGCGTAAACCAGATCCAAAAATTTACGAATATGCCTGTAATCGTATGGGGGTATCAGCCGATGAAGTTCTGTATTTGGATGATCTTGGCATAAACCTGAAGCCCGCAGCCTTAATGGGCATGAAGACAATTAAGGTCATTAGTGAACAGCAGGCACTTACCGATCTTGGTCGCGCACTAGGGCAAACGTATCTTTAAAAAACAGAGATAGTAACAAATGAACAGATTTCTTGAACATACCGGCGCAGAATATCCGATTATCCAGGCCCCAATGGGGTGGATTGCCGGGTCACAGCTTGCATCTGCGGTGTGTAACGCAGGAGGGCTCGGCATTATCGAAACCTCTTCTCGTGAGACCGAAAATTGCATAGCTGAAATTAAAAAAATGAAAGAGCTTACAGATCGGCCTTTCGGGATCAACCTTCCTCTTCTTTTCCTTAAAGATCAGAATATGATCAACTTCGTTGCAGACAGTGGGGTGAAATTCGTAACGACTTCTGCGGGAAATCCGGAAAAACTGATCGAAATTCTAAAGGCGAAAGATATTATCGTGTATCACGCAGTGCCAACGGTCAAGGCCGCCCTGAAAGCCGTAGAGGCGGGTGTAGATGGTCTTGTTGTCGAAGGCGGTGAAGGGGGTGGGTTTAAGAACCCGGAAGAAGTTTCCTTGCAGGTCTTGCTGCAGGCGATCCGTGACAAGGTCGATGTCCCAATGGTCGCGGCTGGGGGAACTGTTGATGGGCGGGGAATGGCCGCGGCCTTTAGTTTGGGCGCTGAGGCCATTCAAATGGGGACCCGTTTTGTCTCTGCCACGGAAAGCCCGGTGCATCTGAACTATAAGAATGCGATTATAGACGCTGAAGACACGGGAACTTTGGTCCTGAATAAAAAGGCAACGCCCTGCATACGGGCGTTGAAAACGGAACTTACGAAAGAGATTTATGAAGAAGGCCGCATGCCTGCGGACATGTTTGCGCGCATCAAAGAATTGTACTTTGATGGTAATATGGAGGCAAGCGCTGGTCTTTCAGGTCAATCCGCTGCGTTGATCATGGGGCAAAAGTCAGCGGAAGACATCATCAACGAAACGATTAGCGGTTTTCGCGAAATTTGCTCCCGCATGGGCAAAATGTCAGAAGGCGGCTTCTAGTCTTTTGAAGAGGAATGCGAACGGTGAAGGCCCTTTTGGGTCTTCATCCGATTGACATGCTTTTCTTCCCAATTTTCGGCCCAGTGACCTTTCCCAAATACTCGCATGGCATCGAGTGAAAGTATAAAAAGCAAGGGCATTGCAGGCCAAATGAACCAAAAATAGGACGGGTTGGTTATCAGGTTGATCATTAATAGAAAAATGATCAGAGCCCCGGTGAAAAAGGTCCGCCTGTAAAAAGCTGCCTGTCGTCGGACATACCTTCGGATTTTCTCTTCTTCCAGACGATCTTTATCTTCCGTGGATGATGACCGATGTACGCGGTCAATCTTAGGGTCAGGAATTTTATTTGGTTTTGCAGCCCCTGCGACCTCCAACACATAAACGTCGATCGTACTCTCGATGTTTTTTACTTCTTTTTGACCGAGGTAGGTAAATTTATTGTTCAGTTTTCCCTTAACATGATCATACACGGTACCAGACAGGCAAACCCCACCGGTTGGTGCTAGCGCTTCAAGTCGGGCGGCCACATTAACGCCATCCCCGAAAATGTCATTTCCTTCAATAATGACATCCCCAAGGTTAAGACCAATTCTGAAAAATAACGCTTCAGGGTCTTTTGTTTCCTGGCTTTCCTTATGGATGCTTTCCTGAATGAAGGCCGCAAACTGCACAGCCTGGACAACACTTCCAAACTCGGCAATGACAGCGTCCCCGGTAAAATTAATAACTCTGCCGGAATAATCAGCAATATTAGTGGTGAAAAGTGTCCGGGCTTTCTTGAGCTGCGCCAGCGTCCCTTCTTCATCCTGACCCATCAGACGGCTGTACCCCACAACGTCTGCGCACAGGATTGTTGTCAGTTTGCGCTGTGTCGACGTAGTCATTGAGGCATCCGCATGATTTAAGGGCCTGTCAGTGATCTGAAGGAGATACGAATTTTTCTTCTAGTCCTGTCGTAAAAGCAAGCCCTTTCGCTGTGACAACCACCTCATTCGGCCAGTTTTCTCCCACAAACCCTTTGCGGGCGAGGGCTGTCCAAACAGATGGATTGGTAAGCCCGCTGGCATCTTTAGCCGATACAGTGAAGTCACCAACATGCATATGATTTCCATGCGCGTGGGGCATACGGGTGATCCGAACGTCATCACAGCCGTCAATTGGCTGACTGCTATCAGGATCCTTCGCCAAAATTTTCAGCAGGACAAGCGTTTTGCTTTGCAAGGGGTTCAGCTTAATTGCTTTTGGCTTTGTTGACATTGTTTGGAACCTTTATTTAACGTTACTTTATAAACTCTGAGAGGGCCTGCCCGATTTCATTTGGGCTGTCTTCCTGGATGAAGTGAATTCCCTTAACCGTGACTTCTGTTTGGTTAGGCCAGCGGCGGCAAAAATCGCGAGCGGTGCCCACTAAAATGGAACCGGGTTCCGCATTAATAAATAGTTTTGGAAGATCGTTTTGGCTCATCCAGTTTGCATATTCCTGAACAATATCTACAACATCCGCTGGTTCGCCGGCGATGGGAATTTGTCGCGGCCAGGTCAGTGTCGGGCGCCGCTCTTCTCCCTCGCGGCGAAATGGACGACCATATTCGCGTTTTTCAACATCGCTTAGCGGTCTCATGATGGAGGCCGGTAAGATCCGTTCAACAAAAACGTTTTTTTGCAAAATCATCTCTTCGCCGGCGGAGCTGCGGAGCGACTGGAAAATACCGCGGGCATCTTCTGGCCAATCCTCCCAGCTGTTTATCGGTTGAACAATGGCTTCCATATAGGCGATGGCCTTCATAGCCTGCCGGTTATTGTTAGCCCAGTCGAAGCCTAAGGCAGAACCCCAGTCATGCAAAACCAAGGTGACGTTGCTGGTAACGTCCAAATATTGAAGAAGGTCTTTCAGAAAGGCCTTATGTTCGGCAAAGGTATAGCTGTTTTCGTCGCTTTTGGGCAACTTTTCTGAATCGCCCATCCCGATCAGATCGGGGGCAATCAATCGGCCCTTGCCTTCCAGCTGAGGCATTATGTTGCGCCATAAATAGGAACTGGTGGGGTTCCCATGTAAAAATACAATGGGATCTCCTTCGCCCTCTTCGACATATGCCATTTTCAGGCCACGAATGGTTGCGAATTCTTTTTTGTATTTCATGGTCTCTGACATGAGGGCCTGCTATTTCTATTCGAGGAATAAAGCTGGATTATAGCCGTGGCTGTCGCTGGATGCAAAATTTCTTGAGGGTAAAAAATAAAAGAAGATGCTGAAAAATCGGAAAAAATTTCGGACTATCCAATTATTGTATGGAAAAATCGTATATTCACCTTTAGGTTGTTTTTGGATCAAAGGGGGATGCAAGTGTCTTTTTTTACTAAATTCTGCGTATTGGTTTTACTGATATCCGTATCGAGTGGGTGTGTCGCAACGACAAAGGTCAAGACCGTTGCTGGCCCTCAGGGCAAGCCTGTTGCCTATTCATCTCAAAAGGCACCAAGTGTTTTCGAGGTGTATGACCGAGTCTATCAGCCACCGAAAGTGAACACGGATATTCCTTCGATCATGGATGGGGCCGTGCCTTCTGGTCATACGGTTCGTGTTCGCATGGGTTCTCAATTTTCAAGAATCTATGAGCTTTGCAACGCGAGCAGGGTTTGTAAAGAAGTGCGGCCGGTCAGTAATCAGAAAGCAAATTATGGCGAAGAGCCTGACAAAGCGGATGATACGATCATCGCGGATGTTGAATTGCGGCCTGAGACCAACAACTTATTTGGTGCCAGAATACCTGAAAGCCATTTAGGGCGCAGTATTTTGTTGATGGAGCCGGATGTTGAACTCAGCCTCTTGACTGCAGGAGGTTTGCAGGAGCCAAACGCTTTCTGGACGGCGTCTGCCAAGAGCTATGTCACTGAAATTGCAACGCAATATTTTCAGGAATTGGGGCATTCAGTCACGCTTTATAAAGATGGCGCTAATGGCCTTACTGCGCAAACCGGTCGGGATTTGATCAATCTGCATGAAGCAGTAGGAAAATCGATCTTCCAGTATCAATATCCGGGTATTTTCCAACTGCCGACGATGCAAAATGACAAATTTGATTGGCAGTCGGGAAGAACAACTCAAGCGCTTCAGAACGCCTATGGGGCCGATTTGGGGTTGTTTGTTTATCTTCGGGATTCTTATTCAAGCGGTTCGAGGGTCGCGGCGCAGGTTTTGATGGCAGCCCTGTTTGGAGCCCATATTCCAGGGGGGCAGCAGGTTGGTTTCGTATCTTTGGTTGACCTGAAAACGGGCGACATTGTCTGGTATAATCGACTGTTTTCAGGATCGGGGGATTTACGGACGTTTGGCGCGGCTGTCAATTCGACAAACTCACTCCTTGTGGACATCCCTTTATGAGGCTATCCACCTTTGCGGCGCCCTTTCTATTTTTGATTGCGGGTGCATGTGCGACGGATACCAACGTTCCTACGGGGCGGCTTGCCCCTGGGCATGAGCCGAACCTTAAATCGACGGAAGCGGGGCTTTGGTTTCAGGTCAATAAGCTGGAGAAAAAACTGGCGAGCAGTAATCTGGTGGAACGGGATCCAGAACTGAATACCTACTTAAAATCCGTAATATGCAAATTATCAACAGAACATTGCGCGGACTTCAAGATATATGTTCTAAAGCATCCGTATTTTAACGCAACAATGGCTCCAAATGGCACGATGCATGTCTGGACCGGGTTATTGTTGCGGGCGGAAAGCGAAGATCAGCTCGCGGCGGTCCTCGGCCATGAAATGGCCCACTATCTTTATCGGCATTCCTTAAAAAAGTACAATAATGCCAAGCAATTGACCGATTTTCTGACTTTTTTCAATATTGCGACCGGAGGGTTCGGGGTTGGTTTTGTCGGGCTTGCCGCGTCCATTGGTGTGGCCGGAAGTCTTTACTCCTATTCGCGGGAACTTGAAACTGAAGCAGATCAGGAGGGTTTGCTTATAATGCATCAGGCGGGATACAATCCTGATGCTGCAGCAAACTTGTGGGAACGGATAAAAGAAGAAAAAGAAGCTCAGGAGAAGGCGGAAGCCGAAGGAGATGGCGATGAAGAAGACACATCAAGTGTGTTCTGGCAGACCCACCCCCCAACCGAAGAGCGCGTTAAGAATTTGCGACTTCATGCAGATAAGCTGAAGACTGAAGGAGATCCTCCTTTTACCAATCAAGCAATTGAGTTTGATCGGATGGTTCGGCGTTTTTGGCATGGCTGGATGCAAGAATTCATTTCCACACAAGCTTATGAGCAGGCTCTCGTCGTCTTGGACAGACTGGAAGAACGCGGTTTTAACGCTTTTGAAGTTGAGTTCTTCAGAGGGGAGATTTTCCGTTTGCGTTCGGATGAGGAAGATCTGGAAAAAGCAATGATGCATTATCAGAAAGCTTCCGAGGATGTTCCGGCTCCACTCAAAACACTTAAACACATGGGACTTGTCGCAAAAAGACAAAAGAAGCCTGAGCAGGCCATGAAATATTTTAGTCAATATCTGATGCAAAACCCGGCTGCCTCTGACGAGGGTCTGGTTCGAACCTATATTTCTCAGTTGAGGAAATAATATGAAAAAAATCTGTGCTGTTTTTCTTCTTCTTGTTACATCTGCGTGTGTTCCTGCCTTTACGTTGAAAACACCAGGTGAAGCGAAGCCCTGGAAGACATATTCCGTTAGCTTGCAAGAAGAAACGAACGAGCTGGTAACGGACAAAACAATCGTATGGACCAAATACGGGCTCGCACTGGATGTAATTGAATTCTGGCGTCCGGTCAAAGAGGGGGAAAACGTTCCCGTACTATATTCACAGGCTAATGAAGAAAAAGCGCCAACTTTCCGGGCAGATATGACCCCGGAAGAAATTTTGGAGCTTATTCATGGCAGCTTGCGGCTAACTGAATTGGTTCCGGGACGTTTTACCAACCTGCGTCCTCAAGGCTTTGGGACAAAACAAGGCTATTTGGCTGATTTTCAACTGTCAAATAATCAGGGTGACAATTTTAGTGGGTTAATTCTGTTCACGAGCGCCACTGGCAAGCTTGAGGTGGTCACATTGATCGCCCGATCGTTGCATTATTATGAGACGCGAAAAAAGACCTTTGATGCCATAACTGCTTCCCTTCAGTATTAGAGAAAATGGGAAGCTGAATGTTCTGGCTGGGGTTTCCCCAGCCTTTTTTTTATGGCAGCTTATGGTAAACAGAGTGGGCAAAATGAAAAAAATAACATCTGCACCTATTGAAGCGTTACTGTCGAAATTCATTGACAAAAATCTTATTGCCGGCGGGGTGGCTGGCGTTATTAGCACGCACGATCTGCCTTGCACAGTTACGGCCGGACTTGCGGATCAGGGGGAGGTTCGTCAGATGGCTGAAGATGCGTTATTTCGCATCTATTCCATGACTAAGCCTATCACCAGTCTTGCGGCCATGATGCTTTGGGAGGCGGGGAAATTTGATTTGGATGACCCGGTTGCACGGTATCTTCCAAGTTTTGAAAACACCCGGATACTGATCCCGGGGGAAGGTGAAACGCCCGCGTCCCGGCAAATGACCATCCGTCATGTTCTTACCCATACCGCGGGCATAACCTTACCCGCCTTCAGTGATGATCCACTTTCAGATCTTTATAGAAAACAGGCGCTGGATGGTATGAGAAGCAAGGGTAATTTGGCAGAAGTGATTGATCGGCTGGGGGCTATGCCGGTTCTGTTCGAGCCGGGGAGCCGTTGGAAATACAGTATGGCAACTGATATTCTGGGACGGTTGGTTGAGATATGGAGTGGTCTGGATTTTCGCGATTTTCTAAAGGATCGAATATTCTCGCCCTTAGAGATGACAGAAACGGACTTTACCACAGACATTTCACAAAAGAACCGCATGACGACCAATTATGAAGTGTCAACGCGCGGGATCGTTGGGGTGGTTGATCCAGCCCAGAAAAGTGCGTTCTATCAGCAGCCGGAATTTTGGTCCGGGTCGGGCGGGTTGGTCTCCACCTATCAGGATTTTGCAAAATTTATGCAGCTTTTTTTAAATGACGGAAGGGTCGGGGAGCATCAGCTTGTTCGGCCTGAAACGATCGCTTCTATGACTAAAAATCACCTAGGGGGCAGCATGGATGATTTGGGGGCGGGTGAATTTAATTTCATGTCGTGGGACGGTATTGGTTTTGGCTTGGGTTTTTACGTTGTTGATGAGCCTGAAAAAGCAGCATTTCCGTCTCCTGCCGGTGAGTATGGTTGGACAGGGGCGGCAGGGACGCTGTTTTTCATCAACCCGATCTTAAAAATTGGGGGATTGTTAATGGTGCAGCATATGCCCGGAAATATTTATTCTTTGCGGTCTGAATTTCGGCGTGCAGTCTATGATTCAGTGTTTGCAATGTAAAAGCTTTGACGTTTTGGAACGATCGCTCTTGATCTTGATGCTGAAAAAGAGTTGGATGGGGCAGGTTTAAAAAACAACAGGAAAAGGGCGTTTTATGTCTGCTCAGAATAAACAATACAAATTGGCAGCGCGGCCAGTGGGACTTCCTAAAGACAGTGACTGGGAGTTTTCACAATCTGATATCCCGAAGGCGGAGGACGGTCAGGTTGTCGTCCGGGTGCATTATGTCTCTCTTGATCCGGCAATGCGCGGTTGGATGAACGACGCACGGTCTTATATTCCGCCCGTCGGACTGGGTGAAGTGATGCGGGCAGGGACCGTTGGAGAGGTTGTTGAAAGTAACAATCCAGCCTTCAGGGTCGGCGAATTTGTCACCGGATATCACGGGGTTCAGCAGTATGGTGTTTCAGATGGCAAAGATCTTGTAAAAGTCGATCCAAATCTTGCGCCTTTGGAAAGTTATCTTGGTGGCTTGGGCATGCCGGGACTAACCGCGTATTTC
Organism: Sneathiella aquimaris; assembly: GCF_026409565.1. Taxonomy (NCBI): domain Bacteria; kingdom Pseudomonadati; phylum Pseudomonadota; class Alphaproteobacteria; order Sneathiellales; family Sneathiellaceae; genus Sneathiella; species Sneathiella aquimaris. Next base: position 1,286,505 of record NZ_CP112881.1, read on the forward strand.
GGCCTGACGGATGTCGGCGCCGTTAAAGAAGGTGATACGGTGCTTGTTTCTGGTGCAGCGGGCGCGGTTGGGGCCATGGTCGGGCAAATCGCCAAAATCAAAGGCGCGCGGGCTGTGGGTATTGCTGGTGGTTCAGAGAAGTGTAAATACGTTATCGAAGAGCTGGGTTTCGATGCCTGCGTTGACTATAAATCTGATCGATTTCTAAAAGACTTGAACGAAGCGGTGAACACAGGTGTTGATGTTTATTTTGACAATGTGGGCGGTGAAATTCTTGATGCGGCGCTTGCCCGTCTCAATCGTCACGCCCGTGTAGTGATTTGTGGTGCGATTTCTCAGTACAATAACACGACACCGGTTCGCGGGCCGGCAAACTACCTCACCCTTCTTGTTCAACATGCAAGAATGGAAGGGTTCGTTGTATTTGATTATGTGGATCAATATGCAGAAGGTGTAAAACAATTGGCAACCTGGTACAGTCAGGGACAGCTTAAATTCAAAGAGCATATTGACGAAGGAATTGAGAATTTTCCATCAACCCTGCTGAAACTATTCAGTGGTGAAAATTTTGGAAAACTCGTTCTCAAGGTGATTGAAGAATAATCTCTTCCCTGAGAAGATAAACAACTTCTAACAAAATCCCTTTAGCCGGTATGACAGCTGTGGTATGTCACACCGGCTATTTTTTTGAAATCCGCGCAGTAGACAATTGGCTGCGGATTGGGATTTATCATGAGTTTGCTTGAAGATCGTGTCGCCAATCGGCGAACCTTTGCCATTATTGCGCATCCGGATGCGGGTAAGACGACCCTTACGGAAAAACTTCTGTTGTTTGGGGGTGCCATTCAGCTTGCTGGTGCCGTTAAAACACGGGGTGAGCAACGTCGTGCACGATCAGATTGGATGAAGGTTGAACGCGAACGGGGTATCTCGGTCGCTTCATCAGTGATGACTTTTGATTATGAAGGCAAGACGTTCAACTTGCTGGATACACCAGGCCATGAAGATTTCAGTGAAGACACCTATCGCACCCTGACGGCAGTAGACAGCGCTGTTATGGTTCTGGATGGTGCAAAAGGTATCGAAACACAGACCCGAAAATTGTTCGAGGTTTGCCGTCTTCGCGATATGCCAATTGCTACTTTCATTAACAAGTTTGACCGTGAAGCACTGGATCCGTTTGAACTTTTGGATGACATCGAACAGACACTGGCCTTGGATGTTGTGCCCGCCAGTTGGCCCATTGGAATGGGTCGGAACTTTCTGGGTTGTTATGATCTGTTTAATGATCGTTTGGTTCTGGTCAGTAAAGACAAAAACAATCACTTGGACGAAGGCATTGTTTGCAACGGGATTGATGATCCAAAGCTGGATGAATTATTGCCTGCTGAATATGTTGAAAAACTGCGGGAAGATGTCGAGATGATCCGCGAGTTATGCCCCAAGTTTGATCAACAGGCTTTTCTGGAAGGGACCATGACACCGGTCTATTTTGGAAGCGCGATCAATAATTTTGGCGTTGAGACCCTACTAAATGGTTTGACCCTTATGGCGCCATCTCCACGGCCCGCGCCAACAGCAGACCGCGATATTGCGCCGACTGAGAAAAAAGTCAGTGGTTTCATCTTTAAGATTCAAGCAAATATGGATCCAAAGCACAGGGACCGTATTGCCTTTATGCGTTTGGTTTCTGGCCATTTCAAGCGGGGGGCGAAACTGAAGCATATTCGCAGTTCCAAGACGATGGCGATCCATAATCCTGTTCTATTTCTTGCTCAGGACCGGGAACTGGCTGAAGAGGCATGGCCGGGCGATATTATCGGTATTCCAAATCATGGCAATTTGCGAATAGGTGATGCGCTAACGGAGGGCGAAGAAATTCGGTTTACCGGCATACCGAGTTTTGCGCCGGAATTGCTGCAAAAAGTGCGACCCGTCGATCCAATGCGGGCAAAGCATCTTGGCCGAGCCCTGATCCAGATCGCAGAGGAAGGTGCTGCGCGGGCCTTTAAAACGCGTATGGGGTCGGACTGGGTCGTTGGTGTTGTTGGCGGCCTGCAATTTGAAGTATTGGCAGATCGTATTCGCACAGAATATGATATTCCCGTTAATTTCGAACAGACCGAGCTGTACACAGCCCGTTGGGTTGAGCATCCAGATCACAATGAGCTGAAGAAATTTATTGACGCCAACCAGGCGTCGCTGGCTGAAGACCATGACGATGCCCCTGTTTTCCTGGCCAGAAACGCCTGGCATTTGGAGCGGGCCGAAAAAGACTGGCCGGAAATTAAGTTCCAAAAGACAAAAGAGCAACTGACTTAGGAGAGTAAAATGCCATCCTTTGATATCGTGTCCAAGACGGATCTGAATGAAGTGGAAAACGCGCTAAACAACGTGCGCCGTGAAATTGAAACCCGGTATGATTTTAAAGGCAGTAACTGCACGATCGACAGAAAAGAGAATGTTTTGACAGTGTTTGCCGATGATGACCTGAAATTGCGTCAGATGCATGAATTGCTGCAGGGACATTTGACCAGACGAAATGTCGATGCAGGTGTTTTGGATTATAAAACACCGGAACAGGCCGCGGGACAAAGCGTGCGTCAACAGGTGATTGTTCGTGAAGGGATCGAAAAGGACCTTGCTAAAAAGCTAGTCAAAGAAATCAAGGGCTCAAAAATCAAAGTTCAGGTTGCCATTCAAGGGGATGAACTTCGGGTTACCGGGAAAAAACGGGATGATTTGCAGGAGGTCATCACCTTTTGTAAAAGTCTCGATTTCGAGATGCCCTTGCAATACATAAATTTCAGAGACTAAACAGTGGGAGCGCGCGTGAGCGCGCTTCTCTGCAGGTCCATTTATTTCAGGGAATATTCGGCATCAACAGTGATGGATGCGCCTTTGGCGGTTACTTTTCCGTCCTCGACCATCATTATCAGGTGAGAATAGACAGACCTTGCTGCCGCAGGATGTAAATATTCCGGAATATCCTGATACATTCTTTGTACCATTTCAATGACGGTCATTGGACCATTTTTCAAACATTCTTTTATCTGATCCATACGTTCGTATCGATGATCGATAAGCCCCTGTACAAAGGATTTTGGATTATCGATGGCCGGGCCATGTGTTGGCCAGTAACGCGCATGGTCGAACGCCTGAATTTTTTTAAGGCTGGCAATGTAATCACTCATGTCGCCATCAGGGGGAGAGACAATCGAGGTGGACCAACCCATCACATGATCGCCTGAAAACAAGGTGTTCTCTTCGATAAGATCGAAGCAAAGATGGTTGGATAAATGTCCTGGTGTATGGATCGCCTTGATGGTCCAGCCATCCCCTTCAATTGTATCATTGTCGCCGACATAAACATCCGGAACAAAAGACATGTCGCCGCCCTGTTCGGGTTCCATCCCGGGTTTTCCGCTTCCATGCGGGCCAAATCCATATGTTGGTGCGCCGCATCTTTCTTTTAAAGGGGCGGCACCCGGAGAATGGTCATTGTGGGTATGGGTCACCAGAATATGCGAAATTCTTTCCCCTGCGGTTGCTGCCAGGATTGCGTCAATATGGTCCGGGTTTGTTGGTCCGGGATCAATAACGGCAACATTTCCTCGTCCCACAATATAGGTTCCTGTCCCATGAAGGGTGAAAGGGCTAGGGTTTTCCGCGATCACCCGTCGAATTAGCGGGCTGAGTTCGCTTGCTTTTCCATACTCAAAGTCGACGTCTTTTTTGAAAGGAATTTTTACAGACATTTTTTAGGCTTTCGTTGTTTTTCGTAATTGTAACCGAACGGGCGGGCTCTGCAAAAGATATCTGGTAGAAAGTGATTGTTGTGCGGGGCGAGAATGATTCCTATTTTATAATATCCGCCATTCTGGTCGAAGAGACAGGCTAATTTTTGATTGCCGCCCGGTAAACCGATCGCCTGTTCAGGCAGAGCCATAATATCGGGTTGATTATTCTGGGGCCTTCCGTTGCGGAGTCGAGCTCTCTCAATCAATAGTAAGATCAGTAATTTTGTATTCCCTCTGTTAAGTTATATTTGTGGGAAGCAAAACATGATGCTTGATTAGATTTATCTAAATACAAAATTTGGTATTTTTTATTTAGTATTTGAATTTTTTAAGTATAGAAAAATGAATTGATCATATTGCATTTCAAAATATAACAAGCAAATTTGTCAATCTATTAAATATTTAGTAAATAAATTTTTTTATTTAAGTTTAAAAGTAAAATTCAGGAATGAATTAATAAATTTTGCATATGCGAACAGAATTTAAAGTGAATTGCTCGGTTTATCTTTGTTGACGTTTAAATAAAAGCTTGCCTATACTTTTTTCTCTACCGCAAGTGTCCGAACGTTATTGCGGTGGCATAAACATAAAAAGAAAATCGGACAATTTTGGGAGGCCGTTCTGTTTGAGTTTTTGCAGTTGGTCATCGGCGGCGTGTCAATCGGATGTATTTATGCTCTGGTCGCGCTTGGCTTCGTATTGATCTATAAAGCGACGGAAGTCGTGAATTTTGCCCAGGGCGATCTAATGATGCTCGGGGCCTTTTTGGCATATACCTTTATCTCCATTTTGGGGTGGAATTATTGGTTGGGCGCGACAGCGGCCATTATTGCCATGTTCTTTGTCGGTAATCTGGTTGACCGTGCGGTTTTGCGGCCTGTTCTGGGACAGCCGCAATTTTCCATTGTCATGGTGACGATCGGCTTCGGTTATGTTGCCCGTAGTGTCGCGGGAATGATGCCGGGGTGGGGAACAGAAACCTACGCCATTTCAACGCCTTTCTCGAGCGAAGGGATGCGGCTTGTACCCGAAGAGATTGGATCACTTGTGATCTCTCAAACCGACCTATCCGTGATTATCGCAACGATCGTTCTCTGTGCCGTGCTGTATGGGTTCTTCACCTATACCCGGCTTGGGGTTGCCATGCAGGCTTCCTCACAGAACCAGTTGGCGTCTTATTATATGGGTATTCCGGTAAAATCTGTTTTCTCAATGATTTGGGGAATTAGTGCCGCGGTTGCGGCGGCGGCTGGAATATTACTGGCACCGACGACGCTGATTGACACCAATATGGGGTTCTTGGGACTAAAAGCCTTTCCTGCCGCAGTTCTGGGCGGGTTCGGGTCAATCCCCGGCGCCGTCGTTGGCGGCATTATTATTGGTATCATCGAGACGCTGGCGGGCTTTTATCTGCCGCCTGGATTTAAGAATGTTGCGGCTTATGTCGTGCTTCTTCTGGTTCTTGTTGTGCGTCCTCAAGGTCTGTTTGGACAGAAGACAGGGAAGAGGGTCTGATCATGCGTTTCTTATTCAAAACTGAATATGAGCAGGACATAGTACTGGCGAAGCATTCAGGGTATCATTGGTCGTATGGCGCATTGTTACTTGCTGTTCTGTCTGTGCCGTGGATTTTGGACGAATATTATGTAGGGCAGATGACCCAGTTATATATCGTTGCAATTGCAGGCGTCGGGTTGATGCTGTTATCCGGATATACGGGGCTGATCAGTTTGGGTCATGCTGCCTTTTTTGGAATTGGTGCCTACACGGAAGCTGTTCTGACGGGAAATGGAGTTCCATTACCCTTTATGGATGAGCCCGTTGTGTTTTCGTTTTTCCTGTCTTTTCCACTCGCAGGCCTATTCGCTGCAATTGCCGGTGTGGCCATCGGAATACCGGCACTGAGGCTGACCGGTATTTATCTGGCCATGGCGACCTTTGCATTTGCCATCATCGTCGAGGAAGTGTTTTCCCGTTGGGAAAGCGTGACAAACGGATATACCGGCTTGTTGGTCGAGTCGATTGAATTTGGTGATATGGACCTGACCGATGGTGCGCCTTTCTACTTTTTAAGTCTTGGGGTGTTGATTGCTGTTATCCTGTTTTCTCTGAATATTCTCAGATCACCAACAGGACGGGCAATGATGGCTGTTCGGGATTCGGAAATTTCTGCGCAGAGTATGGGTGTCAATCTGGCTAAAACGAAAACCATAGCCTTCGGTCTAAGCGCCGGTATTACAGGTTTGGCAGGCGCCTTATTCGCGCATAAATTGGGCTTCCTCTCTCCTGAAAGTTTTACCGTTTTACAATCCCTGGAGCTGCTGGTTCTGGTTGTTGTTGGCGGGGTTGGCTCGTTACATGGAGCCGTTTTTGGGGCCATGTTTGTTTTGGCATTACCGCAGGCACTGGCGATCATGAAAGATTACCTGCCGCATGCAATTGCTGAACAACCCGGTTTCGAGCCGTTGATCTTTGGCTTGATTCTGGTCTTTTTCATTATTTTCGAACCGTTTGGAATTTATGGCCGCTGGCTGAAAGTGAAGCACTATTTCCTGATGTTCCCGCTTTACAAGAAAGCCACGTTTAAACGTCAAAAATCCTATATGAAGTCGGAGAGATTGAAATGACCCTTTTTCAAGCTGAAAATCTGGCGATTAATTTTGGTGGCGTTAAAGCGGTGGATGGCGTCAATTTTGATATCAAAAAAGGTGAATGTTTCACCATCATTGGTCCGAACGGCGCCGGTAAGACCACAATTTTTAATCTGATCAGTCGGATCTATGATTCAACTGACGGCCGGATGATATTTGATGGTCAGGATATAACGAAGACACCGTCACATGATATTGCGGGCCTTGGTATTGCCCGGACGTTTCAGAATATCGAATTATTCGAACATGCGTCTGTCCTGCAAAATCTGCTTGTAGGGCGTCACTGCCATAGTCGTACCAGCCTGTTTGCAGAGGCTCTGTTTCTGCCATCCGTGAGGCGGGCAGAACTGGCTCACCGGGAAAAGGTTGAGGAGATCATCGATTTTCTCGATCTGCAACATTACCGGGATAGCCTGATCATGAACCTGCCTTACGGGGTTCGAAAGGTTGTCGAGTTAGGACGCGCGTTATGCACGGAACCCAAACTGATCCTGCTGGATGAGCCTTCTTCAGGCCTGAATGTTGAAGAAACGCAGGATATGTCCTTCTGGATTGAGGATATCAAGAAGGAGCTGGGCATTACGGTTCTTATGGTAGAGCACGATATGGGGCTTGTATCTGAAGTTTCTGATCGGGTGCTTGTCCTTAACTATGGGCGGATGCTTGCATATGGCTCCCCTCAGGAAGTGCAAAATGACCCTGAAGTGGTCAAAGCATATTTGGGGGGATGAGATGAGCGAACCAATTCTGAAAGTCCGAAACATAGAGACTTACTACGGACCGATTATGGCCATTCGGGGTGTGTCTCTGGATGTGCAAGAAGGAAAGATCGTTACGGTTCTTGGGGCAAACGGGGCCGGTAAAACAACGATTCTCAAGACCATCAGCGGCGTAATGGACCCTCAAAAAGGGACCGTTTTTTTCGAAGGAAATGAGATCCAGAAAAATGATCCAGACTGGATTATGCGCCAAGGGATTAGTCACGTGCCAGAAGGGCGTGAAGTTTTTCCATTTCTGAGCGTGCGCGATAATCTAATGATGGGCGCCTATACGCGCTCAGACAAAGACGGGATCGCACAGGATCTGGAACTGGTCCACAGCTATTTTCCAATATTAAAAGAGCGAGGAGATCAGCCTGCTGGTCAACTTTCAGGCGGCGAACAGCAGATGCTTTCCATCAGCCGTGCTCTGATGGCGCGTCCGAAAGTGATGCTTTTGGATGAGCCCAGTCTGGGGCTCAGCCCGTTACTGGTAAAAGAGATATTCGGGATTATCAAGCGACTGAATGTCGAGCAGGGTATGACCATGCTGTTGGTAGAGCAGAATGCAAATATCGCCCTGCATACTGCAGATTTTGGATATGTGTTGGAAGTTGGCCGGATTGTTATGGAAGACACCACAGCGAACCTTCTTCAAAAAGACGATATCAAAGAGTTTTACCTCGGGATGCAGGATCACGGTGTCCGCGGGAAACGGCGTTGGAAAAAACGCAAGACCTGGCGTTAAGAGAGGAGGCTGGAGTGAATACGATGAACGCAATTACTTACCCTCCGACAATTATCGACGGAGCGGATACAACGGCGAAGCTTTTCTGGGCACGTGTAAAACAATTTGGTGACAAAATTGCGATGCGCGAGAAGGATCTGGGGATATGGAAGAGTATTTCCTGGACCGATTATGGCAATAAGGCCCGCGCTGCGGGGCTGGGGCTGGTTTCCCTCGGTTTGCAACGGGGGGATACCGTCTCCATCCTAAGTGATAATAACCCTGAATGGTTATACATGGATTTCGGTATTTTATGTGCCGGCGGCGTCAGCAGCGGTGTTTACACAACCGATAGTGCCAGCCAGGTGGAGTATCTGTGTAAAGACTCGACAACCCGCTATTTCATTGCGGAAAATGAAGAGCAACTCGATAAAATACTGGAGGTTCGTGACAATTTACCGGAGCTTCGAAAGATCATCGTTTTTGATATGGATGGGCTGCGTGAGCTCGATGATGAGATGGTTATCAGTATTGACGAGCTGTATGACTTGGGAAATGCCTATCATGCTGAAAACCCTGACTTTTGGGAAAATGCGATTTCCCAGTCAAAGCCAGATGATCTGGCAATCCTGATTTATACCTCAGGTACAACTGGCCCGCCAAAAGGTGCCATGATTTCCCATCGGAATATCATGTTTCAAATATCGAACCAGACACCCCTCGTCGGATTTGGTCCAGAAGATGAACAACTGTCATTCTTACCGTTATGTCATATTGCGGAACGGGCATTTACAGTGTTTCTTCCTTTATTTTCGGGATCAACCGTGAATTTTGTCGAAGGGCTGGATACGGTTCCGGAAAATATTCGGGAAGTCTCGCCCACGATCTTTTTTGCGGTCCCCCGCATATGGGAGAAGTTTTTCTCGGCCATCACGTTGCAACTAAGTGATGCGACAGGTCTGCAAAAGCTGGCTTACAAATGGGCAATCGGCGCAGGGTATAAACTGGCTGAATGCAAGTTGGACGGGACAACCCCTTCGGCGCTCGACAAAGCCAAATTCTGGCTCGGTGATGTGCTGGTTCTTAGAAACATCAAGCGTTTTCTTGGTTTGGATCGCGCACATTATCTGGGGTCGGGTGCAGCGCCAATTTCACCTGACCTGATCAAATGGTATCTCGCCTTGGGGTTGGATATGTATGAAGTCTATGGACAAACAGAAAATGTGGGCTTGGCAACCTCTAATCTCGAGGAAAAATTTAAACTCGGAACTGTCGGTGCAGCGGCGCCAAACACCGAAGTCAGCATATCGCCTGAGGGTGAAATTCTTCTGAAAGGCCCCCATGTTTTTATGGGGTATCTTAACCAACCGGAAAAAACGGCGGAAACCATCGTTGACGGATGGCTGCATACAGGGGATGTGGGCCATATCGACAATCAGGGGTTTGTAAAAATTACTGATCGGATGAAGGATATTATCATCACAGCCGGCGGTAAAAACATTACCCCGTCTGAAATCGAAAATCAGTTGAAGTTCAGCCCCTATATCTCCGATGCCGTTGTTATTGGAGATAAACGCAAATATCTGACCTGCCTTGTTATGATCGATCAGGAAAATGTCGAAAAATATGCACAGGACCGGGATGTTCCATTTACTAATTTCCAAAGCCTGTGCAAGGCAACGGAAGTAACAGATCTTATCCGGAGTGAGATTGAGCGGGTGAACAAAGGGTTTGCGCAGGTGGAAACAATTAAGGAGTTCAGATTAATTGATGAAATTCTGACCGCCGAGGACGATGAGTTGACACCAACCATGAAACTCAAGCGCTCGTTCGTTAGCAAGAAATACAAGGAACTCATCGATACAATGTATTGAGGGAAAGGCTTTGGGACACAAAAATGCCCAAAGTCACTGCTAGTAATGGGAAATTAATTGGGAGGACTAGAGATGAAACGGAGAAACTTTTTCCGCTTAGGACTGTCTTTTGCGGCTGCTTTGGCAACAGCGACAGCGATGACAGCACCGGCCGCGGCACAGCAAGGTATCAGTGATGACAAAATAGTTCTGGGCTCACATCAACCTCTATCAGGCCCGGTTGCCTTGTGGGGCGTACCGGTGACCAATGGCATGCGTATGGCTGTCGAAGAAATCAATGCTAAAGGCGGTATTCATGGGCGTCAGTTGGAATTGATTGTTGAAGATTCAGCTTATCAACAAAATAAAGCCGCTCAGGCGGGCGACAAGCTGATTAAAAAAGACAAGGTCTTTGCTATGGTCGGCCCATTGGGGACACCGACAAATATGGTGACAATGCCGCGGGCTTTGAAAAAAGGTGTCCTGAATATTTTCCCTGTTTCGGCTGCCAAGGAAATGTTTGAGCCATATCATAAACTGAAATTCGCGGCCTTTACACCTTATGACGATCAAATGCGGGCAGCCGTCAAATATTTCGTTGAAAAAGAAGGCGTTAAGAAAATCGGCGTTTTGTATCAGGACGATGATTTTGGTAAGAACATCTTACTGGGTTGTGAGGAACAAGCCAAGGCAATGGGTCTTCCGGAAGTTGTGAAAACAAACTTCAAGCGTGGTTCAAAGGACTTTTCTTCTCAGATCGCGAAACTGAAATCCGGTAATGTGGATCTGGTTTGTCTCGGAACCATTATCGGTGAGACAATTGGTAGTATGGCGACAGCCAAGAAAATTGGTTTCAATCCAAAATTTGTTGTTAGTTCTGCCGGGTATGTGCCTGAAAACATCACGCTGGCAAAAGGCCTGACAGAAGGGTTATATGGAACCAGCCAAACACCTATTCCTTACTATGAAGACGTATCCGACACTGTAAAAGTATGGATGGACAAATATAAGGAACGATTTAACAAAACAGCGGTTCTTCAATCTGTCGCTGGTTATGAGTTGATGCATACATTTGCGATTGCCCTGGAAGGGGCCGGCAAGGACATCACAGCTGAAAAAGTGGCGGAAGCCATGGAGCAGATCAAGGATCACCCTTCAATGTTTGGTGGGGCACCTATGAGCTTCAGTAAAGATGACCATTTGGGGCCAGATAAAAGAAACAGTGCTATTCTGTCTAAAGTTGTTGGACCGAAATGGCAAAAGCTTCAAAATATCAGCTACTAATATACTTTGATTGCTAATATAGCCCGGCATTCGTGCCGGGCTTTTTTATGTTTATCAGTGACTTATTGAATTTTTCGAAAAATTGAAAGAAATTTCTTTTTTTCTCCTTTCTTGAGAAAGTGAAAGGAAAAAGTAACCAATTCACTCTAGCTTTTCGAGCAATATATAAACATTGATCAGGAGGGGAGGCATTAAAATGCAGCTCGCCAAAAAGCTAAAAAGTTTTCGCAATAAGAGTGATAATACAAAAGCACCGAAGACCACGATCTCTCAAAGATCTCCAATATTGAGAATGATCGGCAAGCTTGGTATCCGGGCCCGTTTATATGTCGCATTTGGTGTGGTCGCCATCCTTACAACGATCAGTGGAACCCTCGGTGTTGTAGAGTTTGTATCCCTTGGAAAAACACTAAACACAATTACAGAAACAAGCTTCAGCGCTTTTTCTAAAGCCCAGCGGCTTTCACAACAGGCGACCGGCGTGATTGAATCTGCGCCATTGATTGCCGCCGCAAAAACTGAAGACAATCGCAAGCGTCAGGCTGAAAATGCTCAAAAAGCATTGGTTGAGTTGATTGAAAGCGTAAAAGAAGCGAAGAATAGCTCTAATGAAGGCGATATTGAGCAGGCTTTGGCCAATCTGGATATGTTGGGATTTGTTCTAGAGGACCTGGCTCTTTCAGTTGTAAAGCGGAACGAACTTGAAAAGAAGCTTAAGATAGATCTGGATACAGTGACAAGTCTTGAACAGGAAATTCAGGGACTTGTTGAGCCTGTTATCAATGCCGAGACCTCTGCTTTGGGAATGAGTTCTCAAATGCTAAGTGCGGCGGGAGATATCCAAAAAGTAAAAGCCGGTATGCGGAAAATTCTTTCTAGAGATGTTCGTTTGATCCAGCGTCTTATTCAGTTCAGCGCAGACGCGAACGCTGTGGTTAGTTCTCTTTACCGGGCTGCCAACCAGCAGTCGCCAGAAGAGGTCGAAGAACGAAAAGCAGAATTCCTGCTAACCGGTGCCAAACTGAAAACGATTGCATTTCTTCCAAAATTCAAGGGCAAAGACGAACTGAGAAAAGCGACGAACAGTCTTTATGAACTGGGAAATCGGGATGACAGTATTTTTGCTCTTCGGAAAAATTATCTGTCCACAGTTGCAGAAATAAAGGCTGCCGAAAATCAGGCCGCAACCCTTGCGACTGCACTGGAATATGTGGTTGAAGATCTTGTTGCTGCGACGGAAGCCAATTCCATAGAGGCCGTGGCCAAGGCAAACGTTGCCATTGAACGGAACAGTAACTTACTTATTGGTATCGCTGTTCTCAGTGTTGTCATTGCCTTGCTGATTGCATGGCTTTATGTCGGACGTAATCTGATGCGACGGTTGAACCAGTTTGTCGCTGATATGCGCAGTATTGCTGACGGCAATCTGGATACAGAAGTTTCTGTGTCAGGGAACGATGAAATTGCGGTTATGGGGCATGCCCTTGTCGGTTTCCGTGACAATGCTAAAGAAGCTGAAATCGTTCGGGCGAATGCCGAAGCGGAACGGCAGAAACGGGAAGCGGATAAAGCACAGGCTGAACGAGAAGCCGCTGAAGCTGAGAAACGGGCTCAGGATGAAAAAGAACGTCTTGAACAGGAAGCGGAACAAACAAAACGCGCTGAGATGAACCAGCTGGCTGACGATTTTGAAGGCAGTGTGAAGCATTTGGTTGAGAGTTTCGCGGTTGCCACATCAAATATGAACGATACCTCTCGGAACATGTCGGAAGCGGCAGACGAAACAAGCTCACGTTCACAAACTGTGGCGAGCGCGTCTGATCTGGCTAGTAGTTCTGTTCATTCGGTCGCCTCTGCAACCGAAGAGCTGTCAGCGTCAATCAGTGAAATTAGCCGTCAGGTTAGTCAAGCGGCGTCCATTGCCGGTGAAGCTGTGTCTGAAGCTGAACGGACAAACGTCATGGTAACAAGCCTGAACGATGCCGCCGCAAAAATTGGGGACGTTGTCGGGCTGATCAATGACATTGCAGGACAAACCAATCTGCTTGCCCTCAATGCAACCATCGAAGCTGCCCGCGCGGGCGATGCGGGTAAGGGCTTCGCTGTTGTCGCAAGTGAAGTTAAAAACCTTGCGACACAGACCGCAAAGGCGACTGAGGAAATTTCTGGTCAGATTAGAGCTGTTCAGGAGGAAACAACCAATGCTGTAGGTGCCATTGGTGGCATTAGCTCAACCATTGGGCGGATTAATGAAATTGCAACGACGATTGCTTCTGCGGTTGATGAGCAGGGGGCCGCAACTGGAGAAATCAGTCGTAGTGTCCAGCAGGCAGCACAGAGTACCCAGGAAGTGTCTCACAATATTGGCTCCGTTAGTCAGGCGGCGCAAACAACGGGTCAGTCAGCATCGCAAGTGCAGGATGTGGCAACAGAACTGTCCCGCGAAGTTAATTCACTGGATAGTGAAGTGCAGCGTTTTCTGGAAAGAGTTCGCGCTAGCTGATTATAGGGCTTTGAATAAGAACCCGGCCTTGTTGTGGCCGGGTTTTTTTATGTCTTAAGCTGAGTGTTTTTCCAACAGAGCTGCAATGGCCGATATAGTGAAAAGGGTCATAGCGTCCTCTGTCTCCAGTTGGGTATTGAGACGCTCTTCCAGATAAAGAACCAGACGCATATGATTGAGACTGTCCCATTTATCAACTGTTTCAATTGTGTCTTCAGCGGATAGGCTTTGAGGTTCGCATTCCAGAATTTCGGCGAGTATCTGGATTGCTTTAGAAATACTGTTATTGTTATCCATGTGCCCGATCCCGTTGTGCTTCCCATTCTGATTTCAGCAAACCAAAAAGAACAACATCTTCGAACGCGCCATCCGATCCTTTTACCTGTTGTTTTAGAATGCCTTCTTTACGAAACCCTTGTTTTATATAATTAAAAAGGGCCGGAAAATTTCTGGCTCTTACTGTACCCGAAATTTTGTTGATTTTTACCCCGGTAAACAGGAAGCGCATCATTCGTTCCCTTACTTCAACGACGACATTTTTACCCCAGTAGTCCCTGTTGCCTATGATAATACTGGTTTCCGCCCGAGAATTTGGATATTCAATATGAATGCGAAGTAATCCAATCGGCTGTTTGATGTCTCGCGCATAGATGATTAACGCGAAAAGCGATTTATTGTTGAAGCGGGCAAATTTTTTCTCAAGCTGCTCGCGACTTTGACCAACATTTTCGATAACGAATTCAAGCAATTCAGCATCAGCAAACCAGTCAATCAATTGTTCCGGAAGGTTATTTGGATCGATGGATTTTGCAACGTAATTCTTTGTTTCAAGTGTCAGAGGGGTTCCCCATTTCCAGTGCATACTATTGTATTCCCTTCAGGCAGACTTCTCGTACGTTATCGCGGTTGATCTTTCCCCGATCTGTTTTTGGAATCTCATCAATAAAAAACCAGGTTTCCGGTATTGCTTCCGGACGGATCAGATTTTTCATCCAGTCGATAAGTTCGTTTCTTGTTATTGTGCTGTCATCTTTCAAGACACAGGCAACAGCGACCTTCTCACCACTGATTGCATCAGGCAAGCCAAAGACACAGACTTCCACAACCTCTGTATGGCGTTCCAAAAGAAGGTCAATTTCTTCTGGCAGGATCTTCATGCCGGCCCTGTTGATTTCTGACTTACTGCGACCAGTAAGCCTGATTTCCCCATCTTCTTCAATCGTTCCAATGTCCCCGGTGTAAAACCAGCCATCTTTAAGAACCTCTCTTGTAAGGTCGGGTTGGTTGTAATAGCCGCTCATCAGGGAGGGGCATTGAATAAGGATCTCACCGGTTCCCGTATTCTGAATATTTCCGTCGTCCTGTTTGATCATAGCATTCCCGCCCCAGAGCGAGCCAATTCGACCGTCCAAAAGGCGGCCTTCCTGTAACGAGGTTCCGCCGATCCAGTTGGCTGTTTCTGTTATGCCATACATATTGAAGACTTCTGCGGTTCCCGCCCATTTTGTAATAGCATCCCATAAATCAATGGAAAGAGGCGCAGAGCCCACATGAACGCGTTTCAAGGTTTTGTTTTTTGGAGGGAGGGAAAGTTTCTGGACCATCTTCCAAAATGTCGGAACAGAACTCAGGAAAGAAATGGCGTTCTCGTCAATTAACGCGCCAAGGCGACTAAGGCTAACCGGCGATCGGTCGCTTAACAGCAATACATCGCCACCAGCAAATAGTGGTGTGAGAACATTGCCAATTAACCCATGGCCAAAATGTGTGGGAAGAGGGCATAAAGTTTTTTGCAGAGCAGCAGACCCCATATAGGCTTGGTTCAGGGAAATGCGGGCGGAGAGAGAGCGGAAGCTATGAGTAACTCCCTTTGGGTTTCCTGTTGTCCCCGACGTGAAAAGAAGCAGTGCCGGACTGTCCAGCGTAACAGCTTCTGTTGATTGTCGATTTGCTTGAAAAATTTGCGCATCCTGATCAGCGTGAAGAATGGCCGCTGCCGGTTTGACAAACCGTTTCAACGTGTCGATTTCATTGCCCGTCAAGGCCGGGTTGATACACGCTGCGGCGGCTCCGCAGGACCATACGGCAAGCAAATCGGCAACAAATTCTGGAGTTCCGCCATGTCCCAGAAGAACAATTGAGTTTGCTGATATTTTGCCGTCCAATTGTGCAAGCCTGTCGCTCATCCGAGAGCGAAGCATTTCAGCATCCCACCATATTTGATCTGCGGTGCAGGCTAGGCGCCCGAGGTTAGGAAAGCGATTGAAGAACATAATTAGGATCTCGTCATTTTGATTTCATGGCCGCGAGTTCAAAAAGTTTCTCACAGAGCGTGGGGTCATCCCAGGGAATACATACAGGGTACTCTTCCAGATAAATACTTTTCGGGTCCCTGAATACTTCATCCGGAAAAATGGCCACCGTTTTTGTGTGATTATGATGGCATTGATCGATTTCGGGCAATTCACCAGTAAGCAGACAATGGGAAAAGCGTGAAATAAGATTTGATTTGATGTGCCGGGAGATCTGGAGGCCATGGGGCGGTCTTAGATTGACCTCAATGGCGGTGGGGGCTGTCTTTGGATCCTTTTCAAAAACATCAAGTCCTCCAAAACCCGAATACCCAATATTCTTTACCAGTGCTTTAAGGAATGGCGCCCAATGGGGGCGATAAAGACTTTGTAAAACGCAAGATGGACCCGTGTCCCGATGCCGAGTGAGTGGCTTTAAGACGTCATAACCCAGTAACGTTCCATTCCAGGCTGAAAAGTTAAGCGTGAGTTCCTGGCCGGAGACGGGTTGTTGGAAAACGATTGGGCATCCAGCATCGGGTTGCACGCAGGTTGTGTGCATGAAGTGACTAGCCTTTGAATAATCGTCATCATTTTCAATACGGGCAACGCCAATTCCTCCGGCTTCGAATGAAACTTTCAAATAGAAAGGTTTCGGTAAGTCTTTTACGAGAGCCTCAGCGGCCTCCCAGGAGGCCGCAGTTGCATAATCCGGAATGATAAATCCAGCTTTCTTTGCATGTTCCAAAAGGCGGGCGCGACCATAATTATTTGTATCGGCCAGAAAACTTCTTTCCAACAATGCCAGAACCGCCTTCTGTCGTTCTGTGCCGTCAACCGACATATGTCGCAACCGATCTCTGATCTTTAGAAGGTTGCGGATCAGTATCTCATCATTGGTCAGAAAAAATTGCGCATTCGTCTGTCGCTCGGCACTGGAGAATGTGTTTGCTAACTCGCTAAAGGTATCAAAGGGCGCAGATTTGGGAATCGAAATGTAATGCTTTGCGGCGTTGGTATGCAGCAGAATATGATCCTCTTTTGCCAAAACAGCACTTTCTACGGCAGAAGCTCTAAAAAGTGCTGGCAAGTGAGAAAGGCTGATATTGTTGTTGAAATCAGCGAGAAGAATTTGTGCAGTCATTAGGCCCCTGAAGCCGATTTTCTTATATTCAATCAGAATAGCCTAAAAGGATAAAATTTCTATGAAGAAATATATCTTCGAATGCAATCCGAATGACTTTGGTTTACTTAATGCTTGTGTGCCGATAACCGCTGTTCTTACCTGCGTTGTGTTACATGGCTGTTGGGGGCAATAATTCTGACAGGCGGGTATCTAATCTATCAAAGACGAAGATCGCGGCTCGTTGATTACCTGTCTGATCGCTCGTTCGACAAGGGTCAACGTCCGCCACTAACTGTTGTTCAGATTGCGCTAAAAGGCTCTTTCAATCGCAAAATCAATTGCAGAAACAAGCGCGCTTTTCTCGGGCCCATCAGGGAATATGTCAAGATCCGCTTTAGCGGCTGCGCCATATTCACGGGCGAGTTTGAACGTCCCTTCAAGCGCGTCATGGGCTTGAATTATTTCCAGTGCCGCTTCCAGGTCGCCTTCTTGCTGGTTGTCTTCAATAACCCGTTTCCAGAATTGTCTTTCTTCAGCGGTTCCGTTCTTGTAGGCGATCAAAACAGGCAATGTGACTTTTCCTTCGCGGAAATCGTCGCCTATTGTTTTGCCAAGTGCTTTTTGTTCGGCCGAATAATCCAACGCATCGTCGATTAGCTGAAACGCTATGCCAAGGTTATTGCCGTAGCCAGACAATGCCCTTGCTTCTGCGGCGGGGCGTTCGGCGACAACGGCACCGACTTCACAAGCGGCTGCAAACAACGCAGCCGTTTTTGAGGTAATAACGTCAAGATAACTTTCTTCAGAGATATTAATATCCCCAACATTCATCAACTGTAAAACTTCGCCTTCGGCAATCACTGCGGATGCGGTTGATAAAATGCGTAACACTTCAAGTGAACCGTCTTCCACCATTAGCTGAAAGGATCGGCTGAACAGAAAATCACCAACAAGGACACTTGCCTGATTTCCCCAAAGAACATTTGCAGTTTCGTTTCCGCGGCGTAAGTCACTTTCGTCGACAACATCATCATGTAACAGCGTCGCGGTGTGAATAAACTCAACGCAGGCCGCTAATTTCTGAGCGCGATCTCCATGATATCCACATAATTTTGCGGCACCAAGGGTAAGGACAGGGCGTAGCCTTTTCCCGCCGGCGGCGATCAGATGCCGGGCCAAGGTTGGAATAAGGGCAACATCACTATGCATCCGATCAAGAATGATTTCGTTCGTTTGATCCAGATCCTTTTTCACAAGATCCATCAAAGGCTGCAGGGATGCTTTCATTGAAGCGGGACCACGATTGTCCATTTCTGCTGTAACTGACAAAATTGCCTCACTTAGGTTGCGGCTAGACCGACTCAAAATTTGGCTGAGCATAGCTTATGTTATTTTGCGGTCAAGTCACAGTACAAAGCCTTGGTTTCTGTTGAAAATGTGATTATGGTTTGCGGCAAATATTTATAGGTAGAACAACAGTGGTCGAAATATTACGCTTAAATGATCCGGTATTGATTTCATATATAATGTCAGTATTTGAGGATGAGGCTATACAGGCCGTTGTTCTGGATGAGCATACCTCTATTCTGGAGGGCAGTATTGGCGCGGTCCAAAGGCGTATTATGGTGCTTGAAAAAGACAAAATTCGTGCCGAAGCAATTGTCGAAGATTTAGTCCCTGGGGAATTGAAAGGGGATGGTTGATACATTTCCCGAATTTTCCGAAGACGGTTTTCTGGATGGAAAGCTTTTAATCAGGCAACCCGTCAAAGGGTTTCGTGCAGGGTCTGACGCGGTTTTGTTGGGGGCTGCAGTTGATATAAAACCTGGTGAAAGCCTTCTGGATGTTGGCTGTGGTGTTGGAACCGCCGCCTTATGCGCCGCCTTCCGTCAACCCGCTTGTCATTTGTCCGGTGTGGAATTCCAACCCCATCTTGTTGAACTTGCCCATCAGAACATAACCCTGAACAGAGAAAAATTCCCGGATACTCCTATAGAAATTATTTCCGCTGATATTACGAGGAAGCAGGATTTTGAAAATAGTAAAGGTCCAGCGAACAAACGTTTTCTGGAAGACGCTTTTGATCATGTGATGTCCAATCCGCCTTTTTATGAAGAAGGTCGGGCGCAGGGATCCCCCAGTAACATCAAGACGCAGGCGCATATTGAAGGGGCGGCACGACTGGATATCTGGATCAGGTTCTGTGCAGCCCGTATTCGGCCAAAAGGAACATTTACGCTGATCCATCGGTCTGACAGATTGCCCGAAATTTTACAGGAAATGGGGCGTGTTTGCGGAAATCTAAAAATCATACCGCTGTGGCCCAATAAAGATACAGCCGCTAAACGGGTCCTAGTTCAGGGCATAAAATCAACCAATGGACCAAGTCAGCTTCTGCCGGGTATTGTAATGCACGAACTGGATGGTAAACCGTCAAAACAAGCGGAAGAAATATTGAGATCAGGAAAGAGTTTGCTTGAAGCGTGCAAATAATACTTGCACCAGCCTAAGGTGTGATTACTTTATTCATCATGAAAATATCAGCATTAATCGACAAAACGCCGCTGAAGCGGTTCCGCAAAAAAAATCCTGTGGTTGCGGTAATCCCGTTACACGGGGTTATTGCCTCTGGCGGGGGTAAATTAAGAGGCGAGCAACTGAATTTGATCGGGCTTGCAGAGATCATTGACGATGCTTTTGAAACCAAGAATTTGAGCGCCGTCGCGCTTTCCATTAATTCTCCTGGTGGCTCACCGGTACAATCGTCCCTGATTGCCAAGCGTATTCGCCAGCTTGCAGACGAAAAGAACGTTCCTGTTTATGCGTTTGCCGAAGATGTCATGGCATCCGGTGGATATTGGCTTGGTTGCTGTGCCGACGAGATTTATGCTGACTTAAACTCTGTTGTGGGGTCCATTGGTGTCATTTCTGCGGGCTTCGGGTTTACAGGCCTTATGGAGAAAATAGGCGTCGAAAGACGGACATATGCGGCGGGTGAAAACAAATCAAAACTTGATCCATTTAGTCCTGAAAAAGACTCAGACGTAATCTGGCTTCAAAAATTGCAGGTCGAAATCCACGATAATTTCAAAGCGTATGTCAAAGAACGGCGCGGCGAAACCTTGAAAAAACGCAAAGACAAAGAGCTTTTCTCGGGCGATGTCTGGACCGGCACCAAGGCGATGGAACTTGGCTTGATCGATGGCATATCGGATATGAGATCATTCTTGCGGAAGAAATACGGCGAAAAAGTAGAATTCCAACTGCTGGAAGGACGAAAAAGCTGGATCCAGCGGACATTGGGTCTTGGGGCTCAGTCCGTCACTTCACAAGCAGTCGGAGATTTTGTGGCTGCCGCGAAGAACGAAGCTGCATGGAATAAATACGGACTGTGATTCGCTTAAAATGCTGAATTGAAAGAATCGATATGCTCTCACCTATCAAATTAATCCTGCTTCTGGCTGTTATTGGAGCTGTTTATTTCATTGCGAGAAAAGCAGGCTACTTGGGCGGCAAGTCAGAAAAACAAAATAATTTGCAAGGAAACAAGGACGGTGCGGGCAAAGAATCCACAGATTTGGTCAAATGTCAGAAGTGTGGAACGTTTGTGGCATCACTGGAAGACCATCGCTGCGAGCACTGATTTAAAAGATATCGTCAGTGCTCTGTTGACCACCGGAATTGTGACCATTATGTTGCGGCGCACCTAGTTAATCAAAAATGTGGTCAACGCTATGGCGGATAAACCGGCTTCCGCGCCTTCCTTTCAGGATTTGATCCTGACTTTGCAACATTTCTGGGCTGACCAGGGATGTGTCCTTCTTCAGCCCTATGACATGGAAGTTGGTGCAGGGACCTTCCACCCCGCGACGACGCTTCGGTCGCTGGGCCCTGAGCCGTGGAAAGCCGCCTATGTGCAGCCATCCAGAAGGCCTACAGATGGTCGTTACGGAGAAAACCCGAACCGCGTCCAGCATTACTATCAGTTTCAAGTTATCCTGAAGCCGTCACCGGATAACATTCAGGACCTTTATCTGAAAAGCCTGTACGCTCTGGGCATAGACCCAAAAAATCATGATATTCGTTTCGTTGAAGATGATTGGGAAAGCCCAACTCTTGGAGCCTGGGGGCTCGGATGGGAAGTCTGGTGTGATGGAATGGAAGTCAGTCAGTTTACCTATTTCCAGCAGGTTGGCGGATTTGACTGTGATCCGACTTCAGGCGAGTTGACCTATGGTCTGGAACGTCTTGCCATGTATGTGCAGGGTGTCGATCACTTGATGGATTTGAAGTGGAATAATGACGGGGTGACCTACGGCGATGTGTTCCTGCAGAACGAACAGGAATTTTCCGCATATAATTTCGATCATTCAGATGTGAAAATTCTGTTGCAGCATTTTAAGGATGCTGAAAAACAGTGTCAGGATATTCTTTCCGCAGGGTTGGTTCTTCCAGCCTATGATCAGTGCATGAAAGCCAGTCATTTGTTTAACCTTTTGGATGCACGCGGTGTTATCAGCGTGACAGAACGGGCCGCTTATATTGGCCGGGTCAGGGCACTGGCCAAGGGCTGTGCAGAACAATGGTTGAAAAACCGTGGACATTTGGACACGGGGGAATAAACGATGGCTGAATTACTGTTTGAACTATTCAGTGAAGAAATTCCCGCACGGATGCAAGTGAAGGCGGCAAGTGATCTGGCGCGACTGGCTTCAAAGGAACTGACAGAAGCCGGCCTGGCATTTGGGGCCGTTTCTTTTTATTCAACGCCGCGCCGTATTGCAATTCACATCACGGACCTACCTGTAACGCAACCTGATAAAAGCGAAGAACGCCGGGGACCCCGGGTAGGCGCGCCGGAAAAAGCCCTTGAGGGGTTTTTACGGTCGACAGGTTTGCAAAAAGATCAACTGGAAGAAAGAGACACCCCAAAAGGGGCGTTTTATTACGCTGTTATGGAAACCAAGGGCGGCAAGACATCTGATGTGTTGTCAGTGGTGCTGCCAAAGGCTATGGCGCAGCTACCTTGGCCCAAACCCATGAAGTGGGGAGACTACAAAGCGCGTTGGGTTCGACCATTGCATTCGATCTTATGCCTGTTTGATGGTGCTGTGGTCCCGATTAAATGGGAACATATTGTTGCCTCCGACAAAACCTGTGGTCATCGTTTTATGGCTGCCGATGAGTTTTCGGTTTCAAGTTTCGATGATTATCGGAAAAAGCTGAGAAATGCCTACGTGGTTCTTGATGATGCTGAGCGTCGCGCGTTGATTGCAAAGGATGCAGAACGGCTTGCGAAAGATGAGGGGTTGAGCATTATTCAGGATGATGCCCTGCTGGCAGAGGTTGCTGGTCTCGTTGAATGGCCGGAAAGCCTGATCGGTGCGATTGATCCAAAATTCATGAATGTTCCGCAGGAAGCGTTGATTTCTGCGATGCGCAGCCATCAAAAATATTTTTCTCTTGCCGATCAGAACGGTAAGATGGCACCGCGATTTATCACCGTTTCAAATTTGAGAGCGGATGATGGCGGTCGGAAAATCACGGCAGGGAACGAACGGGTTTTAAGTGCTCGCCTCGCGGATGCAAAATTCTTTTGGGATCAGGATAAGAAAGCTACGCTGGAAAGCCGTGTGGCCTCTTTGGAAAATGTGGTTTTTCATGCCCGCTTGGGGACTGTTCGTCAAAAAGTGGAACGTATCGAGGCGCTTTGTGCAGAGGTTGCCCCTTATGTGAACGGCGCGGATGTTGCCGATTGTCAGCGGGCGGCACGTTTATGCAAGGCGGACCTGACAACCGAAATGGTGGGTGAATTTGCTGACCTTCAGGGGTTGATGGGGCGCTACTACGCAGAGCATGACGGCGAAAAACCTGAAATCTCCAAAGCGATTGAAGAACACTATTCGCCGCTGGGCCCCGGGGATCAATGCCCGACCGCACCAGTGAGTGTGGTTGTTTCCTTGGCCGATAAAATCGATACATTGGTCGGCTTTTTTGCCATGGATGAAAAACCAACGGGATCAAAAGATCCTTATGCACTGCGCCGGGCGGCGTTGGGGGTTATTCGTCTGGTTTTGGAAAATGGGTTGCGTTTGCCGTTGACAAAATTGTTTACGACAGCCGGCCAGCTTCAGCGGATTGACGGAAAACTGGACCCAGAAGAGTTGCTGGCATTTTTTGCGGATCGCTTAAAAGTACATCTGAAAGAGCAGAATATACGCCACGATTATGTCGCCGCGGTATTTGCGTTGGGCGGAACCAGTGATCTCGTCCGCTTGATGGATCAGGTGACGGCGCTTTCCAACTTTCTGGAAACGGATGATGGGGCGAACCTGCTTATCGCGTATCGCCGTGCGACGAATATTCTTAAAATCGAAGAAAAGAAGGATGGCGTCTCTTACAATCAGGTGCCTGACGAAAGTAAGTTAAAAGAACCGGTCGAAAAGAAACTTTTCGATCGTATCGAAGAAGTCGCTGGTCTTCTCTCTGCGGCTTTGGGGGCCGATGCTTTTGAAGCTGCTGGCAAAGCCGCAGCAACATTGCGGAAACCTGTCGATGCTTTTTTTGATGATGTGATTGTGAATGCAGAAGAGGCTGAAGTCCGTGTGAACCGACTTCGTCTCCTGTCAGGGATCCGGAATGCTTTGGATCAGTTGGCAGATTTTACCAAGATCGAAGGTTAGTGCATTGAAAGCCTAACCTGATAAACGATAAATTATGAGTGGATGGACAGATGACTAAGTGGGTATATTCCTTTGGTGACGGTGCCGCAGACGGTGCAGCAGAAATGCGCAACCTGCTCGGAGGGAAAGGTGCCAACCTTGCAGAGATGAGCAATCTAGGATTGCCGGTTCCTTCAGGTTTTACGATCTCTACGGAAGTCTGTACCGCTTATTACGACAATGACCGAAATTATCCGGACGACCTTTCCGCTCAGGTTGATGCTGCAGTCGAACAGATTGAGCGCTCGGTTGGTGGTCGTTTTGGTGACAAAGAAAAGCCATTGCTGGTTTCTGTCCGCTCTGGTGCGCGGGCATCCATGCCGGGAATGATGGATACGGTCCTTAATCTTGGTCTGAACGACGAAACCGTGGAAGGGCTTGCCGCCCAGTCTGGTGACCGTCGATTTGCGTATGACAGTTATCGCCGGTTTATTCAGATGTATTCCGACGTCGTCCTTGAAGTGGAACATCACCATTTCGAAGAACTTCTGGAAATTATGAAGGAAGAAAACGGCTACAACCTTGATACTGATTTGTCTGCGGGCGATTGGGAAACACTCGTTGGTCAATATAAGGCAAAGGTCCAGGAAGAATTGGGACGCCCGTTTCCTCAAACGGTTCAGGATCAGTTATGGGGCGCCATCAGCGCCGTTTTCGGGTCCTGGATGAACCAGCGTGCGATTACCTACCGACGTTTGCATGATATTCCGGCTGAATGGGGGACCGCTGTAAATGTTCAGGCTATGGTCTTCGGGAATATGGGCGATGATAGTGCGACCGGTGTTGCTTTTACACGGGATCCTTCAACTGGCGAGAAGCGCTTTTACGGTGAATTTCTAGTCAATGCACAGGGTGAAGATGTTGTTGCCGGTATTCGGACACCACAGAACTTGACCAAACAGGCGCGTTTAGAAGCTGGATCAGAAGACCTGTCGATGGAAGAAATCTTCCCCGAAGTCTACGGTCAGCTGGTTGACGTTTACAAGCGTTTGGAAGCCCATTATCGGGACATGCAGGATATTGAATTCACGGTGCAGCAAGGCAAGCTATGGATGCTGCAAACCCGTTCTGGCAAGCGGACAGCGAAAGCTGCCTTGCAGATTGCCATCGACATGGTGGAAGAAAACCTGATCGACAAAGAAGAAGCGATAAAGCGGATCGAGCCTTCCTCACTGGATCAGTTATTGCACCCGACACTTGATCCGTCTGCGGAAAAGAAAATCATTGCACGCGGTTTGCCTGCGAGCCCGGGGGCGGCTTCTGGTGAGATTGTCTTCAGCAGTGACGAAGCTGAGAAGCTGGCGAACGAAGGCAAGTCGGTTATTCTCGTGCGGATTGAAACCAGCCCGGAAGATATCCACGGAATGCATGCCGCAAAGGGTATTCTGACCAGCCGGGGCGGAATGACATCCCACGCGGCCGTTGTGGCCCGTGGTATGGGCCGGGCTTGTGTCTCTGGCGCAGGGTCCCTGAACATCGACTATAAAGATGAAACATTGACCGTTCTGGGGCAGGTGTTCAACAAAGGTGACATCATTACCATAGATGGCGCCGCGGGTGAGGTCATGGAAGGGGAGGTCGGAATGATTCTTCCTGAACTTTCTGGAACTTTTGGTCTTCTGATGGGATGGGCCGATGAAATCCGGCGGATGAAGGTTCGTACAAATGCCGAAACGCCGCTGGACGCGGAAACAGCTCGAAAATTTGGCGCCGAAGGCATTGGTTTGTGCCGGACCGAACATATGTTCTTTGACGCTGACCGGATTGTTGCTGTTCGGCAGATGATTTTGGCGGAAAGCCTTGAAGAAAGGCAGGAAGCCTTGTCCAAGCTGCTGCCTGTACAGCGCGCTGATTTTGTTGATCTGTTCCGGATCATGGCCGGCCTGCCTGTTACGGTTCGTTTGCTTGATCCGCCGTTGCATGAATTCCTGCCTAAAACAGACGAAGAAATTGATGATCTGGCGACGGCACTTAATGCGGATGCCAAAAAGCTGCGTCACCGTGCCCTTCAGCTGCATGAATTCAATCCGATGTTGGGTCATCGTGGGTGCCGTCTGGGTATTTCTTACCCGGAAATATACGAGATGCAGGCACGCGCTATTCTTGAAGCCGCGGCATCAGTTTCCAAAGAATTGGGAGAAACTGTTATTCCGGAAATCATGATCCCATTGGTTGCAACCAAGCGGGAACTTGAAATCCTGAAAGAAAAAATAGCCAATGTCGGAAAAGCAATTGCCAGTGAAACAGGCGTTGATGTGGACTATCTGATCGGAACCATGATCGAGCTGCCGAGAGCGGCTCTTCAGGCCGGTCAGATCGCTGAAGAAGCCGAATTCTTCTCATTCGGTACCAATGACCTTACCCAGACGACTTACGGCATCAGCCGTGATGATTCCGGATCTTTCCTTGAGGACTATGTTGAACAGGGAATTTACGAAACTGATCCATTCGTTTCGCTGGATCAGGAAGGCGTTGGTGAGTTGGTTAAGATCGCTGCTGAACGTGGACGGATGACACGCAAAGAGATCAAACTCGGTATTTGTGGCGAGCATGGCGGGGACCCATCCAGTATTGATTTCTGTGAGCAGATTGGTTTGGATTATGTGTCCTGTTCTCCTTACCGTGTTCCAATTGCCCGTTTGGCCGCCGCTCAGGCTGCTTTGGGTGTCAGCAGAGAATCAGAAGCCTGAGCAATAGACAAGTGAACCAAGAAAACCCGGCCTGGTGCCGGGTTTTTTCGTTTTCCCCAACCGGTTTGAACTTTTGTGACGGAATTTTCTTCGTGGTGCGTTAAATGTAATAACAAGCGCGATTGCAGGATGAACGTATGGTGTCACAAAAGGCTTTTATTGCAGCCAATCGGTTTGGAATGGGCAGCGGCCCTTCAGAACAGTCGATCATAGAGACCGCTCCAACAGAGTGGCTGCGTAAACAGGTCCAGCCTGTCGATGGGCGGGCGTTGGGCTTCCATACAAGGCCTCATTCCTCTGCTTGGTTTTCGGCGCTTGCAGAAGCGAGGCGGTCCGGAAAAGACGCTGTTAAATCGTTGCGCCGTTCCGTTGCACGTCCCCAGTTTATGGATGAAACAGTTTTTCGGATTGAGACCGCTGTTCAAAACCCGTCACCTTTTCAGGAACGGTTAAGGCTATTCTGGGCGAATCATTTTACCGTGTCGGCGACACGGGCTATGGTTGGTCCTGCTGTGGGAGGCTTTGAACGAGAAGCGATTTCACCTCATCTTTTTGGTTATTTTGAAAATATGCTAATCGCCGCGGTTCAGCACCCGGCAATGTTGATTTATTTGGATAATGCGGTATCGGTGGGCCCTCAATCGAGGGCGGGCAAACGACGTAGCCGGGGATTGAATGAAAATCTGGCGCGCGAGATACTGGAATTACATACATTGGGCGTTGAGGGCGGGTATCAACAACAGGATATCATTGAGTTTGCGAAAATTCTGACGGGGTGGACCGTTGATAGCCTTCATAAGCGTCTACCAAATAAAGGAAATTTCTATTTTCTGGAAAATTTTCACGAACCTGGCTCGAAGACTTTTTTGGGCCAGACGTGGAGCGAAAAAGGGGTGGAAGAGGGGGTGAGCGCCTTGCGGTTGCTGGCCCGCCACCCAGCAACAGCTAAGCATATTGCAACAAAACTTGCCCGCCATTTCGTGTCAGACACGCCTTCCGCTGCCAGTATTGACCGACTGTCAAAAGTCTATCTTCAAACACGAGGCGATCTCCGTGCGATGTCGCTTGCGCTAATCGATTTACCCGAAATCTGGGAGACACCAGGCCAGAAAATTAAAAATCATTTTGAATACGTGATTTCCATATTGCGGATTACAGGTCCGGAAAATATCCCGATGAAGCTGGTCCAACGTGGCCTCAAGGAAATGGGTTATACGGTTTTCGGTGCTCCTTCCCCAGAGGGGTGGCCTGATACTGCCCGCGAATGGCTTATGCCACAGTCCCTGATGCGGCGTATCGAGTTTGCGAGAGTGGTGGCTGAACGGTCGCGTGGTCGTAAAGATGTGAACGATTTGATTGACCGGACAATTGACCCCATGCTCAGCGACATGTCTCGCGACCATATTCTGGGTGCCGCGTCACAGGCCGAGGCTGTTGCACTTGTTTTCTCCAGCCCTGAATTTCAGCGGAGATAATCGAAATGGTAGATATACGGGTAAATCGTAGAAAATTTATGATCGGCGCGGCCAGTTTGCCTGTGTTGGGCGCTCCTGACCTTAGCTTTGCCAACATACCGGGGGAACAAAGACTGGTTGTTATGGTGCTTCGGGGGGGCATGGATGGTTTGTCCGCTGTCGCCCCGGTTGGAGACCCGGATTACTATACATTGCGGCCAAATATAGGGATCCCCAAACCAGGGGAAACAAATGGCGCGCTGCCGCTTAGCCCTTTTTTTGGTCTTCATCCATCGTTGAAGCCGATCTATCCGCTTTGGGAAAAAGGCCAACTTCTTCCTATTCATGCGGTGGGAAGCCCCAAGGGAACCCGGTCTCATTTTGATGCTCAGGATATGTTGGAAAATGGGACAGGTAAGGCGAACGGTGCGCGCGACGGTTGGCTCAATCGCGCGATTTTGGCACTTGGCGGGTCATCGGAGGAGGGGCTTTCCATCGGGCAAGCCGTTCCGTTGATCTTGCGCGGGGACGTCATCGTACAAACATGGTCACCGAGCGGTCTGCCCGTGGCTGAAGACGATTTTCTGGATAAAGTCAGTGTGTTGTATCGCGATGATCCGTTTTTTCTGGAAATGCTCGGTTCCGCTAGAAAGTCGGCTGAAATTTCTTCTATGACTATGGGGCTGAATGACAAAAAAAAGAAAAACAAAGCGAAACAATTCGCCGCACTGTGCAAGAGTGCCGGTGCGTTGCTAGCTGTTAAAAAAGGTCCCCGCATAGCCACCATTGAGGCAACTGGATGGGATACGCATACCAATCAAAATGGAAAGCTGTCTCGCTCCTTTGATCAGCTGGCAGTTGGTGTTGATAATTTAAGGCAATCTCTGGGTGACTATTGGGACAATACAGTTGTTCTTATGGTCTCTGAGTTTGGTCGAACCGCCCGTGAAAATGGTGGTCGGGGAACGGATCATGGTTCCGCAAATGCTGTTCTGCTTTGCGGGGGCGCTGTAAAAGGCGGAAGGGTTGCTGCAACTTGGCCGGGGTTGTCTGATCAGTCGTTGTATGAAAAGCGGGACTTGTTTCCAACCACAGATATGCGGTCCGTATTTAAAGGTGTTTTGCGTGATCACTTGGGCATTCCGGAGCCGATCCTGTCGCGTCAGGTTTTCCCTCAATCTACGGCGGTAACGCCTCTTAACAATCTCGTCCGTGTTTCGGTGCGGCTCTGATTCGGGCTATTTGTGTTGGGCGAGGGCTCTAAAAGGGAGCCTTGCACTTATTATGCAAGGCTCCTTTTCTGCTATTCGATAATGATTGCAGGCCCTTCTTCAGCCAGGCTGCTTTCGATGCGATCCTGTATTTTGCAGGCCAGAGCCTTGTAGATAGTGGCGTGCTCTCCGTCTGGATTACTAGCCGTAACGGGTGTACCGGCATCAGAGGTTTCTCTGATTTCCATATGAAGTGGGACTTCACCCAGAAAATCCACGTTCAGCTCATCTGCTGTTTTGTGGGCACCACCATGACCAAAAATGTCGCTTCGGTCCCCGCAGGAAGGACATAGGAAATAGCTCATATTCTCGATGATGCCAAAAACGGGAACATCTACTTTTTTGAACATGTTCAAGCCCTTGCGCGCGTCCAGAAGCGCAATATCCTGAGGCGTGGAGACGATAACGGCACCCGTAAGCGGAACGCGCTGCGCCATGGTTAGCTGGGCGTCACCGGTTCCGGGAGGCATGTCGACAACCAGAACATCCAATGTTCCCCATTCCACATCAAACATCATCTGCTGCAACGCGCTCATCACCATAGGGCCGCGCCAGATCATTGGTGTATCTTCTTCGACCATAAAGCCCATGGACATAACCTTCAGGCCCCATTTCTCCATCGGGATCAGTTTTTTTCCATCTGGTGATTTAGGTTTCCCGGAAATGCCAAGCATTCTGGGCAGCGATGGGCCATAGATGTCGGCATCCAGCATACCAACTTTCAACCCCTGAGCGGCTAGACCCAAAGCCAGATTGACCGAGCAGGTGGATTTTCCAACACCGCCTTTACCAGATGCGACTGCAATGATCGAGGCAACTCCCGGTACATCGGGTTTTTGCGGCGGTTGGGGCGTTTGCGGTGTTTGCGGTTTTTGTTGTGGCGCGCCAGAGGCTTTTTCCGCTGTCAATACAGCGCTGACAGATTTAACACCGTTCATCCCGAAGACAGCCTGCTCACATTCTTTACGCAGAACTTCCATCTCCCCGGCTTCTTCCGGGTTGATTTCAAGGGCAAATCCGACGTTGCCGTCCTTGACCACAAGTCCGCTTACCATGCCAAGAGAAACAACATCTTTACCAGATCTTTTCTCGATGATTCTGGATAAATGTTCCAGAACAGTTTTTTCGGTAATGTCGTTCATTCTTGAAAACTCCAGCTTAGACACAAAATGGGTATACATTGCAATGCAGGTACATTGCAGAAATCATTAGGGTGTCATATAACCCTTGTTACAGAAGTTAGCAATTTTGCTTTACTAATTAAGAGGAGAGATTATCCCATGCCTTGGAGTAATCAAGGTGGTAACGGAGGAGGTTGGCAAGGCGGCGGTGGAAATCGCGGGCCTTGGGGACAGGGACCAAGCGGACAGCAGCCCCCAAATCTCGAAGATATCATTAAAAAAGGTCAGGAACGTATCAGAGATACTCTCCCGGGCGGCGGCGGTGGGAAGCTAGGCTTTTTCATCATTGTTCTGATAGCCATAGTGGTTTGGCTTGCAAGCGGTTTCTATAAAGTTGAAACAAATGAACAAGGGGTTGTTCTGCGTTTTGGTGAAAAAGTTGCGGTCACACAATCTGGTTTGAATTATCATCTGCCTTATCCGATTGAAACGGTTTTGACACCAAATGTCACGAAAGTGAACAGCATCGAAATTGGTTTCAGGAATACTTCCGGCGGCGGAACCAAAGCGGTTACGCAAGAAAGCCTGATGTTGACGGGCGATGAAAATATCGTCGATATCGGCTTTACTGTTCTATGGAAAATTAAAGATGCCGGTCAGTTTCTGTTTAATGTTGCAGACCAGCAGGGAACGATTAAAGCGGCAGCAGAAAGCGCCATGCGCGAAATTGTTGGTCGGACTAATTTGCAGGCAGCCATTACTGAAGGCCGTCTTGCAGTTCAGACTGAAGTAACCAAACGTTTGCAGGAAGTGCTGGATGTTTATGGTGTTGGTGTTGAAATTACACAGGTTCAGTTGAAAAACTCTGATCCTCCAGGTGAAGTTATTGATGCTTTCCGGGACGTGCAGGCTGCGGTTGCTGACAAAGAGCGGAGCCAGAACGAAGCGTTGGCTTATGCCAATGACATCATTCCGCGGGCTCGTGGTGAAGCAGAAAAAATGCGTCAGGAAGCCGAAGGTTATAAACAGCAGGTTATTGCTGAAGCCGAAGGTGAAGCTGCCCGTTTTATTTCCATCTATGACGAGTATGTTAAAGCACCGTATGTAACCCGTCAGCGCATCTATCTGGAAACGCTTCAAGAAGTGTTTAAAGGTAAGAATAAAGTGATTATCGATAGCAAAAATGGGGGACAAGGCGTTGTCCCGTATCTACCGCTGAACCAGCTAATGCAGAAGGGGGCAAACTAATGGCTAAAAATCTTTCCATTATTCTGGCCATCCTTGTTGTCGCTGCCGGCTTCACTGCATCAAGTGCGCTATTCACTGTCAGTGAAACAGAGCAGG
This sequence comes from Sneathiella aquimaris, assembly GCF_026409565.1. Taxonomy (NCBI): domain Bacteria; kingdom Pseudomonadati; phylum Pseudomonadota; class Alphaproteobacteria; order Sneathiellales; family Sneathiellaceae; genus Sneathiella; species Sneathiella aquimaris. The sequence continues at coordinate 1,318,100 of NZ_CP112881.1, forward strand.
CTATTGTGATGCAGTTTGGTAAAGTGCAGACAGTTGTGCAGGAACCAGGACTGAAGGTAAAAACACCGTTTGTTCAGGATGTGATCAAAGTTGATAAGCGTGTCTTATCGGTTGGCACTGAACGCGAGGAAGTTGTAACACGGGATCAGAAACGTCTTATGGTGGACAGCTTTGCCCGTTTCAGGATTTCTGACCCGCTTCTTTACTATCAGTCATTTGGTAATATCGCTGTTGCATATTCACGTATTGAAACAATCCTGAATTCTCAACTACGTCAAATTCTGGGCCGTGAAATTCTGACTGATATTGTGTCAGGCGAGCGTACCCGTTTGATGGAGACGATTAAGAACCAGGTGAACGTGGAAACGGCAAGCCGCGGCTTGGAAGTTGTCGATGTTCGTATTGTTCGTGCGGATCTACCGACCGCCAACAGTCAAAAAGTTTTTGATCGTATGCGCACCCAGCGTGAGCAGGAAGCCAAAGAAATCCGCGCAACGGGTGCCGAGATTGCCCAGCGGATCCGGGCGAACGCTGATCGTGAAAAAACTGTATTGATTGCGGAAGCAAAGCGGGACGCGGAAATTACACGCGGTACTGGTGATGCTGAAAAGAACCGGATCTTCGCCGACGCGTTTGGCAAGGATAAGGATTTCTTCTCTTTTTATCGGTCTATGCAGGCGTATCGTGATGCTATTGGTGACAATGACACAACGATGATCCTTTCACCGGACTCAGAGTTTTTCAGATTCTTTGACGGCAGAAATATAACCGCCAAATAATCGGGACAAACAGTTTAGCCAGCAAGGAGTTTCCTTGCTGGCTTTTTTTTGTGGGAGTTGGTTCATGGTGGACATGCTGTTATTGGCGGGCGCGCTCGTCTTATTCTTTGAAGGCATCCTTTATGCGTTGTTTCCGGACGGTATGAAGCGCATGATGATTTCAGTGCTAGGAATGCCCAGTAGCAGTTTGAGGATTTCGGGACTGGTTGCCGCAATTGCCGGTGTTTTTTTCGTCTGGCTTTTAAAAGGGTAAGCGGAACCCAAAAAAATTGAAAAAAATTTAGATAAAATGAGTATGAAGCACATTTATGCCATAATTGATTTCCAGTTAAGAACAAGAACATCACTGGATGGTTGTGTTGGCTAATCGCTATGGAAATTCTGATTAGCGCGCATAAGTATTGAGAAAAGCGATATCGCAGCCCAGGGTCTGCATATTCGTTTAGGAAATGACGGAAGGATTGTAACGTTGTACACACCTAATCAAAGATCAAGTAGAACCGGACCTGTGTCTTCCGTGTCTGTTGCTGAAGACGCAAAGATTATTTCAGAAAAACGCTTCCCGATTTTAATGGCGGCAACCGCGTTTGTTGTTTGCGCGTTTTTTGCGTTAAATGTTTCTGCGCGCGGAGCACCTGACAGTTTTGCGGATCTTGCGGAAAAACTGTCGCCGGCAGTTGTCAATATTTCAACCACACAAATTGTCAAGACAGAGCGCGGCGGTGGAAATTTTCCGCAATTTCCTCCCGGACATCCGTTCGAAGATTTTTTCAAGGATTTTGGTGGTAAAGGGAAAAACGGTCAAAAAGAGCGTCGTGCGACCTCTCTTGGCTCGGGATTTGTTATCGATGCAGATGAAGGTCTGGTTGTTACGAACAATCATGTGATCGACGGTGCCGATGAAATCTATGTGATTTTTCAGGACGGTGAAAAAGTTCCTGCCAAGCTTGTTGGAACCGACCCAAAAACGGATCTGGCTGTATTAAACATTGATCCAAAGGAAAAAGACCTGGTCGCTGTCCCATGGGGGAATAGCGATAAATCGCGTGTGGGCGATTGGGTCATGGCGATCGGAAACCCTTTTGGTCTAGGGGGCACTGTTACGGCGGGGATTATTTCTGCACGTGGGCGGGATATTCGTTCCGGCCCTTATGATGACTATATTCAAACGGATGCCTCAATCAACAAGGGGAATTCCGGCGGGCCGCTTTTTAACATGGACGGCGAAGTCATAGGCATTAACACCGCTATTTTCTCGCAGTCTGGAGGCAGTATCGGAATTGGCTTTGCTGTTCCCTCTACACTGGCGAAAACGGTTATTAGTCAGCTGGTGGAATTTGGTCAGACCCGTCGCGGCTGGTTGGGCGTTGTTATTCAAAACGTCACTGAAGAGCTTGCCGAAGGTCTTGGTTTGAGCAATACAGACGGCGTTCTGGTCGCTGGTGTCCCTGAAGATGGACCAGCTTTTAAAGCCGGCATTAAAGCGGGTGACGTTATTTTGACCTTTAATGGCCAGGAAGTTAGCGAGACACGGGAACTTTCGCGGGTCGTTGCGGAAACGTCTGTTGGTGCCGATGTTGATGTTGAACTTTGGCGGAACGGTGAAAAGATTACGAAGTCTGTTCAACTGGGCGAGCTTGAGAAAGCTGAGACAGAACTTGCAAGCGCAAGCCCCGGTGATCTGAATAAAGAACTGACGGCAGAAATCATGGGAATGCGATTGGCCACCGTTACGGATCAGGTCCGTCAGGAGTTTAAGCTCAGTGATGAAGTTGAAGGCGTTATCGTTGTTGATGTGGATGAAAGTTCCGAAGCTGGCGAAAAGGATATTCGTCCAGGAGACCAGATTTTGGAAGTTCAGTTGAAGCCGGTTAAGAATATCGTTGATGTAAAGAAAACATTGAGTGAAGCAAGCAAATCTGATCGTAAGTCAGTATTGATGTTGATTAAACGCGGCGTGTCCTCAAGATTTGTTGCATTGAGTACGGAAAAATAAAGTTCTTTCGTTCTAAAACTAAAAAAGCCCTGTCAATTCTGGTGGGGCTTTTTTATGATCTTTTGTTGCATTTAACGGATGAATTCTTCAGCGCGATAGCCTTGATAAAATAAGAGGGTTGTAAGATCGCCAAATCGAATGCTGGCATCAGCCGCTTTCTCAGCCGCGGGTTTCGCATGGTAAGAGACCCCCAATCCGGCAGCTTCGATCATTGGGATGTCGTTGGCACCGTCACCGATTGCGGCTACGTCCTCCGTTTGAAGATTTAGTTCCGCTTTTAAACGGTTCAGATTATCGAGTTTGGCCTGAGAGTTTAAAATAGGTTCAGCCGCTTCCCCTGTCAGTTTGCCATTTTCAAACAACAGACGATTGCTGTCATCCATATCGAAGCCGGTTATTTCCCGTACTCTGGATGTGAAGAAAGTGAAACCACCTGATACCAATGCTGTATAAGCGCCGTTTGCTTTCATTGTGCGAACCAGTGTTCGGGCGCCGGGTGTTAGTCGAACCCGATGTTCGAACGTTTTCTGAAGTGTTTCTTCGGGCAGACCTTTTAACATTGCAACCCTGGCCTTGAACGCTTCATTGAAATCCAGCTCACCGTTCATCGCTTTCTCAGTGATTGCAGAAACCTCTGCTTTTAATCCGGCAAAATCAGCAAGTTCATCAATACATTCAACGGTAATGATGGTGCTATCCATATCGGCGAGCATCAGCTTCTTTTTTCGGCCCGCTTCCGGTTGCAGGCAAAAATCAGCCTTATCCATAAATTCTGCTATCAACTCTAGACTGAAGTCTTTCCCGACATACAGGTCACAAGCGATTTCCAGGGCGAGCCAGTCCAATTTTTCGATTTCAACATGGGCGTCTGTTAAGCTAGCCACCAATTGATCAACTATGCTAGAGAAAGGACGATCGTTATTTGGGTTGGCAACAAGTGTCAGGACTTTGGTTGTCATTTTTGCACCGCTATTTGTCGGATATTTCTATGGATCAGGGAACCTTAAACCAAAAAGGTTGCGTTCTTTTAGCAGGACCAACCGCCAGCGGCAAATCCGCATTGGCAATTTCTTTGGCCAGAGAATTCGATGGTGTCGTGATCAATGCGGACAGCATGCAGATTTACAAGGGGTTGCGGGTTATAACAGCGCGTCCCAGTGAAGAAGAGGAAAGCCTCGCACCCCACCGGCTGTATGGCGTGTTGGAACCTGATGATTTTTGCTCAGCGGCCCGATGGCGGGACATGGCGCTTGCAGAAATCGAACAGTGCCACATCGATAACAAGCTTCCCATTCTGGTCGGTGGAACGGGGCTATATTTCGAAATATTGACCAAGGGTATCGCTGAAATACCGCCCATATCGGAAAAATTACGATCGGACCTGAGAGAGTTGCAGCGGCGCGAAGGAAATGAAGTTATCCAAAAGCGCCTGCAGACAAAAGATCCGGAAATGGCAGAGAAGCTCAACATTGGTGATTCTCAGCGTCTGTTGCGCGCGCTGGAGGTTGTTGAAGAAACAGGCGTTCCGCTGGGGGACTGGCATAAGCGGGCCGCAGATGGCCCTGTTTTAACCTGTCCGCGCGCATGGTTGGCGCTAACGCCGGATCGAGAATGGTTGTATGATCGGTGCAATCGTCGTCTGGACTGGATGGTGGAAGAAGGGGGGGGCGTAGAGGAAGTCGCCGCATTTTTAGACTTGAACCTTGACCCTTCCCTGCCATCCATGAAAGCTTTGGGTGTGCCGGAGATATCAGATTATCTAAAGAATTCAATCACTAAAGAAGAAATGCTGGAACGCGCAAAACGCCAGACACGGCGATACGCAAAGCGCCAGCTGACATGGGTCCGGAACAAGATGACAGATGCGAAAACCTCGTCTGCGCAAGATTTGGAAAGTTTGAAGGCTGATTTCTTTTCATTTATTCGCCATTTTTTGTTGACCGGTGAAGGGTGAGGGGTTAGGTTCGCGCACATGGCCCAGCTGTTTTGATGGAATAAACATAAGGCTGGCCAGTGTTTACCGCTCGGGTTAAAATCCGGGCGCTTTTTTATCGCAAAAATAATTTATTTATGCCGTTTAACAGAGATTAGGGAAATCCCATGGCAAATCAGGAAATGACCGGAGCAGGTATCGTAATCAAAGCGCTTATAGATCAGGGCGTGGAAGTGATTTTCGGATATCCTGGCGGCGCTGTGCTTCCTCTGTATGATGAGCTGTTCAAGCAAAACAGCATTCGGCACATTCTTGTTCGGCAAGAAGGTGGTGCTGTCCACGCAGCAGAAGGATATGCGCGTTCCACAGGTAAACCAGGTGTGGTGCTTGTGACATCAGGACCAGGCGCGACGAATGCTGTGACAGGTCTTGCGGACGCCTTGTTGGATAGTATTCCGATTATTTGTCTGACGGGTCAGGTGGCGACGCATTTGATCGGCAATGACGCCTTTCAGGAAGCGGATACAATTGGCATCACTCGTCCGGTGACCAAACATAATTATCTGGTAAAAGACGTGAAAGACATGGCCAAAACGGTACATGAAGCATTTCACGTGGCGACAACGGGGCGGCCCGGTCCCGTTGTGATCGATCTTCCAAAAGATGTTCAATTTGCACCGGGTGAATATACGCCACCAACTTTGATCAAGCACAAGAATTATGCCCCGCAAATCAAGGGTGATCTTGGTGCAATCAAAGAAGCCGTCAAGTTGATTGCTGGTGCGAAGAAACCGATTTTCTATTCTGGCGGCGGCGTCATCAACTCGGGACCAAAGGCATCGAAGCTGCTAACGCAACTTGTCCGCATGACAGGTTATCCGATCACCAGTACGCTCATGGGACTTGGTGCCTATCCCGCGTCGGATAAGCAGTTCCTTGGCATGCTTGGTATGCATGGTACTTATCAGGCAAATAACGCAATGCATGACTGTGATGTTATGGTGTGTGTTGGCGCACGTTTTGACGACCGTATTACAGGGCGGCTGGACGCGTTTTCGCCAAACTCGAAGAAAATTCATATCGATATTGATCCATCTTCAATCAATAAAAACATTCAGGTGGACATTCCGATAATCGGTGACGTTGCCCATGTGCTTGAAGATATGGTCAAGGTCTGGAAATCCGAAGTCTGTAAGCCTAATGCCAAAGCATTGACGCAATGGTGGAAGGTTATCGATGAATGGCGGGCACGGGATTGCCTGAAATTCACGCAAGAGGGCACGACGATCAAACCGCAGTATGCGCTGTCTCGTTTGAACGAATTGACGAAGGGTATGGATCGGTATTTCACAACAGAAGTTGGCCAGCACCAAATGTGGGCAGCGCAATATCTGGAGTTTGAAGAGCCAAACCGCTGGATGACCTCCGGGGGGCTGGGGACAATGGGCTACGGCCTGCCGTCGGCAATGGGTGTTCAGATTGCCCATCCTGATGCGCTGGTTGTCGATGTTGCCGGAGAAGCATCAACCATGATGAATATCCAGGAAATGGCGACCATCATTCAATATAGACTTCCTGTGAAAATCTTCATTTTGAACAATGAATATATGGGCATGGTCCGCCAGTGGCAGGAATTGCTGCATGGCGGGCGCTATTCTGAAAGCTATATGGAAAGCCTGCCCGATTTTGTCAAACTGGCTGAAGCGTTCGGCGCCACTGGGTTGCGGTGTTCAGAACCGGACAAAGTCGACGATTGCATTAAAGAGATGCTGGCAATCGACGGCCCTGTTCTCGTGGATATGCTGGTGGACAAACAGGAGAATGTGTTCCCCATGGTTCCCTCTGGTGCTGCGCATAATGAAATGTTGCTCGCCGATGACAAGGAAGGCGAAGGCCCCGAAATCACCGCTGAAGGGATGTCCTTGGTATAACAAGAGACAATATACCTGAATTACTATACATACAGGGTACGTTTTTCTGCCCTTAATAAAGAACGCATGGACAATGATACAGAAAACTGAAATTCACCGGCACACGATTGCGGTTCTCGTTGATAATGAATTCGGCGTTTTGTCGCGAGTTGTTGGCTTGTTCTCAGGCCGTGGCTACAATATCGAGAGCCTGACAGTGGCAAAAGTGGACGAGGATGAAAACCTTTCCCGGATCACAATCGTGACAACTGGAACATTGATGGTTATTGAGCAAATCAAAGCGCAGTTGGAACGCTTGGTTCCGGTCAGCCGGATTGCTGATTTGACATTGGATGGACCAAGTGTTGAACGGGAAATGGCACTTGTGAAAGTTGAGGGCGCAGGGGACAAACGCGTTGAAGCTCTGCGGATTGCCGATATCTTTCGGGCTCGGCCTGTTGATACAACGGCGACGTCTTTCGTTTTTGAAGTGACAGGCGTGAGGGGCAAGGTAAAAGAGTTTATTAATCTGATGGGCAAACTGGGCCGCACAGAAGTGTGTCGTACAGGGATCGTCGCGGTAAAACGCGGACACGATACCATTCACAAAACCAAATAAAAATTTGAACTTCGGTCATTGGACCAAATATCGAGAAGGAATGAAGGAAATGCGCGTTTATTATGACAGCGATGCAGACGTTAATCTGATCAAAGGAAAAAATGTTGTCATCGTTGGCTATGGTAGCCAGGGCCATGCCCATGCAAATAACCTGAAAGACTCAGGGGTTGCCAATGTGGCTGTTGCCCTGCGTGCAGATAGTGGTTCTGTTAAAAAAGCAGAAGGTGCTGGTCTGAAAGTGATGACACCTGCGGAAGCTGCCGCTTGGGGTGATGTTATCATGATGTTGACGCCAGATGAACTGCAGGCTGACATCTATGAACAGGATCTGGCGCCAAACATGAAGCCAGGCGCGGCTCTTGTTTTTGCTCATGGTCTGAATGTTCACTTTAATCTGATTGAACCAAAAGCAGACATGGATGTTTTCATGATTGCACCAAAAGGCCCTGGACATACCGTTCGTTCTGAGTATCAGCGCGGTGGTGGTGTTCCTTGTCTGGTTGCTGTTCATCAGGACGCCTCTGGGAATGCGCTGGATATTGCACTTTCTTATGCCTCTGCGATCGGTGGTGGCCGTGCAGGTATCATTGAAACATCGTTCAAAGAAGAATGTGAAACTGACCTGTTTGGTGAGCAAGCTGTTCTTTGTGGTGGCCTTGTCGAACTGATCCGGGCTGGATTTGAAACACTGGTTGAAGCTGGCTACGCACCAGAAATGGCATATTTTGAATGCCTGCATGAAGTGAAACTTATTGTCGATCTCATGTATGAAGGCGGCATTGCCAACATGAATTACTCTATTTCAAATACAGCCGAATACGGTGAGTATGTGACGGGTCCTCGTATCATTACGCCAGAAACAAAAGCGGAAATGAAACGGGTTCTGGACGATATTCAGACCGGTAAATTTACCCGTGATTTCATGCTGGAAAATAAAGTTCGCCAGCCATTCCTCAAAGCAACCCGTTCTTTGAACGATGCTCATCAGATCGAAGAAGTTGGCGCCAAATTGCGTTCCATGATGTCTTGGATCGGTGAAAATGCGATGGTTGATAAGTCTAAAAACTAAATCTAGCGACTATCTTCAGAACAATAAAAAAACCGGGGCTTTTAATTAAGCCCCGGTTTTTTTCGGTAAGACACAAAAAAAAGCCGGTATTTTCCTACCGGCTTTTTTGTTGTTTACCAGATGACTGTTATTCGTAATATCCGATCATCAGGAACACATCGCCGACAACTTTAATGTAAGTCTGCTTCTGTGCAATTTTCTTTGTTTCCGGGTGAGGCCACTTGTAGTCAACCCAGCCGGACCCTTTTTCATCAGCAACTTTGTACATTTCAACAAGAATGAGTTTCCCGTCGATGTCTTTCAGTTTCATCAGGTTTTTACCGACAAGCTTCGGATTAACAGCATGAAATTCATTTAGTTTGCTGTCCATGCCATAAGCTGCAATGTAGAATTCACCTTTATAGAAATCACCGCCTTTTACGGAGAAGTCTTTGTAGGCCTGCTCTTTTCCAACCTTGGAAAAATGGGCGGCCGCCGCATCAAGCATGGAAACAACGGTGTCTTTTTTACCATCTGCATGGGCAGTTCCCATCGCAACCATGAAAACCAATGTGGTGAGCATCATCAATTTTTTAAACATACTTTGATCCTTCGTTCCTCTAAAACGGCCAATGCCGAATTGATGAAGGGTTTTTATAATAGGAGGCCTTAATAAACAGTAAAATATATCATTCATATTCGAATATAGTGTTTGGCCAAGTCTGCGCCAAAATCAACCGCTCTGGCAAAGGGCAGGCACTTGGTTGTCCACTGTTTGACGCTACAAAACCAACTGAATGCGGAATGTTAAAAAAAGGTACTGAAATGGGCGAATTAGAACAATTGAAGATAAGGCGCTGGGTCTTGATCGCCATAGCCGCAAAGCTCTTCCTTTTAGTGGTCGCCTTTCTTGGCGTGCATTTTTACCTTCAATCATAGATTTTCTCTTTTTTCTAGTGGTTTATCCAAAATTCGGTTGCACGGCGCGCGTGAAAGGGCGTAAACAGAATTAATAATAGTTGGAAAATATTAACCATCATCTGACATACCCGTTGATGTGTTCGTAAATACTGTTATTTTCAGGTGCTAGCGAACAGGCTTAAGGGCAGGTGTGCGATCGGTTGGTTGAGTTGTAATTCAGGGCGATCCGGCGACACCTGATATAATTGGGAATTTTGAAGGGCAGGGGGGCTTGCTCTTTATTAAAGTGAGTGAGGCAATTTAATGTTTTCCAAAATGCTCGGCATGCTTTCCGCTGACATGGCAATCGATCTCGGTACAGCGAACACCCTTGTATATGTAAAGGGACGCGGCATCGTTTTGAACGAACCGTCAGTCGTTGCCATTATTCATAGGCAAGGAAAGAAACAGGTTCTGGCTGTTGGTGATGAAGCGAAAATGATGCTGGGTCGTACGCCTGGAAACATTGAAGCCATCAGACCATTGCGCGACGGTGTGATTGCCGATTTTGAAATTGCCGAAGAAATGATCAAGCACTTCATTCAAAAAGTGCACAATAGACGGTCATTCGCAAGACCACAGGTTATTATCTGCGTGCCATCCGGTTCAACTGCTGTTGAGCGCAAGGCAATCCGGGATTCAGCAGAAAATGCAGGGGCCCGAGAAGTATTTCTGATCGAAGAACCCATGGCAGCCGCAATCGGCGCCGGTCTTCCCGTGACGGAACCAACCGGTTCAATGGTTGTTGATATTGGCGGTGGCACAACAGAGGTGGCTGTTTTGTCTCTGGGGGGTATCGTCTATGCGAAAAGCGTGCGTGTTGGCGGTGACAAGATGGACGAAGCCATCATCGCCTACATTCGCCGAAATCATAATCTATTGATTGGTGAAAGCTCGGCAGAACGTATTAAGAAAACCATCGGTTCAGCCTGTCCTCCGGAAGATGGAAATGGCGAAACCATGGAAGTTAAAGGCCGGGATTTGATGAACGGCGTGCCGAAGGAACTTGTGATCAGTCAGCGACAAATCGCTGAAAGCCTTGCGGAGCCGGTTGGGGCCATTATCGAGGCGGTTAAAGTCGCCCTCGAACATACAGCGCCAGAACTTGCGGCGGATATCGTTGATAAAGGCATCGTTTTGACGGGTGGCGGCGGATTGCTCGGCAATTTCGATTATGTTCTTCGTCACGCAACGGGCCTTCCGGTTTCAATCGCTGATGAGCCGCTATCATGCGTTGCTATAGGAACAGGGCGTGCCCTTGAAGAAATCAAGGCACTGCGCCATGTTCTAAGTGGAGATAACTAGGACTGGACGTGAGTGTTGGGGAACACTCAATTGAGAGTTATGCAGGAGTAGCTGAATGGCTTTAGGCCAAGGTACAGCATGGAAACTGGCCTTTCCGCTGAAAATTGTTTTTCAGCGCTTTGCTTTTTTGACACTCATTTGTGTGTCAATTGCCTTACTGGTTTTGGGTAAGGCTGATCTCGTGCTTATGGAGCGGGTGCGAACGATCAGCACAGACGCACTATCGCCCGTGCTTGGGACGCTTTCCCAGCCTGTTGACGCTATCAATAAAGGAATTACCCGCGTTAAAGAGCTGGCGACGCTGGTTGAAGAAAACGAACGGCTAAGACGGGAAAACGAACGACTGCTGCGCTGGCAGGCCGTGAGCCGGTCGCTTGATCAGGAAAACGAAAATTACCGACGTCTACTTAACGTTTTGACCGATCCACTTGTATTGCCGATCTCTGCCCGGGTCGTTGGTGATTCCGGCGGCCCTTTTGTGCGAACCTTATTGCTAAGTGCCGGATCCAGAGATGGTATTCGCGTGGGACAAGCCGTGGTTGGCCCACTTGGACTGGTCGGGCGTATTGCTGAAACCGGTAAAAATTCGGCGCGGGTATTGCTGCTTACAGATTTGAACTCCCGTATTCCTGTCGTGTTGGAAAAATCGCGCCATAAAGGCATTTTGGTAGGCGATAACTCGACCTCGCCTACTTTGGAGTATCTGCCCAATAATGCCCAAGTGTCTGCGGGTGATCGAGTTGTCACATCGGGAGATGGGGCCATGTTGCCAGCAGGCCGTCCGATCGGGATTGTGTCGTCTGTTCGGGACGGACAAATCAGAATACAGACATTTGCTGACTGGGAACGTCTGGAATATGTCAGCGTGCTTCGGTACGACCTTCCCGGACTGACCGACCGGCATACTAATCCGGGTGACTTGGGTGAGAGCCTTCTCGGCGATTAGAGTGAAAGCGCATCCATATGCTTGAGCAGCCGCCAGTATCGTATCAGATTAATCAGGTCCTTAGAGGGAGCATCCCTTTTTGGTTGACCTTTCTGCTTGCCCTTTTGACGGTGGTTCCAATTCGTATTGATGGTTTTGCGGTTATCTCTCCGGCCTTGGTTTCAATGTCCGTTTTTTACTGGAGTCTGCATCGCCCTTATTTAATGGCGGCGCCCGTAGTCTTTTTTCTGGGTTTGATTTCGGATATTCTGACCGGAGTTCCCCTTGGTCTATCTTCATTTATGCTTCTGATCGTTCATGGTGTTGCTGTTTCTCAGCGGCATGTTTTTGTCGGTAAAGCGTTTATCCTGACATGGTGGGGTTACTTGTTGATTGCGACTGGGATCAGCATGCTAACCTGGTTGATTGCTTGTATCTATTCATTGGCTCTGATGCCCTTTTTCCCGGTTTTGATCCAATTGATCATCACGGTTTTGATCTTTCCCCTGTTTGCTTGGTGCTTTGGCGCGATACAGCATAGCCTGTTGAAAGGCATTTGATATGCGCGGTAAAAGTAGCAAGGAAAAAGCTAAATTATTCACCCGACGATCATTAATGATGGCAGGCGGACAGGCTGCGTTGATGTCGGTTCTGGCAGGGCGCCTGTATTATCTGCAAGTTATTCAATCCAATGAATATACGATGATGGCGGACGAAAATCGAATGAATATCCGTTTGCTGGCGCCATTGCGAGGTCGGATATTGGATCGATTTGGCGATGAAATAGCAAGTAATCGGCAAAATTATCAGGTTGTTTTGATCCGCGAACAGACAGATAGCGTAGAGCAGACTTTGGACCGGTTGTCAGAATTGGTTCCTGTTCCAGAGCAGGATCGTGTGCGGGTTCTAAAAGAAACAAAACGCAAGCGTGGTTTCGTTCCAATCACGGTGATGGATAATCTTAGCTGGGAAGAGTTTGCACGGATCAATGTTCATAGTCCTGAATTACCGGGTATTCAACTGGACGTCGGTCAAACCCGTTATTACCCCTATGGCCCTCTTTTTGCGCATACGGTCGGATATGTTGGCGCTGTTTCGGAGCGGGACCTTAAAAATCTGGAGCCAGATCCTTTGCTGGAGCTGCCGGGCTTTCGAATTGGCAAAAACGGGATTGAAAAATTTTATGACCTGCCACTGCGCGGCACCGCAGGTACAAGTCGTGTGGAAGCAAACGCCTATGGCCGGGTCATTCGTGAACTGGATCGTCAGGAAGGGCGCCCGGGAAATGATCTGGTCCTGACGATTGACGCTGAGTTGCAAAAATATACCGTTGAACGAATGGGCGAAGAGAGTGCGGCCGCTGTAGTGATTGATATTCACACGGGCGATGTGTTGTCGATGGTGTCTGTTCCAAGCTTCGATCCCAATAGCTTTACAACGGGTATCAGCACAAAGGATTGGAAAGCTCTTCAAGGAAACCCTAAGAGGCCTCTTGGGAATAAAGCCGTTGCCGGACAATATCCTCCGGGTTCTACGTTCAAAATGATCGTTGCCCTGGCGGCATTGGAAAACGGGGCAATAACAATGGACCATGAGGTTTATTGCAACGGCTCGACAAAGCTTGGAAACCATAAATTCCATTGTTGGAAACGCGGCGGGCATGGAAAGCTCAATCTGCGTGAATCCATCGAACAGTCCTGCGATGTATTCTTTTACGATATCGCTCGGAAGGTCGGCATAGACAAGATTGCCGAGATGTCCAATCGCTTTGGTTTGGGCGAAAAATTGGGTCTGGATCTTCGTGGAGAAAAATCAGGCCTAATACCAACAACAGATTGGAAGCGAGCAGTTCGAGGCGAGCGCTGGCAGGTTGGGGACACGTTTAATGCAGGGATTGGACAGGGATATGTCTTGTCGACCCCTTTGCAATTGGCGGTGATGACCGCTCGGCTGGCAAACGGTGGTAAGGCCGTGACGCCACGATTGGTAAAAAACAGTATGGAGCAGGCTGACAATCCCATCCAGACAGAAGAACCGGCGGATATGGGGCTCAACAAGACGTTCCTTCGGTATGTTCAGGCCGGTATGTTTGATGTGGTCAACGGAAAACGCGGGACAGGGCGTGGTTCCAAGATCAAGGTTGAAGGCTGGGAAATGGCGGGCAAGTCAGGAACCGCACAGGTCCGCCGAATTTCAAAGAAAGAACGGTTGACCGGGGTGTTAAAATCGAGTGAGCGTGCGTGGAAGGAGCGGGATCATGCTCTTTTTGTTGCATACGCTCCGTATGATGAGCCGCGTTACGCGGTATCAGTGATTGTTGAACATGGCGGCAGCGGATCGAAAGCTGCGGCCCCAATTGCCAGAGATTTGTTGAAAGCAGCATTGAGACTGGATCCAGTTCGGAATAAAGACCGCTCCAAATTTGTTAATAAACCCCAGAAGAAGGGGGAAACGGATGCTTAGGGAAATCGGTGCGCCGGAACAGAATTTGCCACTGGCGCGAAAAATCTGGGACATGAACTGGGGCTTTGTCCTTTTGATTTGCGCTGTCGCCTCCGTTGGCTTTGTGATGCTGTATTCCGCTGCAAATGGCAGTATTGAACCTTGGGCCTCTCGGCAGATGATGCGGTTTGCGGCCGGCATGGTTATTATGTTCATCGTGGCGTTGGTCGATATTCGCATCTGGTTAAAGTTGGCGTATCCACTATATGCTATTTCACTTTTGATGTTAGGTGCCGTTGAAATTATGGGGGTCGTCGGTATGGGCGCCAAACGGTGGGTTGAGATTGGTCCCATTCAGGTGCAGCCGTCCGAAGTTGTGAAAATTACCCTGATTATGGCGATGGCGCGCTACTTCCATGGCTTGTCAATGGATGACGTCCGGCGTATTCGCTGGCTTATTGTGCCATTAATCTTGATTGCGATGCCCGCGGCTTTGGTTTTACGTCAGCCTGATCTGGGAACAACACTCCTGCTTGTTGCCGGTGCCGGGATCGTTTTCTTTTGCGCGGGTGTTAGCATGTGGATGTTTGGTGCCGTTATCGGGATCGCTGTTCCAAGTGCATTTTTCGCTTATCAGTTTTTGTATGAATATCAAAAGAAACGAATTCTGATTTTTCTCAATCCGGAATCCGATCCGCTGGGGGCGGGTTACCATATTATGCAGTCAAAAATTGCATTGGGATCGGGTGGTGTTTTTGGAAAAGGGCTTGTTCAAGGGACCCAAAGTCACCTGAATTATCTACCTGAAATGCGGACCGACTTTATTTTTAGCATGCTGGCAGAGGAATTTGGTTTGGTTGGCGGGTTGATCCTGTTTTCGCTTTATATTCTGCTGATTGCCTATGGATATGCCATTGCGTATCGCTCTCGTAATCAATTTGGAAAGCTGATGGCTGTCGGCATGACAGGCGTCTTTTTCCTGTATGTGTTTATCAATATTGCCATGGTGATGGGGCTGGTGCCAGTCGTTGGTGTGCCGCTTCCGTTGATCTCATATGGTGGGACTTCAATGCTAACCCTGTTGGTTGGATTCGGTTTGATTATGAGTGTTTATCTGCATCGTGATGTTGAAATACAGCGTAAATAGATAAACAAACTTTCGGATCGTAAATCTGATTTTCACTTCGGCATGGTCGTTGGAACGCTGCTCTCGGCAAATTGAACTGTATGTGAACAGGTCTTCCCTTACATTGGCTCAATACCGGTCGTCGGACATGCTGTCCTGATCGGTACCGCTATTCAGGTGCGGAAAAGGGTCGTTAAATGGCGATTGATAGTCATCTAGATATACCAGGGTCGCGCCGATTTGCAGCCGTTATGGCCGTGACGGCAGTGATGTTGACGGGCTTCTTTTTTACCTTCGCCAAACGTGACGCTTTTGTATTTTTTGTGATCGCCTTGGCTATGGGGCTAACCCTTTATCATGCTTCTTATAGTTTTAGCGCGGCCTACCGGAAATTCTTTACGCACCGGCAGGTAAGCGGAATAGACAGTCATTTATTGCTGGTTGCATTAACAACGATCCTGTTTGCACCTGTCTTGTCGCAAGGGTTTGCATTTGATGCACCGGTCACCGGTGCGATTGCGCCCGCGGGCGTCGGCATGGCGTTCGGGGCTTTTATCTTTGGGATTGGAATGCAACTCGGCGGGGCTTGCGCGTCGGGCAGTCTTTATACTGCGGGGTCAGGCAATCCAAGAATGATGATTGTCCTCGTTTTCTTCTGTGCGGGAGCATTTTGGGGCAGCCTCGATCTGAATTGGTGGCAGTCATTGCCTTCTCTTCCAGCAATTTCATTGGCAGGTGTTGTGGGCTGGGAACTTGCTGTACCAATCCAGCTGGCGTTCTTAGGGCTTTTATATTTTACGCTGCAGAAATACCGAACCCAAGAAAAAGAAAGCCTGCCCAATGAAAGCGTGAGGACTGGCCCTTACTGGACCGTGTTATTGAAAGGCCCGTGGCCATTGATTTGGGCTGCCGTATCATTAGCCGTTTTAAACTGGCTCACGCTGGTGACAGCCGGGCACCCTTGGTCCATTACATGGGGATTTACACTTTGGGGTGCCAAAGTCGCAACCTTTCTGGGATGGGATCCGGCGACAAGTGTTTTTTGGGCGGATGGTTTTGCCTCCGGTGCGCTTCGTCAATCAGTTTGGCATGACACAACTTCTGTCATGAATGTCGGGATAATGATCGGGGCCACGGCTGCAATGCTGATGAGCAGGAAAAGGTCAGCGAAATGGGATCGGCGTTTGGGACCATTGATTGCCGCCATCGTTGGAGGGCTGATGCTGGGATACGGTGCGCGTCTGGCATATGGCTGCAATATTGGAGCGTTCATCAGCGGTGCCGGGTCGACAAGTTTGCATGGTTGGGTTTGGATTTTATGTGCCTTTCCAGGGAACTGGATTGGAACGAAAATTCGCCAGTATTTTCAACTGAACTGAATTAAAAAAGGACGAGAATAATGAATTATA
Organism: Sneathiella aquimaris; assembly: GCF_026409565.1. NCBI lineage: Bacteria > Pseudomonadati > Pseudomonadota > Alphaproteobacteria > Sneathiellales > Sneathiellaceae > Sneathiella > Sneathiella aquimaris. The sequence goes on from NZ_CP112881.1 coordinate 1,334,552, forward strand.
GAAAATTGATGACGTGGAGCGCAGTGGGCGTACTTCCTGTCGTTGGGATCATTTTGGGCGGCTCTATCACCGCGGCTGTTGCCGCCCCTCAGGTGATTGAATTAACGCAAGTTCCGTGTCAGTTTCTGGACGTTGAAAATGATCAGGGATATCTCTCTCAAAGTAAGGCGGACTGTGAGGCGATAAATCTTAAATCGGCAAAAGAAAGGGTTGCGAGTTCCAAGGTTATCACCTTGAAGCCGGGGGACTATATTTTTAGGGTTTCCAACAAAAATGTTCCTTATGAATTAGGGTTTTGGTTGCGTGAGGAAGATTATAACTGGGCAAACCCGCTGCATAAACTGAACAAAATTAGTGTATCCGGTGGTGGTTTGGTGACCGGGGCAACCAAAGACTACAAAGTAACGTTAAAACCCGGTGACTATTTGTTTTCCTGTCCGCTGAACACGACGCCTGACTATAAGCTTGTCGTAAAGGACAACTGAAAATACATCTCTTTTTTCCATTTTATTGGTCTGGAATTCAAGACCTGAAAGATGGCTGGAACACATGTTTTCTGTGCTCTCAAACTGTCACAATTATGTGAAACAACGTTATTAGAGAGGGCGGCTTTCATCTGCCATAGTCAACTCCAGAAAATGAGAGAATTTATTCCAGTTCAATAAGGTAAACGATCGTTTTCTATTGTTTCTAGTTGAACGTTAGAGACGTTTTCATCCGCGGCATCCGGGGTATTCCGGGTTTCAGGCGGTCATCAGTCTACAGGTTTTATTCGAGGAAAAAGAAATGTTGAAAAAATCCCTTACAGTAACAGCAGTTGGTCTAACCGCCTTGTCTGCAGCGACAATCGTTGCGGCACCAGCGGCTAAAGCAGTCTCGTTGGATGGCGTTGTTATTGCGTCTTGCAGCCCTTGCAAAGCAAAGAAAAACCCATGCAACCCATGTGCGGCAAAGAACCCATGTAATCCTTGTGCTGCAAAGAAAAATGCCTGTAACCCTTGCAACCCTTGTGCCGCCAAGAAGAACCCCTGTAATCCATGCAATCCATGTGCAGCCAAGAAAAATTAATTACCCCTTCATTCTAAAAGAGCCGTTGTCATTAGAGGTTCTTTCGGGGCACATTTGTCACGCGGGCTGTTTTGTAGCTCGCGTGATTGTCTGAGTAAGTTATTTGATTAGAGGTAACGATGTTGGATTGGGACAAATTGACGATACTTGAATTGGAAGAAATGGCGGAAGCCGGTCAATATGTTCTGAATTGTTACCGTGTCCTTGCAAAAACCAGTGATAATATTGTGGGGGAGTTGATCAAGTGTCACGACACATTCTACGAAATGGAGCATTACCCGCCCGGAGATGTTTTTGATCCGGAAACTCATTCGCAATATTATTATCATGCGCATAGAGATGGGGAGCATGGGCATTTCCATACTTTTTTAAGATCAGATGGAATGACGGCGGGCGAAGAACCTGTTTCAGGGCAGTCGCATATGTCCTATATGGACGAACGGGATGATAACATTTGTCACTTGATAGCCGTTTCAATGGATAATAGAGGATTTCCCCTGTCGCTGTTTACCACAAATCGTTGGGTTACTGCTGAAAACTGGTATGCAGCCGAAGACGTTGTTGCGTTTGTTGACCGTTTTGAAATCGATGTTGCACAACCTTCATGGCCTGTGAATATTTGGCTAACGGCGTTGATCCGGCTTTATAAACCGGTTATTCGGCAGTTAATCCTTGAACGTGATCAGAAAATTATTGAATGGCAGTCTACCTACCCTGAACGGGATGTTTTTGAAGATCGTGACCTTGAAGTGACATCGGAATTCAAGATATCAGTGGAAGAATATCTGACTGAAATTGAAAACAGGTTGACCGAAAAACTCGGGAAGCAACTGGCCGGATAAAATCCGGCCAGATTTACTTGTTTAACGGTGCGACCCGGGTTTTTACGTCAGCAGGTTTATCAGCTTTTCCAATTCCTGCTTATTATCATCAATAATTGAACTTCCTTCTTTTTTGAGCGCTTGAATGTTGGCACTGTGGGCCGCGTCCATATCATCCAGTGCGTGGGTGAGATGTTTGTCAAAACGGAAATAGCGCTGTGAATTTTGTTTGCGTTTTCCGCCCAGGATCAAATCCAAATGAAAATCTGTTGCATCTGCTGTTCCGTCCATCATCACACTGATTATGGGCCGAACCCAGCCTAATGCGCCCCAGTCTTTTGCGTCGTCGAATGGAATTTTTCGCGTTGTGATTCCGGTTCCAAGCGATACCAGCAACATGTCAGAAGGATCCTCCCCCTCAGAGACAGCTTCGGTATAGGCGCACATGGCCGGATTATTGACAAAGACCCCGCCGTCAATGAGCGCGCGCTTTAAACCGGTATCGGGTTCTGTCTTGACCATTTCAGGCTCAAAATAGGTGGGCGCGGCGCTGGTTGCCCGTGCGGCATCCTTTAAAAAATGATTTCTTGTATCAGTTTTCAAGGCCTGGCGGCTCTTGAAGAAATAAGGGGCCCGAGCCTCAATATCATAGGAAGTGAGAATAACGGGTTTCAGGCAGTCTTTCAGTGTCGTTGTTCCAAAATACCGATCAAGAAGGTTTTCCAAAGCTTCTTCATCATATTGTTCGTCTGTCATCCCCCCAGCTGAAACAACACCTTTCCAAAAACTTCGGCTGAATATTTCCGAGCCATGATCTTCATAAATCTTAAGAAGGTCAGTGGCCGAGTATTTCGGTTTTCCTGTGGCATCGGGAGCAGTCGCGCCTGCCGCAAGGATCCCGCCTGTTGAGGTTCCGACGATTAGATCGAATAGGTCCGCAATCGCTTTTCCGGATTCTGCTTCCAAATATTGTAGAAGGACTGCTGGAATAACGCCTCGAATTCCTCCGCCGTCTATTGAGAGTATTTTATACACGCTCATTCTCCTTAGTTTTAGGGATACCAGGAAACTACAACGCAAGCGCAATTATAGCATGATTTAGTGTATTGGGTTTATTTGTTTTAGGGGAGGGTAATGTGCTGATTATTCAAGGGTGAAGAATGAAATATCATGTCTTAATTATAAGTTGTTTCAACTAAAATATGAGGTATTTTGTTGTTAGATGGCGAATTGATGTGGAAAAATGTTGTTATTTGATCATTAATTTCATTAAATATAGAGATCAGGGGTTGCTAGGGGCGGTGCTCATATGTGGGGATGGTTCCGCCTTGTCCGCCTGAGATAGTGTTTATCGACTAAAGATTACATTTGTAGTCTGTCGATCCAAGTCTCACTGCAGGACAGCGTCTGATACAAAAGTTCGTTCATGACCCGGTGTTATAAGCGAACTATCTCAAAGGCTGATCGGTTCTCCGGTCAGCCTTTTTTTTGGTCCAGCCGATAACAAAACGATACTGATCTTCAGCTATTTCCTTGTGATTAAGGGGGGGTGTCTGGCAGACTTTCCGAATACTTTCCAAAGAATAAAAATAGAAATGGAACAGAAATAGAATGCCAAAACCGCTTGAAGACATAAAAATTGTTGATCTCACCAATATGCTGATGGGACCGTATACAACTCAAATTCTGGGGGATATGGGGGCTGATGTCATAAAAGTTGAGGCGCCGGGTGGGGATCCGGTTCGATATATCGGTGCTGCAAGAAATTTAGGTATGGGCGCAATTTATCTTAACTGCAATCGGAGCAAACGGAGTTTAGTCCTTGACCTGAAAACTGAAGAAGGGCACGCGGCAATATTACGTCTGATCGCAAAGGCAGACATCCTTGTTTATAATCGACGTCCTCAGGTCATGGAAAGGTTGGGTCTTTCTTATGAAACTGTCAGGCAAATCAATCCGTCTTTGATATATGCCGGGCTGTATGGCTATGGCCAGAACGGCCCCTATGCGAAAAAACCGGCGTTTGACGATTTGATACAGGGCGCGGTATCGATCCCGGCCTTGGCGCAGATGGCGGATGGCGGTGCACCGCGCTACGCCCCTTCAGCTATTGTTGATCGGGGGGTTGCGCTATGGGCGGTAGGTCAAATCAACGCTGCTTTATATTACCGTAGCCGGACAGGGACAGGGCAAAAACTGGATCTGCCAATGTTCGAAATGATGGTCAGCTTCATATTGGCAGACCATATGGAAGGGGAGACTTTTCTGCCGCCAATTGGTAGGCCGGGTTACAAGCGGATGCTCAATCCAGACAGGCGCCCTTATCCAACACAAGACGGCTATATCTGCGCCATGATTTATACGGATCGCCATTGGCGGGATTTTTACAAAGCGCTGGGAAAAGAAGATGTGCTGGAGCAGGATCCGCGTTTTACCTCTATTACGACACGAACAGAACATATTGCTGAGATATATGCTGAGTTGGCAGCGCTTTTGCAAACCAGAACGACAGATGAATGGATGACACTGTTCGATCTGGCGGATGTTCCTGCAATGCCGATGAATAGTCCGGAAAGTCTGCTCGGTGATGTTCATCTTGCGCAAACAGGGTTTTTTATTGAACGTGAACACCCTTCTGAAGGTAAAATTCGAGATATGGCGGTTCCCGCTTTTTGGTCTGAAAGTCAGCCCGCACCGACGTGTCATGCCCCGTTGCTGGGGGAGCATAGTTTTGACGTTCTGTCAGAAGTTGGATACGACAGAGAAGCGCTTGAAAAGATGAAGGCTTCAGGGGTTATTGAATAAACAAATCATCACTATTTTTCTTTACTTCCAGGTGTCTTTAGACGCATCTAGGGGCAGGCTTTGAGAAATCAATTTTGAGTGTGACAGTTATGAAGGTCCTGTTTTATTCCACATGCATTTATTTGCTCGCTTCAGGCATTTCTATGGCCGAAGAAGCGCTTGCGCAGAAAGAAGCGATCTTTACGGTTGTCGTGGAGAATGACTCGATTGGATATAAAGGCACGGACCAGAATTATACAAGTGGTATCCGGCTTGGTTATCTGGATACTGATTTCGAAATCCCGGAGTTTGCGCATGTCGTTGCGGATTTCATGCCGACCTTTAGTTTGAACGAGCAGACTGGATTGTTCTATTCGTTGGGTCAGAACCTTTATACGCCAAGCGAGATAACGGAACGTCCTCAGGACCCGGAAGATAGACCCTGGGCTGCTCATTTGTATGCTTCCATGGGATTGGTGACCGTCACTGGAAATCACGTTGATGAGTTGGAGCTGTCCCTTGGCGTCGTCGGTTCTGCGGCGTTGGGAGAACAGTCTCAGAAAATTGTTCATAAATATGTCACACCGTCCAGTCCAACCCCAAAAGGCTGGTCTAATCAGCTCAAGAATGAACCGGCACTTCTTTTGGGGTGGCAGCGCCGATATACTGATTTGTTGTCCACTAATTTTTTGGGGTTCAAAGGCTCAGTCAGCCCGCATTTTGGTGCTACTCTTGGGAATGTTTATACCTTTGCCAACGCTGGCTTTACGGTAAAATTGTCTCCAGATGATGGTATTTCTCAGGATGCGCCGATCAGAGTACGGCCTGGGCTTCCCGGCACGGGGTACTTTGATACGCCGGCCAACACATGGAGCTGGTTTCTTTTTGCAGGTGTTGACGGGCGGGCGATCGCCCGAAACATTTTTCTCGACGGGAATAGTTTTACTGACTCTCATAGTGTCGATAAAAAGTACTTTGTTGCCGATTTGAATGCAGGGATTGCATTTACCTATGATCGATATCGACTAAGTTATACGGCAATTTACCGAACAAACGAATTTGACGGACAGAATGATCCATCCGTTTTTGGCGCCCTTTCATTCGGTATTCGGTTTTAACTCGAAATAGGAAAGCCTGCTTCATGGCCTTTCGAAAAAAAAAGAAGCCTTTTCTTTTTATTTGAAAAACCTAAATCATTTGATGTAACTGATTTCAAACTATACTCAGCCGCACTACAAAAACCAAAATTTATACTTTTAACAAGTAAACAGATGTTGAGTTTTCTCCGTTTTAATTCCTGTTTTGAACATGAGGGAGGGGAGATGCCTATTTTGAATTTTGATGGCCGCGCGTATAAAGGGCATGAAAAAGAAACCGTTTTAGACATTTTATTGAAGGCCGGTGAGGAAATATCGCATTCCTGTAAAACAGGCCGATGTCAGGGATGTATTCTCCATTGTAAAGAGGGTGATTTGCTGCCCGTTTCCCAAAATGGGTTGGACGAAGAATTGACAAAAGCGGGATATTTTTTGTCCTGTAAATGCCCGTTAAGGCATAATCTCGAGGTGGCGTCGCCGGAAACAAATACGTTTTTTCAGGAAGCAACGGTTGTCAAAAAACGGCAGTTGTCGGACAGGATCTGCCAGATAACCCTCCGTGTTGACCCGAACTTTGAATTTCTCCCTGGCCAGTTTGTTAATCTAGGGCGTAGTGACGGTGTTCTGAGAAGCTATACGCTTGCCGGATTGCCAACAGAGGCGGGCGTCCTAGAGATCCATGTCGAAAAGCGTCCAGCCGGTGAGTTGAGCAATTGGTTATATTCCGATTGTCGAGTTGGAGAAACGTTATTTTTACAGGGGCCTCACGGGCAATTCTATTATCGTCCTGAGAGGCGGGATCAGAGTCTATTACTGTTGGGGAGTGGTGCTGGCTTGGCATCCTTGATGGGAATATTAAGATCAGCGTTATCTTATGGCCATACGGGGCATATAGCATTGTATTACACCAGCAATCAGATGTCGGGTTTCTATTTGCATGAAACGTTAAAAGAGCTCGAGCAGGAACACAAAGGGTTTCATTATTTCCCCTGCTTGTCCCGTTCTTATTACCGGGAAGGCTTTCGTCAAGGGCGTGCAGATGAAGTAGCCTTTCAGGATTTCCCCAGCTTAGCAGGGTGGAAGGTATATGCAGCCGGATTTCCGTCGATGGTCTACGCCTCCTGCTCTCGGGCGGAAAAGGCGGGCGTCGAATTGGAGAATATTTTCGACGAGCCTTATGAAATGAAAGATTTACGGCGCACTCAAAGAAGGTGAGTAGGTATTCGTGCCTTGGGGGCGATCAGGGTCTGCTTCTTTCTGGTGCCCTCAATGGTTTGTTAGACCTGAATGTTTCATCCGCCAAACGGCGAGATCAATTCTATCCTGACCAAAAAATGGCTCTCCATTAAAAACGAGTGTTGGGACGCCCCAATGACCGGCTTCCTCCAATTCTGACTGATGCTGACTGATCTGGCGCTCCATATCTTGCTCTCTCGCTTGAATTTCTGCATCCATTTCTGACAGTGACAGGCCAGCTTTAGCAACAACGGGTGCCAGATTTTCGGGTAAGTGCCAGTCGGTTATTTCTCCGCCCCAAATTGCATCCGAAACATGTTCAATAAAAGCCATGCCTTTGCCCAATTCGGATGCAAGAACACCAAGTCGGGTCAGTCTGTGTATGTAGGGCTGCTCCTTAGATATGCTTCGGGTCTTATTATCCATCACGACAGGGTCGGGTCGCGGCCAACGGAACGGCAAATCGCGGTATTGTGCAACTCTCGCACAGTCCCGCAGTAGATAGCCTATCCAGTTTGGATCGATCTTGGCAAAAAATTCAGGTGTACGGATTGCGATCGGGTAAACCGGTTTTACCAGAATATCGAGATCATACTGTTCGGTTAATTGCCGATATTGCTTGGTCCCAAGATACGAATAAGGGCTGCGAAAAGAGTAATATAGGTGAGCCGTTAATGTCATGATTTGATCCCTGTTTTCCTTGATTGAGGCAAAGACTAGGGGAGATCAGCAGAAATGCCAATTTTCAAATAATCACGTTGCCGTGGGGAACGGACGACAACATTCAATGAAGGCCGTCAGCAAACTGTTTTTGTGCCCCTGCTTGCAGGCAATAGCCATGTGGGTTTCAATCTCTTTGTCCGCGCCTTCAAGATCCTTGTAAACAACACCGCTATGAACGGCCTGACGGACACATTGGGGCACCAATGCAATCCCAAGCCCCGCAGACACCAGGCTGATTTGTGTCTGGATCTGGGATGCTGTTTGACTAATTCTGGGCGTGAAACCAGCCTGATGGCAAGCATGCAATACCAGAGCATGCAGATTAGGTGATGTTTGTAATGGAAACAGGATAAATCCATCTTCTGAAAGGCTGCTTAACCGGACCGCTTTCTTATCGGCCTGTGGGTGAGATTGTGGCATAACGACGATCAGCTTCTCCTGCCTGATGGTCGTGAGATCGAACAGGCCACGTCCAGCAACAGGAGGACGCAACAGGCCTGCGTCAATACTGCCTTTTGAGATAGCGTCTAACTGATCCACGGTACTTAATTCTTCAAGCTCTACCTCAACATTGGGGAAAGTTTGACGAAATTGCCTGACAGTGTCTGGTAAGGCTTCATATATTGCAGAGCCAACAAAGCCTAAAGTCAGTCGTCCTGTCAGCCCTTGAGATGCCCGGCGGGTGTCTTCTGTTACCTGGTTCAGTTTCTCAAGAATTTCATAAGCGCCTTTTAAGAAGACCTCACCGGCTGGGGTTAAGGTAACGGATCGATTGGCCCGGGTGAGTAGTGTAACATTAAGGGTTTGCTCCAGCTTCTTTATGGAATGACTAAGCGGAGGCTGCGTCATATGAAGTCTTTCGGCAGCGATGCGAAAGTGTTTTTCTTCTGCGACTGCGATGAAGTGTCTGATTTGCCGGATATCTGTCATTTGTTGATTGATACATATTATGTATCAAAATTAAAGTAATAATATATTGGATGAATAGAAAAAGCTTTGCCATACTTATAAAAAACAACAATAAAACAGGGCGAGGCATTGCCTCAAACCTGTTTTCTCATATCATCAGAGAATAATGACGCCGTTTCGGCGTCTATCAGGCATTTAGCAGCAAAGAAAAAAACACATGAACTTTGAACTTACTGAAGATCAACGGCAGGTCCAGGAATTGGTTCGTCGGGTGGCTCGCGAAAAAGTTGCGGCTCGCGCGAATGATATCGATAAAACGGCTGAATATCCTCAGGATATGTTCGATCTGTTGAAAAGTCTGGGTCTGTTCACCCTGCCGTTTCCTGAAGAATATGGCGGTACGGAGGATTCTGTTTCATGTTGTCTGGCAATCGAGGAATTGGGGCGGGTTTGTTACAACACAGCCTATCTTTTGCTGGTTCAATGGTTGCCGTTCGGCGCGATTTTGGCCGGCGGGTCAAAGGAGCAAAAAGATAAATATCTAACGGGCCTCGCTAGCGGGGATTTGCGCGGCGCATTTTCAACAACAGAACCACAAAGTGGATCAGATGTTGCGGGAATTAAAACCCGTGCCGTTCCAACAGAGGGCGGTTATGTGATCAATGGTGCAAAAATTTGGTGTACGAATGCGGAAGTATCTGATTTTGTGCTTGTCGCGGCGAAAGTAGGAGAGGCTTCGGGCACTGGTTCCATTAACATGTTCATTATTGATCGGGATACGCCGGGTTTCACAATCGGTGAAAAAGAAGACAAGATGGGAGCCCGGGGGGTTCCATCAAACTCTTTGTTTTTGGAAGATGTTTTCGTTCCTGATAGCGCCCGATTGGGACCAGAAGGAAAAGGCTTCAAAATTGTTATGGAGGCGTTCAATAAATCGCGCCCCTATATTGGCGCGCGGGCGGTTGGATTGGCGCAAGGGGCAATCGATCATACCAAGGACTTCATCAAGCAAAGACGCGCCTTCGGTCAGCAAGTCTCTGACTTTCAGGGTGTGAGATGGATGATTGCGGATATGGAAACCCAGACAGAGGCTTCTCGGTTAATGGTTTATAAGGCGGCCGCGATGGTCAATGCGGGCGTGCGGGGCAATGAACTGGCTGGAATGGCGGCCATGTCTAAACTGTTCGCAACCGATACAGCCATGACCGTTGCAGAAAATGCGGTTCAGCTTTTCGGAGCCGCGGGCATTTCCTCAGAATACCCCATTGGCCGGTATTTCAGAGACGCCAAAGTTCTTAAAATCGTCGAAGGTACAAATCAGATACAACGCAATATTATCGGTAAGCTCGCACTTGCCGATTAAGGGGGAAATGTGGAAACCGTAGGGCTTGGATTTTACTATGAAGATTTGCCGCTTGGCCGACAATTCAAGACAATTGGCCGAACTGTAACAGAAGCCGATATCGTAAACTTCATCAATACAACGGGTATGCAGGAAGTGCTGTTCATGGATCTGGAGTTTCTGGAGCATTCTTCTGACATCAAGGGACGGGTTGCACCGGGGGCACTTGCGTATACTTTTGCGGAAGGGTTACTTGTACAATCGACCATGCAGCATACAGGATACGCGTTTCTGAACATGGAACTTAATGTCGAAAACCCGGTTTTTGCAGGGGATACCCTTCATGTGGAATGCGAGGTGATCGAAGCGCGATTGACCAGTAAACCCGGTCGGGGCCTTGTTCGAACGCGCAATAAAATTGTCAAGCAGGATGGGACTGTCGCAATTATTTACACGCCATTAAGAATGATCAAATGTCGAGATGAGGGCCTTGCAAAAGACTAGCGGGTTGTCTTGAGATGCGATCTCGTTGAAAGCCAGAATACTCAAAGCCCCACCATTTGTGTGGGGCTTTTTAGTTGGCCATTTCGGAAAACTGCTATTGGTCGCAAATGCCGATGTGGACCCGTAATGAAAAACAGATTTTAAAGCAGATATTTTGGAAAAGAAGGGAAGAGGTGGGGGATTGCGTCACACACTTAGCACCGACTGTTTCCCCCTTATTCTTATTATTGAAAATTACACTATCATTCATGAATGAATGTATCAACAACAAAATGACAAATTGTCAACAACCGAGTGTGTTTTTCCGAAGTGATTGATTTTAAGACATTTTCTAGATACTCTCGTGCAAAATAATAATGAGCTTCATGTATTAGGGAGCTGGAGACAGAATGGTGAATAAGGAAAATGGATTGGAAAATTCCGTCCAGCAGGAAGAGGGCGGGCCCATCATTGACCGCAAAACCCAGCAACAGCGCAGGGAAGAAACGCGGGCCAAATTAATTGATGCCGCCATCCATCTTATTCAAAGTGACGGTTGCGCAAATTTGACGACAACACGGGTGGCGAAAGCTGCGGGTCTGACAAGAGGGGCTATCCAGTATCACTTTTCGAGCCCAAAAGATTTGTTACAGGAAGTTATTGTCACGATCGTGCAGAAATTAAACGTAATGGTCGCACAAACTGATTTAAGTCACCTTGGAAAATCAGAACGACTGGATCGACTGATTGATCACTATTGGTCAGGGTATAAAAGCGATATCTATGTTGTCTTTCTGGAAATCGCAGTTCAGGGGCATCGTGATCCAGCCCTGAAAAAAAGCATCGAGGAAGGTATAGCCCGATTGGATGAAGAACGTGACGAATACTGGTTGGGGTTCTTTTCCGACTATAGCGAGAGTCGGGACGAAATACTGGATTGGCGAACTGTTTTGCTTGTTTTGCTGCGGGGACTTGCTGTTAAAAAAATGTTCTCCGGTCCGCACGAAAATATCGATGATCATTACGCCCGGCTAAAAGAAATGTTTCAGTCCTACGTCTCAGGAGGGCCCAGACCTCTTTAATAAGATGAGGGTCGCGGTACTTCTCAACCAATTTGGAAAAAGGGGTGGTTATGTCCGAACAACCAATTCTAACGGCATTTCGTGTGCAGTCAAAAGCCTGCGAAAGTTTAGGATCCCCTTTTATGGCGCGTCTGTGCTTGTTGCTGGCAGAGAATTTCCCTGCAGAAGGGGTTGTTTGGCGTCATATCGCCAATTGGCCGGGAGATGTCTCACCATACGGAGAGTCTGTTCCCTTGCGGTTGACAGGGGCCTTGCATGCGCTGGTTTTGTCGAGCCGTCTTCCTGCGTTACAGTCAGTCTATCCTCCCAATGATCAAAGCATTTGTGATGACCGGCTGTTGGAGGCTGTTCTGAGTGCGGTTGAGGAGGAGGAAGAATTTGTCCTTCAGTTTTTAAGAAATGCGCCGCAGACTAACGAGGTCAAACGTGCTGGAATTCTGTTCCCTGGATTTCAATATATCGCAAAGCAAACCAATTTGATGGATTTCAGGACCTCTGAATTAGGAGCAAGTGCGGGCCTGAATTTGTTTTGGGATAAGTTCAGTTACAATTTAAAGGGGACCTTATGGGGAAGTGCCCACGCACCGGTCCTGCAGGAGCCAGACTGGAAGGGTTCAATGCCAGCCATGCATCCGCTCCGTGTTCTGGAGAGGGCTGGCTGCGACCTCAATCCTCTTGACATTGATAAGGCGGACGAACGTCTTCGGTTGTTATCCTATATTTGGGCGGATCAACCGGACCGAATTGCGAAAACCAGATCTGCGATCGATTTTGCAAAAACTCAGCCAGAACGCGTTACTAAGCAGAGTGCGATCAAATGGCTTGCCGGGCGGCTTGCCCAGCAGAGCGAAAACACGGTTCACGTGATTTACCATACTATCGCTTGGCAGTATTTTACCAAGGCAGACCAAGTGGCAGGTGAGCGCCTCATGCAGGAGGCCGGGCAATTGGCGCGAAACGATAGCCCCTTGGCGTGGTTACGGTTGGAAGCGGATAAGGAAACGCCTGGCGCTGCTCTCTCTGTCACACTTTGGCCCGGAGGAGAGACAAAAATATTAGCCAGAGCTGATTTTCATGGCCGCTGGATTAACTGGCTTGTTTAATTTAACTGGATTAAGTTGAATTAAAGGTGTTTATGTATGAGCGCTATTCTTTCTTGTTTTTTCTGCGGATCATAGGAGAGCCCCTCCCCAACACCCCATACCGGCCCAGGCCATGCCGGGTCTTTCGCATGGCGCCCGATAATATGAATGTGGAGTTGCGGAACCATGTTCCCCAATGCTCCAATATTTAATTTTTCAGGTTTAAAGCAGGTTTCCAACAGGGAAGAGATCTGACGAATTTCAGTGCATAGGACAGAGTAGGTTGCGGACGGTAAGTGGTGCATTTCACGAACATCATTAATGTGCGGTACAAGAATAAGCCATGGATAGCGGGCATCATTCATCAAATACAGACCGCAGACCTCCAGCGTTTGGATATGGGTGGTATCCGCTTGCAATCTTGGGTGCAATTTAAACATGGTCTCTCCAGCGCGAGCATTTTACCGTGCCCGTTTGCATTTCCTGATGAGCAGGTTATCTTACAAAAAAAAATAAAAAGACAGGCGAAAATAAGACGGCCAGAAAATCCAACCAACAGTCGACCCATTTCTTAGATAGACCGGAGAATAATAAAAATGAGCGCAAAGCCAGCTGCACATAACAAGCTTTTTAACGATATGGATGAAGCGGAGGGCTTCGTCTCTTATCCCGAGCGGATCAGAAGAATTGCCAACGCCTTCCCGGATCGGACTGCGCTTAAAACAGATGGCGTGTCCCGGACATGGGCAGAGTTGATGCCGCGGATCAACCAGATATCAAATTTGTTGAAAAAGCGCGGTTACCAGCAGGGAGATAAGGTTGCCGTACTGGCGAAAAGCAGCACGGAATATGTCGAAGTCTTTTTAGGAACACTGCAGGCAGGAATGTGTTTGGTCCCGCTTTCCGGCATGGCATCCTCAGTGCAGTTGGAGGGAATGATCCGCGATTGCGGGGCAAAAATGATCTTTATCTCGGAAGGCACTAAAAGTCTTTTGGGGCCGGTCCTGGCAAATCTGGATCATCTTAAAAAAGCAGATCGCATCGCGTTTGATTTCGAAGACCCGGACTGGACCTCTTATGGGTCTCTTCTGGATGGCGTCTCGACAGCAGAGCATATTCAGGAAATTTCACCTCAGGACCCGTTCAACCTTATATACAGTTCGGGCACAACAGGGGTGCCTAAGGGAATTGAGCAAAGCCATTATATGCGCAATCAGCATACCGTCCGCTTTGAAGCGCTTGGGGTGGGCAGTGAAACGGTCACACTCTCCTCAACGGCGCTTTACTCCAATACGACTTTGGTTGTCTTTCTTCCAACATTGGCGTTGGGTGGCAAGGTGATCTTGATGTCCAAGTTCAATGCCGAAGAGTTCCTGAAATTGGCGGAGGCGGAAAAAGTAACGCATACCATGCTTGTGCCGGTTCAATATCAACGAATTCTGGCGCGCAAAGACTTTGATAACTTCGATCTTAGCCACTTTCAGGTTAAATTCTCAACCTCCGCGCCACTCCGCGAAAATGTGAAAGCTGACGCGCTTAAACGGTGGCCGGGAAAACTGATTGAAATATATGGTCTGACCGAAGGCGGCATCGGCACTGTGCTGTCGGCCACAGAATTCCCTGATAAGCTGGCCTCGGTCGGCAAGCCGGGAGAAGGCGTGGATCTTCGAATTATTAATGAAGAGGGGCTGGAAGTCCCCGTCGGACAAATTGGTGAAATTGTTGGGCGATCCGATGCGATGATGACCGGTTATTATAACCGTCCGGATCTGACGGAAGCCATGCTTTGGACCTCACCGGAAGGCGATGTTTTCTTTAAAAGTGGCGATATGGGACGTTTTGATAATGATGGGTTCCTGTTTCTGCTGGACCGGAAAAAGGACATGATCATCTCTGGCGGCTTTAATATATATGCGGCAGATATCGAGGCGGAGTTGATCGTTCATCCCGATGTTGTGGATGTTGCCGTTATTGGTATTCCCAGCGAAGAATGGGGCGAGACGCCCTTGGCATTGGTCGTCCGTAAAGAGGGGTCCGCTGCAAACGAGGAGGAGATTAAGGATTGGGTCAATTCCCGTTTAGGTAAAACTCAGCGAATACAGGGGGTTGCGTTTCGGGAGGACTTGCCCAGAAGTACCATCGGTAAGGTTTTGAAAAGAGAACTGCGAGATGAATATAAGGACTTTATTTAGATCTCAAGACGTGTAAATTAGATTTACACATGGTTAACATATTTCTGTCAAAATTTGATAATGAAAGCTGTAACCACTTTGAGTCAGGAGCTTTTTAGCTGATTTGGGGCAAGAAAGCTAAGGTTGAAGTATGAGTGCTGAGCAAAGCAGTGCGACAGAGGGGATCGATGGCAAATTACCTTTTTCTAAGAAGCTGAAGCTTTGGTGGGAAGGGTATGAGTTAAAACCTGTCGCGAAAACGATCGAAGTTGAAGAAGAGGCGCCTCCTGAGAACGAAGGGCCTCCGACAGTAAAAGGCTGGGCTGTCAGCCGGCAACGCTCTGTTGTCACTCTTTTCGGAGATGGCATGACGCGGTGCATTCCTGATGCCGTGAAGACACGATTAACGACACCCATGGGATTAAACAAAACCATGAGCGTTGCGGAAATCGGATCTGGTCTCGGCGGCTTTGCCCATTGGGTGGTTGATCAGCATGAAGCCTATGTGGATGCTTATGAAACAGATCATGACCTATACGAAGCCTCACGTGAAATGACGAAAATGGCGGGTCTTACGCGCTATGTCAAATATATCCACTGTGATTTCGAGGATTTTCAGCCTAAATTGAAGTCTGCCAATGTCGCCTATTCATCTGAGGCGCTGTTTTGTGTGAAGAATAAACAGGACTGCTTTAATCAGATCCATGCAATGATGAAACCGGAAGGTCAGTTTATGATGTCCGATTACATGCTGGATGGCGCGTCTCTGGATGATCCTGCGTTAAAAGAATGGATGGCTAACGAGCCTATTCCACCTCAGCTGATTGATGTTCAGCAGATTCGAAAAATGCTGACGACCGCAGGTTTTGAGGTCAGTATTGCCGAAGATACAACAGATGAATACAAGGCAAATGTCTTGAAAGCGTTTTCCGAATACGCTCAACAAACAAGCCGTGGTGCAAAAAGTGGTCATTTGCATGACTGGGTGTTGAAGGAAGGTGAGTTGTGGACGTCCAGGGTTAAGGCCATGGAGGCCGGCGTCCTCAAGGTTTTCCGTATCTATGCAAGGGTTCCAAGAGAGATTATCTGATCCTTTTATAAAAGCTGAGAAAATCCCTATTTGGTCATTGACAGAGTGTTGGCTGGACAGTATGGTCCGGCCTTCAAATTCAGAATAGTTTTTTGGGGTCTGTACCATGAAAGTCATTAACTCGCTCAAGTCCGCGAAGAAGCGTCATCGCGATTGCCGCGTTGTCCGCCGCAAAGGACGCGTTTATGTGATTAACAAGACCAATCCACGCTTTAAGGCGCGTCAGGGCTAACTCGTTAGTTTTGGCGGAAATTCATACGAATTTCTGAATGGTGAAAAAAGCCGCGCTGTTTGTCAGTCGCGGTTTTTTTGTGTCTGAATCACGTCTATAGTATCTTCACTGATAAAATGGGAGCAGGTCACATGGTCAAAATGCCGAAACCGGATCCGCAGGTATTGCAGAAACGAGATTATCTTGTCGCAAAACTCCGTGAGATTGTTGGTAACCCTGAAGGTGTTATAGATGAAGAAGCCGGGTTACGGGCATTTGAATGTGATGGTCTTAGTGCCTATCGTCAGCTTCCGATGATTGCCGTTCTGCCTGAAACCAAAGATGAAATTGCCGAAATTCTGAAATTTTGCGCGGCGGAAAAAGTAAATGTTGTCCCGCGTGGGGCTGGCACCTCTCTTTCTGGAGGCGCGCTGCCTTTGGCCGATGGCGTCCTGTTGGGGCTTGGAAAATTTAACCGCATTGTTGACGTGGATTATGACAACCGTTGTGCGGTGGTTCAGCCGGGTGTGACCAATCTTGCGATTACCGACGCGGTGAAAGCGGATGGGTTCTATTATGCTCCGGATCCGTCAAGTCAGATCGCCTGTACAATTGGTGGTAATATTGCTGAGAATTCTGGTGGGGTGCATTGCCTGAAATACGGGCTCACGACTAATAACGTTCTCGGCGTTGAGATGATTACCATGGATGGGGACATCATTCAATTTGGCGGGAAGCATCTTGATTCAGAAGGGTATGATTTGATGGGGGTCATTACGGGCTCGGAAGGCCTGCTGGGTGTTATTACCGAGGTGACCGTCCGTTTGCTCCGCAGTCCTGAAAATATCTCGGCCCAGCTGATTGGTTTTCCATCCAGCGAGCAGGCAGGTGACTGTGTCGGCAAGATTATTGGAGCAGGCATTATTCCCGCCGGCATGGAAATGATGGATCGATATGCAATTCATGCAGCCGAAGAATTTTGCCATGCAGGCTATCCTCTCGATGTAGAGGCTTTATTGATTGTGGAGCTGGACGGCCCGCAAGTCGAAATTGACCACCACAATGCTGACATCAACAAAATCGCAAAAGCGTGTGGTGCGACTGTCATTAAACAAAGCCAGTCCGAAGAAGAACGCATGACATTTTGGGCCGGGCGAAAAGCAGCCTTTCCTGCGGTTGGCCGAATTTCGCCCGATTATATGTGTATGGATGGCACCATTCCGCGGGGGCAGCTTCCCAAAGTTTTGGCGCGAATGAACGAGCTTTCTGAACATTACGGCCTGCGGGTTGCAAATGTGTTTCATGCGGGCGATGGGAATCTGCATCCATTGATCCTGTTTGATGCCAATATTCCCGGTGATCTGGAAAAATGTGAAGCGTTTGGCGCAGATATCCTGAAACTGTGCGTCGAGGTTGGCGGTGTCCTGACCGGAGAACATGGGGTTGGAATTGAAAAGCGCGATCTGATGGGTGAAATGTTCACAGAAGAAGATCTCAAACAACAGCAGCGTTTGAAATGTGCCTTCGACCCGGATGGGCGGCTTAATCCCGGTAAAGTCTTTCCGATTTTACATCGCTGTGCCGAGCTTGGGAAAATGCATGTTCACAACGGTGAGCTTCCGTTTCCAGATTTACCAAGGTTTTGATCCATGGAAAAGATTGATATTACGCAGGAAGAGCAGCTTCCAGAGGTTTTGAAGTGGGCATTGGCCGGCAACAAATCTTTTGCTGTGCAGGGCAATGGCAGTAAATCAGAATTGGGCCGCCCCCTGCAAACGGATTGCATTCTGAGCATGTCTTCATTGCAGGGCGTCGAAATGCACGAACCTGCTGAATTGGTTATGCAGGCCAAAACGGGAACCCGCCTGTCAGACATTCAGGCAATCTTAAAACAAGCCGGTCAGAAATTAGCCTTTTCCCCACCTGATCTTGGCCCCCTTTTGGGAACAGAGGCCGGTGCATCAACAATCGGGGGCGTATTTGGCTGTAACTTATCCGGATCCAGTCGAATAAAAGCAGGGGCGGCCCGTGATCATTTGCTTGGCGTTAAAGGATTTTCCGGGCGCGGCGAAGCGTTTCAGACGGGAAGCCGTGTGATGAAGAATGTGACAGGTTATGATCTTTGTAAGCTTGTTTGTGGCAGCTATGGCACCATTGCCTTGTATACCAGCCTTACTTTTAAGGTTCTGCCGGATGCCGAGAAGAAACGAACTGTTTTGATCTTTGGATTGGCGCCCGATGAGGCAGTAAGGGTGATGAAGGATGCCATGTCATCCGTGCATGATGTCTCCGCGGCGTCTTACTTACCAGAACAGGTTGCAGTGACCTGTGATATTTCCCATGTGACGGATGCGCAAAGGTCAGTTACAGCGTTGCTTGTAGAAGGCCCGGCACCGTCCGCAGAATTTAGGTGCGCAGCGTTATTAGATGAATGCGGGAACGGTGCAGAAACCGGTGAATTACACGGGCATAATTCTGATGCCTTCTGGTCTTTTGTAGGCGATGTGAAGCCTTTCGTTAAAGAACAGAGCCGTTCTGTATGGCGTGTTTCATTGCCACCGGCAAGCGCGCCTCTTTTTGTTCAGCATTTAAGTGAATTTTTGCCGGAGGCCCAATATTATCTGGATTGGGCGGGCGGTCTGGTATGGGTCAGTGTTCCCGCTGATATAGATCGGGCCGGTGTGGATATTATTCGAAGTTCTTTACTGGATGGCGGACATGCCACGCTTGTTCGGGCGGATATGGCATTGAGACAGGATGTCTCGCCGTTTCATCCTCAAAATAAGGTTTTGGCGCAAATGTCAGAACGCGTCCGGCAGGGTTTCGACCCCAAAGGGATTTTTAATCCGGGACGGATGTACCCGATCGGAGATGTGACATGAAAACTGACTTCAGTATCGCGCAGCTCGCAGATCCCAAATTTGCAGAATCAAATGACATTCTGCGTAAATGTGTTCATTGCGGTTTTTGCACGGCGACTTGTCCTACTTATACAGAGCTTGGGGACGAACGGGACAGTCCACGTGGCCGTATTTATATGATCCAGCAAATGCTGGAAAGTGGTGCCCCGGCACAAAAAGAAACCGTCCAGCATGTTGATCGCTGCCTTTCTTGCCTGTCCTGTATGACAACTTGTCCGTCTGGTGTCGATTACATGCATCTTGTGGATCATGCGCGCCAGTATATTGACGACACGTACGAGCGTCCGGTGTTCGACAGGATGTTGAGAAAAATTCTGGGCCTCATCCTTCCGAGCCCGACCCTCTTTCGTATATCGTTGATCGGCGCCATGTTGGCCCGTCCGTTCAAAAATCTGTTTAGAGGACGCTTGCGTGCAATGCTGGACATGGCGCCAGCCTCTATTCCCGGACCTTCCGGATTAGATGGCGTTGTCCGTCACACCCCCAAGCGATCACCCTCGGGTAAGCGTGTCATTCTAATGGCCGGTTGCGCGCAGAAGGTTTTATCCCCCGATATCAATGATGCGACGATCCGGCTGCTGACCAGACTGGGTGTTGAGGTGATCATTCCAAAGAAGGCCGGATGTTGCGGCGCCTTACCCCTTCATATGGGTCAGGAAGATCCTGCTCAGGCGTATGCCAAAAAGAATATTCTGGCCTGGTATGAGGAAATGGAACAGGGAACACTGGATGCCATTTTGATCAATACATCCGGCTGCGGTACAACGGTTAAAGACTATGGCCATCTTTTTAAGCATGATGAAGAAATGGCAGAAAAAGCCCAAGCGGTAGCGGAAATTGCCAAGGATATCTCGGAATATCTTGTAACCCTCGATATAGAACCAAACGTGCCGTTGAGCGGTGTTAAGGTCGCGTATCACTCAGCTTGCTCGTTGCAGCATGGGCAACGGGTAATTGATCCTCCAAAACAGTTGCTTCAAGCAGCAGGTTTTGACGTTGCGCCTATCCCGGAATCTCACATCTGTTGTGGATCTGCGGGTACCTATAATCTGTTGCAACCGGAGTTATCAAGCCGGTTGAAAGACCGAAAAATTCGAAATATTGCGTCTGTCTCGCCTGATATTGTCGCGGCTGGAAATATCGGGTGTATCGCCCAGATTGGAAGCGGCATGAATATTCCGGTGCTGCACACGGTCCAACTGCTGGACTGGGCGACAGGCGGGCCGAAGCCGGAGGTCCTTGAAAAAACCGTTCACTAAAATGTGGTTGATTTTGGTGAAGTAGGACTGCCCAAATTTGAATACTGCTCTATATTCAAAATATGAACAGGATACTGAAGCTTTTAACGGTGATTTTTGCTGTCTTTCTAATCAGCAGCGTGGCATCCGCCCGTCAGGATGATGAACGTCTGGATCGCTTATTTGATGAACTAACGGAAACTAAAGACGCGGTAAAAGCGCAAGCGATCGAGCGTGTAATCTGGAATATATGGATGCGCTCAGGCAGTGATACAATTGATCTGCTTATGATCCAGGGGCTAAAGGATATGGCGGCTGGAGCCTATGAAAAGGCAAATATGTCTTTCACAATGATCATTGACATGGACCCTGCATTTGCAGAGGCATGGAATAAGCGGGCGACTGTTCGTTTTTTGGTCGGAGACCTCAACGGATCTTTGGAAGATGTCGCGCGGGTTCTGGAGTTGGAACCCCGCCATTTTGGAGCCTTTGCAGGCCTTGGACAGATTTTTGAAATCAGGAATGCACCTGAGCAGGCACTTTCTGCATTTGAGAAGGCATTGCGGATCAATCCGCATATGCCCTCTGTTCGGCGAAAACTAAAAATTCTGAAACATGAACATAAAGGGCAAAAAATTTAGCCAGCCCTCTGTTTCCTGTTTTTATTTTGCTAAAGGTTTTTCTCCAACCCAGGCAATTCGCAGGATATTTGTTGACCCTGGGGTGCCGAAGGGGACACCCGCCATAATAACAATGCGATCTCCAGGCCGGGCAAACCCTTCCTGAAAACAGGTATTACATGCCCGTTCGACCATATCTGAGAAATTTTTTGCATCACTTGTGTGAACGCAGTGAAGTCCCCAAGCAAGAGCGAGCTTGCGCGCCGTTGGTAACGCCGGCGTTAATGCTAATACGGGAGTGCTGCCCCGTTCGCGCGACGCCCGCAAGGCTGTTGAACCGGATGTTGTGTAAGTGACAATGGCCGTGGCGCCGATCGTACTGGCAACCTGTGAGGCAGCGGCGCTGATGGCATCGGCTGTCGTTGCTTCGAGCGGGCCATGCTTGGCGTCCATCATTTTACTATAGTTAGGATCTTTTTCGGTTTGGACCGCAATGTCACTCATCATGGTGACGGCCTCAATGGGATATTCTCCCGCGGCGCTTTCAGCAGACAGCATGACGGCATCAGCTCCATCATAGATCGCATTGGCAACGTCGGTTGCCTCCGCGCGTGTCGGCACGGGAGAGGAGATCATGCTCTCCAGCATTTGTGTGGCAACAACAACAGGTTTGCCTGAATTTTTGGCTGCATTAATGATTTTCTTCTGAACCGCAGGTACTTCAGGCAGGGGAATTTCAACACCCAGATCACCGCGCGCGACCATAACAGCATCTGCAAGTTCAATAATTCCTTCCAGATGCTCAACCGCAGCTGGTTTTTCAATTTTGGCCATGACCGCGGCGCGCCCAGCGACTATTTTCTTGATTTCGGCAATATCCTCTGGCCGCTGGACAAAACTAAGGGCGATCCAGTCCACACCCAATTCCAGTGCATAATCCAGATCGCGCCGATCTTTGTCTGTAAGCGGGGACATGTTGACAATGGCGTTTGGAATGTTGACGCCTTTACGGTCAGAGAGTTTTCCGCCGATTAAAACCTCGCATTGGGCATGAGTTTCGGAGGCTTCAGTAACACCGAGTTTCAATTTGCCATCATCAAGGAGCAATATGGTGCCTTTTTCAAGCGACGACATGACCCTTTTATGAGGGAGGCAGACCCGTTCGGAATTACCAGCGGTTTCATCAAGATCGAGGCGAAAGGTTTGCCCTTTTTCGAGAAGGACTTTGCCGTCTTCAAAGGTACCAACCCGGATCTTAGGGCCTTGTAAATCTGCCAGAATGCCAATAGGGCGCCCTTCGGTTTGTTCCAGATTTCTAATAATGTCGTAGCGTGATTTGTGATCGTGTGGCTCCCCGTGACTGAAGTTAAGCCGAAAGACGTCTGCCCCTGCAAGATGAAGAGCTTTGACAGTTTTTTCATCCGAGCTGGCGGGGCCAAGGGTGGCAACAATTTTGGTTTTTCTGAGTCTGCGCATGCCAATATTTCTTATGGTTTATGGAATTGTTGGAATAAAGAAATCACACTTACTTAATATGCCGGATATAGTGCTGAAAATCTAAAAACACCAATCGTTTGTCGAAGATAGGACAGTAACATCCTCAGTCCCTAGAGAAAAGGTAAATATATTTGTTTTAATTTCGTTTTATTTTCATTTTCATCAAAACGAAAACAAAAATTGGCGAGATAGCCTCGCTTTTCTACATCTGCATTTTTTCTTTCTACAAATTCACTTGCCCCGTTTTTCGTTAAGAAAAATTTAACTGCGTATCTGGCAAAACAAAATCCAAGCAATAAAATCAAGACATCACAGACGGATTCGCATGGGGCACTCAGGATCATTTCAAGTAACTTTCGAGCGGGCTATTTATTCAGTCGCAGATGGCATTGGCTTTCTGGTGGGAGAAATGCGTGTAAGAGTTGGTCCCGTGGCAAAACGCACTTTCCGTCAGGCGGTCCGGCAGAAAATACGATTATCTGGCTTGCACAAATCTGTTTTAAGCGGACATCGGCCCCATAAACCTCGTCAGTTTTCTGTTTTTTCCAGGAAAGAGCCCAACATTTCAGTACGATTGGTTGATCCCGCCGAGCTGGCGCCCAAAAAGTATGATTATGCATGGGCAGTGGCCCGCATGGACGAGCTTTCCCAAACGGGAATGTCTGACCCAGTTGCTTATTTTAACAATGAAATGGCGGACTGGTGGTTGGCGCCAGATGGCATGATGGAAGATGAGGCGGATTTTGCCGGGATCGCGCGTGCAATCGAGGAACGCTGGGATCAGGATTAACGCCTGATTGCGGCCTGCACAAATCAATTTCTTTTCTTTGACTACAGAATATGGGATATGATGGTTTTTTCAATTAATCGCCATATACTCAATCTATGTCTGACCCGTTTTCTACTACTCATGAAGAGAGTTCATCTCCGATATTGTTGATTGCTGACCATGCAAGCCGGTACATCCCTGAGCCCTATAATCTATTGGGCATTGAGGATCCTGCGTTGCTTCGGCGGCATGTCGCTTGGGATATCGGAATTGAGGATGTCACCCGGCGAATGAGCGATAAACTTGAGGCGTCAGCGATTTATTCCGGCTTCTCCCGCCTTTTGATTGATCCGAACCGCTATCCAGATGATCCTGCGAGTATGCCCGTTGAAAGTGATGGGGTGCAGGTTCCGGCGAATGTCGACCTGACAGACCTTCAAAAAGCGGAAAGGGTGGCGGGCTATTTTGAACCCTATCACAATAAACTCCGTCAAATGCTGGATCGGAAAGTCGCGGATCACAAGCAGCCGATCGTTTTGTCCATGCATTCCTTTACACCGGTTATGAACGATTTTGAAAGACCATGGCATGTCGGGGTTTTATGGGATCAGGATGAGCGGTTGGCGCAGCCCTTGCTGAATATTTTCCGTAAAAACCCGACATTGGTGGTCGGGGACAACGAACCATATTCAGCAAAACAGCCATTTGGCTATACAATGAATGAGCATGGTACCAAACGGGATATTCCCCATGTTGTAATTGAGATCCGGCAGGATTTAATTGATACGCATCATGGTGCCGAACAATGGTCCAGCCTTATGGTTGATGCTGTTCTCCAGTTGCAAAAAAGGCTTGCGGTTTCCTGACGGGAAACAGCGTCAGATAAGAGGTTTCAATGACAGTGAAAGAGCCCGGCTTCACCATCGGTATCGAAGAAGAATATTTGCTTGTTGATCCTGAAACCCGGGATCTGGCGATCGATCCGCCAGCAGAAATTCTGGTTGAGTGTCAAAAGCGGTTGCCTGATCATCAGGTGACGCCAGAATTTTTGCGTTCTCAGTTGGAGATCGGAACACGGGTATGTGCCAATATCACAGAAGCCCGTGACGCGTTGGGAGAGCTGAGATCAACCGTTTCAGAGGTGGTGGAAAGCTATGACTTGAAGCTTATGGCGGCGTCTACCCACCCTTTCGCGGATTGGCATTTGCTGAAACATACGGCGAAAGAGCGGTATGATGTAATTGCACAAGATTTGCAGGCGGTTGTCAGACGCCTGATGATTTGCGGGATGCACGTACATTGCGGTATCGAGGATCAGGAACTGCGGATCGATCTGATGAACCAGGTTTCTTATTTTCTGCCTCACTTGCTTGCGCTCAGCACCTCTTCGCCTTTTTGGCGAGGGGAAGTAAGTGGCCTTAAATCATACCGGCTTAGTGTCTTCGACAGCCTTCCGAGAACAGGTGTTCCGGATCGGTTTGATAGTTACGGTGAATTTGAACGGCTTGTCAGCACCATGGTTGAAGCCGGTTCTATTGAAGACGGGTCCAAGATCTGGTGGGATTTGCGGCCGTCGTCCAAATTCCCAACTTTGGAAATGCGCATGACCGATGTCTGTTCATTGGTCGAGGACACGCTTTGCATCGCGGCTTTGTATTCTTCCTTGTTGCGTATGCTTTATCGGCTACGCCGGAAAAATCAGCGCTGGCGTATCTATCCTGCGACGTTGGTTGCGGAAAATCGTTGGCTTGCCCAGCGATTTGGCGTGGAGGGCAGCCTGATTGATCTGGGAATACCGGGGCAGGTGAAAACCAGCGAGTTGATTGAAGAAATTATTGAGTTGGTTCGTGAAGACGCCGAAGCACTTGGTTGTTTGGAGGAAGTTCTGCACGCACGAACGATCCTGTCGCGGGGAACATCTGCGGAACGCCAATTGGCGACGTATCATCAGGCGCGTAAAGATGGTATGGAAAACCGAAAGGCATTGAATGCTGTTGTGGATCAGGTCTTGCAAGAGACGATAACAGGCCTAAACTGAGAACAAATTTTCAAGAGTCCGGGAGCATAAAATGACAGATGAAACTACATTGAAACTGGAAGCCGCAGCCTTTCGCCGCTTACGAGAGCATTTACAGGCACGGACGGACGTTCAGAATATTGATTTGATGAACCTTGCGGGATTTTGCCGTAATTGCTTGTCAAACTGGTATCAGGAAGCGGCTGAAGAGGCTGGCCTGGAAATGGACAAGGCGCAAGCCCGTGAAATCGTGTATGGCATGCCCTATGAAGAATGGAAGTCCAAGCATCAGGCTGAAGCAACTGATGAACAGAAAGAAAAATTCAAAACCAGCCATCCTGGTCACTAAGATCAGGTTGGTATCTTATCCAAATATACTGAAAGTAAAGAGGTAAAGTATGGCTGACGTTGGCGGCGTAGCAGCGGATCATTTGCGATCCTATATTGAGCGGATCGAACGACTGGAAGAAGAGAAAAAAGCACTCGCAGATGACATAAAGGAAATTTTTGCTGAAGCAAAGGGAACCGGCTTTGATGTAAAGGCCATGCGGGCAATTCTACGGCTGCGCAAAATGGATAAAGCCGATTATCAAGAACAGGAATATATGATTGACCTGTATAAGCACGCCTTGGGTATGCTTGAAGTTCCGCCGTCTGAAACGCCAGAAGAGGAAGATGATATACCGGCGGAAGGGGACGCCTTTTAAAAAATTGGAATGACAGAGGGCGGTGCCGGACCGTAAAGAGTTTCGATATGCCGATGCAGGGCTTGGCCCGTCGTCGCCGACTGCCTTTTAATCGGTACTCCCTCTGTGACTTGACCCCTGCTTGGGAAGAATATGCAGATGTCGTGAAGTAATGTCTATTGGACGAGAGGGGTGCCTTCAGCTTGGTATTTTATACTGTCCGATGGATTCAAGGGGGCGCGCGGATTGTTCGACTCGGCTAAGTAGGATTGCTCCCTGTATCATCGACATAATGATATCTGTTTGCTCCATCGCCTTGTCATGTTTCAGGCCATCGCGCGCCAATATGCGGTATAAAATTTTCTTCCATTCTGCAAAACTTGCCTGACCAGCGGCAGTGATCAGGGGAGAGCCGGGGGTTTGTTCCAAAAGAACAGTCGAAATCGGACAACCATCCTTATACCCCGATAATGCCATCCAATGAGCCAATTGGTCACTATACGCTATCAGAAACCCTTCCGTTGTTGAGGTCTTGTTTTCGATCGTTTGCAAGGTTGCGGTTACCCTTTTGCCGGCGGCGTGAATTGCGGCTGCCGCCAGTTCTTCCTTCCCCTTTGGAAAATAGTAGTAGAGTGAGCCTTTCGGTGCTTTGCTGACCGCCAGTATTTCTTGAAGCCCTGTAGCCGCGTATCCTTGTCGCCTGAACAATCGGATGGCGGTTTGAAGAATTTTGGATCGGTTTAGGTTTGCGTTTTGCCGTGACATGTTTATTTGCTATTCATAATATATTTTTGTATTATAGTGACTGGTCTATATAACAACAAGCAATAAAATGGAAACACCATGTCAAGAACCGCTCGTTTACCGTCTGGTTTTACCCATCACTTTCGTCAAAGCCGTTTTACGGACCCCTGGGAGCCGTTGTACTCCCGCATTCTAGAGGATCGTATTCAATTGGCGCTTATTGCAGATGAAGCCCATTGCAATAGTCGTGGTTTCGTTCATGGCGGATTGATTACTGCACTTGCGGATAATGCAATGGGATTGTCCTGTGCGCATCAATTGGACGATATTGGGGGGCTTGTAACGGTTTCTCTATCCACGGACTTTATCGATAGCGGGCAAATTAAAGATTTACTGTTATTCGATACGGAAGTCTTAAAGACAGGGGGACGTTTGTGTTTCGCGCAATGTCTTGTTCTGGCTGGGGATAAGCCCATTTCAAGGGCGAATGCATCCTTTCAGATAATTCGTAAAAAAGATCACCGAAGAACGGCGGTTTAAAGAAGAAACAGTATATTTACATTTCGTTTTGGCCATCAAAATGGTAACTCAGGACATGAATTAATCAGGGATGAGAATCCCGGCTGTCTTGAGGAAAGAAAATGACAAGAAGTGTGACATCAGTAGCCGTATTGGGCGGCGGAACCATGGGTCTTGGAATCGCTGCAGCAGCTGCAGATGCGGGTGCAGACGTGCTCTTGCTTGACGTAACGAGAGAAGCGGCAGAGGCGTCATTGGAAAGAATGAAAACCATTCGCCCCCCTGCGTTTGAAAATCCAGCGTCTGCAGATAAAATCAGCCTTGGCAGTTTTGAGGGCGACCTTGAAGAAATTGCAAATTATGACTGGATTTGTGAAGCGATCATTGAAGACCTTGAAACCAAACGTAGCCTTTTTGAAAAGCTGGAGCCGCTTCGAAAAGAAGGGTCCGTTGTATCGACTAATACATCCGGTATTCCACTAAAAGATATCGCAACAGGTATGCCCGAACGCCTCCGCAAAGACATTGTGGTAACCCATTTTTTTAATCCAGTGAAAATTATGCGGTTGATGGAGCTGATCCCGGGGGAAGACACTACAGCGGATGTGACGGATGCGCTTGCGGATTTTTGTGCGAACAAACTGGGCAAAGGCGTTGTGTATGCCAAGGATACCGTGAATTTTATTGGCAACCGAATTGGCTGTTTCTTCATGCTGTCAGGCCTGCATAAGGCACAGGCAGCATTAAACGCCGGTATGCCAATGGAAAAGGTGGACGCTCTATTATCAAAACCAGTGGGCCTTCCTCCTACCGGTCTGTATGGCCTGATCGATTTGATCGGTCTGGATATTATGGATTTAGTTGGTAAAAATTTGCAGGTAAATCTTCCAGCAGAAGATGTGGGGCGGTCCTTTACGTCTTTTCCGGATGCTGAACAGGCGATGTTGGAACGGGGTCAATTGGGCCGCAAAGCCAAAGGCGGTTTTTATCGCCTAAATGTGTCTGAGGATGGAACAAAAACCAAAGAAATTTTTGACCTGACGGACCAGGTATGGCGGGCTGCAGAAAAGATTGAACTGTCGCCGGTGCATGCTGCTACAGAAACAGTTTTCTTTGGCGACGATGCGGAAAGCAAGCTTGTCTGGGATATTATGGGGGGCACGCTTCTTTATGCTGCGGATCTTGTTCCTGAAATCGCTGATGATGTTGTTAATATCGACCGCGCCATGCGTTGGGGGTTTGGTTGGGCAAAAGGGCCTTTTGAATTGCTAGACCAGCTAGGACCACAGAAGGTGATTGCTAAACTGGAAGCACAGGGGCAGTCGTTGCCTGCCATGCTGGCAGTTCTGAAAAAGGCGGGTTCTGATAGCTTCTATCGCAAGGATGGACAGGAATATCTGTCTCTGGATGGTCACTGGGTTGCCGTTCCTGCAGAATAACGCTTGAAACTTAAAAAACACGTATTAAGTGCAAAAGGTCGCCCTAAAACTTAGGGGCGGCCTTTTTCGATAAATGGAACATGACGCATTTTTCTCAAGAAACAGCGGGGTTCGCTGCCCTTACAATCGTCGAATTTCTGATACAGGAATGTGTTCGAAAGGAATACTTGTCCGAAAAGGATGTTACGCGTCTGTTGACCAGTGCTGCAAGCCGGCACGAAGGACTGGCAGAGGGAGACCTGGAAAAGGTTGAAATGAATATGGATGCCGCGCGTCTTATTCGGACCCTGATGGTCGGTTTGAAACCGCTATACGCTGCTTCTGGAAACTCAAAAAACGACGATGCGAGAAGTTCATATGCGCCAGGCCCATAAAGTTTCAAGGTATCGGAAGGGCGCGAACGCCCTTCCCAATCTGAACCTTATTCC
The DNA here is from genome assembly GCF_026409565.1 of Sneathiella aquimaris. Classification (NCBI taxonomy): domain Bacteria; kingdom Pseudomonadati; phylum Pseudomonadota; class Alphaproteobacteria; order Sneathiellales; family Sneathiellaceae; genus Sneathiella; species Sneathiella aquimaris. The sequence continues at coordinate 1,363,529 of NZ_CP112881.1, forward strand.
GCCGCGGTTGCCTGCGGAGCCGGGTTTTTCAGCTGGCTCAGCAGGTTACTTGTTTCGGCGTAATAAGTTTTAACAGCCGCTTCTTTGACATGCCCATATCCGCGGACTTGCATGGGGAGGGCTGCTATTTCGGTGGCAAGTGCATGATTGGCCGTGTTCAGGTTTTCAATCAATTCCAAAATTGTTGTTTCGAAATCGACGATCAGCTGGCGTTCCATCTTGCGTTCCTGTGTTTTGCCGAACGGATCCAAGGCTGTTCCGCGCAGACCTTTAAATTTGGCGATGAAGCGGAACAGTTTTGCTGTTGCCGGGCCAAATTCCTGCTTGCGCAAATGGCCTGTCTCTGGATCTTTTTTCGCAAATAGAGGAGGGGCAAGGTGATATTTTACTTTGTAGTCACCGTCCATCATACGATCGACTTTCTCAAGGAAGCCAGTTTGTGTGTGCAGGCGGGCAACCTCATACTCATCTTTGTAGGCCATAAACTTAAAGAATGACCGGGCGGTAGCTTCCGTCAATTGACTGCTGTTACCAATAACAGCCTGTTCGGTTTTTTGAACAATCCGAACCAACTGATTAAAGCGGTCAGCATAGGATGTATTTTGATAATCAGTCAGGAAGGCAATCCGGCGCTGGATAATGTCTTCAATATCTGTTGCTGGCTCTTCCGTAGTTTCTGGACCAGTAATTTTCTGTACTTCTTTCAGCACAAGGTCCGGGTTATGGGCCATTGCACGCCCCCATGAAAACGCCTTTTTATTTGCGTCAATGGCAACGCCGTTCAGTTCGATAGCTTTGAGAAGGGAGTCCAGCTCCAAAGGAACGAACCCTTTTTGCCAGGCATATCCCAACATAAAGAGATTAGTGGCGATGGCATCTCCCATCAAGGTCGTTGCAATCTCGCTTGCTTCGATCAGATGGCAGGCCTCTTTTCCGACAGCTTCCTGAATATGATCCAGAGTGTCCTGTACAGGGAAGGGGGCGTCTGGATTTAAGGTAAAGTCCATTGTGGGTGCCGGATGAGAGTTTACGACCGCATGGGCAATGCCTTTATCCAGTTTTGCAAGCGAGTCATAAGAGCCAGCGACAACCATGTCACAACCAATCAATAGATCTGCGCGACCCGCTGGAATACGAACAGAGTTTATCTGCTCAGGGGTTTTGGCGATATGAATATGGCTTGTAACTGCCCCGCCTTTTTGCGCGAGACCTGCCTGATCCAGAACTGTCACACCCTTGCTTTCGAGATGGGCGGCCATCCCCAAAAGCGCACCGATCGTGACAACACCGGTTCCGCCGATCCCGGTAATCAGAATACGGTAAGGTTGATCCACGCCTTTTAAGGTTGGCATCGGAACATCCTGAGCGGGATCGCTTAAGGCACTTTTTTCGGGTTTGCGCAGTTGTCCGCCTTCGATGGTCACGAAACTGGGGCAGAAGCCTTTGACGCAAGAAAAGTCTTTGTTACAGGACGACTGGTTGATTGTTCTTTTGCGGCCAAATTCTGTTTCCAGCGGCTCGACGGAAATACAGTTGGATTTAACGGAACAATCACCGCAGCCTTCACAAACCAGATCATTAATCATGACCCGTTTCGCCGGGTCCGGGAAGGTCCCGCGTTTACGGCGGCGGCGCTTTTCAGCTGCGCAGGTCTGATCATAAAGTAGGATGGTGACGCCCTCGACTTCGCGCAATGATTTTTGCACGGCGTCCAGATCGTCCCGGTGGTGAAAAGTTGTTCCTTTTGGCCAGTTGATGCTGGACGGATATTTGTCCGGCTCGTCTGAGACAATCCGGATGGTTTTGACGCCTTCACCGGCAACCTGCTGCGCAATCTGCCAAGGCGTAAGCTGGTCTTCCAAAGGTTGCCCACCGGTCATGGCGACCGCATCATTGTATAGGATTTTATAGGTGATATTTGCTTTGGCTGAAATTGCCTGCCGGATGGCAAGCAAACCAGAATGATGGTAGGTACCATCGCCCAGATTTGCGAAAATATGTTTTTCGTCAGTAAAATGCTGCTGTCCGACCCAAGGAACACCCTCACCGCCCATTTGGGTAAACTCGTTTGTATTGCGGTTCATCCAGGTCACCATGTAGTGGCACCCGATACCTGCAACTGCCCGACTGCCGTCCGGAACAACCGTCGATGTATTATGTGGGCAGCCTGAGCAATAAAACGGGGTTCGCGAGATTTTCGCCGGCGACTGGTTAAGTTGCTGTTCCTTTTTATCAAGGAAGGCGAGGCGTTTTTCAACTGATTCAGATGTATAAAAACGACGGATGCGGGCGGCAATTACCCGTGCGACTGTTGCAGGTGTTAATTCACCGGCAGAAGGAAGGATATGTTTTCCAGCATCGTCAAATTCACCGATAATTCGGGGCCGAATGCCAGTATCCCAGTTATATAACTGTTCCTTCATCTGATTTTCGATGAGAGCTCTTTTTTCTTCAACTACAAGAACTTCTTCGAGGCCTTCGGCAAACTGACGAACGCCTTGTGGATCCAGTGGCCAAGGCATACCGACCTTGTAAACGGTCAGGCCGATTTCTGCGGCCAGATCGTCATCAATACCCAGATCCTTTAACGCCTGCCGGACATCCAGATAGGCTTTGCCGGTACTGACGATACCGAACCGCCGTTTAGGGGAGTCCATAACGACCTTGTCCAGATGGTTCAAACGGGCAAATTCACGCGCGGCATAAATTTTGTGTTCGTTGAGGCGCACTTCTTGTTCAAATCGATTGTCGCCACCGCGAATGTTTAAGCCACCGGGTGGCAGCTCAATGTCCGGTCGTTTTATCTGAACCCGATCCGGGTCGACATACACCGAGGCACCGCCTTCGATGGTTTCCGACACACATTTAAAACCAACCCACAGGCCAGAATATCGGGACATTTCGATGCCGATTAGGCCATAATCCAAGACTTCCTGCACATTGGATGGATTAAGCACCGGCATCATCCAGCCAATGAAGCCATGTTCACTTTGGTGGGCAACGGTGGAGGAGACGATTCCATGGTCGTCGCCTGCGAGAGCCAGAACACCCCCAAGCCTGGATGTTCCGTTTGAATTTGCGTGGCGGAACACGTCGCCTGTCCGATCAACGCCGGGGCCTTTACCGTACCAGAGACCGAAAACGCCGTCATAATGGGCGCCTTTATACATGTTGAGCTGCTGGCTCCCCCACACGGCGGTTGCGGCGAGGTCCTCGTTTACACCAGGCTCAAAATGAATATGGTTTTTCTTGAGGAGCGGATTGATGGCCCAGAGTGCCTGATCATATCCGCCCAACGGAGAGCCGCGATATCCCGAGATGAAACCGGCAGTATTTAAGCCAGCTGCCCGGTCCCGCGCTCGTTGCATGAGTGGTAGCCGCACGAGCGCTTGAATACCGGTTAAAAAAATCCGGCCCTTTTCGAGCTCGTATTTATCGTTGAGTGTAACATCTGCTAGTTGCATCTTCGGCTCCCATACACACAAATTTACTTTTTATAATATATAAAAAATAACAGCATAATCAAAAAAGGTCAATAGTGCTGACATTTAGAAAGAATATTACCCGTCATATTTTTTTTGACATTTGTGAGCGATAAACAGTTTATGGGGATCAGATATCTACGCTACACTCTGTTGGTTGGTTGCTAAGGAACTCAAAAAGAATGACAATATTGGTGACGGGTGCGGCAGGTTTCATTGGAATGCATGTTTCCAAAGCCCTTTTGGAAGCGGGTGAAACCGTGGTCGGTATTGATAATCTGAACGACTATTATGATGTTAATCTCAAGAAGGCTCGATTAAGTGAATTAACGGGTTTCGAGAAATTTACGTTTCACAAACAGGATATCGCAAAGGCGGATGAGTTAAAAGAATGCTTATCAAACGATCCTGTGAGGTCTGTTGTTCATTTGGCAGCGCAGGCCGGGGTTCGCTACAGCCTTTCTCATCCTTTTGAGTATGCAGAATCAAACCTTGTCGGGTTTTTGTCAATATTAGAATATTGCCGGAGCCTTGAGACGCTGGATCACCTGGTTTATGCAAGTTCCAGTTCTGTTTATGGGGGTAATAAAGAGCTACCCTATTCGGTGGATCAGTCCGTCGACAAACCGGTGTCCTTGTATGCGGCGACAAAGAAATCCAATGAACTGATGGCCCATTGTTATAGTCATTTATATCGATTGCCGACTACGGGCCTTAGATTTTTTACGGTGTATGGGCCTTGGGGCCGGCCGGATATGGCATATTGGCTTTTTTCGGATGCAATGCTGAAAGGCCGTAAAATCAAAATCTTTAACAATGGCGATATGCGGCGCGATTTCACCTATATCGATGATATCGTCAATGGTATCATCAAGGTCTTAAGGAAAGCACCCGCCGATGGTGGTTCAGACTCCCCGCCCTATTCGGTTTATAACATTGGTAACCATCGCTCTGAACCTCTGATGACACTGGTTTCTACACTGGAAGAAGCATGGGGTATCAAGGCCGAAACAGAGTTTTTGCCGATGCAAAAAGGGGACGTAAAAGAAACCTACGCTGATATTGATAGTCTTCAGAAAGATGTAGGTTATCATCCGTCAACCAAACTGGAAGATGGCATTCCGAAATTCGTTGACTGGTATAAAAAATATATAAAGGAAGAATAAGTTTATGTCGGACGGTTTTGACATATCGCAAATCCAATCGATCATCGATACAGGCATTCCGCAATGTGGAGATATCGGGGTTAAGGTTGCACAGTTGAGTGATAGTGGTGTCGTGATGATGCTCCCCTATGATGACCGCTTTGCCGGAAATCCGGTGAACGGCATTCTGCACGGCGGTATAATGACGACTCTGATCGATTCAGCTTCAGGAATGTGCATTTATGTAAAACTAAAAAAATACATTCCGATTGCGACACTTGACTTGCGGATTGATTATCTGAAACCAGCGACGCCTGGAGAGGACCTTTACGCACATGCCTATTGCTACAGAATGACGAAGCAAATTGCCTTTGTCCGGTCAGTTGCCTATCACAGCGATCCCGACGATCCTGTTGCGAATAGCGTGAGTACATTTATGCTGCAATCAACGCCGACGAAATCGCTCGATGTTGCGTCCAAGGAAATGGAGGCAAAAAATGGCTGATTTAACGTCTGAAGAATTTTTGAAAATCATCCAAAAAGCCAAGCAGGAGCGCGATTGGGCCTTGATGTCCAATGTCATTCCCTATTTTACCTATTTAGGGCTGGAGGTTGAAGAAACGGATGATGAGATCATTTGTGTTCTTCCCAAAAATAAGCGGTTTATCGGGAACCCTGTTCTTCCGGCATTGCACGGTGGCATTGTTGGTGCTTTTCTGGAAAGTACCGCACTTGTTCACATGCTGGCGACACAGGATGATGTGACTCAGGTTCCGAAGATCATTAACCTGACTGTTGAATATTTGAGATCCGCAAAACTGGAAGTTTCTTATGCCGCGGCGGTTATTACAAAGCCGGGGCGCAGGATTGCTAACATGCGCGTGCGGGCCTGGCAAAGCGACCGCAGCAAACCGATTGCGACGGCAAGCGCAAATTTCCTTGTAAGCTAGCGCACTCGCACTATTTAAAAATTATAATCATTCTAATTTGGAGCTCTTTACCGATGTCCGACAATGTTCTCTCAGACCTACCGGAATGGGATTTGACAGATCTGTATCCTTCGCGGAAATCCCCTGAACTGGAGGAGGATATTCAGAATTCCAAGGAAACAGCGAAACAGTTTTCCGCAACATACAAAGGCAAACTGAACGATCTTGATGGCAAAGGGCTTGCGTCAGCAATCGGCGAATATGAAAACCTGCAGGAAGTATTGGGGCGGGTGATGTCCTATGCCTATCTGGTATATGCAGGGGATATGTCCGATCCGGATATCGGTAAATTCTTTCAGACCATGCAGGAGCGGGTAAATGGTATCTCTACGGATCTTCTGTTTTTCACGCTGGAGCTGAACCGGATTGAGGAAAGCAGGCTTCAGGGTCTGTATGAGGTAGAGGCTCTAAAAAAATATGAACCTTGGCTGTCTAATGTTCGGGCCATGAAGCCTTATCAACTCGATGATGCGCTGGAAACAATGCTTCATGAAAAAGACATCGCGGGCAGAAGTGCCTGGGTTCGTCTGTTTGATGAAACCATGGCTGGCTTGAAATTTGATTTGAACGGCGAAGAAATGGCATCGCAGCAGATTTTACACTTATTGTCGAGCGCGGATGGGGCAATCCGAAAATCGGCTGCGAAAAGTCTGGGTAAAGTATTTGGTGGTAATATTCGCCTTTTTGCGTTGATTACAAATACACTGGCGAAGGACAAGGCGATCGAGGATGAATGGCGTAAGACCGCTTCTCCCATGACGCTGCGTCACCTGTCAAATCAGGTGGAAGATAATGTTGTAGAGGCATTGTCTACAGCCGTTCAGGAGGCCTATCCGCGGTTATCCCACCGTTACTATGCGTTGAAGGCAAAATGGATGGGGCAGGAGAAGCTGGACTATTGGGATCGCAATGCTCCTCTGCCAGAGGATGATGATCGTGTTATTCCCTGGGACGAGGCGCGGGACACCGTTCTGCAAGCCTACGGTCAGTTTTCGCCTGAGCTTGCGGCGCTGGGGAAAGAGTTTTTTGACAAGCCTTGGATCGACGCGTCTGTTCGTCCCGGAAAGTCACCGGGTGCCTTCGCTCATCCGACAGTGCCAAGTGCACATCCATACCTTTTGGTGAATTATCAGGGAAAAATCCGGGATGTGATGACATTGGCCCATGAGCTTGGGCATGGCGTGCATCAGGTTCTGGCTGGCCCACAAGGGGCACTTTTATCGGACACACCGCTAACGCTGGCAGAAACAGCCAGTGTTTTCGGCGAGCAGTTGACCTTTCGCGCTCTGTTGGAGAAAACCAAAGATCCAGCCAAGCGCCGCGTGATGCTTGCGGGCAAAGTTGAGGATATGATCAATACCGTCGTCCGCCAAATTGCCTTTTACGAGTTTGAGGTCCGGTTGCATACAGCCCGGCGCGAAGAAGAATTGTCACCGGATCAGATTGGGAAGATCTGGATGGATGTTCAAAAGGAAAGCCTTGGCCCGGCCATTCGTTTGCATGATGAATATCAGTATTTCTGGACATATATCCCGCACTTTATTCATTCTCCTTTTTACGTCTATGCCTATGCTTTCGGCGATTGTTTGGTAAACGCTTTGTATGCGGTATATCAGGACGCAGAAGAGGGATTTCAGGCAAAATACTTTGATATGCTGAAGGCTGGCGGGACGCTCCGCCACAAAGAACTGTTGGCGCCTTTTAACCTGGATGCATCGGATCCAGCTTTTTGGCAAAAAGGTTTGGGGGTTATTGAAGGCTTTATTGATGAATTGGAAAATCTCTAGGAAAACCTTGGGGATTTTCTAAATAATGCCAAGTGAAGAATTTGATTTAGTCGAAGAATTTGCGTGTAATTTGTGAAATGTGACGACAATTTGTTGCCGAAGATGATGGTTTTGCTATATTGCACCGCAACGCGAAAAAGTAATTATCTGTATGGAGGGATAAAATGTACGAACCAGGAAGTATGAATATTGAGGCTCAAAAAGCTTCTTATGCTGGTTTTGTAAAGTTGTTTACATGGGTCACGGGGCTTTTGATCGTCTTGTTGGTTATTATGGCCGCGACCTTATTGTAAAGCAGATACCGCTTTATTTTTGAAGCGGTTTTACCGAGAGACGTTTGCGGGGGCGTCGAACAAACCCACTTTAATAATCATAAATCTAGATAAGGATCGATTATGAAAATCGCTATCCCGAAGGAGCGGCGAGAGCACGAAAAACGTGTTGCAGCCTCTCCCGAAACTGTCAAAAAGTTTGTGGGTCTGGGAGTTGAAGTCATTGTAGAAGCAGGCGCTGGTCTAACCAGCTCCTTTTCTGATCAGGAATATAAAGATGCCGGCGCATCTATTGCCGGGGACGCTGCCGCGGCCCTAAAAGATGCCGACGTCGTCCTGAAGGTTCAACGCCCCTTGACCAAAGCAGAAGGCGGACCAGACGAAGTATCCATGATGAAAAAGGGGGCCACCCTCCTTGCAATCCTGGCACCACTTCAGAATAAAGATCAAGTTCAGGCTTATGCTGACGCTGGTATCGAAGCCCATGCAATGGAGCTGGTTCCGCGTATAAGTCGTGCCCAGTCAATGGACGTCTTGTCATCCCAATCAAATCTGGCAGGTTATAAAGCTGTTCTGGATGCGGCATCAGTCTATGGCAAGGGAATGCCAATGATGATGACAGCAGCCGGTACAGTTGCGCCAGCCAAAGCCTTTATCATGGGGGTTGGTGTTGCCGGTCTTCAGGCCATTGCGACCGCGCGCCGGTTGGGTGCCATTGTGACAGCAACAGACGTTCGTGCTGCAACGAAGGAACAGGTCGAAAGCCTCGGTGCCAAATTCATCATGGTTGAAAGTGATGAGTCTGGTGACGGTGAGGGCGGTTATGCCAAGGAAATGTCTGAAGAATACAAGAAGAAACAGGCAGACCTTGTTTTTGATCATGTCAAAAAGCAGGATATTGTCATAACAACAGCCCTGATTCCGGGCCGTGAAGCACCAATTCTTATTTCTGATGAGATGCTTGCTGTTATGAAGCCGGGATCAGTGATTGTCGATCTGGCGGTTGAAGCTGGCGGCAATGTGACTCAGTCCAAACCAGGCGAAATTGTTGAAACAGAAAATGGCGTTCTGATTGTTGGGCATTATAATGTGCCGAGCCGTCTTGCCAGTGACGCTTCTGCATTATTCTCCAAAAACCTGCTGAACTTCTTGCAACCCATGATCAATAAAGAGAACGGTTCTCTTGCGATGGATTGGGAAGATGAAATCATCCTGGGCACTGGTCTTACTAAAGACGGCAAGATCGTTCACCCACTTCTGACAGAGGGAGGAAACTAATCATGGATATGGTCGATCCTACTGTTTTCCGGCTGGCAATTTTTGTCCTGGCGATTTTCGTCGGATATTATGTGGTCTGGAGCGTAACACCTGCATTGCACACACCGCTTATGGCGGTTACCAATGCGATCTCCTCTGTTATCATCGTTGGTGCGCTTATCGCCGCCGGTCCTGCAGAGGTAAATCTCGCCAAAATCTTTGGTTTCATTGCCATCGTTCTGGCATCCGTCAATATATTTGGTGGCTTTCTGGTAACCCAGAGAATGCTCTCCATGTACAAGAAAAAACAGAAATAGGGGGATAGCCAGTGTCTGCTAATTTTACGGCGCTTGCCTATCTGGTATCCGCCATTCTCTTCATTCTGGCCCTAAGGGGCCTGTCTTCTCCGGAAAGCTCTCGTCGCGGTAACGTGATGGGTATGCTGGGCATGGGTATCGCAATGGTTGTCACCATTCTTGATCCAAGCGTCCTTTCGTATGAATGGATCATCGGTGGCATCGTTGTTGGCGGTGCAATCGGTGCTGTTATCGCTCAGCGGATTGCCATGACAGCCATGCCGCAGCTTGTGGCTGCTTTCCACTCCCTGGTTGGTTTGGCTGCCGTTCTGGTTGCTGCTGCCGCGTTTTATAATCCAGAGGCCTATGGCATTATTGGTGAAAGTGGAGAGCTTACAGTTCTCAGCAGGATCGAGATGGCGATCGGTATCGTCGTTGGTGCCATTACCTTCTCAGGGTCTGTAATTGCCTTTACCAAACTTCAGGGTCTTGTTTCTGGTAATCCAGTTGTTTTCCCGGGTCAGCATATGCTCAACCTGGCCATTGGTCTGGGTATCCTTGGACTGATTATCTGGTTCTGTGTTGATCTGAACCCAAGCATTTTCTGGGGTATGACAGCACTTGCCTTCCTGATCGGCTTCTTGATTATCATTCCGATCGGTGGTGCGGATATGCCCGTTGTTGTTTCCATGCTGAATTCCTATTCAGGCTGGGCAGCGGCAGGTATTGGCTTTACGCTTGAGAATACGGCCTTGATCATTGTAGGTGCCCTTGTTGGTTCTTCCGGTGCGATCTTGTCCTACATCATGTGTAAAGCGATGAACCGATCGTTCTTTAGCGTTATTCTTGGTGGTTTTGGTGGCGATGCTGCGTCCGAAGCTGTTGACAAAGGGGACCGGCCATTCAAAGCGGGTTCAGCGGACGACGCAGCCTTTATCATGAAGAATGCGGGTAAGGTTATAATCGTTCCGGGGTATGGTCTTGCTGTTGCTCAGGCACAGCATGCGCTTCGCGAAATGGTTGATGCCTTAAAAGACGAGGGAGTAGAAGTTGTTTACGCAATTCATCCGGTTGCCGGTCGTATGCCAGGTCATATGAACGTTTTGCTTGCAGAAGCAAACGTGCCTTATGACGAAGTGTTTGAGTTGGAAGAAATCAATTCTGATTTCTCAACCGCAGACGTGGCGCTGGTCGTGGGTGCAAATGACGTTACCAACCCGGCAGCAAGAGATGATCCACAAAGCCCGATTTTCGGAATGCCTATTCTGGATGTTGATAAAGCACGTACCGTGTTGTTCGTAAAACGGTCTATGTCTTCTGGTTATGCCGGTATCGACAACGACCTGTTCTACAAAGACAATACAATGATGCTTTTGGCCGATGCCAAGAAGATGGTTGAGGATATTATCAAGGCAATCTAATCTTTGATATGTCGAAAAAGAAACCCGCTGGTTTTTGCTGGCGGGTTTTTTTGTGCGTGTTGCTAACATGATTTGTTTAATTTCATCACTTGCGCCCGTCTTTTGGTGGTTTAGAATTCGCCCCAAATGAAGAGAGGTCTGATGTGTTTGATTTGCTGCAAAAGCTGAAAGAAATTGTCGGCGAAAACCATGTGTTGACAGGAAACGCTGTTACTGAACGGTCCAGCGATTACTGTCACGACGCCTATGGTGCCGGGCTTTTGGTCCGACCTGCTACAACAAACGAGCTTTCCCGGATTTGTGCGCTTGCTCATAACAAACAGATCAACATGGTTCCCCATGGAGGTTTAACCGGTTTGGTGGACGGGACAAGCAGTCAGCAAGGGGATCTTGTTGTTAGTTTTGAACGATTGAACAACGTGATTAGGGTCGACAAAGAGCAGAACATCCTGATTGCAGAGGCAGGCGTGACGTTGGAAACCGCATTGAACAAAGCAACGGAAGTCGGAATGATGCCGGGAGTTGATATTCCGTCCAGAGGGAGCGCCACATTGGGGGGAATGGTGTCGACTAATGCCGGCGGCGTCAGGGTTTTACGGTACGGTATGATGCGCGAGAATATTCTTGGACTGGAAGCGGTGCTTTCAGATGGAACCGTTCTATCATCAGTGAATACATTGATGAAAAACAACGCAGGCTTTGATTTAAAGCAGTTGTTTATTGGAACAGAAGGGCGGTTGGGTTTTGTCAGTCAGGTGGCGCTAAAGCTGCACCCAAAACCGATCGACGAAGAAACCTCGCTGATTGCAGCACAGAGTTTTGAAACCCTCGTCAAAATACTGTCAGAAGCGCGGCAATTTCTTGGATCGGACCTTTTGTCATTCGAAGCAATGTGGCCGGAATATTACACGCTTACGACCAGTCAGCCTGGTTTTGGTAGCAAACCTTTGCCCGAAGGATATCCGATATATGCTGTCCTCGAAACCGGCCGCTGGCAGAAGGATGTTCCTCATCGACTGGACGTCTTTCTTGAAAAGATGTTCGAAGAGGAACTGTTGCTCGACGCGGTATTGGCTAAATCTGAATCGGAACGGCAATCCATTTGGCGGGCGCGAGAGGATAGCGATGCGGTACAGTTTGGTTTTCCGACGAACCGATCTTATGACATTGGTTTTGAGCTTTCTGACATGAACGGCTTTGCATTGGCGCTGCAGGATGTGATGGCAATAAAATATCCGGACTGTCACCTTTTCTTTTTTGGCCATATGGGGGACGGTAATCTTCACGTGATGTTGGCAGGTGATAAGGAAGCCCTGCACGATACCCTCAGGGTTGATGACCTTGTTTATTCGCTTGCCGCGCAGTTTAAGAATAGTAGTCTTTCGGCCGAGCATGGGATCGGATTAGAGAAAAAGGCCTTTTTGGATCGATCCCGATCAGTTGAAGAGATAAAGTTAATGAAGCGTCTGGCAAAATTGATGGGCGGACACATTAATGCCGGAAAGGTAGTTGATACTGAAAGCGACTAATAAGGGCTATCGGGGTTGATTTGATCCAGATCACCAGCGTTTCTTGCCAGCGTGCGCAGCATCCTCAGTAACTCGGAAATTTCGTTTTCCCCAAGCCCTTTACGCAATTCTGTTTCTCGTAACAGGGTGTCTTCCACCATTTTTTCGTAAAGGGCGACGCCCTTAGAGGTCAGTTTAAGAAGGCGCGGCTTTTTTTTCAGGGAGCTGTCGCAGTCCTCCACGCACTCCAGAGCCTCCAGTTTGCTTAGTGAACGACTCACCAGCGACTTATTCATGCTGCTTGTTTTGCTGATTTGCGCTGCCGTTGTACTTTGCTCCATCGCGAGGGACACCAAGCACCGCCACTCCACCACGCCAATCCCATATTTTTTTCTGTAGTGCGCAGACGCGCCTCTTGAGAGTCGATTTGCGATCACGACAAAAAAGAATGTCAGGTAGTTATCAAGCTCAAGTACTTTTTGCCCATTTGAAATATGAAATGGTTTTATCGCGTCCTGCATAATGGAGCACCCTGACTCATTTTTTAAGTTTACATAGCAACTTAGCACAGGTATCGTTCCTTAAACAATAAGCCAAACGTGAAAATGACAAATGGCGGCTCAGCTGGGCAGCCTTATGGTGATATCGCGTTCAGGCTTGAAATGAACAATGTGTGACCAATCAAAGGACCAATATCATGGTTAAACCCTTCGCATCATCGGCGGATCTGTCGGAAAAAAAAGAAACCCTGGAAATCCTGTCAGAAGGGGTTTATGCCCTGACCGCAGAAGGGGATCCCAATGTTGGTGCTGTCGAAGGGGAAGATTTTATCGTTGCTATTGAAGCAAGAGCAACACCAGCGGCGGCCCGTGACTGGTTAACAGAACTTCGTAAACACACAGATAAACCGGTTAAATACCTTGTGCTGACCCATTACCATGCTGTCCGGGTTCTTGGGGCGTCAGCATTTGATGCAGAAGAAATTATTACACATGATGTCACGGAAAAATTGATCAATGAACGGGGCAAGCAGGATTGGGATTCTGAATATGGTCGGATGCCGCGATTGTTTAAAGAGCCGGAAGGCATCCCGGGTTTAACGCATCCAACAAAAACATTTTCCGATACTATGAGCATTGATCTGGGGGGAGATCGCGGCGAACTCGTTTTGGAATATTGTGGCCGCGGGCATACCGCAGGCGATATCGTAGCCTGGTTACCGAAACAGAAGATCCTGTATGCCGGGGACCTGGTTGAGGCTCAGGCTGCTTTGTATACGGGCGACGCCTTTCATATGGATTGGTCAACGGACACGCTTGATAAAGTAAAATCCTATGGTGCAGAACAATTGATTGGTGGGCGCGGCGCGGTTGCCACCGGACGGGACGCTGTTGACGCTGCCATCGAACAAACCCGGTCCTTCCTTTTGGGAATGCGGAAACACACAGAAGCGGTTCACAAACGTGGCGGCACGCTGAAGGAAGCATTTCTTGCCACCCATGAAGCCCTCGCGCCTAAATTCGGGGCATGGCCGATTTTTGAGCACTGCTTGCCCTTTAATGTTCAGCGCCTTTGGGATGAATATGATGGGATTGACTGGCCCCGTATCTGGACAGATGAGCGGGATCGGGAAGTTTGGGCCCAGTTACAGGACTAATTCAGAGTGGGGTAAGTGCCATGATGAACATAGACGGTATTCCAGTATGGAAAGAATATCCTCCTTCATCCCTACCAGATTTAGCATCTTCTGGAACAGAGCATCTGGAAACGCTGATCGTTGGCGGTGGGCCAGTCGGTTTGTCGTTGGCACTTGATTTAGGACGGCGGGGACGACGGGTTGTTGTGGTGAACGCGCTGCCCTTCATTCCCCGCGGCTCGAAGGCGATCTGTTTTTCCAAGAGAAGTCTTGAGATCTTTGATCGATTGGGGATAGGAGACCGGCTCGTTGAAAAAGGAGTGGTCTGGGATAAGGGTAAGGTTTTCTGGAAAGCGGAAGACGACCCTGTTTATGAATTTGATCTGTTACCGATAAAGGATCAAAAATATCCTGCTTTTATAAATATTCAGCAATATTACGTCGAGGAATATTTGTTGGATGAGATTTCAACCTACGATAATATTCAAATCCGGTGGCGCCACGAAGTGGTGGCCATTTCAGCTGATCAGCGTGGGGCGGATGTTACGGTTGAAACGCCAGAAGGGTCGTATTCAGTAAGAGCTGATTATGTACTGGCCTGCGACGGTAATAAATCGCCTGTGCGGACTATGCTGGGGCTGGATTTTGAAGGACGGGTCTTCGAAGACAATTTTCTGATTGCCGACGTAAAATTCAAGGAAGAATGGCCAACGGAACGGTGGTTCCGTTTTGATCCGCCCTATCCCGGCTGGTCAAGTTTGGTTCACAAGCAGCCGGATGACGTTTGGCGGCTGGATTTTCAGTTGGGTTGGGACATCGATCGACAGGAAGCCATAAAACCAGAAAATGTTGAGCCTTTTGTTTCGGGATTGCTGGGGCCGGATGTCGATTATGATTTCGAATGGATATCCCTATATACCTTTCAATGCCGACGCATGGAAAAGTTTGTCCATGGGCGCGTGATTTTTGCAGGTGATTCCGCGCATGTTGTGTCACCCTTTGGGGCGCGTGGGTGTAATGGCGGAATGCAGGATATTGATAACCTGGGCTGGAAACTGGATGCTGTGCTGGACGGTGAGGCACCAGAAGCCTTGTTACAGAGCTACAATGACGAAGCGACGCATGTTGCGGACGTCAATATTCTGAACTCTACCCGTTCTACAGATTTTATTACGCCAAAATCTGAAATGGCGAGGGTGTTTCGGGATGCGGTGTTAGATCTGGCCAGAGAACATTCCTTCATTCGCCCCTTTGTGAATTCTGGCCGGTTGTCGGTTGCGGTTCCTTATGCTGGCTCTTCCTTAAATAGCGAGGGGACCGATGAAGAATTTCAAACAGGACCAGAGCCCGGCGCTCCGTTGATTGATGCACCGGTAAACGGGAATAATTGGTTGCTTAATCAAGCAACAGAGGCCTTTAACGTCCTCTATTTTGGATCGAAGCAAGAGGTTAAATCCGCAATTGAAAGCTGTCTGCATGGACAGGGGCACGTCATTCAAGTCACTAAGGGGGGCGAGGGGGCACCTGCGGGTCTAACGGATCATACTGGTTTGGCCTATGCGCGATACGGGGCCGATGAAGGTTGCGTCTATCTGGTTCGACCGGATCAGCATGTGGCCGCCCGCTGGACACAATTTGATCCGGTGGCTTTGACGCGGGCTTTGGCATGCGCAAGCGGGAGAAAGGCACAAACAGGATGAGTTTAATTAAAGAGATTAATACGGCCTCTCATGACGAAATTTATGAAACAATCATAAAAATGCATGAAAACCTGAATGAGGAAGAGAGTGCGCTTGTGAACGCGAAACTGATCCTCATTCTGGCCAATCATATTGGGGACGCTAATGTTATTTCACAGGCCGCAGATTTGGCACGGGGCGATCATTAACAGGTATGCACCAGACCTATACTTCCACCTGATCTGCCTTCAGGGTTTGCATCAAACCAATGATCTGCAGGATCGCGAAGATCAGCACGGACAAAGCGATTAATTCGATTAAAAGAACACCGATCACACTGAACCAGTGCGGCGCAAGAAGGGTTAATCCAAAACTGGCAGCAACCCACAGAAAATCAGCGCCAATTATAATTTTCACAAAGAACAGGTTCATGGCGTCGCGGGTCGCGGTATAGGCAACGTCTATGGCAAATACAATCAATCCAGCGCCAAGAATATAGAGATAAAGGCCCTTATTGAGGCCCAACAGATCCGTAAAAAAATCGTTGAATATCAGGCATATCAGGGCGCTGACAAGAGAAAATGCTGCGTTTAACAGCAATGTGTTTTTTAAAATTGGGTTCACGGAATAGCTCATTTTTCTGTTCCACTTCAATTTGAATGTTGGTCTATTCTGCACGGTGGAGGTCATCGTCTCAATTACCCGAGAGGTAATATCATTGTGGACGAGGTGCCGATATGATTGTCTGCGGACCAGGACAAGGGGATTGCTCATGCCAGATTTATTAGACACACAAAATATTTCAGAATTCGGGATATTGTTGCGTCGTTGGCGACGGGTGCACGGATTAAGCCAGCTTGATCTGGCCCTTGCCGCAGAAAGTTCTGCCCGTCATATCAGTTTTATCGAAACGGGAAGATCAAAACCAAGCCGGGAAATGGTTTTGCATTTATGTGATGTGATGGAGTTGCCGCTACGGGAGCGCAATAGACTGTTACATGCTGCGGGATTTAGCCCAGCCTTTAAAGAAAGTCCCCTGGATGATGAGGCGTTGGACCCGATCCGGACGGTTCTCGAAAAAATGCTGGAAAATCATGAACCCTATCCAGCGACCGTTCTTAATCGTCGCTTTGATATTCTGATGGTCAATAAGGCCGCTCAAACAATCATGGGGGCGGTTGGTATTCCCATGGATGCGCAGCAGGAGGTGCCGAACGCCTTAAGGCTCGCGTTACATCCTAACGGGTTGCGGCCCCTTATCAAAGATTGGAAGCGTGCAGCAGGGCATTTAATTCATCGGGCGCATCGGCAACTTCGAGGCCCGTCAGAGGATGATCCGCTAGCGCAATTGCTTGAAGAAGTGCTTTCCTATCCTGATATTCCAACGGAATGGCGAATGGATGACCCGACGCTCGATGCGTCGCCTGTATTACCGTTAGAGTTTGTACTGGGTGAGGTAACCCTGTCATGGATTACCACGATCACAAGTTTCGGAACGCCTCAGGATGTTACGGCAGAAGAAATTATGATCGAAAGCATGTTTCCTGCCAATATTGAAACAGAACAGGCGTGCAGGCAACTGACAGGGCTAAGCCCTTAACCTTCTTTTCCGTCGGCTCTGGCTTTGGTTAGCACCGGTACATAATAAATGAGATAAAGTATCCAGGCGCAAATCCAGGCTATTCCTGCAAAGGCAAGGCCAACCTCTTCAAAGTCAGGGAATGCTAGAGGCGGTAAGATGCGCGCAATAAGACTTGCGATTAATAACCAGAAAGATAGGGCGACGCCGGATGCAATCTTTAGGGGACGTCCCGTATGGCCAAGGGCAATTCGGGACATCATGCCTAGAATCATAGTGCCTAACCCGCCTATGGTCAGGACATGATTGGCGAGAATTGCCGGAAAATCGACAAAGACATGGGTGGATGCTTCAGCCAGAAATCCAAGACCCAGAAAGAGGTATCCAAGGTGGAGTATCCACATCAAAGGATCCGAGAGCGTCTGCCAGCCTTTCCATTGCAGAAGTCTGGCAATGATGAATATCGCAGCAAAGAGCGACGCAAGAGCCTGGAAAAGTTGAGGGGCGTCCAATGGGCCGGAAAATACGGCAAGCAGCGTTGTGACGATTGTCAGGCGCTTGAGCCAGACTGAATTCGCCAATTCATTATTTTTGTTTGCACGCCGTAACCAGTTACTTGTGAAAACCGGAAGAACCCGGCCGCCAATCAGGACCGTCATTAAAACCAGAAATCCAATAGAAAGCTGAATGCCGGTATTGGCATATAGATTGGAGATCGCCAGCATTTCGCCCCAGATCAAGACGTTTCCAGACAGAATGAAAAACAGCATTGGAATAAAACCCAAATTACGCCAAAGTCGTTTCTGGATAATCTGCCTTCCGATGAGAAAGGCGAGATATGGGATAAAACTTAAATCAATAAGGACAACAACAGGGAGCGGTAACAGTTCGGACGTAAATACAGCCAAACGGCCAAGCAACCAGAGACCAAACAGGATTTTTAGCTCATTGCCCCGGATGCGCTCAGCACCTGTCCAGACAGGGACCGCTGTTGTAAGAAAACCGGCAACGACCGCCATGATCACACCAAAGATTAACTCGTGCGCATGCCATAGTGAGCCGGGTAAAACTGAAAATAACCCTAAAATTTCCGAATAACCGGTTAAATCGCAAATCCACAGTAACATGCTCAGCGCGGCATAAAGTGCAGCAGATAGGAAAAATATACGGAAGCCGCCTTCAAAAAGAAGAGAAGAAGGATGAGAGCGTTCCTGAATAGTCATTGAAAGGCCTTTCACAATATTCCTTCATTTTGAAGGAACTGTGAGGTCTTTTAAATAAAAATACGGCGCCCGCGACAATGGGCCGCAAAGGACACGCGGTTTATTTATCAATTCCCTGATGGGCTTGTTCGCCCCAAAGTTCAGAGATACGGTCATCTCGTCCACATCCCTGACGATAGAGAAAATAGCGGACAGGATTTTTCTTGTAGTAGTCCTGATGATAGTCTTCTGCATCAGTCCAGTGGGTGGCATTTCGAACAGGGGTAACAATCGGCGCCTTTAATATACCTGACTGACTTAACGCGTCTTTTGACGCCTGCGCCAGTTTGCGTTGCTCTTCGGTGTTTGCGAATATAGCCGTGGTGTAAGTATTTCCGCGATCACAGAATTGTCCGCCGCCATCTGTTGGATCGACCGACCGCCAAAAAGTTTCAAGAAGCTGGCTGTAGGTTACAATATTCGGATCAAACGTAATTTTTACGGCCTCAAGATGTTGGCCATGATCCCGGTAACTCGGGTTTTGCAGCATGCCACCTGTATATCCGGAAACGGCTGATTTAACGCCTTTCACATGCTCGAAATCTTTTTCGACGCACCAGAAGCACCCGCCTGCAAATGTTGCGACTTCCAGCGCGCTGGCATAGCTTGCGATTGGCGAGAAAATCAACCCAACCAGAAGTATGGAAATTGAATAGAGGGACTTGACCATGGTTTTTGCGCTCCTTTTATTAAATATTACCTTACCGGCGCTTTCGTGCAATTCAAGCCATGCTCACAGTTTCGTTAGAAGATGCTCAGGTTAGTTGTTCTGCGGCTGCACGGATGCTTTGCGAAAGAATGGCCAATGAGGCATTTTGTACGCTGTCAGCACGTGTTGTCAGTCCAACGGCACCCCGTGTTTCGCGGGTATCGATGGGCAGGACTGTCATTCTATTGTCTCTTAGATCATTGGATACAACGCCTGTTGATATGATCCACACGGCATCTGTTGAACGCACAAAGGCACGTCCAAAGGAGTCGGAGACGGTTTCGATCTGGACCGGCAATTCGGGAATGCCGTTGGCCAGCAGGAACCGGTCGACAAATGGTCTGATAACAGAGGCCTTGGTTGGCATCAGGATCGTATAGTTTTTGAGGTCATCCAGCCTTAATTGGGTTGTCGACAACAATGGATGACCGGCGCGCACGGCAAAAATGACTTGCTCACTATAAAGATGCTCAAAAGATAACCCGGACATTTTCTCAGGTGCAGCAAGCCTGCCAACAACCAGATCCAACTCAGATTTTCGAAGTTGTTCCAGCAAAACAGAATTTTCACCTGTTACGATCTTGATATCCCCAGCGACCTTTTCATTCAGAAATAATTGGATGGCATCGGGCATGATCCGGGCGGAAACGGTTGGCAGGGCTCCTATGCGAACCGGCGGAGAAGAACGGGTTACGGCTTGCTGGACAGACTCTACTCCCTCGAGGACCGAGGCGACACTGGCCCCGGCGTGACGCAAGAATACTTCGCCTATCCGGCCAAGCCGAATACCACGGCCTTCTTTTTCAAACAATTTTACGCCCAAAATCTCTTCAAGTTCTCGGATGGTTTTGGTGACCGCCGGCTGACTGATATTCAGGATGATGGCCGCCTTACCAACGCTTTTCTGCCGGGCTACTTCAATGAAGGTTTGTAAGTGACGAAATTTAATGCGATTTTCCATAAGCATAACCATTTAGATATGTATTTTGTTAAAAATATCATTTTACCGCACGAAATCAATCTGTTTTCATATGCTTGGCAGGAGGTGACAATGGACTTTATGGAAACCAGTAACGGGGCATTGCATTACGAATACTTACCTTGTTCCAACGCGAAAAGGACTCTGGTATTTGTGAATTCGCTGGGCACAGACTATCGAATTTGGGATACCCCGGTGGGGTCGCTTCAGTCTGAGTATTCTATTGTCAGGTATGACAAGCGGATGCATGGTTTATCCTCGCATTGTCATAGACCCTATCCCATGGAAGAACATGTGAAAGATCTGAAGGAATTGCTTCAGGGGCTTCGGATCGAAAAAGCGATTATCTGCGGTTTGTCCGTTGGCGGGATGATTGCTCAAGGACTGGCTTTTTCTGATCCTGAACAGGTGGACGCTTTGATTTTGTGTGATACCGGGCATAAAATTGGTACAAGAGAGCTGTGGCAGGATCGTATCAAGCAGGTAGAGGCTGAAGGGCTTTCCAGCATGACGGATGCTGTGATGGAGCGTTGGTTTACCAAGGAATTTCGCAAAAGCTCAAACCCTCTTTATTCGGGTTGCCGGGCTATGTTTGAACGGCAGGATCCGATGGGCTACAGCGCGACCTGCGCGGCGATAAGGGACGCTGATTATTCCGAAGCGCGGGCTCTTATCAAGGTGCCGACCCTCTGTGTTGTTGGGGATCACGATCTGGCGACCCCTGCAGCATTGGTGCGTGAACTGGCGGACGGCATTCCTGAGAGTGAGTTTGCACTCATCGAAAATGCGGGTCATATTCCGTGCGTAGAAGCGCCCGAGACCTTCACAGACCTCCTGACCGAATTCCTTACTAGAAGACTATCCTGAAAGAAAAACAATGGGATCTAAAAATAGCAGTTCAGCCCGGTATGTTCAGGGACGAAGCGTCCGAAAATCAGTGTTGGGAGAAGCCCATGTGGCGAAGGCTGAAGCAAACACCGATCCGTTTGATCAACCGTTTCAGGAACTGATTACGGAAGGCGCCTGGGGAACCGTCTGGGCAGGAGATCACTGGTCAAAAAGGGAAAGGTCGATGGTGACAATTGCGTTATTGGCCGCCCTTGGACATTATGATGAATGTGCCATGCATGTGCGAGCAGCGAAGAATACCGGGGCCAGCCGTGACGATATATGTGAAGCAATGCTTCATGTTGCCATATATGCAGGCGTGCCAGCAGCAAATAGCGCCATTAAAGTGATAAAAGAGGTGTTTCGCGAAATGGACGCTGAAACACAGGCGGGGGGAAACTGAAATGATTAACAGAAAACCGGAAACCGGTGCTTTTTTTCAACGGGATAGAGCGTGGCAACCGCCCGGCCTGACCCCTGCATACAAGACCAGCATTTTAAGATCGCCGCAAAAAGCACTATTGTCGTTGGATGGAACCATCAGCGAAATAACGGGGCCGGTTTTCGGGCATGATATTATTGGTGAGCTTGATAATGATTTATTGCTCAATTATTCGCAAAATGGTGATCTGCCTATCGGCGAACGCATTATTGTCCATGGCCGTGTAATGGATGAACGGGGGGTTCCGGTGGAAGGCGCCTTACTTGAATTCTGGCAGGCGAATGCGGGCGGCCGTTACCGTCATAAAAAGGAAACCTATTTAGCTCCGCTGGATCCCAATTTTGGAGGGTGCGGCCGGACGATTTCAGACGAAAACGGGTTTTATTCATTTCGGACGGTCAAACCAGGGCCCTATCCGTGGCCCAATGGGGTTAACGACTGGCGACCCGCCCATATTCATTTTTCCGTTTTCGGTCATGGTTTTGCCCAGCGTTTGATTACGCAGATGTATTTTGAAGGGGATCCTTTGATTTGGAAGTGCCCCATCGTTCAGGCAATCCCGGATGAAGACGCGGTGAACCAATTGATCGCACCATTGGATTTGCCCAATACCCTGCCGATGGATAGTCTGGCTTACAAGTTTGATATTGTTTTACGGGGTCGTCGCTCGACCTTGTTTGAAAACCGGAAAGAGGGCAATTAGATGACGCAGCCTTTGACTTATTTTAAAGAAAGTCCTTCTCAAACTGCCGGTCCCTATGTCCATATTGGGTGCACGCCGAACTTCAGTGGTCTTTCTGGTGTTTTTCCAAAAGATCTTGGCTCCGAAATGGTGAACGAGAGCGCGGAAGGGCAAAGAATTACCATACACGGATATGTCTTTGATGGAACTGGCACTCCGATTAAAGATGCGTTGATCGAAATCTGGCAGGCCGATGCAAAGGGATTGTACAACAGCCCCTCTGAGACAAGAGGCGCAGCTGATCCAAATTTTGTGGGTTGGGGGCGTTGCCCGTCGAATATGGAAACCGGCGAGTTTGTTTTCAACACAATCAAACCTGGCAGCGTGCCTTTTAAGGATGGCCGACCAATGGCCCCACACGTTACCTTTTGGGTCGTTGCCCGGGGAATTAATCTGGGCCTGCATACAAGAATGTATTTCCCGGATGAGGAAACAGCAAATGCTGCCGATCCGATATTAACACGGATCGAGCATAAACACCGGGTACCGACTTTGATCGGCAAGAAGTCGGGCAACGGGTATCAGTTTGATATTCATTTGCAGGGCGAAAATGAAACTGTATTTTTTGATATCTGAAGGTTCTTGACCCGTGGCAATAATCCAATCCTTAAAAGACGCTGTAGCGGACAATCTGAAAAATGGTGATGTGGTTGCCTTCGAGGGCTTTACGCATCTGATCCCGCATGCGGCCGCCCATGAAGCAATCCGTCAAGGATATCGGGATCTGACACTCGTACGGATGACCCCTGATATTGTTTATGATCAGATGATCGGAATGGGAATGGCAAAAAAACTGATTTTCTCCTATGCGGGAAATCCGGGCGTTGGCCTTTTAAGGCGCTTGAGAGATGCCGTTGAGAATAACTGGCCCAATCCTGTAGAGATTGAAGAGCATTCCCATGCCGCCATGGCCAACGCTTATGAGGCAGGGGCTGCAGGCCTGCCTTGTGGGGTCTTTCGAGGATATAAAGGGGCGGGCTTGAAAGAGGTGAATAGCAATATTCGAAGCGTGATTTGTCCCTTTACCGGCGAAGAACTCGCTGCTGTCCCTTCAGTTCGCCCGGATGTAACTTTCATTCACGCGCAAAAAGCAAACCGCAAAGGCGATGTCTTGATCGAAGGCATTGTGGGTATTCAAAAAGAAGCCGTGCTGGCGGCGAAAAAATCAGTGGTGACGGTTGAAGAAATTGTTGATGACTTTGATGATGTCCATGCAAATGCCTGCATCCTTCCGGGGTGGGCTGTTTCGGCTATCTGCGAAGTGTCTGGAGGGGCGCATCCGTCCTATGCGCATGGATATTACATTCGTGACAACGGAGCTTATCTTGACTGGGATAATATCGCCGCCGATCGGGAAGGATTTAGAAACTGGATGGAACAACATGTTCTGAACCAAACCCCGGAGGTTTTTGCGAGCCGTGTGAGTTCGCTTGTGGAGGCTGGTAAATGACTGAAAAATTTACCTCAGATGAGATGATGACCATTGCAGCCTCTCGTGCGCTTGGGAATGATGATATTTGTTTTGTCGGAATTGGCGCACCCTCAGCGGCCTGTAACGTTGCGCGTTTGACGCATGCGCCTGATATTACTCTTATTTACGAGAGCGGTACCATCGGGACTGCACCGGATGTCTTGCCGTTGTCCATCGGAGATGGCGAATTGTGTGAGACCGCGACGACAACCGTTTCCGTTCTGGAAATGTTTCGATACTGGCTACAGGGCGGTCGGATTACCATTGGTTTTCTCGGGGCTGCTCAATTGGACAAATTCGGGAATATCAACACCACCGTTATTGGCGACTACAATCATCCAAAAACCAGACTTCCAGGCGGCGGTGGGGCCCCGGAAATTGCCTCTTCCAGCGGCGAAATCTTCATCACCATGAAGCAATCCCTGCGTGGTATGGTCGATAAAGTTGATTTTTACACATCGTTTGGTCATGGAAATGGGGGCAATGATCGTCAAGAGCAGGGTATTACAACACGCGGCCCCACTTTGCTGGTTACGGATCTGGCGGTTTGGCGGCCTGACCCGGAAACAAAAGAGTTTGTTGTTGTGTCCTTGCATCCCGGTGTTGAGAAAGAGCAGGTTCAGGCAACTTGTGGATGGCCCGTCCGCTTCTCTGAACAGTTGGAACAAACACCACCGCCAACGGATCTTGAATTGCAAACCTTGCGAGATCTAAAGGCGCGAACAAAAGCCGCACATGAAGGCACAGCAGAGTGATATGATGATTTCAATCTTTGAACATCCAATCCTTGGCAAGCTTTTGGGAAATTCAGAGATGGCACTTCTATTTTCTGCGGAAGAAGATGTTGCCTGTATGTTGGCCTTTGAGGGGGCATTGGCCCGTGTTCAAGGGCGCGCTGGGATCATCCCTGACAGCGCAGTTAGCGTAATTATGGAGGGCCTTTCCAGTTTTCAGCCAAATTGGAAGGACCTCGCCGAACAAACCGAAATCGATGGAGTTGTTGTCCCCGGTCTGATCCGCCAAATTCGGCAAAATCTTAGCAAGGAGATACAGGCGTATCTTCATTATGGCGCAACCAGTCAAGATGTGATCGATACCAGTCTGGCGTTACGACTTAAACGCGCAACGGCCCTCCTGCGGCGTCAAATGGAAGAAGTGTTGGCAGAGCTTGAGCGGCTGAAAATCCAGTTTGGTCAAAACGGGCTTATTGCGCGGACGCGGATGCAACAGGCAATCCCCACCAGTGCCGCGGAAAAGATTAATCGGTGGCAACAGCCGCTCACTAAATTAACACAAAGTGCAGATGCCATGTCACAAGACGTGGCGGTGCTGCAATTTGGTGGTGCTGTTGGTACATTGGATAAATTGGGCGATAAAGGCACGGCGATTGGACGTGCCCTTGCTGAAGAACTGGACCTCTCTTTTGAGACGGCGTGCCGGCATACTGATCGGTCCTCTTTGATTTCCTATTCAAACTGGTTATCCCAGATTACAACAGCCGTTGGAAAGGTGGGGCAGGACATCGTTCTGATGAACCAGAATGAAGTGGAAGAGATACAGCTCAAAGGGGCCGGGGGCTCCTCAGCCATGCCGCACAAAAAGAATCCAGTATTGGCCGAAATCCTGATAACACTGGCCCGCTTTAATGCAACGCAAGTGGGCGGTATGCATGTCTCGGCAGTCCACGAGAATGAGCGGTCGGGTGCATCATGGACCCTGGAGTGGCTTATCCTGCCGCAAATGGTGATGGCAACTGCTGTCAGCCTTAAACAATCGATCAAGTTGCTTAAAAATGTAGATCACATGGGATCAAAAAATTTAACGGGAGAGGAAACATGAAAATGAGAAAATCAATAGGCTTACTGGCCTTGAGCGCCGCAGCCGGCTTGATACTAAGCGGCACAGCATCGGCGGCAGAAATTACGCTTAAATTACACCATTTTCTGGGCCCAAAAGCACCGGCCCATTCGAAAATGATTGTTCCCTGGGCGGAACGCATTGAAAAGGCAACGAACGGTCGTGTTGAGATCAAGATCTATCCGTCCATGTCGCTTGGTGGAAAACCTCCGCAATTGCCCCGTCAGGTGCGCGATGGGGTTGTTGATATGGCCTGGTTTGTTAATGGCTATGCAGGCGGACTGTTCCCACGGACAGAGGTCTTTGAGCTGCCCGGTGTACATCAGGGAAGTTCTGCGGCTACTAATCTTGCGATGGGCGAGATGTATGAAGAATTTCTTGCAGAAGAATATAAGGGGTTGAAACCAATTTGGCTGCATGTGCATGGTGGTAACGCAATGCACATGGTGGACAGTGAAATTCGCAAGCCAGAGGATCTGGCAGGCAAAAAAATCCGCATTCCGTCACGGACTGGAGCGTGGGTATTAGAAGCACTGGGTGCGAGTCCGATCAAAACTTCGGTTCCGGAGCTTCCGCAAGCACTGGCTAAAAAGGTGATCGACGGAGCCCTTATTCCTTTCGAGATCATTCCGCCACTGAAAATTCAGGAGCAAACTCAGTATCAAATTGAAGGCCCGGGTGGTAAGCGGTTTGGAACAACCACTTTCCAGGTCGCGATGAACCAAAAAGTTTGGGACAATCTGCCAGCGGATATTCAAAAAATCATTTTGGACAATTCTGGTCCGGAATGGCAAAAAGAAGTCGGCAATGTATGGGATGCGTCTGAAAAAGGCGGTCTGGGTGTCGCAACAAAATCCGGCAATACGCACGTTGTTCTAACGGGTGCCGAATGGACTGTTTTTGAAGGTAAAATGGCCCCTGTAGTCGATCGCTGGATTGAGGAAGTTTCTTCAAAAGGTATCGATGGCCGGAAACTTTACGACACGGCTGTTGCGACAGTTAAAAAGCATATGAAATAGACTATGTCTGCCTATTACAACTTTTGGACAAGGGCTCATGCCCTTGTCCATCGACTTTCTGAGCTGTGGGCATTATTTGGCGGCCTTGTTCTTATGGCCGTTGTGATGGTCAACGCCTATTCAATTTCGGCTGACATGCTGTTTACAAAACCTTTTCCCGGTGATTTCGAATTGACCGAACTTGGCGTGGCCATTGCTGCTTTCTGCTTCCTGCCCTATTGCCAGATGACAGGAGCAAATGTTTCTGCAGACCTGTTTACGGCGACGGCGTCTAAATCGAAAATCATGTTGATGGGCGTATTTGCCAGTTTGGTTGCCTTTGGTTTTAGCCTGTTGTTGATGTGGCGGATGTGGGAAGGCTTGCTGGGATATCGTGAATATGAGGAAATAACGGGTATCCTCAGCATCCCGATCTGGATGGCGTTTGTTCCCTGCCTTTTTTCGTTGGTTTTACTTGTTGCAGCAGCTTTTGTCAGTCTGCTGGATATTTTCGGGTCCCGCAAACGGGCCTAGGAAGAGCATTCCGTTGGAAGAAAATCTTATTGTTGGCCTTGTCGGATTGGCCGCGCTGATTACCCTGATCGTTATTCGGTTGCCAATCGCCTATTCGATGATCGTAGTTGGCGCTGTCGGTGTTGGGTTTCTGAATGGATTTGATATTTTGCTGGCGCAGCTGAAGGACTTGGCGTGGGCACAATTCTCCATCTATGATCTGTCCGTCGTGCCGATGTTTGTCTTGATGGGAAATATCGCAACCCGTGTGGGGTTATCATCAGATTTATTCCGCGCTGCGAATGCCTGGCTCGGTCACCTGCGCGGAGGGGTTGCCATGGCGGCAATTGCCGCCTGCGCAGGATTTGGGTCTGTATGCGGCTCGTCGCTTGCCACGGCCTCAACCATGGGGCAGGTCGCTCTTCCGGAACTCAAGCGTTATAAATATGCGGGCTCACTTGCAACAGGAACACTGGCTGCGGGCGGTGTCTTGGGCATTCTTATTCCGCCGTCTATCGTGCTGGTCATCTATGCTGTGATTGTCGAGGCGAACATTGTGACGATGTTTATGGCCGCCTTTCTGCCCGGCATCCTCGCGGTTATCCTGTTTTTACTGACAATCGCCCTTTATGTCAGGTTGCGGCCTGATGCCGGCCCGAGGGGAAGTGCCGTTAGCCGCGAAGAGCTTTTATCGGCGACGATGGCCATGGTGCCTGTTCTTATAATATTTGGGCTGGTTATTGGCGGTATCTATTTTGGGTTTTTCAATCCGACACCGGCCGCTGCTGTAGGGGTGTTTCTGGTTGCGCTTTATGGCCTGTTGCGACGGAAATTATCTTTTGGCGGTTTCCGCTATGCTTTGTTGGAGACGGCCAAAACAACAGGCATGATTTACCTGATCCTTCTTGGTGCCGAGTTACTCAAGATCTTTATGGCGCGTGGTGGAGTTCCGCAGGCGGCCGCTGAGTTGATGGCAAATTCTGGTTTGCCGCCTTATAGTATTCTGGTTCTGTTATTGATCGCTTTGATCATTCTAGGGTGTTTGATGGACAGCCTGAGTATGATCCTGCTGGCAATTCCCTTTTTCTGGCCCGTTATTTCAGAACTGGATTTTGGACTCGGCCCCGAAGAATTGAAAATCTGGTTCGGTATTCTGGCCCTTATTGTCGTGGAGCTTGGTCTCATTACGCCGCCCGTGGGGATGAATGTGTTTATTATCTCCTCCATGGATAAAGAAACGCCGATGAAGGAAACTTTCAAAGGGGTGGCTCCGTTTTTTATGGCGGAAATTATCCGCGTCTCTCTATTAGTTGCGTTCCCGGCTATTTCCCTGTGGTTACCCAGATTTTTTGGTAATCTCTAACGGTCGTTCTGTTCGGATTTTTTGCGAAACTTGCTGGGCGATAAGCTGGTATGCCGCTGAAAAAATTTTGTGAAATGGCCGGGATCTTCGAACCCGAGCGTGTAGGCGAGTTCAGACACGGGAAGTTTCGTGTAAACCAGGGATCTTTTAGCCTCCAGCATAAGCCGGTCAGTGATCAAATCTGACGCGGTTTTACCCGTGATGCTTTTACAGGATCTGGTTAGGTGTTGGGGCGTGAGAAACAGAAAATCCGCGTAGGTTGCAACAGAGTGAACGGTGCGAAAATTTTGCTCAAGCTGGCGGAGGAATGACTGAACAATTTTCTGTTGTTTGGTTACTTTTTGCGGCGAGCTGATTTGCTGGGAGGCTTGAATCCGGCCAGTTTCAATGCAAAGCAAACCGACGAGATTTGCCAGTCGTTGGCTCCGGCCAAGCAGGGTGTCACCATGTTCATCGGAAATATGTTCGAAATATACTTTTAGCCTTTTTGATTCAGGAAGAGAAAGTGCTTCTGTTAGGCCTGCCTGAATATCGGGGGAGCGACGCAAGACTTCCGCTAATACAACCAAGGGTACGGTGATAACATATCCCTCAGTATGTTTGATGAATTCAAAACCATGAACACTGAACGGGGGGACTGATAAAAAACTGTCAGAGCCAATTTTTCGTCTCTTTCCATCGATTAAGAACGTGCCGCCACCTTTGGATATGTAGAAAAACTGATGCAGTATATGATGTCTGTGCGGTGCAATTTTCCAGTTATGGCGGCCGGAGCGGGCGGCAATTGACTCGCAATGAAGAATGTCAGGAAAGGTTACATTCTTTTCGTCACCATAAAGAGTGTAGTTCGGGATCATCGTTTTTCCTAAATGTTCGAATAATACAATTTATAAGCTGTTTTATCCATTCTGGAAACCGTTCTGTTTTGGCATATTGCGGGTGGTTATACTGGATGGATGGTTCTTATGAAAACACAGGTCGCGATTATCGGCGGAGGGCCCTCCGGCCTGCTGCTGTCTCAAATTTTACATTTGAAAGGTATTCAGTCGGTTGTCCTGGAGCGACAGAGCCGGGACTATGTTCTGGGCCGAATTAGAGCGGGGGTCCTGGAGCAGGGGCTTGCAGATATGCTGCGCTCGGCGGGCGTCGGCGATCGTATGGACCAGGAGGGTCATCTTCATGGCGGTTTTGATATCGCGCATGAAGGGCAACGAATGCGGATCGACCTGTCCGGTCTGACGGGGGGCAAGTCCGTTATGGTGTATGGCCAAACGGAAGTAACTTTGGATTTATATAATGCCCGTGACGAAATGGGCGGCATCGTTGTGGATAATGCGCAGAATGTGATACCTCATAACCTGACGTCTGGAACGCCTTACGTCACCTATGAGAAGGAAGGTGTTTCCCATCGGCTGGAGTGTGATTTTATCGCTGGCTGCGACGGCTTTCATGGGGTAAGCCGTCAATCGATCCCTGAAGCGGTTCGTCAAGAATATGAGAAGGTATATCCATTTGGCTGGCTTGGTGTGTTGTCTGAAACCCCGCCTGTATCTGACGAGCTCATCTACAACCATAGTGAACGAGGCTTTGCCCTTTGTTCAATGAGAAGTAAATCGCTGAGCCGTTATTACGTTCAGTGCGATATCAACGAAGACGTTGAAAACTGGTCTGATGACCAATTTTGGGAGGAGTTGAAATCCCGCCTCCCAACTGAGACGGCCGCGCAATTGATAACAGGTCCGTCTATTGAGAAAAGTATCGCACCGCTGCGCTCCTTCGTATCCGAACCGCTCTGTTACGGGCGATTGTTTCTGGCCGGCGATGCCGGGCATATCGTGCCACCAACAGGGGCGAAAGGGCTGAACCTGGCTGCGTCCGATATTCATTATCTTTCTACGGCTTTCATTCAATATTATACGGAACACAGCGAAACCAAACTCAGGGAATATTCACAAACAGCGTTGAAGAGAATTTGGAAAGCAATGCGGTTTTCATGGTGGATGACAACCTTGCTTCATAGGTTTCCAGAAAATTCTGATTTTGATAGGCGTATTCAGAAGGCAGAGCTTGAGTATCTGTTCAGCTCGGAAGTTGCTCGAAAAGTGCTTGCGGAGAATTATGTAGGATTGCCGTATTAGCGTCTGTTTGGAACGGGAACTGTACCAACCAGTATGCGATTAATATGGCCTTCCATATTTTCCATTGGCAGAATAAGACGGCACCAGCGAGACATTTGATTGCCTTCATGCGCGGCATTATGTTCGGAATATAAAGGGCACCGCAAGCGGACGGCTTGCGGGTATTGTGCGAGCGATAGCTTACCCGGGTAATCGCCGAAATCCGAAAGCCATTTGCCAGTCATTTCCTGACCAAACTGATCAACAACGGAGGAGCCATAAACTCTGTACCGGAAGTCTGTGTTGGTTTCATTCGGCTCTAGTAACAGGACATAGCCAATGGCCTTGTTAAAGTCTATTGGGTCAATATGTTTATACCGGGCGATCTGGTGATCCCCTTTTTTCTCGATCCAGTAGTTCCAAAGAATTTGATGCGGTTTCAGGAGAAAATCCGTGTCCTGCGTTTCGTCAGTTGGCAGAGCCCTATAGGTTAGGTTTTTGACAAAATACTGGGTTGGATCCGGTAATGCCTCCCGCAGGGGGTCATTTGCCTGGACCTCGCCTGTATAGTGGGTAAAGGGGCCAAATGAAGTCATGGTAATTAATACTATTTTTTATGGTTATTACGTGATCCTATTCTAAACAATTTTCCTAAACTGTAACCTCTAAAGTTTAGGATTTTATTATTTTTCTAAACTGTACCAAGTAAGTGAACTGTTTAGCGTGTTTTTTATTGGCTTATTGGCGCTGCATTCGGTAAACCCTAGGGTAACATCCCACGGGAGCTACGGAATTTGTCATGGCATCAGATCTTACTAAAAAAGCACTTGATTATCATCGGTATCCAAAAGCAGGGAAATTAAAAATTTCTCCAACGAAGCCAATGGAAACCCAATCTGATTTGGCGCTGGCATACTCTCCTGGTGTTGCGCATCCCTGCAATGCGATCAAAGATGACCCCAATGAGGCCGCAAGCCTAACGGCGCGGGGAAATCTGGTTGGTGTGGTGACAAACGGAACCGCCGTTTTGGGTCTTGGGGCGATTGGTCCTCTTGCGTCCAAGCCAGTGATGGAAGGGAAGGCCGTCTTATTCAAAAAATTTGCCGGCATCGATGTATTCGATATTGAACTGGATGAAATGGATCCAGAGAAGCTGGTTGATATTATTGCAGCGATGGAGCCGACCTTTGGCGGTATCAATCTGGAAGATATCAAGGCACCAGAATGCTTCATTGTTGAAAAACTGTGTAAAGAGCGGATGAATATCCCGGTTTTTCACGATGATCAGCACGGAACAGCCATCTGTGTTGCTGCGGCCGTGTATAACGCTTTACGGGTTGTTGGAAAAAATATCGAAGATGTAAAACTTGCGGCCTGCGGCGCGGGAGCGGCTGCACTGGCCTGCCTAAATCAGCTGGTCAGTTTAGGGCTACCAAAAGAAAATATTATCGTCAGCGATATTCACGGTGTTGTATATGAAGGCCGTGAAATCGAAATGGATCCTTATAAATCTGCGTTTGCCGTAAAAACCAATAAAAGGGTGTTGGCAGAGGCTGTTGAAGGGGCGGATATCTTTTTAGGCTGTTCCGGACCCGGGGCACTGACGAAAGAAATGGTTGCGACGATGGCGGAGCGGCCCATCATTATGGCGCTTGCGAACCCGACGCCAGAAATCCTGCCTGAGGAAGTCAGGGAAGTTCGCCCGGATGCGATTATCGCAACGGGGCGTTCTGATTATCCCAATCAAGTGAATAACGTTCTGTGTTTTCCGTATTTGTTCCGTGGGGCGCTGGATGTCGGTGCGACGGAAATTAATGAAGAAATGAAGGTCGCTGCTGTGAAAGCGATTGCTGACCTTGCAATGGCGGAGCAGTCTGACATTGTCGCGAAAGCTTACGGGGGCACTCAATTAAGTTTCGGTCCTGATTATCTTATTCCGACACCCTTCGACCCAAGACTTTATGTCGAAGTTGCGTTTGCCGTCGCCAAAGCGGCAATGGATAGCGGCGTGGCCAGTCGTCCTGAAGAAAATCTTGATCAATATCATGAACGACTTTCGGATTTTGTGTATCGGACACGTTTCGTTATGAAGCCGTTGTTTGATAAGGCACGAAAAGAGCAGATGCGGGTTGCCTATGCAGAAGGCGAGGATGAACGCGTCCTATCCGCAGTGCAGACCGTTGTTGATGAGAAGATTGCACTTCCGATCCTTGTCGGGCGCCGTAAGGTGATCGAGTATCGGATTGAAAAGCTTGGCTTGCGATTGAAGCTTGATCGGGATTTTCAATTGGTCGACCCCGAGGATGATCCAAGATACCGTGAATATTGGACGGGATATCATAGCCTGAGGGAGCGGGCAGGTGTTGACCCGGATACAGCGCGCGCGCATATCCGTACCAATACGACAATCATCGGTGCGATGATGGTGCATTTGGGACATGCGGATGCGTTGGTATGCGGTACTTATGGAAAATATTCAAAACATTTCAAGCGGGTAAACGGAATTATCCCACTGCGGGATGGGGTGCGGCATGCGTCGGCGCTGCATCTGCTTATTACCGAAGGCCGCCCGTTATTTTTCTCGGATACCCAAGTGCGTGAACAGCATAATTCCGAAGAACTTGCGGAAATGACGATCCTGGCAGCGGATGAAGTGCGCCGGTTCGGTATTGAGCCAAAAGCGGCGTTGGTTTCTTATTCCAATTTTGGCTCGGCGGAAATGCCATCCGCAACCCGTGCTCAGGAAGCAATGAAATTGATCAAGCAAATTGATCCAGACCTGGAAATTGAAGGGGAGATGAAAGCGGATTCCGCTCTCGTGCCGGAGATCCGCAAGGTGACATTTCCAAATTCCAGAATGGAGGGGCCCGCTAATCTATTGATTATGCCTGACCTTGATTCCGCAAACATAAGTTACAATATCGCTAAGAGCCTTGGAAATGGAATTGCTGTAGGCCCGATCCTGATTGGCATGTCAAAGTCAGTCCATATCACCGTGCCTTCTGTCACCGTGCGTGGCTTGGTGAATATCACCGCAATTGCAGCCGTAGATGCGCAGGATCATAAGTCCGGGCATATGATGAGGGGCCCGGTTGCGCGTAGAAAGAATTATGAGGGTGAGTACTAATGAGCGAAGCTCCGCTCCACAGCCCGGAGGAAGAGACCCTCTCGGCTGAACGGGATAGCGAGGATATTCAGTATGGCATGAGCGAAGAAAAAGTTCATGAGATACGGGAGTCTATTGAGCTGGGCCTCGTCGAACATGTTCGGCAAAACGTTGCTGAACTGCATTCTGCCGATATTGCTGACCTCATCGAACAGCTAAAACCAAAGCACCGTGCTCTGCTGTTGGAATTTGCAGACGACCTTGTTGAAGCTGAAGTTTATTCGGACCTTGATGAGACTGTCCGTGACGAACTTGTGGACGACATGGAAGCGTCCGAGATCGCGGAACTGGTTACCGAATTGGAGCTGGATGATGCGGTTCACGTTCTGGAAGATCTGGAAGCCAGCGATCAGCAGGATGTTCTGAATGAATTGCCGGCGGAAGACCGGATTATCATCGAGCAAGGCCTTTCTTATACAGAAGATACCGCTGGCCGATTGATGCAAAAAGACCTGATCGCTGTTCCAGAATACTGGAATATTGGTCAGACAATCGATTTTTTGCGAGACACGGAAGATCTTCCCAGCGAATTTTACGAAATTTTCGTGGTCGATCCGCGGCATCATCCGATTGGTACGGTGCCTCTTGATAAAGCCATGCGAAATCAGCGATCGGTGCCGGTGAAAGACATAATGCACCGGGAGCAGAAACTGATCCCTGTTGATATGGATCAGGAAGAAGTCGCATATCTTTTCCAGCAATATCGTTTGACCTCTGCTGCTGTTGTTAATGAAAACGGGGCCTTGATCGGTATGATTACAATTGATGACATTGTTGATGTTATCAATGAAGAAGCGGAAGAAGACATCCTGCGTCTGGGTGGTGTGGCAGAAGATAATCTGTTCGGTTCAATTTGGGGCACAACAAAGACCCGGTTCACTTGGTTGCTGGTTAATCTGTTTACAGCCATTTTGGCGTCCATAGCGATCGGTATGTTTGATCAGGCCATGGAAAAAGTAATCGCCCTTGCTGTCCTTATGCCGATTGTTGCCAGTATGGGCGGGAATGCAGGAACACAAACACTAACTGTTGCTGTGCGGGCGTTGGCCACGCGCGAACTTACCGCCAACAATATGTTCCGGATCATCGGTAAAGAGACATTTGTCGGCTTTCTGAATGGGAGTATTTTCGCCATATTGATCGGTTTTGTCGCCTGGCTGTGGTTCAGCGATTTTTCCATTGGGTGGATTATTGGCTTGGCGATGGTTGTCAATATGCTGGTCGCCGGTGTGGCCGGAATGGTCGTGCCCATCACGTTGGAACGGTACAATATTGACCCAGCCGTTGCATCGAGCGTTTTCGTAACGACAATTACGGACATTATTGGTTTTGTGTCTTTTTTAGGGATTGCATCGCTGGTCCTGCTTTAAAAAAGCTATCTGGCCCACTCTAGATTATTGATCATTGTGCGTTGATCTTTCCAGTTGTGACTGCTGGCGAATAGGCGGAAGACTTCCATGATGTCGTTTTTCTTG
This sequence comes from Sneathiella aquimaris, assembly GCF_026409565.1. NCBI lineage: Bacteria > Pseudomonadati > Pseudomonadota > Alphaproteobacteria > Sneathiellales > Sneathiellaceae > Sneathiella > Sneathiella aquimaris. The sequence goes on from NZ_CP112881.1 coordinate 1,398,562, forward strand.
CCGTGTCGCCAGCTTAGCCCAAGAGTTTTCGCGATATTCAGTTGATCAATGGGAACCTGCTCAATCCCCGGATAGCCAAGCATGTCAGGAATGACACATAATCCGACACCGGACTGTACCAATGACAAGGCCTTATCATCTTCATCAGTTCTAAAGATAATGTTGGGGTTGATATTCTCCCGGGCAAAGAAACGAGTGATCTCCACCTCTGATAAACAGTGACTGCGATGGATGAAGTCGAGACCGGTCAACTGGCGAAGCTGTACGGAAGAGCGAACCGTGAACGGATGGTCCGCGGGAACAGCAAGAACACATTTTGTCGTAAAAAGACGTTCAAACTGATGATCGGAATTGTGGGTAGGCGGCACATTGATTGCCATATCAATGCGCTCTTCGTTTAACCAGTTATCCAGTTGCTCCGGGGTTCCTTCTTTCAGCGCTATCTGCATTTCCGTATGGGTTTTTCCGAAATCGGCAAGCAGCATGGAAAGTTTGGTGATCGGAAAGGCTCGCGGGATGCCGATCTGCAGGCGTTGGGAGGGTTGTTTACCCCGCGCCTCCTGTTTGGCGGTGTTGCATTCATAAATGATTGTTCGCGCGCGCGGCAAAAAACGAGAACCTGCCTCGGTAAGCGTAATGTTACGGGATCCACGGTTGAGCAAGATAACCCCTAAATCCTGTTCTAGTTTTTTGATGCCGGATGATAGGGTTGGCTGGCTTACGAAAACACGTTCTGCCGCCCGGGAAAAATTCCGCGTTTCAACAACTGCCAAAAAGTATCGCAACTGATAAATATCCATCTATAGACATTATCAATAGCAATGATTGAAGTAAACGATTTTATCTATATTGATTAATTTGATATAGGTTCTGTCATGCAAAATTTCACGCCTCAAAACCCTTCATACGAACAGGTTGTCCGCGATAGTTTTTCGCGCCAGCCTTTTATGGCGTTGATGGGCGCGCGAATGGGGCAGGTCGCGCCAGGGCGATGCGATATTTTGGTCGACTGGCGTCATGATTTAACCCAACAGCATGGCTTTTTTCATGGTGGTATGGTTTCCTCTATCGCAGATTCAGCCGCCGGATATGCCGCGTATACCCTGTTTCCGAAAGAAAGTACGGTCTTGACCGTAGACTTTAAAGTCAGTTTCCTGAACCCGTCTAAAGGGGACCATATTTTAGCATCAGCTGAGGTTATTCGAGCCGGTGAAAAAATTTATCATGTAAAGGCTGAAGTTTTTGCTTTCTCAGGTGAGATTAAAACCCATTGTCTGTCCGGTATTTTTACGATGATGTGTCTTCAGGGTAAATCAGATGCGGTTAATCTTGGTCGCAAAGATGAGGTTTCCTGATGGCAGCCCTGGACCCAAGTTTGCTGGCACGAATTTTACCAATATTTGAAAGCCAGAAACTTATGCACCATCTTGGTGTTGAGATTACAGCCCTGACTGAGGGATCTTGTGAGTTGACCCTTGGCTATCATGAGCGCTGGTCGCAACATAACGGGTATTTCCACGGAGGGATAATCGGCACGTTAGCGGACACGGCGGCTGGTGTTGCCGCCACAACACTTATGTCAGACGGCGAAAATTGCCTGACGGCGGAGTATAAACTTAATTTCCTTACCCCTGCTTCGGGTGAGGCGATTGTTGCAAAGAGTAAAATTATTAAATCTGGACGTAGCTTAAAAATAGCAGAATCCAACATCTATTCGATCGGTAACGGGGAGCAGAAACATTGTGCAACTGCCTTGGTTACTTTGATAGCAACCTGAGAATATTGATCAAGAAAAGGACGTCAAATGTCATCCATTGATTTTCCAACCCTGAATTTTGGCTTGGGCGAAACCGCAGATATGTTGCGGGACACGGTTAGAAGCTTTGCAGATAACGAATTGGCGCCGCGGGCCGCAGAAATTGATGCAACAAACGAATTTCCCATGGACGCCTGGCGTAAGATGGGCGAACTTGGGTTGCTTGGACTAACTGTTGAAGAAGAGTATGGTGGGTCGGGGCTCGGATATCTGGAGCATTGCATCGCCGTGGAGGAAATCAGCAGGGCATCCGCGTCTGTAGGTTTGTCTTACGGGGCGCATTCCAACCTTTGCGTCAATCAGATCCGGCGCAACGGCTCTGCTGAGCAAAAGCAAAAATACCTGCCCAAGCTTGTTTCTGGTGAACATGTAGGCGCCTTGGCCATGAGTGAGCCCGGCGCGGGATCAGATGTTGTTTCCATGCGACTGCGCGCTGAGAAAAAAGGGGACCGATATATCCTGAACGGAAACAAGTTCTGGATTACAAACGGTCCCGATGCGGATGTTCTCGTTGTCTACGCAAAGACCGATCCAGACGCGGGACCGCGCGGTATTACAGCGTTTATTATTGAAAAAGGGTTCAAGGGTTTTTCCACAGCGCAGAAACTCGACAAGCTTGGCATGCGCGGATCAAATACCTGCGAACTGGTTTTTGAAGATTGTGAAGTGCCGGAAGAAAATATCATGGGACCTCTTAATGAAGGGGTTCGGGTATTGATGAGTGGCCTTGATTATGAACGGGTTGTCCTGTCTGGTGGCCCTTTAGGTATCATGGCGTCCTGCATGGATTCCGTAATTCCATACATTCATGATCGCAAACAGTTCGGCGAATCCATCGGTACATTCCAGCTGATGCAGGGTAAGGTCGCTGATATGTATTCTACAATGAACGCCTGTAAGGCGTATGTTTATACAGTCGCGCAAGCCTGTGACAGGGGTGAGACGGCCCGTAAAGATGCCGCGGGTGTTATCCTTTACGCCGCTGAGAAGGCAACATGGATGGCCCTGGAAGCTATTCAGGCACTGGGCGGTAACGGCTATATTAATGAATATCCAACCGGACGCTTGCTGAGGGATGCTAAATTGTATGAAATTGGCGCGGGCACCAGTGAAATAAGAAGAATGCTAATTGGCCGTGAATTGTTTAACGAAACAGCGTAAAAAAGGCTGAAGAAGTCTTGTTGGGTATGATGAGTTGGAGTGCATGCCCGACTTCCGATCAGCGAAGTTAGAGAAATAAATAAAAAGTAATGGAGAATAAAAAATGAGCGACGATCCTATTGTCATCGTTGGTATGGCCCGTACACCAATGGGCGGTTTTCAGGGCGATCTGAGTGACGTAAAAGCTCCGAAATTGGGTGCTATTGCTATTGAGGAAGCGATGAAACGCGCTGGCCTGAAGGGCGATGACATTGATGAAGTTGTTATGGGTTGTGTTTTGCCAGCTGGCCTGGGACAGGCGCCTGCGCGTCAGGCTTCGTTTGGTGCCGGTATTCCCGACAGTGTCGGCTGTACAACTGTAAACAAAATGTGTGGCTCCGGTATGCGGGCTGCAATGTATGCCCATGACGCCCTCATCGCAGGTTCTTCAAATGTTATGGTGGCCGGTGGCTTTGAAAGCATGACAAATGCTCCATATGTTTTGCCAAAAATGCGCGGTGGCGCCCGGTTAGGACATGCAGAAGTTAAAGATCATATGTTCCTTGATGGTCTGGAAGATGCCTACGAAGAAGGCCGTTTGATGGGCAGCTTTGCGGAAGAAACCGCAGGCCTGTATCAGTTTACACGCGAAGCACAGGATGCCTATGCCATTGAATCATTGGCGCGTGCCAAGAAAGCCACTGAAGACGGTAGCTTTGACGATGAAATTGCACCTGTCACTGTGAAAACCCGGAAAGGGGATGTTGTTGTCGACAAGGACGAGCAGCCTTTAAAAGGCAACCCTGAAAAAATCCCGACATTACGTCCTGCATTCGCTAAAGATGGAACCGTGACAGCGGCAAATTCGTCGTCTATTTCGGATGGTGGTGCGGCCTTGGTGATGATGCGTCAGTCGGAAGCTGAAAAACGCGGTCTTAAGCCAATTGCCAAATTCCTTGCACATTCAACACATGCCCGTAAACCTTCCGAATTTACATTGGCGCCAATCGATGCCATCCGTAAGGTCCTGGACAAGGTCGAATGGACAAAAGACGATGTTGATCTTTTTGAAATCAACGAAGCCTTTGCTGTCGTTACCATGGCTGCCATGAAAGATCTGGGTTTGGATCATGACAAGGTAAACGTTCATGGTGGTGCCTGTGCGCTGGGGCATCCTGTGGGCGCCTCTGGTGCGCGGATTGTCGTAACGCTTTTATCCGCTTTGCAGAAATATGGTAAAAAGCGCGGTGTTGCGGCCTTGTGCATCGGTGGCGGTGAAGCGACTGCTATGGCCCTTGAACTGGTAGCCTAAGGTAAACGAGTTGGACGATAGGAGTTGAAAAAATGATCCTGAGCGAAGAACAAACAATGATCCGCGACATGGCGCGTGATTTCGCCGCCAATCGTCTGGCTCCCAATACAACTGTTTGGGAGCAGCAAGCCGCTGTTCCCAAAGAAATTTTTGATGAAATGGGCGCGCTCGGCCTGATGGGAATGACAGTTCCGGAAAATTATGGCGGGGCAGAAACGGATTTTGTTTCCTATGCGCTGGCTTTAATGGAAATTGCCGGAGGAGACGGTGCCATTTCCACGGTCATGAGCGTCAATAATTCGCCTTGTTGTGCGGCTTTGTTAAAAGATGGTTCCGAGGCGCAGAAACAGAAATATCTGGTTCCACTTGCAAAAGGGGAAATGATCGGTGCTTTTTGTCTGACTGAACCACAGGCTGGTTCTGATGCGTCTGCCTTGAAAACCCGAGCTGTAAAAGATGGTGAAGATTATATCATTAACGGCACGAAGCAGTTCATCACGTCTGGAAAAATAGGCGGCGTGGCGTTGGTCTTTGCTGTTACAGATCCGGAGGCTGGAAAAAAAGGGATCAGTTGCTTTATCGTTCCGACGGATGCTGAAGGGTATCGTATTGCGTCCATAGAAAACAAGTTGGGCCAGAAAGCGTCCGATACTTGCCAGATTGCATTTGAGGATGTCCGGGTTCCTTCTGCGAATATGTTGGGATCTGAAGGGGCCGGATATAAAATCGCCCTTGCCAATTTGGAAACAGGACGTATCGGTATTGGTGCGCAAAGTGTCGGAATGGCGTCTGCTGCATTGGCCCATGCCATAGCCTATGCAAAAGAAAGAATTTCTTTTGATCAACCCATTATTCAACACCAGGCTGTTGGTTTTCGTCTTGCTGACATGGCAACCAAAGTTGAAGTTGCCCGCCAGATGGTGTTGCATGCGGCTACACTGAAAGACGCGGGGCTGCCTTGCCTGACAGAAGCGAGCATGGCTAAATTATTTGCTTCGGAAATGGCGGAAGAGGTGTGTTCAGCGGCTATTCAAACGCTGGGCGGTAATGGTTTCGTGGCGGACTATCCAGTTGAAAAAATTTATCGTGATGTCCGGGTATGCCAAATTTACGAAGGAACATCTGATATCCAGAAAATGGTGATTGCAAGAAATCTAGCGGCTTAAGGAAACGCACATGTTGGCACCAATTGACTTCTATTTCGATTTTTCTTCGCCTTATGCTTATCTGGGAAGCCATATGATTGAGGACGTGGCCGCCAAGCACGCCAGAACAGTGAACTGGCATGCTTTCATGTTGGGAATAGCTTTTAAGAACGAGAAGACGGCACCGCTGACATTCTATCCCCGAAAAGGGGAATATTCGCGAATGGATTTTGCCAGAACCGCGCGTAAATATGACATCCCTTTTTCCATGCCCGATGATTTTCCAAAAAACACAATTGCGGCCTCTCGAGCCTTTTTCTACTTGAACAAGTTGGATCCGTTGCTGGCTAAAACTTTTGGAAAAACGGTTTTTCAGGCGTATTTCGTCCAGGGTCTGGATATTTCTGACACAGCCGTTGTTCTTGAGCTCGCCCGTGAATGCGGCATCGATGTGGAAGCGCTAGAACTGTCAATGCAGTCTGCCGCACTGAAAGATGAGTTTAAAATGTCGGTGAACGAAATCATTGAAGAAAAGAAGGTTTTCGGAGCTCCCTTTTTTGTTGTGGATGGGGAACCGTTCTGGGGTGCAGATCGTGTCGTTCAGGTTGGTGAATGGCTTGAAACAGGCGGGTGGTAACAAATCCGCAGAAACAAAAGGGAGAGTGTGACGATGAGTGACGTGATAGAATTTTTCTTTGAGTATGTTTCACCATACGCCTATATCGCGGCGAAACAGATTGAAGAGGTTGGAAAGAAACACGGCAAGGAAGTCATTTGGCGGCCTGTATCACTTGGTCATGTTTGGAAATCTATTGGTGCAACAAATGTCGGTCCGGGGGCTGTTTCCCAGAAGGCTCAGTATCTGATGCAGGATTCCGCGCGGTTTGCGAAAATGGCAGGACTGGAAATGGCAAAGCCTGCCGTTTTTCCTGTTGATGCGAAACTCGCTCGGTTAGCATTTTATCGGTTGTCGGCTCAGGACAAGGATTTGGGAAAAGCATTTGCCCAGGGCATTTTCGATAAATTCTGGGCCAAGAGTGAAGAAATCACGGAACCTGAGCATCTTGAGGATCTGGCAAAAAAGCTAAAGGTAGACCTTGGTGAAATTGCCGAAGCCTTGACAGATGAGGATGCTAAGGCGGCCATGATTGCCTCCACACAGGCCGCGATCGATTGCGGTGCTTTTGGTATGCCATGGTTCAAATATGGCGAACAGGTTTTTTGGGGGGCTGACCGCATTCCACATATCGATCAGTATCTGGCTTTCAAAGCCGCTTGAGAGGAATAATCCCCGGCCCATTGAAGGGCCGGAAATCTGTGGCGTCTAAAATAAGAAGTAGCCGCCATCAATAAGGAAAGTATCACCTGTATGATAGGAACTCGCATCAGACATGATGTAAACAGCGATGCCACCAAAGTCTTCGGGGTTTCCCCAACGCTTTGCTGGAATACGCGGTTTGACGTTGTCCGAGAACTTGTTCCAGTTAAAAGCAGGTTCGGTCATAGCGGTTTCAATCCAGCCGGGCAAAATGGCGTTGGCGGTAATGCCTTTACCGGCGAACTCAACCGACATGGCGCGAAGCATGGAAATCAAGCCGCCTTTCGTCGCCGCATAATGTTCGTTCCTGGCAGCTCCCGAAATAGCAGCGAGGCTGGCTGTTCCAACCAGGCGCCCGCCCGGGTCTCCGTTTTCAGCGCGCTCCACCATATGTTTCGTGGCTTCTTGCAGCGTGTAAAAAGCGCCGTCCAGATTGACACCGATCACCCGTTGCCAATCGGCATCGTCGATTTCAAGAAACGACCGTTTGCCAGAAGTAACACCAGCATTGGCGAAGCAACCATCAACGCGACCATATTGGGAAAGGGTTTCGGCAAAGCAATCCTGAACTTCTTTCTGGTCAGCAACATTGCAGGACAAAGAGCTGACGCGCGTCCCAAACGCTTTCAGTTCTTCAACGGCGGCAGCGTTTTTGGTTTCGTTTGTGCCCCAGATACAGACATCACCACCGGCCTCGGCAATGGCTTTACCCATTCCCAAACCAATGCCGCCATTTCCGCCTGTGATAAGTGCGACCTTACCGGTAAGGTCAAATGCTTTAAAAGCCATTTTAGGCTCCTTTTTTCTTTTTATGTTAGGGAATTACGGGTAGCACATAGCCCGAATATCTCCAAGAAAATCATCGTCGCAGCGTCTCAGAAACCTGTGTTCAAATCCATTTTTGCAAAAGGGGATTTTGCGTAAATGCCTGTTTTAAAAAGTAATCTCAATACGAGAAGTGAAGAATTCAAAGAAAATGCCGAGCATATGCAAATGCTTGTCGACGATCTTCGCGAAAAAGTGGCAGTCGCCAAGCTTGGCGGCGGTGATCGGGCCCGCGACAAACATTTGTCCCGGGGCAAGCTTTTGCCTCGCGAGCGGGTACGACAGCTTTTGGATCCGGGATCACCCTTCCTTGAGTTCAGTCAGCTTGCCGCATACGACATGTATGGGGGCGATATTAATTCAGCTGGATTGATTACAGGCATTGGTCGTATTTCAGGCAGAGAATGCGTTGTTGTCTGTAATGACGCGACGGTGAAAGGTGGAACCTACTATCCGATGACGGTCAAGAAACATCTTCGCGCACAGGAAGTGGCCCAGCAAAATAACCTGCCGTGCGTATATCTGGTTGATTCAGGTGGCGCTAATCTTCCGAACCAGCAGGATGTTTTTCCGGATAGAGAGCATTTCGGCCGTATTTTCTTCAATCAGGCAAACATGTCCGCTCAGGGCATTCCGCAGGTGGCGGTGGTCATGGGCTCCTGTACCGCAGGCGGTGCCTACGTTCCGGCGATGTCTGATGAAAGTGTTATCGTTCGCGATCAGGGAACAATTTTTCTGGCGGGTCCGCCGTTGGTCAAGGCGGCTACGGGTGAAGTGGTTTCAGCAGAAGATCTGGGGGGCGCCGATGTTCATTCGCGGACATCCGGGGTTACGGATCACTATGCAGAAAACGATCAGCATGCCTTGCAGATTGCCCGAAATATTGTGGCGACATTTAACCGGCCTAAGCCAATGCCGCTGGATATTCGCAAGCCAACTGAGCCGCTTTATGATCCCAAAGAAATCTATGGTCTCATTCCAAAAGACACCCGTCAGCCCTTTGATGTGCGCGAGATCATTGCCCGTCTTGTGGATGGATCTGAATTTGATGAATTCAAAAAGCTGTATGGCACCTCTTTGGTAACCGGATTTGCCCATATTCATGGCTATCCCGTCGGGATCGTTGCAAATAACGGGATTTTGTTTTCTGAATCATCCGTGAAAGGCGCACACTTTATTGAACTGTGTTGCCAGCGCAATATTCCGTTGGTGTTTTTGCAGAACATTACCGGATTTATGGTTGGCCAGAAATATGAAAGCGGTGGCATCGCCAAGGATGGTGCCAAGTTGGTAACGGCCGTTGCGACGGCAAAGGTTCCAAAATTTACTATGATTTTCGGTGGGTCTTTCGGTGCCGGTAATTATGGTATGTGCGGTCGTGCCTATAGTCCGCGTATGCTTTGGATGTGGCCAAATTCTCGCATCTCTGTCATGGGCGGAGAACAGGCGGCCTCCGTGCTGGCAACAGTCAAGCGGGATGGTATGGAAGCGCGCGGTGAAAGCTGGAGCGCTGAAGACGAGGCTGCCTTCAAATCTCCTATTCAGGAACAATATGATGTCGAAGGGCACCCGTATTTTTCCAGTGCCCGGCTGTGGGATGATGGTATTGTTGATCCGGCGGATAGTCGCCGCGTCCTCGGACTTGCCATTTCCGCCTCACTAAATGCCCCAATCGAGCCAACAAAATTTGGCCTCTTTAGAATGTAAGGAACGAAAAATGAGTGAAGAAACTGCAGTATTACATTTTTCTACAGACGGGATTGCGACAGTCACGCTGAACCGGCCTGAAGTTCACAATGCATTCGATGAAGAATTGATCGAACGGCTTGCTGACATGTTCGACGATCTGGGTAATCAGGAAGGGGTTCGGGCCGTCGTGGTGGCCGCCGCTGGTAAAAGTTATTGCGCTGGTGCTGATCTGAACTGGATGAAGCGGGCAGCCGGTTTTACAGAAGAAGACAATCGTGAAGACGCCCTTTCCCTGGGTCGTATGCTCAAAAATCTTCAGGATATTCCGAAACCAACGATTGCGCTTGTTCAGGGTGCCGCGTATGGCGGAGGCCTTGGACTGGTGTCTGCCTGTGATATCGCGATCGGGGTCAAATCCGCGAAATTCTGTTTGTCTGAAGTGAAGCTGGGACTGCTCCCCGCTGTGATCTCGCCATATGTTGTTGAGGCCATTGGTATTCGGGCAAGCCGCCGATATTTTCAGACGGCTGAAGTCTTTGGCGCAGAAGAAGCGTATCGGCTTGGTCTTTTGCATGAGGTTGTTGATGATGTTCACCTTCTGGCGGAGGCCAGAGACCGCATTTTGGAAAAGGTGCGCGGTAATGCGCCCGGTGCCATGGCAGACTCAAAAGATCTGATTTATACCGTCGCGGGGCGTCCAATTGATCAGGATGTGATCAACGAAACTGCGGATCGGATTGCATCAAGACGGACGACAGATGAAGCCAAAGAGGGGATCGGCGCGTTTCTGGAAAAACGCAAAGCGTCCTGGAATAATTCCTGATAAAGGTAGGTTTACCGGTGTTTCAAAAAATTCTTATTGCGAACCGCGGCGAAATTGCCTGCCGTGTTATTGATACAGCCCGAAAAATGGGTGTTCGGACGGTTGCTGTTTATTCAGAAGCTGACGCGAACGCGCGCCATGTTCAGATGGCAGATGAAGCTGTTCTATTAGGTCCGGCGGAAGTGTCCGAAAGTTATCTGAAGGCGGATAAAATTTTGGAGATTGCCAAAAGAACGGGTGCTCAGGCAATCCATCCAGGCTATGGCTTTTTGTCTGAAAACGCTGACTTTGCAGAAAAATGTGCCGCTGAAAAAGTAGCGTTCATCGGGCCACCTGCGTCTGCTATTCGCGCGATGGGCTTAAAAGATGCGGCTAAGGCCATGATGGTGGAAGCCGGCGTTCCGGTTGTCCCCGGATATCATGGTGAAGGGCAGGATCCTGAGATGCTGGCGAAAGAAGCCAGCGCTATCGGTTATCCGGTCCTGATCAAGGCGGTTGCTGGCGGTGGGGGAAAAGGAATGCGCCGGGTGGACAGTGCAGCCGAATTTCCTGAGGCGTTAGCGTCAGCGAAACGGGAAGGGGCCAATGCATTCGGTGATGACCGCGTTCTGATCGAGAAATTTCTCACCAAACCACGTCATATTGAAATACAGGTTTTTGCCGACCAACAGGGGAATGCCGTTCATTTGTTTGAGCGGGATTGTTCTTTGCAGCGCCGGCACCAAAAAGTAATTGAAGAAGCCCCGGCACCGGATATGCCTCAAAGCATGCGCGATGCAATGGGGGCCGCGGCCGTTGCTGCGGCTAAAGCGATTGGCTACGAAGGAGCTGGTACGGTCGAGTTTATTGCAGACGTATCCGATGGCCTGAAAGACGATGGTTTTTATTTCATGGAAATGAATACCCGGCTGCAGGTTGAGCATCCGGTGACCGAGATGATCACGGGTCAGGATCTGGTAAGCTGGCAGTTACAAGTGGCGTTTGGAGAGGCCTTGCCATGTTCTCAGGACGCGTTATCCATTTCAGGCCATGCCTTTGAAGCCCGCCTGTATGCAGAAGATCCTGACAATGATTTCCTTCCGGCAACCGGACCCTTGCTGCGCCTTCGTACACCGGAATTAGACGATGGTGTACGGGTTGATACGGGCGTTCGTGAAGGGGATGCAGTCACTCCTTTTTATGATCCGATGATTGCCAAGCTTATTGTTTGGGGCGAAAACAGAGCTGTCGCCCTGCGAAAATTACAAGCGGCGCTTTCAAATTACGAAGTGGCGGGCCTTGCGACCAATCTGGAGTTTCTGAAAAACACGGCGTCGCACCCGGCATTTGCGGATGCAGATCTGGATACTGGTTTCATCGAACGGTTTCGCGATGACCTGGTTCCGAAAAAGACATCAGCCAGTCCCCGTCACATAGCGTTGGCGGCGCTGCAACTGCTCCTGGACGCAAGACAGGCTAACCAATCAAAAAAATCAGAGAGCACCGATCCTTATTCACCCTGGAATGATATCACGGCCTGGCGGTTGAACGATGCCGCCCATGTGGATTACACATTCGAGGGGGATGAGGGCGATATTCATGTGACCGTATTAGATGCTGGAAACGGCTTTCAAATGATGGTTGCAGGCGAAGAGTTCCACCTTTCGGGGGCGATTGAAGAGGACGGAAGTCTGCGGGCTTCGATTGATGGGCATATCGTCAGCGCAACCGTAGTTGTTGACAATACACGGATGATTGTCATCACCGATGGCAAACAGGTGGAAGTGAACCGAATTATCACGGATCATTCCGGAGATGGTGAAGAGGCTGGTGCCGGCGCTATCCTGTCCCCTATGCCTGGTAAGATTATTCAGGTCTCTGTCACGGCTGGAGATGCCGTATCAAAAGGTGACAGCTTGATTGTTATGGAAGCAATGAAGATGGAACATAGTCTGACGGCTGCTGTAGACGGGATCGTCAGTGACGTCTTTTTTGAAATAGGCGATCAGGTCGAAGAAGGTATCGTTCTGATCCGCCTTGAAAGTGAGGACGTCTAAGATGTCATATCCAACGTCTGTCAGATTATTTGAAGTCGGTGCACGTGACGGACTTCAAAATGAAAAAGAGGTTATTCCGACCGAAATTAAAATAGAGCTGATTGAACGCCTTGTTGAAGCCGGAGTGAAGGCAATCGAAACGGGTAGTTTTGTATCGCCCAAATGGGTGCCGCAAATGGCTGATACAGCTGATGTTATGGCGAAGGTTACGCGATATGATGACGTCATCTTTTCGGTGCTGACGCCTAACATGAAAGGGTATGAAGGGGCTGTTTCGTCGAAAGCGGATGAAATTGAAATCTTCAGTGGAGCTTCTGAAATCTTCAGTCAGAAGAATATCAATTGCTCGATTGATGAAAGCCTTGAACGGTTTAAACCCGTTGTGGAGGCCGCAAAAAAAGACGGTTTACCCGTGCGGGCCAGTGTCTCTTGTGCTTTTGGCAGTCCCTTTGGCGAAGAAATTACACCTGCCATGGTCGCTGACGTTTCCAAAAAGCTGTTTGATATGGGGGCTTATGAAGTGTCGATCGCCGATACCATTGGTGTCGGAACGCCTATTCGAACCAAACTCGTGCTGGACGCGGTCGCTAATGTCATTCCACTTGACGTAATCGGCGTTCATTTCCACGATACATATGGTCAGGCACTCGCCAACCTGCATGCCGCCCTTGAAGTGGGGATCACCCGGCTGGACAGTTCCGTCGCTGGTTTGGGGGGATGCCCATACGCGCCCGGGGCAACAGGCAATGTTGCCACTGAGGATATTGTATATATGTTGGATGGTATGGGAATAGAGAGCGGGATTGATCTGAACAAGCTTGTAAAAACCGCCTGGTTTATTTCTGATTTCCTTGGTCGGCCCCCTGTTTCCAGCGTCGCAAAAGCGTTAAAAAACAAACTGGACTAGGCAGAACCGGCAATCCGCGTTATTTAATAAAGATGACTGTACATTTAATTAAAGTATGCGTTGGGGTTAGCTCGATTGACCAGCTGCGCTCCACTCAGGAAAGACGTTTGATTGCGGGGCCACTGTGTCATGCGACAAAACAACGACCTCAGCGAGAGGCAGAGCTTCTTGATGGCGGGTCTCTTTACTGGATCATAAAAGGCAATATTGCTGTTCGTCAGAAAATCACTGAATTACAGCGCCTTATTGACCACGAAGGGGAAAAATGCGGACTAATTCTGGACCCTGAACTTGTTGAGACAGAGTTGGTCAAGCGGGGCCCTCATCAGGGATGGCGTTATCTGGAAGATGAAGATGCCCCCAAAGATTTGCGCGATCTGGTTGAAGAAGCAAACGAAGATGAAGACAGTGAAGGGGAGTTATCCCCGGAAATGGCTGCCGAACTCAGAGAACTGGGGTTGCTGTAACGCCGGCAGCCTGTGGGTTTCCTGTTAGCTGAGAAGCAGACTGTCGTCTGACAATTCTTCACCGTGGGTTTTTTCAAACATTTTGATCAGATCCGCTACATCCAAGCCATCGCGCTGGGTTCCTGAGACATCTAAAACAACACGTCCCTTGTGAAGCATGACGGTTCTGTCGCCATAATCCAGTGCCTGCCGCATGGAGTGGGTTACCATTATGGTTGTCAGGTTGTTTTCCCGCACGATGTCTCGGGTAAGATCCATGACAAATGCCGCTATGCGGGGATCGAGTGCCGCCGTATGCTCATCAAGCATCAGAACGCTGGAAGGTTGCAAAGACGCCATAAGCAGGCTGACTGCCTGTCTTTGGCCACCTGATAGTAAGCCAATTAAATCCCCCAGGCGGTTTTCAAGCCCTAGCCCCAGACGCTCCAGCTTGGTTCTGAACTCGTCCCGCATGGAACGTGACAATGCGCGTCCGATCCCTCGGCTTCGTCCTCTGGAGTAGGCGAGGGACATATTCTCTTCGATGGTCAGGTTTTCGCAGGATCCCGCCAGTGGGTCCTGAAAGACGCGGGCAACCAGTCCTGTGCGTTTTGGGGCAGGCCAGTTGGTAATATCCGTATCGTCTACAATTATCTTGCCGGTATCCACGCTCAATTCACCAGCGATGGCATTTTGAAGCGTTGATTTTCCGGACCCGTTTGATCCTATGACACAAACAAACTGACCCCTTGGGACGGACAGATCCAGTCCCGACAGGGCGCGTGTTTCCATCACAGTTCCTTTGTTGAACGTGATGTGAAGATTTTCACAGCGGATCATTTGGCCGCTCCTTTACGAAACAAGCGGCCAAAGCGGCTGCCCGGCAGGACAAGGGCGCAAGCCACCAGCAACGCCGTGACAAGTTTAAGATCCTGAGCTTCCAGTCCAATGAAATCAGCATTTAAAGCCAGACTGACGGCAAGCCAATAGGTGATTGACCCCAATATGCAGGCTAGCGTTGCGCGTGTAATTCCTTTGGGGGTAAGCAAAGCCTCCCCGCCAATGACGGACGCCAAGCCAATGACAATCACACCTACACCCATTGTTACGTCGGCGGAACCCTGACTTTGCGCAAAAACTGCCCCGGCAAAAGCAACGAGGCCGTTGGCCATAGCCATACCAAGCAAGATCATTTTGCCGTCAAAAATACCGTTCGCACGGGCCATTTTCGCATTGGCGCCAGTGGCCCGCATGGCAAGACCAATTTCTGATCCCAAAAACCAATCAAGCGAAAATTTGATCAACGCTGCAATAACAAGAAAAACAATGGGCATGAGCATGTAACTGCTGATACCCAGCATATTTGCCAAGTCAGCAAAGGGGGTCAGAATTGTCTCTTCGGTGATAAGGGCAATGTTCGGTCGACCCATGATGCGCAGATTTATGGAATAAAGCGCGATCATTGTCAGGATACTGGCAAGTAAATGAAGAATTTTCAGTTTTACATTCAGCCAGGCAGTAACAAAACCGGCCAGACACCCAGCGGCAATTGCAATCGCGGTCGAAAGATAGGGATTGTACCCCGCCACAATCAATGCAGCCGAGACGGCAGCGCCCAACGGAAAAGATCCATCGACTGTCAGATCCGGAAAATCGAGGATCCGAAAGGATATGAAAATACCGAGGGCGACCAAACCATAGATAAATCCAAGTTCAATCGCCCCGAGAAAAGCAATAAGGCTCAATTTATGACCCTAACGAGTGAATGTTACTTTACAACTTCTTTGGCTGACGCAACGATGTCTGCCGGTAGGGTTAGCCCCATTTTCTCTGCTGCCGTCGGATTGACAAACAGTTCCAGAATAGTGGGGAGTTCCACGGATAGATCTCCGGGATTAGCGCCTTCAAAAATCTTGGCGACAAGCTGTCCTGTTTGGCGGCCAACATCATAATAATTAAAGCCAAGAGCAGCAACAGCGCCGCGCTTCACACTGGCAGTATCGCCGGCAAAGACAGGAATCTGTGCATCAATACCAACTTTAACAACCGCCTCGAAAGCGGACACGATAGTGTTGTCCGTAGGAACATAAATGGCATCGGCCTTGCCCACGAGGCTGCGCGCAGAAGAAAGAACAGCGCCACTGTTATTGGCACCGGCTTTTACAATTTTCAGGCCAAGCGCGGGGGCTTCTGCCTCCAGTGCTTCAATCAATGTCAGCGAGTTGGCCTCGCCCGGGTTATGAAGCACGCCAACAGTTTTTGCGTTCGGCATGATCTGTTTAATCAGTTCCAGATGCTTCCTGATCGGTGACATATCCGATGTCCCGGTGATGTTTCCGCCGGGTTTTTCAAGGTTGCTTACCAATTTTGCGCCGACAGGATCAGTAACCGCAGTAAAGACAACAGCCTGACTTTTTGGTGCTTTGGCTGCAATAGCCTGGGCAGATGGTGTTGAAATCCCAACAATAACGTCTGGTTCAGCCCCGACAAATTTACTTGCAATCTGAACGGTGGTTGGAATGTCCCCTTGTGCGGTTTGGTGTTGAACCGTCAGGTTTTTCCCTTTTTCGTATCCCAGCTTTGCCAACTCATCGACCAGTCCTTTGTGGACGGCGTCCAGGGCAGGGTGCTCGACGATCGCTGTAACGGCCAGCGTTTTATCTGCTGCGAATGCTGCAGGCATGCCTGTAAAGGACGTTGCAATCAGCGCACCAAGTACAATTGATTTTAAAAACTTGCGTTTGTTATTCATCAGGTTTCCTCGAATTTTTTTATGGCCAATATTGTAGCGGATACTGCGCAAGAACAAAGGAGAATATGCAGAAGTTTTTGTCTTCTGCTCTGGTTTGTTAAGTAGCTAATTTACAAAGGCTAATTGGGTTTTATCCAAACGGCGGTATCGTGAAAGGCTGCCCCTCCGTTCGGTTTGGCGGCATCTGACCCAACTAATATATTAATTCCAACTTTTTCGATGAAGAATTTCCCAGGCCAAATTCCTTCAACAATTACGGTTCCAGGCTGCATGCCATCAAAAATTTCGACGTGGATGAGCACCGAGCCACGCTTGTTTCCAATCCGCACGATATCCTCTTTTGACACCTTCAATCGAGATGCATCCTCGGGATGGATCATTACGGTCGGCTTCTTTTCTTTCTTCAATGAAGAGGGCGTTGCCGTAAAGGATGTATTGAGGAAGTTACGAGAGGGCGCAGTGACAAGTCGGAACGGTGTCTCGTCTGTAGCTTTTTCAATAACGTCCCAGTGATCTGGAAAGGACGGCATTCCGGAAAAATCGGCTCCAATGCGCGACCAGTCTGCGGCGAAATGAAATTTTTTGTCTTTGTGACCAAAGCCTTTCAGATAGTGGGACTGTTCAAAAGAGGGTTGTGTGTTCTTCCATTTATCCTGACGGAGAGTTTCAACATCCGGCCACCCCGAGGCCTTGAGGGTTTCGTCGATAATTTCAAGAGGGGTCATTTCAAAGCCCCGGTGTTTTGCACCCAGCCGTTCGGCAAGGGCGCAGATAACATCATGATTGGAGCGGGCTTCCCCAAGAGGTTCGATAACTTTGGGGCCAAGCATAATATGGTTCTGGGCGCCGCCTTGATAAATATCATCATGTTCAACGAAGGTTGTCGCAGGCAGGATAATATCCGCCATCTTGGCAGTTTCGGTCATGAATTGTTCATGAACGGCAACGAACAGGTCCTCGCGGGCGAAGCCTTTATGTACTTTTGCAAGATCGGGCGCGACATCCATCGGGTTGGTACTTTGGATCAACAGCGCCGTCACAGGAGGGCCATCATCGCCCAAATCCTGCTTATTGCCAGTTAGCACTTCCCCAATCCGGGACTGGTCGAGCATTCTGACTTTGGGATTTACGACATCCAATCCTTCAATCAGCTTTTTATTCCAATGGTAGATTGCTGAATTGGTGTGTAATGCACCGCCGCCTTCATATTGCCAGGCACCGGTAACCGCCGGGATACAGCTTGCCGCATGCATGTTCACTGCGCCATTTCGGCTGCGCGAAAAGCCATAGCCTAAACGGAAAAAGGATTTTGGTGTGGTACCAACAAGACGGGCAAATTCCCGGATCTGTTCGGCAGGAACTCCTGAGATTTCCTCGGCCCATTCGGGTGTACGTGTTTCCAGATGCGCTTCAAATTCAGCATGGTTTGCCGTAAATTTATCCAGATAGGCGCGATCCGCCAGATTTTCCTTGAACAAAACATGCATAACCGCACAGGCAAAAGCACCGTCTGTTCCAGGTTTGACCATAACGTGCATGTCGGCAGATAGCGCAGTTGCGTTCCGATAGGGATCAATGACGACAATCTTGGCGCCCCGCTCTTTCCGGGCGCGGGTTGCGTGGGTCATGACATTAATCTGCGTATGCACTGCATTAGTGCCCCAGATGACAACAACGTCTGATTTTGCAATTTCAGTCGGGTCTGCTCCCCGATAGGCACCGGCACCTGCCATCCAGCCAGCGAAGGCTAGATTTACACAGATTGTTGAAAATTGGCCTGAGTAATTTTTTGCATGTCTGAGGCGATTGATACCATCCCGCATGACCAGTCCCATCGTTCCTGCATAGTAGTAGGGCCATATGGTTTCTGAACCGAACGCTTCTTCGCGTTTGTTGAATTCCTGAACAATGGTGTCGAGTGCTTCATCCCAGCTGATTTGTTCCCACTCTCCTGACCCTTTTGGGCCCGTTCTTTTCAAAGGGTGCAAAATTCGATCTGGATGATGGGTTCTTTCGGCGTAGCGTGCGACTTTCGCGCAAATGACCCCGGCGGTATAGCTGTTGTCAGAGGCGCCCCGGACGCGGCCAATTTCCTGTGGGCCCAGCCGCTCGATTTCAAGGGCGCAGGTGGATGGACAATCATGGGGACAGGCTGAGGCTCTGACTTCTATAGAATTTGCAGTTTTCATAGGGGTACCATTACATTTTTGCAGAAAAATCGTTTGCGCCGCATCGTTGTTTTATTTTGCAGACTAATGGCTTCGGAGTGGGGCCGCAATATCAGATTAAATTTGCGAAGCTGTTTTGTTGCAATTTCGTGCAAAGAGTCTGGCGTTAGCGGCTACTAAAAGATATATGCTTGTTTTGATTCTGATTACACGGGTGTACATCTGTCGATATGTTTAGGCGGTTCCTTAAAAGTGATGCGATTAAAGGCCTGGCAGGTTTACTTGCTGCGCTTTACATCTGGTTGGTTTATCGAACGAGCCGCTGGACTGTTATGAACGCAGGGCAAGCCCACCGATATTTGGCAAACGAAGACCCGTTCATACTGGCCTTTTGGCATGGTCGGCTTTTGATGATGCCGACGGTGGTTCTGAAAAAGTCTAAAGTTCATGTGCTTATTTCTCATCATGCAGACGGTGAAATTATTTCTCGGGCCATAGGACATTGGGGGCAGAAAAGTATCCGTGGTTCGACTTCCAAGGGAGCGCTTCCCGCGATAAAGGATATGCTGCGCGTCCTGAAAGATCGAGAAATTGCGGTTATTACTCCTGATGGACCTCGCGGCCCTCGCATGCGGGTTCAGGACGGCGTAATCAGAATGGCGGCTATGTCCGGAGTGCCTGTAATTCCGGTTTCTTTTTCGTCAACTCGCGGAAAATGCCTGTCGAGCTGGGACCGGTTTTTTGTTGCAAAGCCTTTTGGCAAAGGAGTTGTTTTGTGGGGAGACCCAATTCACGTGCCGCGCAAAAATGAAGATGGCGCTTATGACAACGCAAAAAAAGAAATCGAAAATCAATTAACTGAATTAACACAACAAGCGGATACTCTGTGCGGACAGGTTCCGGTTGAACCAGACGATTGCAGTCCATCTCAAGAATTCAAGAACAAGGTAACGTGACCACAATGAATTTGTTTATGTATAATAGCTTGTTGTGGCTTACCTCTCCCTTTGTAAAGGCGCATCTTAAAAAACGAATGGCTGACGGTAAGGAAGACGCAAATCGCTTTTATGAACGGTTTGGGGAACCTTCTCGTGTGCGTCCCGGTGGTCAGATTGTCTGGATCCATGCAGCCTCGGTTGGTGAGGCGATGTCAGCGCTGCCACTCATTCAGGCCTTGCTTCTTATCAAACCGGACCGTGTTGTTCTTTTGACAACCGGCACCGTAACGTCAGCCCGTTTAATGGAAGATCGTCTGCCAACGGGCGCTTTTCATCAATATATTCCCATTGATACGAAGGAAGCGGTTTGTCGTTTTCTGGACTATTGGCAGCCACAGATCGCGATCTTGATGGAATCGGAAATATGGCCTAACCTGATAAATCAGACTGCTGCGCGGCAGATTCCAATGTTGATGCTGAACGCGCGCATTACAACCTCTTCGTTTAATCTTTGGCGAAAAACGGGTGGACTGGCGAAGAAACTTATAAAAAAGTTCAAATACATTCATGCTCAGTCCGAAGTGGCAGGAGAGCGTTTGAAATATCTGGGCGCTGAAAAGGTTGAAGTTCTTGGGAACCTGAAATTCTGCTCACCTCCTTTACCGTTTGTAAAAGAGCCATTTTCGATTTTAAGACAGGCCCTTGATAACAGGAAGGTTTGGCTGGCTGCCAGCACCCACAAAGGCGAGGAAGCCATTGTTGCTGCGGCACATCTTGAATTGAGAAGCAAGATTAAGAGATTGGTGACCATTATCGTACCCCGTCATCCGGAGCGCGGTGATGAGATCATGGCAAAGTTGCAAGAGGCGGGTTTTAATGTTGCCCGTCGTTCTTTGGGTCAGGGGATTGCTGAAGATACAGAGATCTATCTTGCTGATACAATCGGTGAGTTGGGTCTGTTCTATCGTCTGTGCGATGTGGTCTTTATTGGTGGGTCGCTTGTGCCGAAAGGCGGCCAAAATCTTTTGGAGGCAGCCCGACTGCATTGCGCTATCATGCATGGTCCGGACATGAGCAATTTTGAAGAAATTGCAGAAGACATGAAAAACAGTAATGCTGTTGTGATGGTCAAGGATGGAAGTGAGCTTATTCATGCAACACATAGATTATTGTCTGAAACACGAATTCGCGGTGAGCTGGCGAGCAACGCAACTCAAGTCGTTAAATCGGGCGAGTCTTTGCTGGCCCACCTCGTGTCGGTTATCGAACGGGAATTGGTAGAGGCAAATAAGTGAGAGCACCAGAATACTGGATAAAAGGGTCGCAGTCGGTTTTACCAACGATACTGACGCCTTTCAGTATGCTTTACGCCCTGATCGATGGCATCAATCGAAAAATGACCAACACCCGATCTGTTGACATCCCCGTCGTCTGTATCGGAAATATTGTTGCTGGGGGGGCCGGAAAAACGCCAGTTGCGATCGAAATTGCACGCTTTCTAATCCATTCAGGTTGGTCTGTTCATTTTCTTTCTCGCGGGTATGGCGGAAAAGAAAAAGGCCCTTTGTGCGTTTCACTGGATGTGCATCGCGCAGAAGATGTTGGGGATGAGCCGCTCATTTTGGCATCCGTTGCACCAACATGGATAGCGTCCGATCGATATGCCGGGGCTACAAAAGCAGTTGAAGCTGGTGCTGATATAATTCTGATGGATGATGGCTTTCAAAATCGATCGTTGAAGAAGGATCTGTCACTTTTGGTTATTGATGCCGGATATGGGATCGGAAACGGTCGGTTGTTACCGGCAGGGCCCTTACGCGAAACAGTGGCCAGCGCCTTGCAGCGAACTGACGGTGTTATTGTGGTTGGCGAGAAGACCGACTTTTCGTTTTTAAAAGGAGTATCTGTACCGGTCTTTTCTGCCCGTATCGTCCCGCATGCTCTGCAAAAAGAACTGGTCGGTGAAAAGGTTGTGGCATTTGCCGGTATCGGTCGACCCCAAAAGTTCTTTGATAGTCTGATAGATGCTGGTGCTGAAGTGATTGAAGCACTCGAATTTCCGGACCACTACTCATTCAAGCGTGATGACATTATGAAACTTGTGGAAAAAGCAGCGCTTCACAATGCAGCTCTAGTGACAACACGGAAAGATTATGTTCGTTTGTCCGATGAAGCCCGCATGATGACAACCGTATTTGATATTGATTTGATGTTCGAACAGCCAGACCGTTTACAGCAGCTTCTCAAAGGTATTACGGGGAGCCGCGAGCATGCCTGAAAAAACAGGTTCGCGGATTTCGCTGCGCTATCGCATAGAGTGGTTGGCAGTCGTATTCTTTTTTTGGTTTTTCAAACTGCTTGGGCAAAAACGCGCTTCTTCATTTGGTAGCTGGATTGCCAGAAAAATCGGTCCGTATCTAAAAGCCGATAAAACGGCACGCAAAAATTTGTCGAAAGCGTTTCCAGACTGGTCGCCGGAAAAGCGGGAAGAGGTTCTGGATAGGATGTGGAGCAATCTAGGCCGCAATGCTGCAGAATTGCCGTTTATAAAGGATATGGATTTTCAGGATCCGGATGTTGAACTGGTTGGCGGAGATTACCTTGATGCGTATGTAAAAGCACCGCAAGCCGCATTTTTTCTGACCGGGCATTATGGTCCTTGGGAATTGACGATTGCGGCAGGAAAATACTGCAAAGTTCCGTTGAGTATTATTTATCGGGCGGCCAACAATCCGTTGGTGGATGCGTATTTCCAGCAAGAACGGTTTAGCCGCGACTACAGCTTTATTCCAAAGGGAACGGCTGGTGCCCGTGGGATTTTGAAAGCAATTAAGAAAGGCGAAGCCATCGCCCTGTTAAATGATCAAAAGCAGAATACCGGGCTTCCTATTCCGTTCTTTGGTCGCGATGCCATGACAGCGCCGCCTATTGCGGAACTCGCCTGTAAATTTGACCTGCCGATTTATCCCATACGGGCTGAACGCCTGGACGGTGGGAAAAAGAGGGTAACCGTGTCGGCACCCATTTTCCCACCATCGTCTGGAAATCGGGAAAAAGACGTGGTTGCATTGCTCACAACCATCAACGAATTATATGAACAATGGATAACTGAAAAACCTGATCATTGGTTTTGGGTCCATAATCGTTGGCCAGAATGATATATTTTAACCAGTTAATTTCATTTTAGCAGATTCGGCTTTTTTTGCTTTTACGGATGCGATGCGTTCCATGGCCAACAAGTCAGCAACTTCTGCTGTTGGGCGATTATCCTGGTCCGCCCGTTCAAAAATTCTCAAAGCAGTATCATAAATACCGGCCACTTGATCCATCGCTGACTGGCGATCAAAACGCGGCCCTTCGTGACTTATAATAATGATCCCGCCGGCATTTATTGCATAGTCGGGGGCATATAGAATATTTCTGTTTTTCAGCATTGCACCATGCTTGCTTTCGGCCAGCTGGTTATTTGCAGCACCGGCAACAACTTTCGCCTTCAGGGTTGGAATAGTGTCGTCGTTAAGGATCGCGCCCAAAGCACAGGGTGCAAGGACGTCCACATCCTGAGACAGTATGTCTTTAACGCTAACTGCCTTCGCGCCAAGCTCCTGAACGGCCCGGTTCACGGATTGATCATAGATGTCTGCAACAACAAGCTCGGCACCTGCGTCTTTAAGATGGCGACATAAACCGTAACCCACTTGCCCCAAGCCTTGAACTGCAACCGTCAAACCGGATAGATTTTCTCGTTTAAGCCGGTAATGAACCGCGGCTTTCAGACCATTAAACACGCCCCAGGCCGTCGCTGGAGACGGGTTGCCCACATTCCCTTCCGAGATCCCGGAAATATGAGGCGTAACCTGTCGGGCAATTTCCAGATCACTGACACCGATCCCCACATCTTCAGCAGCAATATACTGCCCGTTCAGACTATCAACCGCTTTACCAAATGCTTTGAACAGTGCCTCGGATTTATCTTTATGCGAGTTTGCAATGATGACTGATTTGCCGCCGCCAAGGTTAAGGCCCGCCAGCGCTGATTTAAATGTCATGCCGCGAGACAGACGAAGGACATCTTCCAAGGCTTCATCATCGCTTGCATAAGGCCACATGCGTGTCCCTCCAAGGGACGGGCCCAGCGTCGTGTCATGGACCGCAATAATTGCCTTTAGTCCCGACGTCGCGTCGTTATAGAATAAAACGGCTTCGTGGTCATCGTAGCCTTTGGATGCAAATACAGACATAATTTTCCTCACCGCCAATAAAAACTGGTTCTCTCCCTGATAGAAATGGTTGGTCAGGGAGATTAAAAATCAACGGTTTTTGAGGAATGTTTCGAAATTCGCAGGAAGATTACGTTTTCCATTCGAAAGACATAATATTAGTTGCGTAAAAGGGAACTGTTTGCGCAATTTTAATTTTGATGATTTTGAAGAGGTGAAGTGATTTTACGGGAAAAATTGTGATTCAAGACGAAAATACTGTCCTAAAGGCGCTTATTGACTGTTTCCGCGATGGCAAGGCTGGCCGTTAAACCCGGACTTTCTATCCCGAATAAACAGATTAAACCGGGTATTTGGTGGTCTGCTTCACTTAAAATCTGAAAATCCTGAGCACTGCTTCCGGGGGATTGGAGCTTTGGCCGGACCCCGGTATAGCCGGGCTGTAAACTATCGTCTTTCAGATCGGGGTAATATCGGCGTATGGCTTCATAAAAGCCGTGAGAGCGGCTTTCGTCCAGAGAGTAGTCGACGGTGTCCACCCATTCTTGATCTGGGCCAAATCGAATTTGCCCGGCCATATCCAACGTTACATGGATCCCCAGACTTGCCGTGTTCGGGACCGGATAAATCAAATGTTTAAAGGGAGAGGGAAAAGATGCGGTAAAATAGGTTCCCTTTGCCAAATATCGGTTCGGTATAAATTCTGGAGACAATCCTGAAATTCCATGTGCAACCGATTGTGCGCCCAAGCCTGCCGAATTTATCAATCTTTTGCAGCGCAATTGATTATCGCCGCTTGTCACCAGAAAACCCCCGCTGATGACTTCGGCCTTTGAAAAGGGGGCATGATAGGCAATTGCGCCCATGTTAGACTCAATCTCTCCGACAAGGGAGAGCATATATTGATGTGTATCGATAATACCGGTCGAAGGTGAGAGCAGTGCGCGTTCACAGCGCAGGTGCGGTTCCAGAAGCGAGACTTCCTTCTTGTTGATAAACTTTAAATCCTGAACGTTATTGTCTTGGGCTTTTTTCAAAATACTCTCAAGAACGTCACATTCTTCGGGCGTTGTTGCGACAATCAGCTTACCGGTTCGTTTGTGCGGAATATTGTGACTTTCGCAATATTGATAGAGCCGGAATTTCCCCTCGACACATAATTTGGCTTTTAAACTGTCTTTTGGATAGTAAATCCCTGCGTGAATAACTTCGCTGTTGCGGGACGAAGTTTCTTCGCCAAAGTGGCCATTTTTTTCAAGGACGAGGACATCCTGATCGCTTAGGGCCAGAGAGCGGGCGATGGCCAGCCCAATAACACCAGCACCTACAACAATTGTTTCAACATCATATTCCATAGGTTGGTGTTACCATCTATTCGCAAGGGGTCAAGTGAAGGTTTATCCTACCTTCACAAAAGCTTTATCTGCCCAGCATATCAATGTTGATCGCATTCTAATATACTGCCCGGTATGAATACTCTCTTTCGCCCCTTATTTTTGATATCGATCTGCACCGTTCTTTTTTGTGCGGTTGCTGTTAGGGCTGATCCTGGTTTCTGGAAATATGAGTGGCCGAAAACAGATTTCTCTAAAACCAGTGTGGATTTTAAGGAAATATTCTCTGGTGGGCCGCCAAAGGATGGCATTCCGGCAATTGATAATCCAATTTTCAAACCGATCGCTGAGATCAGCGATATCCAGCCTACTGAACCCGTTATTGGCGTTGTCGTGGGACAGGCTGCGAAAGCCTATCCGCTTCGGGTCCTGATGTGGCATGAAATCGTGAATGATACGATCGCGGGCATTCCGATTTCAGTTACCTTTTGCCCACTTTGTAATACATCCATTGTTTTCGACCGACGGATCACCCACCCGGAAAAGGGTCCTCTCGTTTTGGATTTTGGGACGACCGGTAAGCTTCGTAATTCCGATCTTGTCATGTATGATCGACAAACGGAAAGTTGGTGGCAGCAGTTTCTGGGCGAGGCAATTGTTGGAGATTTACTGGGACAAAGCCTGAAGATGCTCCCCGTCAGAATCGAATCTTTTCAAAAATTCAAGACCCGAAATCCGGAAGGTCTGGTTTTAATCCCCAATAATATCAGTATGCGTCAATATGGTCGTAATCCTTATGAAAAGTATGACAGTTCCCCGACACCCTTTTTATACCGCGGGGCCATGCCGGATAGAGTTGCCCCTCTTTCCCGGGTTGTTGCCAGTGACGGCCAAGCTTGGTCACTTGAATATTTACAAAAGGTCAAACGTGTTGAGACGTCCTCGGGGCTGGTTATTATTTGGGAAAAAGGGCAGAATTCTGCGCTTGATGCAAGTGTAATCGGGGAGGGGGTTGATATCGGTAATATCACCGTACAGCGGCAGGACGGCAATAAAATGGTTGATGTTCCCTACACCGTAGACTTTGCTTTTGCGCATCACGCATTTCGTCCGGAAATAGAAATTATAACCGACTGATTTCTATTTTTATTTTGTCTTAATTGTTCCTGAAAGTTTCGAAAATTATCTTGCTTGTCATGGCTTTGAGCTTGGTTTAAGTCTCTTAAATCAGCATGGGGAGTGCTGATTTGAGTGTCTGACAATTTCACGTGGAGTTCATGGTGTCCGTTACTGTTGAAGAGGCAAAGCCTGAAAACAACGCGCAGCCCACTCGGGCCCATATTATTGTTATTGGAAATGCCAAAGGGGGATCCGGCAAATCCACAACAGGTATGCATGTTATTGTTTCTTTGTTGACCCTGGGATACCGGGTCGGCGCCATTGATCTGGACGGAAAACAGAAGACACTGGGCCGGTATATTGAAAACCGACAGGATTTTATCTCGAAAAAGAATATTGACCTGCCGATGCCAGCCTTAAAAGTGATCGAACCCAGTGAAAAGAAAAATCTGGATGAAGCGCAAAGCGACGAAAGAACGCGTTTTGTGTCGGCGTTGCAGGAGCTGGTATATGCAAATGATTTTGTCGTTGTAGATTGCCCCGGTGCAGATAGTTTTATTTCAAAGTTGGGCCATTCTTTTGCAGACACACTTCTAACACCGATGAACGATAGTTTTATTGATCTTGATCTTTTGGCCAAAGTTGATGAAGCAACGTTTGAGGTGGAGCGGCCCAGTTGGTACTCTGAAATGGTATGGGAACAGCGTAAACGCCGCGCACTGATCGATAAACACCAGATCGATTGGGTGGTCATGCGGAACAGATTGTCTCACACGGATGCGCACAACAAACGGCATATCGAAAAAATCCTGGAAAAACTGGCGGAACGTATTTCGTTTCGCTCTGCTCCCGGATTTGGTGAGCGGGTTATCTTCCGTGAACTGTTTCTGAAAGGATTGACAATGCTTGATCTGCAGAAAAAAGGCGTGGGTATAAAAATGTCCATGAGCCATGTCGCCGCCCGTCAGGAAGTGCGACATTTGATAAAATCACTCAATCTTCCGGGGGTCAGCGATAAAGCCGAACAGCTTTAGGGCGCTTTGTTACGGTTCATAAACTGTAAAATTCGAGCAATATTTTCTCGGGTTGGAGCGGTAATCGGCTTTACTATTGCTTGAGGCCGACAAAAAATCCAAATTTGTGATGAATGCACACTGACAATTTTTGTATTTTAAAACAGCCGTTTAGGCCGATGATCAAGAAAATTTTACGCAAAATACCTGCCAAATTTAACCTGTATATCTAATATTAACGTTTAAACGATATACATAATAAGTATCAGCGATGCACGTAGCATCGGCAACATGTCCCGTTCCTTTTGTTGTATAGGTCCGGCTGAAACTTTAGTTAAAAGGAGGAGCGTATGTTTAGCTTTAACAACCCAATTAAACGTGATTTTCGCATGCGCTCTGTCATTTCTTTTGGACTTTCAGTGCTAGTACTTGCGGCGATGATGGTTTCATTTCAAGTGACAGACGCATCTGCCCAAAATGCCTGTTTTGAGCGGGGAGCATTGATAAAACACTTGGACGGAAAATTCAGTGAAGCACCGGTCGCCGCCGGCCTTGCTGCAAACGGAAGTGTTCTGGAAGTCTTTACCAGCCCGGATGGTGTAACCTGGACGATCGTGCTTACGCAGCCAAACGGCGCGACATGCGTCATGGCATCAGGCGAGTCCTGGATGGGCATTCCAATGCCTAAAAAGGGTAAAGTCAGCTAAGTCCCAAAACGTAAGGGTTTAATAGATGATGGCAGGCGCCTTGTTGATCAGGGCGCCTGCCTTCCTTTATTCGGGTATGAATTCGATACCGGCAGCCGCAAGGTTGGTTTTCATGTCCTGTTTGACAGCGTCAAGATCTACCAATGTGGCAGCCTCACATCTGGCAACGAGAACGGCCTGGGTATTGGACGCCCGTAAAAGCCACCACCCCCCCTGTGTGGAAACGCGGACACCATCAATATCAGAGAAATCAGCCCCGGCCTTTTTGAGGATTGCCTGCAATCTCTCAACGGCCGCAAATTTTTCTTCATCAGGACAGGGGAAGCGTATTTCCGGTGTATTGATCATTTTTGGAAGTGCATCAAACATTTCATCAAGCGTCTGATCCGTCTGTCCCAACAGATTTAACAGGCGAAGCCCGACATATATGGCATCGTCAAACCCGTAAAAATGATCGTTATAAAAGATATGACCACTCATTTCGCCTGCGAGCGGGGCAGACAGTTCGGCCATCTTGGTTTTAATAAGCGAATGACCCGTTTTCCACATCACGGGCTTGCCGCCCATACGGGAAATTTCGTCAAAAAGGCTTTTGCTTGCCTTGACATCCGCAATGAAGGCCGCGCCCGGCTGATTTTTAAGGATTTCCGTTGCCAAAATCGCTAACAACTGATCGCCCCACAGAATATTTCCGCGACTGTCAACGACACCGATACGGTCCCCATCCCCATCAAATGCAATGCCCAAATCCGCGTTCATGCCTTTCACGGTTCTGATGAGGTCCTGAAGGTTCTTTTCGACCGTCGGGTCCGGGTGATGATTGGGAAACGTGCTGTCAATTTCTTCAAAGAGTAAAATATGTCGGCCACTTAGTTTGGATACGACTTTTTTGAGTGCCTCTCCCGTGACTCCGTTCCCGCAATCCCAGACAACCGTGAGGTCACTTGGGAACCTGTAATCTTCAAGAAGCCTTGCCACATATCGTTCAAGGAGCGGGTTGTCGCTTACCGTACCGTTTTTGCGGGTCCAGTTTCCTTCAGCGGAGCAGTGTCCCAGATCCTGAATGTCCTGTCCGAAAAACGGTTTGCCCTCCATAATCATCTTAAACCCATTATGATCTGGTGGATTGTGGGATCCGGTAATCATAATGCCGTTTTGAGTATTTAATTCATAGGTCGAATAATACAGCATGGGGGACGGGCCCATACCAATACGAATAATGTCAACACCAGTAGACTGAAGGCCGCTTACCAGTGCCTTTTCCAGATCGGGTGACGTGGCGCGCCCGTCATAGCCCACGGATACAACAGAACCACCTTTTTCCTGCATCATCGTACCGAAACTACGGCCAATGGCCTCCGCATCGTCTAAAGAGAGGGTTTGACCGACAATTCCGCGAATATCGTATTCTCTAAGAATAGTGGGATGAAACGTATGGCGTTGCATGTTTTATCTTTCGTTTGTTTTAGGCCTTTTGGGTGGCATGGGGGCGGCCGACACAACTATACTGAATGCCAAGGGAGGCCATTTCTTCGGGTTCGTAGATGTTTCTCAGGTCAACAAGTATGGGCGACTTCATCAACGACTTGATGCGCGTGAAATCCAAGGCCCGGAATTCATTCCATTCGGTGATGATAACTACGGCATCTGCATTTTCCAGTGTGTCATAGCTATTGTCATAAAATACCACATCGGAAAGGAGCTCTTCCGCTTCTTTTCGGCCTTCCGGATCATAGGCGTGAATGTGCGCACCAGCCTTCGACAAAGCCGGTAAGATGTCGAGACTGGGGCTTTCGCGCATATCATCCGTATTCGGTTTAAAGGTTAGCCCCAGAACGGCGATTTTTTTACCATCCACCGAGCCTCCACAGGCAGAAATTACTTTTTCCGCCATTTGCAGTTTGCGTTTTTCGTTTATCTCAATCACCGATTTGACAATTTGCAAAGGAGCGTCATTTTCCAGGGAGGTCTGGTACAAGGCTCTGGTGTCTTTTGGAAAACAAGAACCTCCAAAACCCGGGCCGGCGTGAAGGAATTTCCGACCAATACGGCCATCGAGACCAATGCCTTTTGCGACATCGTGAACATCGGCTCCAACCTGTTCACAGAGGTCTGCCATTTCATTGATAAAGGTGATTTTAGCGGCAAGAAAGGCGTTGCCCGCATATTTTGTAAGCTCGGAACTTTCAAGAGATGTAAAGAGTAGGGGGGTTTGTATAAGCGACAATGGGCGATAGATCGCTTCCATTACTTTCTGCGCTTTCTCTGATGTTGTGCCGACAACAACCCGGTCCGGGCGCATAAAATCTTCAATGGCGGCACCTTCTCTAAGGAATTCAGGGTTTGATACGACATCAAACATATCGGCGGCGCAATGCTCAGCAAGGATAGCCTGGACTTGTTTGCCGGTCCCTACAGGCACCGTCGATTTATTGACCACCACGGTGTATCCGTCAATGGCCTCTGCTATTTCTTTGGCGGCTTCAAAGACAAAGGTCAGATCAGCTTGACCACCGCCTCTGCGGCTAGGGGTGCCCACACCGATAAAAACAGCCTCTGACTGTGCAACAGCATTTCTCAGGTCTGTGCTAAAGGAGAGACGGCCCGCTTTTACATTCTTTTCCACCAAGGCTTCAAGACCCGGCTCGAAGATCGGAATTTGGCCGTTGTGAAGGGCATCAATTTTGTCTGTATTTTTATCGACACAAATAACTTCGTGCCCAAACTCAGAGAAACAGGTTCCGGAAACCAACCCGACATAACCGGTTCCAATCATTGCAATACGCATCTCTTAAATCCTTTTGGAATAGGGCGACGGCGCGCTGTCTTATAGGTCAGCCGCCATTTTTCGAATAATATCTTCCATTTCGTGCGACAAATCACTTCGGTTCAATGCAAAAGCAAGATTTGCGTGCAGGAAGCCGATTTTGTCGCCACAGTCAAAGCGGGTGCCGTCAAATCGTAGTCCGTAAAAACTGGTTGATTTCAGCATATCAGACATGGCATCCGTTAATTGAATTTCATTACCTGCACCACGCGCCTGATTTTCCAGAATATTAAACACTGTGGGTTCCAGAATGTAGCGACCGATAACCGCTAAATTAGAAGGTGCTTTCGACGGGTCCGGTTTTTCAACCAATGCTTTTACTTCTACTTTTTTGCCATCATCATATCCGGGGCTAATAATGCCATATCGAGATGTATGAGCATGGGGGACTTCCATCGCGGCCAGAATATTGCCGCCATCCATTTGTTCCCGGGTTTCCATCATTTGTGCGAGGCAGGGCTTTTCACTCAGGATCAGGTCGTCCGCCAGAATGACCGCGAACGGTTCGTTGCCAATGTAGCGTTTTGCGCACCAGACAGCATGACCAAGCCCTTGTGGTTCCTGCTGTCGGATATAGGCCACTGATCCTGTTTTGGGCAGGCCGTTTTGCAATTCTTCCAAAACATCAGTTTTACCGCGTTCGTTTAAAACGCTTTCCAACTCATAGGATCTGTCAAAATGATCCTCAATGATGACTTTCCCGCGACCGGTCACGAAAATAAACTCTTCAATGCCAGCTTCACGGGCTTCATCCACCGCATATTGGATCAGTGGTCGATCTACGATCGGCAACATTTCTTTAGGCATGGCCTTCGTTGCAGGAAGGAAGCGTGTTCCCAATCCCCCTACCGGAAAAACTGCTTTACGTACTTTTTTGATCATGAAAACCCCTCTATCATGATGTGGTGCGTTTTATGGCATTCAAGCACTGGACATGCAAGAACACATCTTACCCCTTTGTCAGGATATCTTTAGCCTGATTAATTTTAGCGGCCATATAGGACGAACCATTATGGTCTGGATGAAATTTTTTCATCAAACGTTTATGAGCCGCCTTAATCTCCTCTTTGGTTGCCCCTTTGTCCAGTTCCAGTACCTCTAATGCTTCGGCTTCGCTCATATCTTGCGAATATGAACCTGTCGTTTCTTCAGAATTGGCATGATCTTGCCTAAAATTTGTTTCTTTTTCGTTATCAGCGAAGCGGCGGTCCATATAGGTTTCCAAAATAGACCGGCTTTGAGCATCATCACTTAATTCTTCGAGCAGGTCATTCAGCTCCCGCGCGTTCAGATCCGAGAGGTTTTTGTCTTTATAGTTTCCTTGAAGGACGAGCCCATCCATATCCCCGCTATCATGATCAAGAACGGCATGTATCCAATCGGTCTTTACATCAGATTGATTGCCAGATGATGGTTTCCGGGCGCCTAAAAAGGACCTGTTGCTAAGCAAAAAGATGGCAGCAGCTGCAAGAGGAGGGGCGTAGGCGAAACGGCCTGTGAAAACGAAAAAAGTTGCGACGACACCCAAAATAATTGCGGCAGCAATCCTGATTGAGCGAATGATGGTTTTGGGATTCGCCTGTGCGACAGCATTTGCCCCTATTATCAGGCCAACAATCAGGGCGACACCAATTATAAAATATCCGAGCATGTTTTATTGTTACTTGATCTGGTTGGATAATAAAAGGATTTCTCCTCCAGCGTTTTTGCTGTAGTCCCGTAGGGCTTTTTTCCCGCCGGCTGCGAAGATCGCTACAGCTTTAAGCAGCGACCTGAGATAGGCGGCACTACCGGCATCGAACCGGCAAAAGGCGCCGTTTGTTAACCGACAGATCTGTTTAAAGCAGGCTTCGGCAATCGGGTCATAACCTTCCTGAAAAATGAACACAGGGACCCCCTTCATACCAATTTGACCTGCAAGATGGCATAGATGGTCCACATCTTCTTCAATGCTATCCCCAACATAAACCAACGCATTTACGGGTTTTTCGGTTGTTTGTTTCAAGGTGTGCTTCAGGACTTTTTCGATTTGAGTCTGACCGCCAAGACAGCTGACTTTCGAAAGCGGCCGGGTCAACGAACGGCTATCCTGGGTCCAACGGGTTGCTTTAAACTCTCCAAAGCCACGGAAAAATGCGATTTGCAGCTCCAGCTTGCCAACCTCTGCTGCGGTGTTGAACATTTCTCGCTGCAGATGGCTTGCCTGATCCCAAGTTGGTTGCCTGCTGGCTGTTGCGTCCAAAGCAAAAATTAACCGCCCGGCGTTACCTGATTTTGCGGGGGCAGGTGTGTTCGCAACTTTATCAAGAAAGGCTTTCACATTTTGCTCAGCCTCTTTATTGGCTTTATCCAGATTTTTCGCCATGACTTCCCAAGATTTTTTTGGATATTCTTATCTATAGTTAGGCGTATAAGATAATAAATTCAAATCACTTAAGCCGTTTAGAACAACTCAGTGGAAAAAAATGCAAGAAAAACCATTCTGGTGGGAGGCCGCCGCACCAATTGAAACTGACAACCAACTTCCAGACAGGTCGGTTGATGTTGCAATTGTCGGGGGTGGTTATACAGGTCTGAATGCCGCGCTGACCCTTTTGGACGCGGGAAAATCAGTTGTTGTTTTGGAGGCCGAAAAGCCGGGTTTTGGGGCGAGCGGTCGAAACGGCGGGATGATCGGTTATATGCTGAAGCCCGGGCTGGGCGGATTGCAGTCTCAATATGGCGCGGAGAAGGGCTGTGCGATTGCAGTTGAAGCGGTTAAATCAATTGATCACGTCCAAGCCGTTATTGCACAAAATGATATTGACTGTGATCTGACAATGAACGGACGTCAATATCCGGCTGTGCTGGAAAAACACTTGAAATCAATGGCCAAAGAAGCCGAATTGCGGATGAAATATCTGTCGGTTGACGAACAAATTCAAATCGGCGACGGCTATAAAGAGGATGTCAGTACAGACTTATATGTGGGCGGAATACAACAAGCCCAGACAGGTGGTTTGCATCCGGGAAAATATGTAAAAGGTCTGGCCAACGTGGTTCTCGCCAAGGGGGGAATTATTGTCGGCGATTGTCCTGTTGGCGGCCTTAAGAAAGAAAGCTCTGGTTTCTCCATTACAACACCGTCAGGTCATTTGAAATGCAGTGAAGTTTTAATTGCAACGAACGGGTATGGCGGTAACCTCACGCCTTACTTGCAGAAAAGGATCATGCCAATCGGAAGCACGATGATTGCCACGGAAGTGTTGGATAAAGAGCGTGTAAAGTCCTTGTTCCCGACGTCACGGATGATCACAGATAGCCGGAATATGTTGAGTTATTATCGTCCTTCGCCGGATGGCCAGCGGGTCCTTTTGGGCGGGCGGCCTTCCATACTGCCGGCAAGCCCGGCGGTGCAGGCCCGTGCTTTAAAGAAAAGACTGGCTGAAATATTCCCACAGCTGGCGACAGTTGATATTTCGCATGTCTGGTCTGGATATGTTGCCTATGGCTTTGACGCATTACCCGTAATCGGTAAACACGAGGGGCTGTATTTTGCGATGGGATATTGCGGGTCGGGGGTCGCCATGTCAGGGTATTTAGGACATAAAGTGGCCCTGAAGATCCTTGGCCAGTCAGAAGGGGATACAGCGTTTGACGATTTGCCGTTCCCTACACGGTTTTATTATAATGGCAGGCCCTGGTTCGTTCCTGTTGCGATGGTTGGTTACAGCCTTCGGGATCGATTTGGGTTTTAGCAGGGATGAAAACAGAAACCGGATTAGTTTCCTATAAAACCGTCTGGCATCTGGCCTGGCCGATCATTCTCTCAAATCTGTCTGTCCCTTTGTTGGGCGCCGTTGATACAGCCGTTATCGGTCATCTGCCAGACCCCGTTTATTTGGGTGCCGTTGGTATCGGGGCCATGATCTTCAGTTTTCTATATTGGGGGTTTGGCTTTTTGAAGATGGGGACAACAGGTTTTGTCTCGCAGGCGGCGGGGGCGCGTGATTTCGACCAAATCAAAACTATTTTGGCGCAAGCCCTGATGTTGGGGGGCTTTATCGCTGCATTGATTCTGCTCCTTCAATGGCCTGTATTGACGCTGGCTTTGTCGATCATTGACCCGAGTGACGGTGTTGCAGAAGGAGCCAGCCAATATTTTTACTGGCGAATATGGGGCGCGCCAGCCACCCTTGCTAACTATGCGCTTCTGGGGTTCTTCATCGGTCTGGGCCGGACAAAGACGGCACTGGTTATTCAGGTTTTAATGAATTTCATAAACATCATTCTGGATTTGGTGTTTGTTGTTTATCTGGATATGAAGGTCCCGGGCGTGGCCTTAGCTACCGCTATTTCCGAATGGATTGGGATGCTGATTGGGGCGATCTATCTGTATCGGGAATTGACTGTGATCGGTGGGCGCTGGATTGCCAGTAGTATTTTTAATCTTCAACGCATCTATTCGTTGATGGCCGTAAATACAGATATTTTCATTCGGACAATCATCCTGATTTTCAGCTTTTCTTACTTCACTGTCGCAGCGGCACAACTAGACGACGAGACATTGGCGGCCGTGACTGTCGCGATGAACTTCGTCTATTTTCTGGCCTTTGGTCTTGATGGGTTTGCACATGCCGCCGGGATTTTAGTCGGTAAAGCCATCGGTGCAAAAGAGCCCTCTGACCTGACCAAGGCGGTTCGGGCAAGCAATGTAATGGCGGTATCGGTAGCCATTGGATATGCGCTGTTTTATGGATTATTCGGGGTGTCTCTTGTCAATCTTCTGACTGATATCCCTTCGGTTCGGGAAACCGCGTATTCCTATCTACCCTGGCTGGTCGCAACGCCCGTGATCGCGGTCTGGTCCTATCAGTTTGATGGAATATTTGTTGGCGCCATGAAATCTCGAGAGATGCGCAACGGGATGATCCTCTCGTTTGTCGCCTATTTTGTGGCCATTGAAATGTTGCAGGATTGGCTTCATACAGATGGTCTTTGGATTGCCCTTCTTATTTTCTTTGCCATGCGGGGACTGACGCTGGCTCTTGTCTATCCCAGAGTCAAGAAGGCCGCTCAGTAGTTGTCTAGTTTCCAGCGATTTTTTTAAAGAGCGGATACAGAACAGGGATTACCGCAATAATAACGGCGATCCGTATAACATGCATGATTGACACAAACGCGACATCAATCCCAAGGGCGAGGGCGACTAGAGACATTTCCGCAAGGCCGCCGGGTGATAAGGCGAGGACCAGACCGGCGACACTGATGCCGGTAAAAGATGTGGCGAGAAAAGCAAGAGTGGTTGCGATTATCATCATAATGCCAGTGGATCCGATGCTGAGCAAAATTATGTTTCGTATTTGGGAAACGCTGGTGCCTAGAAACCTGAGGCCGATTGCTGATCCGATAACCAATTGTGCCAGGTATACCAAAACCATTGGAGGCTTCGCTGTAATGAAGCCCGACATTTCAAAAAGCGCTGCCACAAGGAGCGGTCCCATCAAATGATAGGCCGGGAATTTGAGTTTTTTTCCTGCAACATATCCGACGATGGCAGCAACCAACAACCATCCATATCCGGGTAAGTCTTCAAGCGTGCCGAATAAAGGGAGCTCTGTTGTTTGTCCGTGTGTCTGAACGCCATACCTGAAAACCAGGGGAACGGTCATGACCAGTAGAAGAACACGTGTAGCATGGATCAAGGCGATCTTTCTGCCATCGCCGCCTTTCGCTTCGCCCACCTCATACATGACATTAAAACCACCCGGGGCGGATGAGAAATAGGCCGTTGTTCGGTCAAATCCTCCAACGGTCCTGAAATAGAAATATGCAGCCGTCATAGACAACACGACCGAGAGCATCAGGATCACAAGGCCGTTTCCCCAGACCATTAAGTTATTCAGGGTGTCGGGAGAAAAACTGCTGCCCAGCATAACACCAAGCACAGAGGTCATGACTTGTCGTAAGGGCGGATAAACGGCAAGATCCACCCCTTTTACGGAAAGCACAGTCAGCAGGCACATGGATCCCATCATCCAGGCCAGTGGGAGATCAAAATAGAAAAAGACCCCCCCGCCGATTGTGCCAAACGCCAGTGATTTCAGTGTTTTAAGAAGTATTTCCTGCGTCATCAACGATCAATACAGACGTTCGCTATAGGATTTTTCCAGCGACTCGTCCAATTCCAGACTATCCAGGCCGGCGATCTGGTCTGCCAGAATTTTGCCGAGGGAGGGGAAATCTTTTTGGCTAACCTTATGGGTTTCACCCCAAAGGTCAGACCGAATAATTGCTTTTCCGCAATGCATGTAAGCTTCGCGCACAGTCACCTTCAGAACCGTTCTGGGGGTTTTTCCTTTTTCTTTAAACCTGTCCAAAAGATCGGCATCTGCCAAAATCTCGCAGGGGCCGTTGACGCGAAGTGTTTCACGAATGCCGGGGATAAAAAAAATCAAACCGACCTCGGGATTTTCAATAATATTACGGAGGCTGTCCGTAATGTTATTTCCAATGCGATCGGGGATCAAAATAGTCTGGTTGTCAGGCACAAGGACAAAGCCAGCCATATCGCCTTTGGGGGAGGCGTCCGCCCGTCCATTTTTGTCACTCGTTGACATGATGAGAAAGGGAGATCGAGCAATAAAGTTTTTGCCATGATCTTCAAGTGAAGGCAGGATTTTTTTTAACACTGCTTCCTTAGGCTCTCCGTAAATTGCACGGAGTTCCTCAAGAGAGTTAATCGACATTTAGGCCTCCTGGGGCAGGATGATTTTTTCGTTCGGGCAGGAAAATATTTTTGCATATTGCCCGAATTTATGGACCCTGTCACGTCTGAGATCGGGGTCCGTTATATTTTCCACGATGAAATCTTCGACGGAGGAGGCGGGAGATACCAGACTGCACATTAACCTTTGAATATTTTGTTGGCTCATTTCTTGGAACGGTGCCTTCGCAGTATTCAGGTCTTTAATCAAAATAGGATTGTCATTTTGAGCCAGATATCCTCGGAGGCTGATATAGGCAAATGCTGTTGTTAAAAGACCATTTTGCGAGCATTGTAAAGAGAGGTTCCTCAACTCAGAAAAGCGATAATTTTTGCCAACGGCTTCAGTTTTGTGCATGTGTCTCAGTTGGGCTTCAGTCAACCATGTGATGTGGCAGTCAGTTCCATGGCCTTTTGCCACCGCCAGCGTTGCCGGAATGGCGCCATAACCGGCGATATGAGCCGAATAGCCGATTAAATAGTCTTTTAAATGAGCCTGCGTAACATGGATGGCATCCGTTTCATGACCGCCAAACTTTCTGACAAGCTGTTCCGGTGCTGCGTTTGATCCACATGCCAAAACCGGGATGCGCCCCAAAGGCCAAAAATCCGGTGGCAGGTCGTGAACCTGATTGCCAGATACTGTGAAAGATCCTTTGGGCCTTGAATACGGATAATTTAGGGCACGGGTAATATCGTCAGTGTGTTCCTCGGCGGCAGGTTTCATTCTGGTAACGAAAGGGCAGCTCGTAAATCCGCTAACCGAATTGGTTTGGTGAAACTTTTAATGTCCCGCAACCCTTTAGCGCCTCCCAGGTCTTCTGCCAACTCTGCATATCTGGGATTGAAACCGGTCACAATCAAAATACGGGATTGACACTTCTGTTTGGCTAGCCAGCCGATTAATTCAACCCCATCCACGCCGGGCATTACCATGTCCAGGACAATGACAGCGGGCTCCTGCGCTTGATAGGATTTCATAAAGTCAGACGCATTGTCTGTTACCACGGCTTGAAATCCAAGTTCTTTGCCTACCTCACCGACATAGTCGCCGAAGTCACGTTCATCGTCGATGATAAGCAGTTTTTTCGCTTCTGGAGCTGTCCCACTATTTGATGTCATGGGGGTTTTCAATCATATAACTGGCGGTCCTTTTATAGTGTCACTCGAGTTTGATTAATAGTTATAAGGTGTTATAACCTTAAAGTGATCGAAAAATAAAAGCCAGCAAAAGGTAACAATTTTTTATTTACTGTAATTAATTTATTACTTTTTGGTGGATTACCGCCAGAGAAATGAATGTCAGGGTTGGTTAGCTAACCAAATGCATACCCCCATCAACGATAAGCAATTCACCGGTAACCAGATCACCCCCGGTAATGAACCATAAGACAGCATCAGCGATGTCTTCCGGCTGCGAAACCTTTGCCAACGGGACGCGTTTGGTCATGGCTACTCTGTTCTTTTCATAGTTTTCATCCCCCCAACCTTCGCGAAGCCAGCGGGTTTCAATCATCCCGGGACAGATCGCATTAACGGTTATTTCGGGGCCGAGGGTTCGGGCCAAACCTTTTGTCATGGAATTCAAGCCGCCCTTGGACGCAACATAAGCAAGGGATGAGCCGTGCCCATGGGTACCGGCGACTGAAGAAATCATGACAATTCTTCCCTTGCCTGACTCTTTCAGATAAGGGACGCAGGCGCGTGTCATTTGGAAAGGACCGATTGTGTTTACGGCGTAAATATCGTGAAAATCCTGGGCGTCCAAATCGTCCAGATTTTGATGGGGTACAAACTTTGTGCGCCCGGCATTGTTCACCAGAGCATCAATCCGGCCCCATTTATCAACAGCGGCCTGGGCCATTGCCCGGCAATCTTCGTCTTTTGAAACGTCCCCTTGAAAGAGAAGGGTGTCTACACCCAGGGCACTAACAGCTTTGGCCGTTTCTTCGGCTTCGTTCTTACTTTTTGTATAGTTGATTAAGACGTTATATCCTTTTTTTCCAAGAGCCATGGCGATCGCAGCTCCCGTTCCGGTGGCAGATCCCGTGACAATGGCAACTTTATTTGTGGCGTTCATTTTCTTTCCTTTTTGTTTTACGCGTTGCCTACCCTACCGAACTTCCTCAGGCAGGCGCAACGGTTTAGAATTATTTTCTTGCGTGAAAAAGAAGGAAGGGGTAGGGGCTTTGCTCATATTTTATCTGTTCATAGTCAGGCTGATCCAATGGAAATAGAATTCTCACCTCAGGTAGCAAAAGCCCTCGCAGACGGAAAACCAGTTGTGGCATTGGAATCGACCATTATCAGTCATGGTTTTCCCTTTCCAAAAAACATGGAACTGGCGGAACAAATGGAAACAGTGATCCGCGAGCAGGGGGCCGAGCCCGCGACGATTGCGCTGATTAACGGTGTAATAAAATGCGGTTTGTCTGTTGAGGAGTTGACGATCCTGGCGACTTCAGAAAATGTCGAGAAATGCTCGGTTCGTGATCTGCCTTCCGCGACGGCGCGCAAAATTACGGGTGCGACAACGGTTGCCTCTACCTCCTTTATTGCGGAACGCGCGGGTATAAAAGTC
The DNA here is from genome assembly GCF_026409565.1 of Sneathiella aquimaris. Lineage (NCBI taxonomy): Bacteria > Pseudomonadati > Pseudomonadota > Alphaproteobacteria > Sneathiellales > Sneathiellaceae > Sneathiella > Sneathiella aquimaris. Next base: position 1,438,423 of record NZ_CP112881.1, read on the forward strand.
TTTGCAACGGGTGGTATTGGTGGTGTCCATCGCGGTGAAGAAGGCGGTAACGGTTTTGATATCTCTGCCGATCTTCTTGAATTATCCCGCTCTCGGGTCGCGGTTGTTGCTGCGGGCGCTAAATCCATTCTGGATTTGCCGGCAACGCTGGAGGTGCTGGAAAGTTATAGTGTTCCTGTTGTTGGATATAAAACTGACACTTTCCCGGCTTTTCATAGTTTATCAAGCGGCTTGCCACTTCCTGGTACGGCACCTGACATGGAGGCCCTTTGCAAAATTGTGAACATGCATTTTCAAATGGGTTTGCCGTCCGGTATTTTGATTTGTAATCCTGTGCCGCATGATCATGCGATGTCGAACGAAGAAGTTGATACCCTTGTCGATCAGGCACGGTTCGACGCCATCAAAGCAGGAGTTAAGGGCGCAAAGATAACGCCTTATATTCTGGGAGCCCTTAACCGTTTGTCCAATGGAAAGACCAGCGAAGTCAATCTTGCGCTGGCCTTGAATAATGCAAAAGTTGCTGCGGCACTTGCAGCGCGTTTAGCGGTTTGAAAAAAATCTTTTGGCAATAATGATACCGGTCACCATCGAGACGACAAAAACGGCAATCTTAGGGTCGGCGTAAGCAAGAGAGCTGACAGCTGGTCCCGGGCACAAACCCCCTATTCCCCAGCCAGCGCCAAATAAACCCGCGCCGACAAGCAGGCGGGCATCGATATCCTTTTTGCTGGGAAGGTGAAATTTCTCACCGAAAAATGGAATGGGACGCTTCAGCAGAAGTTTAAAGCTAACGACAGTTACCAGCACTGCTCCGCCCATAACGAAGGCGAGGCTGGGATCCCAGTTGCCGGTGATGTCGAGAAAACCGATGACTTTGCCCGGGCTCAGCATCCCAGAAATGGCGAGGCCCATACCAAATAGAACGCCGGAAATTGTTGCGATTATGTTGAACATTTGATCAGCCTCCTACAGCGGTGCGAATAACGAAAACGACAATACCGGCAACAGCCATGAAGGTCAGGGTCGCAGCGATTGAGCGCACGGAGAGTCTGCCGATACCGCAGACCCCATGTCCGCTTGTGCATCCCCCTCCAACTTGCGTGCCGATACCGACCAGAAGTCCGCCAGCAATTAACGCGGCGAAGTGTAATTGGTCGGCAAATCCGTACGGGTTTAGGGAAATGTAGGAAATATCTCCCCCGATAATCGGATACAGAGCTGCGCCGCCGATTAATCCAAGCAGGAATAAAAGACGCCATTTTTTTTCTGGGTCCGAAGGTGGTACAAGGCCACCAATGATACCGCTAATACCTGCGATGCGGCCGCCGGCGAAGAGTAAGGTTGCGGAGATGCCGAGAACCAGACCTCCAGCGAGGGATAAGAAAGGTGTGAAATTTTCCACGATTAGATACTCCATTCTGGATTGTTCAAGAGCGGGTTTCCTTTTTCAGAAAGAACTTTGAAGGCGTCATAGGTACTTAAAAACACCTGGATATTTTGATTGTGATTAAAGAAATCAGTTTGTTGCAAACGATCCATGACCGGCCCTTTGACTTCGGCAAAATGCAATATCACCCCGCCGTCAGAAAGTTCTTTCTGAACCATCTCCAACGTATGTAGGGCACTGCCGTCAATCGTGTTAATCGCACTGCAAATCAACAGGACGTCCGTGATTTCCTTGTTTGCGGCTACTTCGGAAAGCAGGAAGGTTTCAAGATAGGTTGCGTTGGCAAAAAACAGGCTTTCATCAATCCTGACAGCCAGTAGATGGGGATAGGTTTTCACTTTGTGGCGTTTTATGTTTCTAAAATGCTCGGTATTATCAACCTGACCCACCACGGCAATGTGAGGGCGACTGCTTCGCCAGAAATGTAGAAGCAATGACATTCCAATTCCAATGGTCAGGCCCGTTTCAATCCCAAGCAGCAGTACCGAAACAAAGGTGACGCCTTCCGCAATCCCGTCGGCTTTATCATAGCGGAGATTTTTTAAGAAGCCTTTCACATCCACCAGATCCAGAATGGCAACCAGAATGATGGCCGCCAAGACTGTTTTGGGCACGAAATAGAAGAGGGGTGTGAAAAAAGCGAGGGTCATTGCGATCAGGAGCGCTGTTATAATTGCAGCTCCCTGCGTATTGGCACCAGCGGCAAAATTGACAACGGATCGGCTGAAGCCGCCACAAACTGGACTGCCCCCGGTGAAGCCTGAACCTAGATTTGCAAATCCAAGACCCAACGCTTCCTGATTGACGTTCAGTTTTTGGCGGCGTCTGGCGGCCAGCACTTTGGCAATTGCCACACTCTCTACGTAACTGATCAAGGTAATCAGCAGGGCAGAGGGGAGGAGGTCCGAGACCAAACCAGCGGAAAAATCCGGGACCTGAAAGGCAGGAATGCCTTCCGGGATCAAGCCAATGATGGGTACCGCCGCGGTTTCGCTAAGATCAAAGGCCATCACGGTGAAGGTGGTAAGGATCAGGACGATAAGCGGCCCGGTTTTGGATAAGCCTTGTGCAAATGGATCCAGTGCTGGAATTTTTCTTAAAAGCGCTTCGAGATATTTGCGGAAAATATACAGCAGAACCATACTGAATAACCCGATGGCCAGGGTTGTAGCATTGATACCGTTTATTGTGTTTGATATGCCGTTTGGCGAGAATAAATCGAAAAAATGAAGCCGTTCGCTGAGCCCTGAAAACGGCGTAAGCTGACTAAATGCAATCATAAGAGCAGCGGCGCTGGTGAAACCCGCCATAACAGGGTGACTTAGAAATTCCGTCAGGAAACCCAGCTTCAAGACGCCGATAATCAGAAAGCACAAGGCAATCAAGACAGAAAGAACAAGGGCCGCGGAAAGGTAATCGCTACTCCCTTGCTCTGCAATTGTCGATAAGGCATAGGCCACCATAAGGGACGCGACAGCCACCGGCCCAACGGCGAGTGTCCGGCTACTGCCAAAAAAAGCATACAGAATGGGCGGTGCAATACTGGCGTATAAGCCAACTTCAGGAGGGAGGCCGGCAAGAGCCGAATAGGCCATGGCTTGGGGGATCAACAGAATTGCAGTAATAATACCAGCTGACAAGTCCCCGCTGAATGTGCTGATGGAATAGTTCCGGCCCCAATCCAGAATAGGCAAAAAGCGGGTTAATGAGACAGTCACTGGGAAATATCCTCTGAACAATAAAGGTCATAAAGTGTGGCGATCACATTTTTTGCCTCATCCCCCTCAAGGGAATAGAAAATAGTCTGCCCCTCTCTTCTGGTTTTAACCAATCCATCTTTTCTAAGAAGGGACAGCTGTTGAGACACAGAAGAGGGGCGCATTTGTAAAATGCTTGCAAGGTCACTGACCGAGCGCTCCGTATCAGCCATCTGACAAAGGAGCATAAGCCGTGTTTCACTCGACAACGCTTTCATCAAGGTACTGGCACGCTGCGCGGCAAATTTCATATTTTCAATATTCATACTTGTTTATCTACATATATACAGATATATAGTCAATATGAAAATTTTGGCGATCTGATCATGGATTGTCAGGGACAACCCAGAATGAGGTGCAAAATGAAGCCGATCGTGACAGCTTTTTTCCATGAGCCAACGTTTACGGTAACGTATGTGGTCACAGATGGTTCGTCGGGCCAATGTGCAATTATTGACAGTGTCTTGGATTATGATCCAAAATCCGGTCGGACGGACACGGAAACCGCTGATGCTATCGTCGATTTCATTAAAAAAGAAGGGATGACTGTCGACTGGATCCTTGAAACCCATGTCCATGCGGATCACTTGACCGCTGCGCCGTATTTAAAGGAAAAACTGGGCGGGGCAATCGGTATCGGTGCGGCGGTAACGAAAGTGCAGGCCGTGTTTACCGGTGTGTTTAACGTGGCGAATGAAGTTCCGACAGACGGCTCACAATTTGATCAATTGCTGGCGGATGGCGAAACGATTTCCTGTGGGCAGATGGCCATAAAAACAATCTCCGTTCCGGGGCATACTCCGGCCTGTGTCGCCTATGAAATTGGCGATGCCGTTTTTGTGGGGGATACTTTGTTTATGCCAGATTTTGGTACGGCCCGATGTGATTTCCCAGGGGGCGATGCCAAGGCCCTTTACAATTCAATCCGAAAAATCCTGTCTCTGCCTGGCGATACACGACTGTTTATGTGCCACGACTATGCACCCGATGGGCGAGACTATGTCTGGGAAACAACTGTCGCAGAGCAAAACGCAAAGAACATTCATATCAGCGAAGGTGTCTCACAAGAGGAATTTGTCAAAATGCGGGAGGCCAGAGATAAAGAGCTGAGCATGCCCGTTCTAATCATACCGTCCGTACAGGTAAATATTCGGGCAGGGCATATGCCGCTTCCTGAAGGAAATGGCACGCGCTACCTGAAAGTACCAATCAACCAGCTTTAAGGAGCATTGCTGTCAGCCACAGAAATCAGAATGTTGGCATTCGCTGGCACCATTGGAAATCGTTGGAGTGAGGTCGGGGCCTGCATGAATTGCAGGCTCCTTTTCTTTGGTGCGTATCTTTTAGGATCAACAGATAGGGGCTTTGGGTTCCACTTGTCGCGGGTGGCAATCGGTGCCCATAGGCTATGCCTTGAAAGAAAGGCTGATCCGCCTTGCATGGTTTGAATAATCAGGCGCGGGATGGTCTAGTTGCGGTCAGCCACACGAACGAGGTTGCCGGTGCCCGCTGAAACAACAAAGCATGTCATTGATTTACGCTCAAGTGCCTTGCATAGATTGCGGGCGCCCTGTTCGTTAAAGCCGACCATCTGGGCGCGGTAAATGGCGGTGCCATTTTGTGTCACGCGTTGGATGTTGAACTGACCGTTATCAAGCAAGCCATTGCTTAGCCTGTTTGCTTTGTTAAGCTGACTGCGGGCTTTGTCTGCGCGGGAAAATGCGCCGACCTGAATACCCCAGGTTCCTTCGCCAATCGCTGTTTTCTTAATCGCGGCGACAGTGCCCGGTGTATCAATATTGCTTCTGGCAATCTGAACTGCAGGTTTGCTTTTATGGGACGTTCCCAATGCAATCCGCAAGGGTCTGGTTGTTGGCGTGGGTATGGTTGTTGGATATATGGTTTCGATCTTGGTGAAGCCTTTATCCAATAGCTTTTTCATGTGACGGTCGCGGCTTTTGGCGGAGCGCCCACCAAAAACGACACCGATCAATCGATTGCGTCCACGCTTTGCTGAGGCAACCAGATTAAAGCCAGAGGCCCGGATATACCCGGTTTTAATTCCATCGGCACCTTTGTATTTTCCGAGCAGGTTGTTGTGATTTTTATAGGCCTTGCCTTTATAATCAAACTTCTGCAGTGACAGGTAATTGTAATAATGCGGAAAGTCGTGAATCATGGCAGCGCCAAGGATAGCCATATCCCGTGCGGTGCTTTTTTGACGACGATTGGGCAGGCCGCTTGCATTTCTAAAAGAAGTGCGCTGCATGCCTAGCTTCCGCGCTTTTTCCGTCATTTTACGAGCAAATGCAGCCTCTGTGGGCGCCATCGCCTCAGCAAGAACGGTAGCTGCGTCATTGGCTGATTTTGTGATAAGACCGAAAACGGCGTCCCGCACGCTGATGCGGCCGCCTCTTTTCAGGCCTAGCTTTGTGGGCGCTTGCCCTTCAGCCCGCTTGGAGACGACTAACATCTGGTCAAAGCGCAGCTGTCCTCGATCCAGGGCTTCGAAAGTCATGTAGAGTGTCATGATTTTCGTCAACGATGCCGGGTAAAGTTTCTTGTCAGCATTTCGAGAATAGATAACCTGGCCGGTGCGGCTGTCCATAACGACTGAGGCGTAACGTGCAAGGGTGTCGCCAGGGAACAATGTAATCGCGAGCAGAATGAGTGCAAGGGTCGACAATAGTGCTTTGTTGATCATCTTGGATCCCCCGCCCTTTTTTTGACGTAATTCACTCATACGGTCGAAAATGCAATTCTGTGTGTACTGTTCACTCAAGGAAAACCTACTTTTCATTGCTTGACCGGCTAAAATCGAACTTTTTTGTCGTTATAACTCTAGAGTGTAAAAAAAGAAGCGAATCATGTCTACCAAAATCGGAAAAAACATTTAGATTCATGGTCAAACACAAACTTTCTAAGAAATTATCTCATATCCAGAATAATTGAATATTTGCTGAACGGTCATATAGTATCCGTTCAAGGTTAATAAGTCGTAAGTGCACATCGAGATCATTCCAGTCGATAAGAGGCGAAATTGAAGCGAAAAATTCTAGGCATTTTAGGAGCAATGGTTCTGAGTGGATGCACAGCCAATGGCGGTACGGACAATCCGCTTGTCCGGCCATTCCAGTATTTTTCATATCTAAATGGCGATGATATTCGAAATAGCTGCACTGATGGCAGCGACTCTCGTTATCGCCTCGTTTTTAACGGTTTATATGAACAGCAGGTGCGAACATATGATATCCGTCAGCCGGCAAATGCTAGAACGGGCGTTCAGACGACCCGTGTGTTTGCCCGTGGAATTGGCGCCAACTTTTCAATTGGCAGGGATGGGATCGACTTTCAGGGAACGTCGAACAGCACCGAGGTTCTGACCTATGATGATCTATTGGCGATCGATAAGGCGTTAATTGAGGCAGGTTTTGAGCGTCCCAGTTTGGATGGCCAGATTTTACACTCAGATGAGTTTTATTGGATCGCCATGGTTTGCAGGTCCGGGGCGTTCAAGTATTTTGCCTGGACAAAGGATATGGTCGATATAGAGGGGCTCCCTCTATTGGAAGCAGTTTCGCGGAAAGACCTAACTGATATTGAGCCGGTTCCAATTCGTGAGCCGATCATTCATGACAGGGGCGGTCGCAATCAGGTTGGGTTGGAAGGTGGTAGTTATTTTTCACTAGAGGTGGGTGATAACGGTTTGAAGCTTTAGAAAGTGAGTTGTTTATATCGCTTGTGCAAATTTTTTTCGAGTTGTTTTGATTGATGATGAAAAAAATTCATATAAAACAATAGATTAGATATTATTGTGCGCTGCACAAAAAGTATTGACAAAACAGGTTTATTGAATATATAAATAGCACATTGTTGCAGTGCAGCATGATTTGAGATGTAACCTGAAAGGTCAAACAAATGAGCAACACAACTACTAAAGCGAAAACAGCAACGACTGCTAAAAAAGAAGCTGCTGATATCACAAAAGATTTTGAAGTCCTGATGACTGCGAACCGCAAGACATTACAGGACGCCTTTAAGTCCGGTACAGACGCCGCAGAAAGCGCGTTTAAATCAGGTAGTGAAGCTTTCAAAGCAAACTACGAAAAAGCTGTAAAAGACGGCAAGGCAAACGTTGAAAAAGCCACCAAATCTCTAAGCGAAGTTCCTTTTTACGATGCTGAAGGATCAGAATCCTTCATGAAAGTTGGAGCAACTGCTGTTGAGAAAGGCGAAAAGATTAGTGCAGAAATCGTAGAATTCAGCACTGAGCAAGTATCTGAGTATTTCTCTGTAACGCGTTCCTTGATTGAAGCTGAAGACGTTCAGAAAGCAATTGAATTGCAATCTGAGTACGCTCGCAGTTCAGTAGAAACCTATGTCAGTGAATTTGGCAAACTGAACTCAATGTTCGTTGATGCCGCCAAAACTGTTATGGAACCATTTGGCGCACAGTATGCAGCCAATATGGACAAGTTCCTGAACCGCGCATAAATCAGACTAAATCAGTTCTATCATCTCACAGAAAGGCCCGGCTTGTCCGGGCCTTTTTTGCTGTTTGATCGACATCAACAATGAAAAATAATGACGAAAACCGCCAAAAAATAAAAAAATACAAAATTCCTTTAGGACAATTCATCATTTTTTTTGAATTTCCTGCTATGATCTCTAACTATGTATAGAGGGGCAAAGTAACGAGTCATCTGAAATAGGATAAAAAATACCGGAAATGAAGTATACCAGTTCGCTGATTAAAATGACGGATGATACGGATGGCAATAACAATGGTGGGGATGCGGACACTGGGGTTGTTACCAAGACCAAACCGAAAACAAAGAAACCATCAATGTGGCGCGTCCTGTTGTTAAACGATGACTATACACCGATGGAGTTTGTCGTGTTCGTGTTGCAGCGCTTTTTTGGAATGGACGAGCAGACCGCCGCACAGGTAATGCTGCACGTCCATCATAAAGGTGTCGGGAATTGTGGTGTTTTCCCGTATGAAGTCGCTGAAACAAAAGTAGCCCAGGTAATTGATTTCGCACGCGAAAATCAACATCCTCTTCAATGTACAATGGAGAAAGAATAGTGCCAGGATTTTCTAATTCCCTCGAAGAAAGCTTACATCGTGCGATGGCTTTGGCGACTTCTCGTCGTCATGAGTTTGCGATGCTGGAGCATTTACTTTTCTCCCTTACAGAAGATCAGGATGCAGCCGCTGTCATGCGGGCGTGTAATGTGGATCTGGAGTTGCTGAAAAAAGAACTCGATCAGTTTATCACGGATGAACTGGACGATCTGGTCATGGATAGTTTTGTGGAGGCGAGACCGACCCTCTCGTTCCAGCGTGTCGTTCAAAGGGCGTTGATCAATGTGGAAAGCTCCGGCCGTGAAGAAGTAACCGGCGCCAATGTTCTTGTCGCGATTTTCTCGGAACGCGAAAGCCATGCCGCCTATTTTCTACAAAAACAGGATATGACCCGTCTGGATGCAATCAGTTATATCAGCCACGGTGTTGCGAAAGCACCAGGCCATGAATCTGCGCGCATTGTGCGCGGTGCAGATGATCCGGCAGACGATGAGCATCATGATCCACATTTGGAGTCTGGTGAAGAGGGCAACAGCAAGACGGAGTCCTTAGATGCCTATTGTGTCAATCTGAATGAAAAAGCTTTCAACGGTAAAATCGATCCTTTGATCGGCCGTGAAGAAGAAGTTGAGCGGACAATCCAGATTTTATGCCGCCGATCAAAAAACAATCCCCTGTATGTTGGCGATCCGGGCGTTGGTAAAACAGCCATTGCAGAAGGTTTGGCAAAACGGATTGTGGACGGGGATGTCCCCGAGGTTTTGCTTCCCGCTGTTATTTATTCGTTGGATATGGGGTCCTTGCTGGCCGGTACGCGGTATCGCGGGGATTTTGAAGAACGCCTGAAAGCGGTCATGACAGAACTTGAAGGGATGGATCATGCCATCCTGTTCATCGACGAGATACACACCATTATTGGTGCCGGTGCGACAAGTGGCGGTGCAATGGATGCGTCAAACTTACTGAAGCCCGCTCTTGCAAGTGGCGCGATACGGTGTATTGGATCGACGACCTACAAAGAGTTTAGAAGTCATTTTGAAAAAGATCGGGCTTTATTGCGCCGGTTCCAGAAAATTGATGTTCATGAACCCAGCATTCCTGACAGCATTAAGATTTTGAAGGGTTTAAAACCTTATTTTGAAGAGCATCATAAGGTTCGCTACACGGCGGATGCCATTAAAACATCGGTTGAGCTGGCAGCGCGCTATATCAATGATCGCAAATTGCCAGATAAAGCAATTGACGTGATTGATGAGGTTGGTGCCGCACAAATGCTGAAACCGGAAAGCCGTCGCAAGAAGGTGATTGGTGTTCGGGATGTTGAGGAAATCGTGGCTAAAATCGCCCGCATTCCACCGAAATCTGTTTCCAAAGAAGATACTGAAAGCTTGCGGAAGCTTGATGTTGAATTGAAACGGGTGGTGTTTGGACAGGATGCTGCAATCGAAGCGTTGGCAAGTTCCATCAAGCTTGCCCGCGCCGGATTAAGAGAGCCTGAAAAACCGATCGGTAATTATCTGTTCTCTGGCCCTACTGGTGTGGGTAAGACTGAAGTTGCGAAACAGCTGGCCTCTATCATGGGGGTGGAGTTAATCCGTTTCGATATGTCTGAATATATGGAGCGCCATACAGTCAGCCGTTTGATCGGGGCCCCTCCGGGCTATGTTGGGTATGATCAAGGTGGTTTGCTGACTGATGCAATCGACCAGCAACCTCATGCGGTTCTTTTACTGGATGAAATTGAAAAAGCTCATCCGGACCTTTTCAATATTTTATTGCAGGTTATGGATCACGGTAAACTCACTGACCATAACGGCAAGCATGTGGACTTCCGGAATGTTGTTTTGATCATGACATCCAATGCCGGTGCCCAGGAAATGAGTAAGCAGGCGATTGGGTTCGGTAATCCCGTTCGCGAAGGCGAGGACGAAGAAGCCATCAAGCGTCTGTTCACGCCTGAATTCAGGAACCGTCTGGATGCCGTCGTGCCGTTTTCACCGCTGCCACCAGAAGTTGTCTCGCGGGTTGTTGAAAAATTTGTTCTGCAACTGGAAACACAGCTTCAAGATCGCAATGTGACCTTGTCCCTGACCGATGCGGCGGCCTCGTGGCTTGCTGAAAAAGGCTATGATGTTCTGAACGGTGCTCGGCCACTTGCCCGCGTTATACAAGAGCATATTAAAAAGCCGCTTTCCGAAGAGCTTCTGTTTGGCAAACTGTCGAAGGGTGGTCATGTCAGTATCGGATTTAAGAAGGGCGAATTGACGTTCAATATCGAAAGCGCTGAAGAAGTGAACGAGCGTGAAAAACTTGATAAAGACGATAAAAAGCGAAACGACAAAAAAGACAGCGAAGCTGTTTAATGAAAAGCGGGGCCAGATCGGCCCCGCTTTTTTGTCACTTTATTGATGAGGCAACAATCTATTTTTGCCCGATTACCCGACGGCCGGAATTGATCTGTTTTAGATATTCAATACCTTCATCAGCAATGGCATAGCCGACCATATCCTCACCTTCCTGATCAATTTCATCCATATCGATCCAGTGGGAATAGAGGGGGCGTGTGCGATCTGTGATAATGCCAGATTTAAGAAGCGTTTTGACCAAGACCCGGAAGATATTGGTGGATTCTTTGAGGGAATCCCGACGGTCGTTGTCCGTGTAAACTTCACGGCATGCATCACGAACCCATTCCCATTCCAGTCCGAATTGTTGGTAAATTACCTGTTTCTGACGAATGTTGACCAGATTGAACAGCACAGTTTCAAAGCATTTTGCCGCCCAGTCTTCGACGATGTCATGTTCTTCGCGAGAGAGTTTCGGAATGGTTCTGTCAGCCCAGATTTTTCCAAATTTATGGTGAAACGCTTCGTCCGTCATGACGAGCTGGGTCAGTCGTTTCAGCAGTGGATCATTTGTTTTTGCGTGGAAATTGGCAAAGGCGCCCATTGCGAGACCTTCAATAAGCATTTGCATTCCGACCAGTTTTTTATAAACCTGCTCAGCACCAACCAGTTCATTCATCAAACCACCGAGGGCTTCTCCAACAGGGTAGGGGCTTCCCCAGCGGGTCTGAATGTAACGGCTAAATGCTGTCACATGCCTCGCTTCCTCTCTGGTTTGGTTGGAGGCATATTCCTGAGCCCCCGGATCCAGCAGGATATGGCACAGGCTCGCACTCAGGGAGAGCGCGCCTTGTTCGCCATGTAGAATACCTGAAACGCCCCAGCGTACGCTTTCATTTGCCAGCTTGATCTGTTGTCCTTCATCAAGTCTGTCGGCGACGGCGCTTTGCAATTCCGGAATGGTTTCTTTTGGCATGATCATTTCATTTTTCATGTCAAAAGGCGTTGAAAAGTCGATATAGGCAGTATCGAGAGGATCCCAGAAATGATCATGGGTTGCCGAGATGATTTTATCAAATGCATCCGTTCTTTTTCCATAGCGGACTGTTTCAAGCATGGCTGGAAAATCAGATGGGGCAACCGAGTCGTATATTTCATCCCGAGTTATATGTTCGTTCATTGGGTTTCCTCTCAGTTTGCTCTATTTTGAGCTTTCTTATTGCTTTACGTTTACGTAAACGTTAATTACAGTTTACACTATTTGTTAGTAAAAGACAATAAAGGGATCATGTTAAGTGACGCAGCGTTCGCAAGGAACTGTGTCTGTCTTCAGTTTTTTTTATAAGGCGAGTGATTGTTTAAATACTGGATTTCGGCGTTCATATCCCGAGTTTCTGCTTTCAGAAAGTCACCAACGGCGTCGTGAAAACCCGGATCCCGCATCCAGTGCGCGGAATAGGTTTTTGTTGGGAGGTAGCCCCGTGCAAGTTTATGAGGGCCTTGGGCACCCGCCTCCACGCGTTTCAATCCATGCTCGATTGCATAGTCGATTGCCCGGTAATAACAGGTCTCAAAGTGAAGAAAACGATGGTCTTCGATGCAGCCCCAGTAGCGACCATAAAGGCATTCATCACTTTTAAGGTTCAGGGCGGCGGCAATGTAGCGGCCTTCGCGTTTCACCAAGAATAACACAACATCTGATCCCATGGCAGGCCCCAGAAGACTGAAGAAGGATCGTGTTAAATAGGGGGTGCCCCATTTGCGATTTCCCGTGTCGATATAGAATGCAAAAAATGCGTCCCAATGTTCCTCGGTAATCTCAGCCCCTTGTTTAATCTCGAAAGTCAGATCCGCGTGGTTGGCTTCTTTTCTTTCTTTTCGGATGGCTTTGCGTTTGCGGGATGATAGCTGGCTTAAAAAGTCGTCAAAGTCAGTATAATCTTGATTGACCCAGTGAAACTGTTCACCGGTGCGGATCAGATACCCGTTGTCTTCAAGAAGGGGAAGGTCATGTTCCTGAACGAAGGTCGCATGAACAGAGGAAATTCCCAGTTTTGTTGCAATTTGTTTTGCCCCGGACATAAGCAAGGATTTGTACTCGTTCTCCTTTTCTCCGCCAATGGCAAGGAAGCGGGGCCCGGTGACCGGGGAAAAGGGAATGGATAGCTGCAGTTTAGGATAGTAGCGACCGCCGGCTCGTTCGTAAGCATGAGCCCAGCTGTGATCGAAAACATACTCTCCCTGACTATGGCCTTTGATATATTGAGGGGCAACGCCCACAACTTTATCGTGGTCTCTAAGGACCAAGTGGTATGGCATCCAGCCTGTTTCAGCGGTCGCAGAGCCGCTTTCTTCCAGAGCGTTTAGAAAACCGTATTGAATAAACGGGTGGTTGCTGCTGACGCACTTATTCCATTCCTGTTCTTCTACTTCTGAAATAGTTTGAAGGGTCGAGATGGAAAGTGGGTTTGTCATAATACCAGAACCAGACGAAGCTTTGTTACAAGATTAGCGGATATGATCTACAGGCAGGCTTTCAAATATAATATTGTCGGCCCGTTTTTTTGCGATAGCCAGATGGTCTTCTGTTTGAACAGTCCACGCTAGAAGCTTCATATTGTGTTTTAAGGCACTTTTTACCACCCAATAACTGATATCTTTCACATCATACCCGATATAGTGCGGGCGGCTGATGAAATTCGTTAGAAGGTAACGCATCATGATTTTCTTGAAAAACGAGACATGGGCTGGCGGGTGTTTCATCGCCAATTGGCCTCTGATGACATCAGGGGCATTGAGACGAAACCACTTCAAGATATTGGGATCAAAGCTTTGAATGCAGAAAGCGCCAGAATAGTCTTTCAGGCATTCCCATACTTTTGCCGCCAGCAACAGGTTATCGATTGGACTTCTTTTAAGTTCAATAACCAGCGGAACGGCGCCGTTCACCAAGGCCAATACGTCTTTGAGGGACGGAATGGTGTCTTGGGAGTTGTTCAGGCGTATATGATGCAGCTCTTCAGACGGAACCTCTGCAATGGATCTGCTGTCCGCAGTCATCCTGGACAGTGCCGTATCGTGAAAAACGAACGGGACCAAATCCGCCGAAAGATGAACATCCAATTCGATTGCAAGGTCGGCATCCATGGCTTTTTTAAAGGCCGTCAGGCTGTTTTCTTCTGCGCCCGATTGTGCATCATGAAGGCCACGATGCGCAATCGGTATAGCTGTTAGCCAATCAGGAAGCGTGGCGGGCTTACTTGATCTCAAAAACAGCATCAATTTCAACAGCAACATTCAAAGGAAGGGCATTTGTACCAACCGCGAAACGCGCATGTCGCCCCGCATCTCCAAAGACCTCAACCATTAGATCGGATGCACCGTTAATGACCGTCGGTTGTTGTGCAAATCCGTCAACGCAATTTACAAAACCGCCCAATTTTACACAGCGTGTCACCCGGTCCAGATCTCCGCCGCATGCCGCTTTTACCTGGGCCAGAATATTCAGGGCGCAGACGCGCGCACATTCCGCGCCTTCTTCGACTGTAAATTCTTTGCCAACCTTGCCCTGAAACGTGATGGCACCATCGACAAAGGGTACCTGTCCCGAAACAAATACAAGGTTGCCAGAAACAGTGTAGGGAATGTAATTCGCGGCAGGCGCGGCTGCTTCTGGAATTACAAGACCAAGTTTTTCAAGTTGGGCGTCAATTTTTCCTGACATGCGTTGTTATTTCCTCTTTATTTTCATTAACCTCCGGGGCGCCCACCGCCACCATCGGTAATCCGGATCCCTACATTCTTGGTTTGAACGTAATTTAGCAAGGCCTCTTGTCCTTTTTCTCGACCATACCCCGATCTTTTTGTGCCGCCGAACGGTGTTTCAATGCCGCCCGCGAACCATTCGTTGACGAAAATCTGACCCGCAACCAATCGATCAGCAGCCCAATGCGCCGTTGAAAGGTCTTTAGTGTAAAGACCTGCGCAAAGACCATAATCTGTCCCATTGGCAATCGCAATCGCCTCTTCTGGGTCGTCGTATGTAAGGACTGACAAAACAGGGCCAAATACTTCTTCTTGTGCGATCGTCATAGAAGGGGTGACGTTACTGAAGATTGTTGGTTTGATGAAATGTCCGTTCATTTCCTCAATGCGGCCACCACCGGTCACAGCTTCAGCACCATCCTGTATGGCCTCTTTGCACATGGCGTCAATTTTTTCCGCTTGCTGTCCTGAAATGACGGGCGTGATGTCGTGCCCGTCAATTCCCGCGCCGATCGTCAGACCAGCCGCTTTTTGTGCAAGCTTTTCAACAATCTGATCGCGGAGACTTGCCGGTACGATAAGGCGAGACTGGGCAGAGCAGACTTGGCCTGCATGGGTGAAAATGCCGGATGCTGTTGAGTTAATCGCCTGATCGATATTTGCGTCCGGGAAGACGATTCCGGCAGACTTTCCGCCCAACTCCATGATGCAGGGCAGAACACGTTCTGCGGCGGCATGGAGAATGGACTGACCCGTTTTCAGCGAGCCTGTGAACACGATGTGATCGATGTCCGGATGAGAGACGAGGGAGGCCCCACAGTCATGTCCGTACCCTGATACGATATTAACGGCACCGGCGGGTACACCTGCCCGGTGACACGCTTCAGCGATGAAATAGGTCGAAAGCGGTGAAAGTTCGGGAGACTTCAAGACGACCGTGTTTGCCGTTGCTAACGCGCAGGCGACCGAGCGGGCGGCAATTTGAAGAGGAAAATTCCAAGGCACAATTTGAGCAGAGACACCAAACGGAGAGGGGATCGTGTAATCCAGATAATCCGAACCCAGTGGGATCATACGCCCTTCTAGCTTATCTGCAAGTCCACCATAATAGGTAAAATAGCGTGCAGCGGCGAGGGCTTCGTTTTTGCCGCCTGTCAGGGTTTTCCCATTGTCCAGGCATTCCGCCAACGCAATTTCATCCGCCATTTCCGTCATGTGACGGGCAATTTCAAACATCAAGGCACCGCGATTGGTCGGGCGCATGTTGTATAATACACGAGAATTGAAGCAGGTGCGTGCAGCCGTAACGGCTAGATCGATGTCTTCCTGTGTTGCGCGGGCGATTTCAGCAATCTGTAATCCAGTCGCCGGATTTTCGATTGAGATACGATCACCATTGACGCCATCTACCCAGTTGCCGCCAATATAATTTTTCCAGTATTTTTTAAGTTCTTGTGACATCCCGACCTCGATACCCTTAATAAATAGGTTGCTTTTTTTCAGCGTGTAGACCGCTTTTTAGCATTTCCGGTCACGCCGTCCAATATAGATTGTTTCAATTCAAACAGTTTATTTTTTGACGTCGCGTAAATAAGTCTTTCATTGCCGCATTAAAGCATTATATCCAACAAGCGTTTTGAGATTATTTCTGACAAAGGCCTCTTCCATGGGCGTAACGACATCCAGCACCGATCCGAACACTGTATTATTTGCAGCCCGCACAAAAGAAGAGCAGCTTTTTGGCTGGTTGATTGAAGCAGGTATGCATGGGATGCGTATTGATCAGCTTATCGCCCAATTTTGCGAAAAGCTAACGGATCTTGGTGTTCAATTGACCCGTGGTAATATTGCATTGAGCACAATCCACCCTCAAGTAAGCGCCTTTATGTATACGTGGCGCAAAGAAGGAGGCATTGTTGCTAACACCAATGTTTTGCATTCTGAAGAGCCGGGGGAAGGTTGGTTTGCCAGTCCTTTCTTTTTTATGCTGAACAACCGGGTCAGTTTCATGCAACGATCTTTGGAAAATAGTGAGGAGCTGGATTTCCCCGTGCTTGTGGAATTCCGGGATCAGGGTATGACTGACTGGTTCAGTCAGATTTTTGATTTCGGATGGGGTTTTCAGGATGATTTCAGGGATCATTCGTCGGGACTGATTACATCTTGGGCAAGCTCGGCACCCGGTGGTTTTTCAAAAGAAGAGTTGAACCTGTTGAGGCGCGCCATTCCCCTGTTTGCCCTGACGGTTAAAGGTATTGCATCATTTAAGGCGGCCGAAACTGTTCTGGAAACATATATCGGGAAAGAAACGTCGCGGAAGGTCTTGTCCGGTGAGATTATGCGTGGGAAGGCGAGTAGTATTTCCGCTATTCTTATTTTCGCAGATCTTCGCGGTTTTACGCGATTATCGGATGTCACGGGGCGCTCTGACGTTGTGGCAACACTGGATCAATATCTGGAGAGAATGGTCGCGCCAATCGAAGAGGCTGGCGGAGAAATCCTGAAATTCATGGGCGATGGTATTTTGGCGACTTTCGCACTGGATAACGAAGACGAAAAAGAGGTGTGTAAAAAGGCGCTGGTATCCTCGTTGCAGATGATTTCAGGCGTTAAACAATTGAATAGCGAGAGGCTGGCTCAGGGACGGCGGACAATGGAGCTGGATATAGCGGTTCATGTCGGTGAGGTCATGTATGGGAATGTAGGGTCCAAAACCCGGTTGGATTTTACCGTTGTCGGACCCGCCGTGAATGAAGTAAGCCGCATCGAAACGCTTTGTGATCAATTGGACACGGATCTCCTGATGTCAGGGGCTTTTGTTGAAACCTCCGGACATTTATGTGAGCATCTTGAATCTGTCGGGCTCCATCACTTGCGTGGTGTTCAGGAGCCTAAAGAATTGTTCAAAATTCGTGATTGTGACGTCTTTTCGAAAAAACAGGATTTATACTAGCGATTTGCGGGCCGTTTTGTCTTTATACATGGCTTCATCAGCAGCCTGCATAACGCTTTCAAACGTGCTCTGGGCATCGTAAATGGCAAGGCCCATGCTGGCAGATATTGTGATCCGTGAGCGCGGTGCATCAATGCTGCATTGGGAAATCAGCTCTCGAATTTTGTGAGCCCGTGCGATGGCCTGTTTTTGATCTGCTTTTTGGAGCACGAACACAAATTCATCTCCGCCTAAACGGGCTACAAAATCAGTACTTCTTAGATTGGTAACGAGTATTTCGGCAAGTTTCTGAAGCATTCTGTCGCCTGCATCGTGGCCATGGGTATCGTTAATGGCCTTGAAGTTTTCCAAATCAAGGAAAGCCAGAACGCCTTGTTCGTTGTAGCGGCGGGCAGATGAGATCGTCCGATGCATGAAATCTCTTAACGCCCGGCGGTTGGCTAGGCCCGTTAATTCGTCAGTTGTTGAGAGGTTTTCAAGCTCTTGAATACGAGATTGCTGTTCAGCGATATGCTGTTCAGCACTTGCAGCATAGGCGAGGACGCGATTAATCAGCATCCAGTGTTGTTCGTCGTTTTTCTGTTCCTTGCTATCTAGATCCTTTAGCCGATTGGCGAGATCTTCAAGATAGACAGTAACATCCCGATCATGCGGAATTGATAGGTTTTCGTGCATTGTCGCAGCAGAAGAAAACGAACCTGACATACTCATACTCCTTAACTTGCATGAATGGCTTTGCCATCCCAAATTATGTATCCTGAAAAGGTAATTTCAAACCTTTCCCCAAGTAATAAGCAAAATGCATGCCACGGAGTATAGGGGTAAGAAAGCAATATTATTCAATATGTTATGGATTTGTGTTGTTGTAGAATATCGAATTTTTCCTACTTGATGGGTAAGATTTACCGGTTACTAAGAAGAATGATCCCACTTGTAGAGGTGGTATTAACTGAGATTTATTGTTCTTTGAACTTCACAGGGTCCAAATTGCAGTTTATTACTTTCTTTAAATCTACTGTCGTTTGCCGGTTTGTCTGATCCAATCTGGTTTTGTTATATCAAGGTTACATTTATGATGCGTTTTAAGAACGGTTTATTTCGTTTGTTCATTGCGGGTTCATTCCTGTTTGCCGGATCAGCCATGGCAGGCGGGGAGGTTCCTCTTGCGTCTCATCGCGCCGTCTATGACCTTAGCCTGAAGGAAATAAAGCAGGAAAATGGTGTGCAGAATGTTCGCGGGCGAATTGTCATGGAAGTGGACAATCAATGCGAAGGCTATGTCCTCAATCAGCGTATGCTGGTTCAACTGGAAAATGTTGAAGGCGGCCTGGTGACGTCTGATTTTCATTTATCAACCTGGGAAGACAAAAGCGGTAAAAGTATGCGGTTTTCCATGTCCAGTATATTGGATGGTCAGTCGGTCGAAGCCTCAGACGGTGTCGCGACACTCGGCGAAAATGACGGGAAGGTTGTGTTCAATGGCGAGGATATTGATACAAAGGAATTGGTTTTGCCAAAAGGGGTATTGTTTCCAACGGCGCATACCCGCATTATTTTGAAATCTGCAAAAGAGGGGAAAAACCTTGTGTCTGCCAAAGTGTATGACGGAAATGGGCCGGACGGGTTGCAGGATACACTTACCGTGATCGGCAAGAAGAGCTTTTCTGATGATTGGTCAGATGCTGACCAGAGAATGAAAGAGATGCCCTACTGGCCAGTTCAGTTTGCTTTTTTTGACTTAAAAGGGCAAAGCAACGAGCCAGATTATGAGGTGGGGCTAAAAATGTACGAAAACGGTGTCGCTACAGACCTTACACTGAAATACAAAGAATTTTCATTGAGCGGGGAATTGGTTCAATTGGATTTTCTAGACAAAAATAACTGCCAATAACAAGAGCTAGGGGGAAGCAATGCAGTCATTTGTGTCTGTGGATATTTCACGGCGCGCTGTAGCTGGTCGATTACTTATAAATAAAATACTGGGGATCCCAACTTTGGGATTTTACCGGTTCTGGGGGAAAACTCATTTGCGGCGGCTGCTTTGGCAGTCCATCAAAATTGGAGAGGACAGACTTCAATATCATGGTACCGCCAAAGAGCTGTTCATCGGGTTTCTAATTGCGCTGGTCATAATGACAGTAATTTTTACCGGATTGGGTGTTCTGCTCGGCATTATCAGTCTGGCAGGCCCCCAATTATCTGCGGTTTCCTCTTTACTAAACTTTGTTGTTTTATATTGCTTTTGGCAATTTGCTCTTTATCGGTTGTGGCGATATCGCCTGAGCAGAACGTCTCTTCGATCTATCCGGTTTTATTTAAAAGGCCGTGCCATGGCCTATATGGGAAAGGTGTTCATTTGGTCGGTATTGTCCATAGTAACCCTCGGCTGGGCGTATCCGAAATTATTGGCCGTCCGGGCAACGTATATGTTGAATAACCTGGCATTTGGCGATCAGGATTTCCACTATTCAGGCAGGGCCGCTGGATTTTACAAAATTTACTGGCCTCTGATCCTGCTGGGTCAATTTTTTGTGGCTGGTATTCTTGGCTTTCTTGTGATCAGTGAAGAACTCGTCGGGGCCCCGTTGGAAGAGATTGAGCAAAGCATCGTTCATGTGGGGTTCCTGCCGCAAGTTCAAATCGCGGCGGGTGTTGGTTTTGTGGCTCTCTCTATGATGTTCCTGATTGCACGGGTTCAATCTTTTAAATATCAGGTAAGCCGGATAGAATTTGCAGGGGCATCCTTTCGATCTGAACTCAGGTTTCGCAAGATCCTTGTAATTCTTGTGGTGATGGGCGTACTGGGTCTTGTAGGCTATGCTTTGATCATCGGGATTTTTGTTAGCATTGCGACGCTGATGCAGACCCAGCCGGGCGTAGGTATAGCTGTGATTTTTGGATTGTTTTTAACCATTTATCTGGTCATGGATATTGTCATGTATCTGCTGCTTTATATTCCTTTGATGAAAGAGATCGGCAAGTCTTTAAAAACAGATGATGAAGACGTATTTGCGAAAGTAGCGGCCACATCGGTAAATTCTCCAAAATATGGAGAAGGGCTCGCCGACGCACTGGATGTAGGAGCTTTTTAGCAATGCAGGCGATCGGGCGATATTTTGATGGGAAGACGGCTCAGGAAATTCGGGTAGTTCTGAGGATTATTGAACCGGATTTGTGTCTTTATGACGAGGCAAAAAACCTTATCGGTCGGTGGCCGCTTGTTGATTTGCGAGATGAAAATGCTCCGCATCGCCCAAACGAATTGAACCTTTCTCATAGTCTTGAAAGTGATGAGCGGCTGGTTGTTACGGACCCTGTTTTCATAGAGAGCCTAAAAATCGTATCTCCAACCTTGCGTAAACGGCGTAAAGGTGCCGCCGGATGGTGGAAGCCTGTTATCGCATGGACGGCAGCTGTTGTGATCTGTGTCGGACTTTTCTTTGGGTATGGTTTGCCGGTATTGGCCTATGGAATTGCTAGTCTTGTGCCGTATGATACCCGTTCTAAAATTGGTGAGGGCGTCGAAAATATTGTTATTCAACGCCTGGCAAAAAAGACGAAAAATAAAGAGGCCGATCCTGTTTGTGAGGGAGCGGTTGCACAGAACGCAATTGAAGGTCTGGTGCAGGAATTTGTAACGGCGGCGGAGGCAGATATTCTGCCCGTAAAGGTGACTGTTATTTCCAGTAAGGTCCCGAACGCCTTTGCTTTACCGGGGGGCCGGATGGTGATTACGTCTGCCCTGATCGATATGGCAGAGGAACCGAATGCGCTGGCAGGGGTTTTGGCCCATGAATTTGGGCATCTTGTGGACAAGCACCCGATGAGCCTGTTTGTAACGAATGTAGGCATCGCGGCCTTCTTTTCCATGGCTTTGGGTGATGTGTCAGGAGGAACAGTGATTGCAGCCATCGCGCAATCTGCATCCGGCGCAGCGTATAGCCGCAGTTATGAAGATGATGCCGACGAAACAGCTGTCAACCTGATGAACAGGCTGGATATGGATATTGCCCCGGTTCTCCCCCTGTTGAAAAAACTAGGTGAGAAGGTGCCGGAAGCCGGGCTTTTTTCTGTGTTTTCATCGCATCCTGATATGGATAGTCGTATTCAGGCCATTAAAGAGGCTAAAACAACAGGGACATTGAACGCTTTTTCAGAGCGTGCTTGGGCGGCAATCAAAATTATGTGCAAAGGTAGCGTTTAATCGTTTTTAGGCGACGGCTTGAACCCCCGGCCTTTTAGGATGATATCCTTTCCGAACTTTGCGCGAACCCTATCCATTGCGGTTTCAATTTCTTTGATTTTACCTTTGTCCTGATCCAACAGGTCGGGTGTATCTGCCTCATCCAGTTTCCCAAAGCCGCTAATGCCAACCCCAATCAGCCGAAAGCTTTTCCCCAAGGCTGCATTTTGCAGGAGGGGAAGCGTTTCCTGATAAAGCGTTTCTGCCAGTTGGGTGGGGCGATCTAAAGTATGGCTGCGTGTGATGCCTTGAAAATTTCCGGTTTTCAACTTTAGAGTAATCGTTTTTCCCGCTTTTTCCGATTGTTTCAAACGGGCGGAAACCCGTTCGCACAGCGGCCAAAGTCTATCTGCCAGGACATGGATATCCGATATGTCTGTTCCAAATGTAGTCTCGGCCGAGATGCTTTTGGCTTTTCTTTCCGATTTTACCTTGCGGTCATCCTGTCCGCGAGAAAACTGATAAAGCCGGCTCCCCATGGTGCCATATCTTTTGATCAGGTCACTTTCATCCCTGTGTTGAAGTTGCCCTATTGTTGTTATGCCTTCTGCGTTCAGTTTTTTATTGAGGGCTTTCCCCACGCCCCAAATATCCCCTACAGGGCGCGGGGCCAGGAAGGTCAAGGCTTCCGCTTGGCCAATGACTGCATACCCATCTGGTTTATCCAGATCCGAGGCAAGCTTGGCTAGAGATTTATTGTAGCTCAAGCCCACCGATACAGTAATCCCGATGGTTTGCTGTATTTCCCGGGCGAGCCAAGCCATCGACTGTGCTGGAGTTCGCCCATGAAGTTTATCGGTACCGGACAAATCCAGAAAAGCTTCATCCAATGAAAGCGGTTCAATCATTGGGGTGAGTTCATCAAACAGCTTATGGATTTGTTTGCTCACGGCACTATAGACGTCCATTCTGGGTTTTATTATGACACCATCCGGACAGATTTTCTTTGCTTTGAACAAAGGCATTGCAGAGCGAACGCCAGAGATGCGTGCGATGTAACAGCAGGTGCTTACCACACTTCGAGCACCGTCATGTGCCACAATAACCGGTTTATATGCCAATGACGGGTTGTCCCGTTTCTCGACAGCGGCATAAAATGCATCACAATCCATATGGGCAATGGACAATTGATTTAACTCTGGATGCGAAATTAGTTTCGGGGACTGGCAATGCGGGCATCTATTCCGGCGGGTATTGTTTGCAACCGCTATTTCTTTCAAGCATTGCCGGCACAGAGTTGTCATTTTCGAACCTGTTAAAATATCAGTCGAGCGGCCAAAGCCAAGCTGCACCCCGGACGCCCGAGGAATCCCCGTATTTCGCCTTTACCAGCTTTGTTTCCAGTGGGCCAGAGAAACTGTAAGCCTGCCAGAGTTCGGGAACGCGGGTATATAGATTGTCCATATTGGAAAGACCACCACCACAGACAATTACGTCAGGATCCAGAACATTAATAATGCCCGCCAGTGCTTTTGCCAAACGACGTTCATACGTTGTTATCGTCCGTATCGCAGCGGCATCGCCACGCGCGGCCATGGTGGCAATCTCCTTCGCAGTTGGTCCTTTCGCACCAACTGGATCATGGGATTTGCTTAAGCCCGGTCCGGAAAGAAAGGTTTCGATACATCCTTTTTGGCCGCAATAGCAGTCGGGACCGGGGCGTTCATTCTGATTAGCCCAGGGCAGGGGGGTGTGACCCCATTCACCAGCAATGGAGTTAAGACCGGGAATGATTCCACCGTTCACAACGATACCACCACCGACACCCGTTCCCAGAATGATGCCAAAGACAACAGAAGCGCCTGCCGCCGCACCATCGGTTGCTTCAGATAACGCAAAACAGTTGGCATCATTTGCAAGTCGGGTAGGACGGCCTGTCATGCGTTCGATATCGCTTTTGAGGTCGTGCCCGATAAGTTCCGTCGTGTTCGCGTTTCCTTTGATTAATCCTGTATCCTTGGAAACGGATCCTGGAATGCCGATGCCGATTGAACTTTGGCTGTTTGTTTCTTTTTCCGCTTCAGAAACCAACTCAACGATATTGTCGACAATATCGAAATAGTTACCGCGCGGCGTTGTTTTCCGGGTGCGAAAACACTCTTCTCCAGCCTCAGAGAGAACAATTATTTCTGTCTTTGTACCACCTAAATCCACCCCAATTCGCATAAAACGTTACCTGCTATTTTCAATTTTCTGAACGATATGATTGTGGATGTCCGGCCAACTGTTGAGTCGGACATGGCTGTCTTCCGCCTGTGCCAGCATCCGCGAAAGCCGATCATCAGCAACATAATGCAAGCGTTCTACATGTTTAGCATGCTTGAGAACAGAGCTATGATTGGTTGGAATATCATCGATGAAAAAAGAGGGGTGTTTGAGGTGGCGGGTCAGGTATTCAACCACATGCCCCTTGGCGCCAACATTGGCAATCAATGGAAAATCCATGCCATTTTTAACAAGACCCTCGCGCCGTTTATCTGCATATTGCGGGGGAATGTTGCTCAGAATAACGATCTGAGCTTTCTGGCTTAATTTTTCAAGCTGTTCAGCGGCACCGGCGACTGCGGGTATTTTATGGCAATGAGTGTCAAAAAACTGATCCAGCAAACCGGGGATGGTTTCTTTGGCAACAGGGCTTTTGTCCTCATTATAACGGATATTCCCATGAAGGGCGAAAGACGACCAGTCGAAAAACATGTCGTTTTCTCGCAGAAAAATTTCCAAGCCGTGCATGAAATTAAAAAGAACTTCATCGGCATCAGAAATGATCAGTGGGCGATCCGGGTCGACGTCGATGCCCGTCAATTGTGGTTTAACGGCCTCATGAATGTTCACGGGCATAATTTTAGTACTCCAATACAGCGCCGGGGAAAAATCGGCGGGCTTTTGCGGGCTGAGCGGGATCGATGTTCTGCGCCGAACAAAAGTCAATGAGCATCTCTTCATGAGCGAGCAAAAAATCCAAAACACCTGCCAGAATTTCAGGAGAGTCAGCGGACTGAATAAAATCCGAAGGAGATAAACCGGTTTCGTTCATCAACCAGTCTCTTTGTTTCTCCTGCCCAAGAATATAGGCTACTGCCTGAAGGGCCGTAATCTCAGCAAGTTCTTGATTCATCGTAAATTTTAATCTTTCAAAGGCCCAAAGTAACAGAATTTTAAATAAATTTCTGCTATTTGTCTGTTGATAATGTCAATAATCTCCTAAAACGAATGATTTCGGGTTATGGTTAATAATTAGGTAAATGTTTGTCTGAAATACTAGGGTAGAATAAAAATAATCTGATCTGTGTCAGGCATCGGCAAAAAGGCGACCAAAAATATGAATGCGGAACTCAAGAAAACAGTTCTAATTGTTGAAGACAATGAATTGAACATGAAGTTGTTTCATGATCTTTTGGAAGCGCATGGATATGCTACTTTGCAAACCAAAGATGGCATGGAGGCTTTGTCATTGGCACGCCAGCACCAACCTGATTTGATCCTGATGGATATCCAGCTTCCAGAAGTATCCGGGTTGGAAGTTACAAAATGGATTAAGGAAGACGAAGACCTAAGATCGATACCGATCATTGCGGTTACTGCATTTGCCATGAAAGGTGACGAAGAGAAAATTCGTGAAGGAGGCTGTGAAGCCTATATTGCCAAGCCAATTTCCGTCGGAAATTTTATTGAAACCGTTAAAGGCTTTCTGAACTAAGAATATGTCTGCACGCATTTTAGTAGTCGATGACGTTGTCCCGAACGTTAAAATTCTCGAAGCCAAGCTCTCTGTGGAATATTACGATGTAATAACCGCATATAATGGCCTTGATGCGCTGGAACTTGCCAAAGATAAATCACCTGATCTGGTCCTTCTGGATGTAATGATGCCTCAAATGGATGGATTTGAGGTTTGTAAACGTTTGAAGGCCGACCCAACAACGGCACATATTCCCGTCGTCATGGTAACAGCACTAAGTGAAGCGGCAGACCGGGTGCAGGGATTAGAGGCAGGCGCTGATGATTTCCTGACAAAACCGGTTGACGATGTTGCGCTATTTGCGCGGGTTAAATCTTTGTTGCGCTTGAAAATGATGATGGATGAGTTCCGCCTGCGTGAGGAAACAAGTCAGGATCTGGGCGTTTTGAACAGCGAGGACCACCCTGAAGCTGTGCATCGCGGTCGCCTGCTTGCCATTGATGACAACGAGTTTTCCGCCTCTCAGCTTCTGAAAATTTTTAGCGACAATTATGATGTGACAATCGAAGGCAATATGGAAGAAGCGCTGGTTTTGGCCCGCGGCGGTGATTTTGATCTGGCGATTGTCAGTATGAGCGCCGTTAGTTTCGATCCCTTGCGTCTTTGCTCGCGGATCCGTACCTTTGAAGAAACACGGCAATTGCCGATCCTGACGCTTGTCGATGACTCTGATGCGGATAAACTTGTAAAGGGTCTTGATCTGGGTGTTAATGATTATGTTATGCGTCCAATTGACAGCAACGAACTGATTGTCAGGACCCGTACGCAGGTATTGCGCAAACAGTACCAGGACCGTCTTCGCCATAATTACCATAGAAGTATGGAGCTGGCTGTTACAGATGGCCTTACGGGGCTTTATAACCGCCGTTACATGACCAACCATCTTGATACCCAGCTGCAAAAAGTAAAAACCGAGTTTAAATCAGTGTCTATACTGATTATGGATATCGACTTTTTTAAAGAGGTGAACGATACGCATGGCCACGAGGCAGGGGACGACGTTTTAAAAGCGTTTTCCGGGCGTATTGGTAAAAGTGTGCGGGGGATTGATTTGGCCTGCCGCTTTGGTGGTGAAGAATTTGTTGTGGTGATGCCGGACACGGACCTTGCTGTAGCAAATGGGGTCGCAGAGCGTTTGCGCTGCGAGATTGCTGACTATCCTTTTGAGGTGTCCCGCGGTTCGATTTCGTTGGATATTACGTGCTCTATCGGCGTGACCATGTCGACACCGGAGGATACCACAGACAGTATTATGAAGCGTGCGGATGATGCACTCTATCAAGCCAAGAGGGACGGTCGTAACCGGGTCGTAACCAACACTGGCGCCTAAGATCAGGCGTCTACCCACTATTTTTTTCTAAAAAATTCCAGGATCACATAAAAAACCCCGGCAAAAGCCAGGGTTTTGAATAGGATCAGTCGTGTCATACACGCTGTTCTTGGAAGAGAAAATTTACTTGATTTTCGCTTCTTTGAATTCCACGTGCTTGCGAACAACTGGGTCATACTTCCGCATCACCATTTTCTCAGTCAGTGTGCGAGGGTTCTTTTTGGTCACATAATAGAAACCTGTACCCGCAGTACTTACCAGTTTGATCTTTAATGTGGTCGGCTTAGCCATGTCCGAAACTCCGTCTTTCGCCTGCCACATCGCAGGAGAATTAAATATTGAAGCCCGGAAAATACGGATTTAATTCAACAAGTCAAGTGCAACATGACCATTTTTGCCGTCATTTGCTTTTTATATTGATTTCATGGGTTTCCAATAAACTTGCCACACCGACAACAACACAAACAGAAGGCACACCAGGGCGAAGAAAAGGGGCATGCCGTGTGGTTCATAGACTTTCATGGCATACCCTCCCACAAGAGGGCCAATAAGACCTCCAGCCCCCCACAGGATGCCTGCGGCGGCATTTGCTGTGATGAGATCAGCCCCCCTGAACAACCGGCCCATGATCACAAGGGCAATTGTATAGGTACCAACGACCGCCCCACCCCAAATCACAAGCATTGGCCACAGTAGATAGGGTATGGCGATCAGGAGCGGCAAAAACAGGGCGCCAAGGATGCCTACGACCCCGCAGAAAAGAATCACTTTGTAATGGCCAATTCGGTCGGCAATCCAGCCTATGGGAAATTGTAACAGGATATTGCCCGCCAATAAGACACTCGACATCAAAACCGCTGTTTTTTCTGTCATGCCGGATAAAACGCCATAAACCGGCAAGAGTGTTAAAACCGATCCGTCAAAGATGGCAACCAGCAACGCTGCAGCGCAAATCATCGGAGCAAGTTTCAGGAATGAAAAGACGGAAAAATGGCTTTGCCCTGAAAGCTTTGGAAACGTTCCGTGGGAATATAAAAACATAACACTTGCAGAAGCAATAATTCCGCCTGCGATGAAAAAGGGCCGATTGCCTTCGGTTCCGATGATATTGATGAGGACAGGACCCAAGGCAAATCCAAGGGTCATGAACGAGACGTAGATCGCGACAGTGCGACCCCGTTTGCTGTCTTCTGCCACTTGATTGATCCAGGTTTCACTGATCAGAAACAGCGCCGCCATGGCAATCCCCATGGTCAAACGGAGGAAAAACCAGAAAATCAGATTATCATTCAGGCCGAGGGCAAAAATGGAACCGCTGCACAATATAAGCGCGGCCCAAAGAACGGTGCCTGTCCCAAATTTGTGCGTTAGATGCGGAACTACAGGTGAGAAAAAGAGAAAGGCAAGTGATGGCATTGCTCCCATGACGCCGATCAGGTCACTTCCAATACCGTTTTTATTCATGGTGAGTGAAATCAAAGGGATAGAAAGGCTGAGAGAAACAGCCATGACAGTGACGGACGTAATGATAGCGACGATCGCCCGGTTGCGGTCTCTATTGGCTAGATTCACAGTGTTTCCTGACGAACGACAGATTTTCCTTTGATATAGGTAAATAGAGAAAAATGGGAAATATTTAAAGATCCATTGTCTGTTGAACGGATCATTTTTTCCAAGACAAACTCGGTGATATCGACCACCGGCATGTTGAGCGCGTCATGAAGGCTATACCATCCCAGATCAACCAGTTCGCCGGAGCCGGCCAAATCTCCCTTTGCGTGCTCAGCATCGGCCAGCATGAACCGGCTATTAAAGCGGATTGGACTTTGTGCAGGTGTGATGGCCCGGGCGAAATAATCGATCCCGGCAAGATCTGCAACCAAAGTATCGTTATGCAAATCGCCAAGCACAAGTCCGGTTTCTTCCCACGTCTCGCGAACAGCAGCACATGCGAGGGCTGTTGCCATATCTCCTGGATGAGACAGCCGTTGCTTGACATGCGCCTGCAGGGGGCGTTTGACCGGATGCGAAAAATCACTGGCATCGAGCCGGCCTCCGGGAAACACGTATACATCAGGAAGGAAACGATGGCCTTTGGCGCGTTTACCCATCAAAACTTCGATGCCGTTGTTACGACTGCGATATAAAACAAGACTTGCAGAATTTTTTGGAACCGCGGGCTTTCCATGCGTTTTTCGTGTCGTCATTCCGTTGTAAAAACCCGTTGGCCCCGGACCATCTTAAATAATTTCACTGGTACCTCCGGTTTCCTTCCGGGATGCGTGTCGAGAAACTCTCTGACTTGGGTCAGGATGTATTCTGTGATCAGGGGGATATCAAGTTCAAGCGCTTCATCAATCGTCACCCACTTCATGTCAAGCAGTTCGCCAGTTCCGCCTAAATCTCCTGCGATATTTTCGCCATTATAGACAAAAAAACGTGTGTTAAATCGTTTCTTCCGCATAGGAGGGGTGACGGCGCGCGCGATATAATCCAGTTCTGACAGGTCTGGCCCGCAGGTCTTGGTTCCAAATTCATTCCAAACCTGAATACGCGATCGACGCGCTCGATCATAAGAAGCAGCGATGCGTAATCCTGTTTCTTCAAACGTTTCACGAATGGCGGCAACCGCAAGGGCGCGGGCGCGGGCCGGGCTGCACCCGCCCCGTTCAAGGCGGTGCATGACGTCCGGGCGAAGGTCTCTCGCCGGAATGATACGGGAATCATGTGGATCAACCCGTCCACCGGGAAAAACATAAGTGTTTGGCATAAAGCTGTGCCGACCACTGCGTTCACCCATCAGAATCTCGGTTCGGTCTGGTTGCTGGCGGTAAATGATAATTGTGGCCGCGTCTTTTGGCCGAGGCGCTTTCGTATTTGAGCCGCGGTTTTCTGCCACGCTTCGATTTTTCTTATCGGTCATTCTCTAAACATCCTTTTTGCGCTTAAGGATGCCTTTTATCGAGAAAAAAGTCCAGAGTTGCCTCAGGGAATGGCTGCTGATTAGTCGATCTGCTGGGCAGAATATCCGGTTGCCTCTTCATCAAACCCATGCATTTTACGAGCCCATTGAAGACCGATCAACGCACCTTTGATATGGGGCAGTAAAACAAGGGATGACAGAATTGCCACAGGAAACCAGATGACCATATGAACCCATGTTTCAGGACTGTATGTTTTTTCAACGAATAACAGGCCAGACACGATAAAATGAAGCACAATCATCATCGTAAAATATGGGGGAGCATCGTCAGCACGTTGATGGAATAACTCCAGACCACAGTGGTCACACGTGTGATTAACTTTGATATATCCTTTAAAAATCCGACCTTTTCCGCAATCAGGACAGCGGCGCATGAAGCCTTTGCGAAGGGATGTGGCCAAAGATCGTTCCGATGAAGTGTTGCTCATAGTAGTATAATACTTCCTGTTATTTGCGCAGAGTATAACAGGAAGCATATGTCTTTGGGATCACGAAACCGCCATTGCGACACTCTGCCGCAATTTGCATTGATTTGGATCAATGTATATCAGGTATTTCTTGCTTTCTTTGCAGCCGCCCGCTTCTTACCCTTTGGCATCGTTTTTTTCTTCTTGGAAAAGGACTTCTTGCCTGGGGCTCCAGGTTTTCCAGAAGCTGCATTGCGTTTTCTCCGCCGTGCCCCCGCGTCATAGGAAGAACGGCCGGAACCGTCTTCAATCGAGACAATCATACTGCCCGTTGCAATGTCTACTTCGCGAAGTTGTACGGCTAACCGGTCAGATAGTCGATAAGTAACACCTGTCCGTTCGCCAAAAAGAGAATGGTTTTTTTCATCATACACAAAAAAGTCATGCCCGATGGTCGAGATAGGAGCAAACGCGTCGGCACCGGTTTCGTCCAGCGAAAAGAACAAGCCCGCCCGCGTAACACCCGTAATTTTTGCCTGAAAGATTTCATTGACCTTGTTGGCAAGAAAAACAGCCGTGAAACGGTCCATGGTTTGCCGTTCCGCGACCATAGCACGGCGTTCAAGTCCAGAGATATGAACCCCAATATCGTCGAGATTTTCGGCGTCTTCATTAGTCAGCCCATCATTGCCCAGCCCAAGGCCGGAGATAAGGCTTCGGTGGACCAATAGGTCTGCATAACGTCGAATTGGCGAGGTGAAGTGGGCGTAGTTTTTCAGGTGTAAGCCAAAATGGTGCTTGTTATCCGGACTATATACCGCCTGTGACTGAGAGCGCAGGACCAGAGTACTGACCAGCTCTTTGTCCGTCTCGTTTTCGGCTTGCGCTAAAATTCTGTTGAATGTCGCCGTTTGAAGGACTTGCCCCTTGGCAAAGCTGATGTTCATTTCCGACAGGATTTCCTGCAGTCCTTCCAGCTTTTCACGATCAGGCGGTTCGTGAACCCGGAACATGCAGGGTCGCCGAAGTTGATTAAGGGTCTCTGCGGCACATACATTTGCCTGAATCATAAACTCTTCAATCATCATATGAGCGGCAAAGCGAACTTTTTTATGGACAGCTTTAATAAACCCGTCTTCGTTCAGTTCAATTTTTCGTTCCGGAAGCTCCAGATTAAGGGGTTGGCGTTTATCCCGTGCCTTTTTCAAGGCTTCATAGGCGCCAAATAATGGTTTTATAACCGTCTGGGCAAGCTCTTCTGTGACATGGTCAGGATGCCCTTCATAGGCGTTCTGGGCCTGCCGGTATGTGAGGGACGCGCACGAGTTGATCAGCGCCCGCATAAATTTATGGCGGATCTTGTTGCCGTTTGCATCAAACCACATTTTGACGGCCATGACAGGTCGGTCCACATTGTCGTGCAGAGAACACAAGTCGCTAGACAATTCGTGGGGCAGCATGGGCACAACCCTGTCAGGGAAATAAACCGAGTTCCCGCGCAGGCGGGCCGACTTATCCAATTCTGACCCAGAGGTGACATAATGGGCTACATCCGCGATCGCCACGATGACCTGCCAGCCGCCAGCGTTTTCAGGACTTTCATCCCGTTGCGCCCATACGGC
This sequence comes from Sneathiella aquimaris, assembly GCF_026409565.1. Lineage (NCBI taxonomy): Bacteria > Pseudomonadati > Pseudomonadota > Alphaproteobacteria > Sneathiellales > Sneathiellaceae > Sneathiella > Sneathiella aquimaris. The sequence continues at coordinate 1,470,109 of NZ_CP112881.1, forward strand.
GTCATCTCTATCCCGCGCATCTTCAGGATCGATGGTCAAAATAGGCAGATCACGCAAATCCGTGCGGTCCGCAAGTTCTACAGGTTTTGCGCTTAGTGCTTCTTTTTTAACCGCGTCACTGAATTCGTGGGGAATGCCGTGCGCATGGATGGCAATCAGGCTGAGGGATCGGGAATCGCCTAACGGTCCGATACGCTCTGTCACTTTACCTTCGGGCGTTCCAAAATGACGGCCAGGCAGAATATCGACAAGGACCACTTCTCCCGATTGTGCCCCCATGGAATGTTCTTCCAAAATGGTAATTTCTTTTTTGTTTTTTCGATCGGTCGGCTGAACACGCCCATTTTTACCGGTGCTGGTATAAACACCAAGCACGGGCCCGCTCGCGGCCGTCAGGTGACGGATGACGGTTGCTTCATACGAGCCATCTGGCTGCTTGGCCAGCTTGGCCAGATATCTATCGCCAACGGCCACTGCTTTAACGCCTCGCTTTTTTTGCAGGCCCACATAAATGGTTGGTGCTGGTGTCTCATCGTCCCATTTTACCGGTTTGCCAATGGGCTCGCCATTTTCGTCAAGGCGTATGATGTCAATTACGGCTACACTGGGAAGGCTTCCGGCGGCGGCCAATGACTGCCCACGGCCTTTTTCAAGCGCCCCATCCGTAACCAATTCTTTAAGGATTTTTTTTAAATATATGCGATCGGCACCTTTAATATTAAAGGCTTTCGCAATTTCCCGTTTGCCAACCGGGGCGTCACTTTCTTCGATGAAAGTGCGCACCTGATCTTTGGTTGGTAAATAACTCGGGTTCTTTATGTCTTTGGTCAAATTATCTTTTTCTGCGGTCAGTACCGCTGTTAATCGTCACTCTCTACTGTTTTCTTTTTCGCAGGAGCTTTTTTCTTTGCTGGTGCTTTCTTCTTGGCAGGTGCTTTTTTAGCCGTGGTTTTCTTCGCTGCGGTTTTCTTCGCTAGCTTGGGTTTCTTTCCACTTTTTGCGGCACGGTCTGCCAGAAGCTTAACAGCCTCTTCCAAAGTAATGGTCATCGGGTCAGATCCTTTAGGGATCGTCGCGTTGATGCCACCATGGGTGACGTATGGTCCATAACGGCCATCTTTTACATTAATATCAGCTTCATCGTCCGGGTGTTTCCCGACAACACGCAAGGGAGGGGCAGCCCGACCTGCGCCGCCGCGGGTTTTTGCCGCGGCCAGCAGTTCAACCGCCCGGTTCATCCCAACGGTCAGAACTTCCATTCCGCTCGTCAGTTTGCCATATTTTTTATCGCATTCCACATAAGGACCGTATCGGCCGAGGCCCGCTGTGATCATTGTTCCTGTTTCTGGATGAGGACCGATTTCCCGTGGCAAGGCCATTAACTGGACAGCCATTTCGAAATCGATGTCTTCCAGCGGCATGTCCTTTGGAATGGAAACGCGTTTTGGCTTTTTCTTTGGTTCAGGTTCGCCCAATTGCAAGTAAGGACCGTAAGGTCCTTTGCGCAGGGTGATCATCAATTCAGTCGCAGGATCGATCCCAAGTTCCTTGGGTCCGTCGTCAACATCGGAGGATCCGTTCTCTGAATTTGCCGCTCCCAATTGCCGGGTGAAACGACATTCAGGATAGTTCGAGCAACCAATAAACGCGCCAAACCGGCCAGTTTTCAGGGAAAGGCGGCCATCTTCACATTTGGTGCAGGCGCGCGGATCTTTACCTTCCTCAACTTCTGGAAAAACATGAGGACCAAGGACGCGGTTCAATTCCTCCAGAACATCCGTTACCCGAAGCTCTGCTGTTCCATCAACAGAAAGGCTGAAGTCACTCCAGAAATCACGTAAAACCTGCTTCCAGTCAATCTTGGCATCTGAAATATCATCCAACCGTTCTTCGAGTTGGGCTGTGAAATCATACTCCACATAGCGCGTAAAGAACGAGGACAGAAACGCTGTTACCAACTGGCCCTTATCTTCCGGTTTAAACCGTTTTTGATCCAGTACTACATAATCCCGGTCTTGCAGGACGGAGATGATCGAGGCGTAGGTGGACGGCCGGCCAATGCCCAGTTCTTCGAGTTTCTTGACAAGACTGGCTTCTGAATAGCGCGGTGCCGGTTCTGTGAAATGCTGATCTTCGCGGACAATTTCTGTAGACATGGTTTCGCCTTCAGAGACGGCAGGCAGTCTTTTTCCACCTTCGTCGTCCTTGGTATCATCCTGTCCTTCTTCATACAGTTTCAGAAAACCTGCAAAACGAACAACGCTGCCTGTTGCACGCAGAGTTTGACCCGCACCATCCTGAAAATCAATGGTCGTGCGTTCCATCTGCGCACTTTCCATCTGGCTGGCAATAGTCCGTTTCCAGATCAGTTCATACAGTTTCAGATGTTCCTGATCCAGATACCGCGCGGCCTGCGCGGGTGTGCGGGATAAATCGGTCGGGCGGATTGCTTCGTGCGCTTCCTGAGCATTCTTGGATTTTGTTTTGTAAGCACGCGGCGAGCCTGGAACAAATTCCGGTCCATATTCAGCGGCGATAACATCCCGGCAGGCGTGGATTGCTTCATTGGCAAGTGTTACGCCGTCTGTCCGCATGTAAGTGATCAGGCCGGCTGTTTCTCCGCCTACATCAAACCCTTCATACAGTTTCTGTGCAACCATCATGGTGCGTTTGGCACCAAATCCAAGTTTACGCGATGCTTCCTGCTGTAACGTGGATGTTGTAAAGGGGGGAGATGGGTTTCGTTTCGCCGGCTTTTTCGTGACGCTTTGTACATGGAACGTTCCAGCACGTACTTTTTCTGCGGCGGCTTTTGCCGTTGCTTCATCCGGTAAAGAAAACTTATCGAGCTTTTTGTCGTCAAGATACGTAAGGCGGGCTGTGATTTTGGATTTTTTGTCGTTCAGAAAATCCGCATCAATCGTCCAGTATTCTTCGGCCTTGAAGGCCTCGATTTCCAATTCACGCTCACAAATCAGTCGCAGGGCAACCGACTGAACCCGTCCAGCAGACTTCGCGCCCGGAAGTTTTCGCCACAAAACAGGTGATAAAGTAAAGCCAACCAGATAATCGAGTGCTCGACGAGCCTGTTGGGCATTCACCAGATTCATGTCCAGTTCGCGTGGATTTGCAATCCCGTCCAAGACGGCTTTCTTCGTAATCTCGTTAAAGACGACACGGCTTACTTTAGCGTCTTTTAATTTCTTTTTTTCTTCCATCACCTTCATGACATGCCAGGCAATCGCTTCTCCTTCGCGATCCGGGTCAGTGGCGAGGTACAGGTTTTCAGCGCCCTTGAGAGCATCTGCTATCGCTTTGATATGTTTGGCAGATTTTGCATCATTTTGATAATCCATTGCAAAATCTTCATCCGGTTTGACTGATCCGTCCTTAGACGGCAGATCGCGGATGTGACCGTAGGATGCCAGGACCGTATAGTCCGAGCCGAGATATTTATTTATTGTCTTTGCTTTCGCAGGAGACTCAACGACCACTACATTCATAGAAATACCACAGACCTTCTTTTTTTAACGGCTCAGTACAAGAGTGCAATTTGCCATATATAGAGAGACTAACTCGCGAAGGAAACCCTGTTTCCAAAATGGCGTTCTATTCTGCCTGCTAGTTCAAGTTCAAGCAAAATCGTCAAAACCACGCCGGGAGGGAATTCTGTAAGCCTTACAAGTTCATCAATATCGATGGGGGTAGGGCTTAAAAGGTGGAGCAGAACAGGGCGAGCCTGATCAAGGGTCTGTTCATTTGGCGACAGGGTTCTGTCAAAGGGCAGGGCGGGTTGTTCGGGTTCGGACAGGGGGAGGGACTTCAGTCCCGATAATTCCTGAAGAATATCTTGATCACTTTCCACAAGAATGGCCCCGTTTTTTATCAGATTGTTTGTTCCTTTTGCACGTGGATCCATAGGAGAGCCGGGCACTGCAAAAACATCGCGCCCCTGTTCCGCCGCCATTCTTGCCGTGATCAATGACCCTGATTTTGGGGTTGCCTCCATAACGAGTATACCCAGTGCCATCCCGGAGATAATGCGGTTGCGCCTTGGGAAATGCCGAGCCTGTGGCTGGGTGCCAAAGGGCTGCTCTGCAATCACGCATCCTCCATTTTCGATTTGTGCCTGCAAGTCAGCATTTTCGCGGGGATATTTTACATCAAGGCCACCGCCGACCACAGCAACAGTCCCTGTTGTCAAGGACGCTTCATGGGCCACTTTGTCGATACCGCGGGCGAGACCGGATGCAATGACTAGCCCATTATTTCCAAGTTTCGAACACAGGGAGCGTGTCAGATTCTGGGCAACTGCGGACGCGTTTCGGGATCCAACAACTCCTAACATGTTTTTACCAAGGAGATCCGTATGTCCTTTTAAACTGATCACCGGAGGAGCATCCGGAATATGACGGAGCAACGGAGGGTAGTTCGGTTCACAACTGCCTATCAGTTGCCCACCATACTGGATGACTTGTTCCATCTCGCGCTCAGCAGCGCCCTTCGCATATATTCTAATTGGTTTTTTGCGTCCGCCGTTCCGGGCAAGTTCAGGGATTGCTTCCAAGGCACGGCCGGCATTTTCAAACCGGTTTAGAAGCTGAAAGAACGTAATTGGCCCGACATTTTCTGATCGAATAAGGCGTAACCAATTCAGTCTTTCGGCGAATGAAAGTTCAATATTGTGTTGCATCAGAAAAATGTGATGCAAATTGATGAACGCGTCAATTGAAAAAATACTTATTTAATGCGCGTTATTGGTAAGTATTATTTTTTTCCGATCTTGGATTCTTTTCCTTTGACCAGCCGCCCAATATTTTCGTGGTGCCGAATAAAAATAAGGATGGCCATAAAAGCGGTCAATTCGATCCGCTGCAGGTCCCCGTAGTAAACAGATCCAAATAACGGTGTTTGAGAAAGGGCATAGATATAAACAGGGGCAAGCGCCGCCGATACCAGCGCAGCCAGGGAAGAATAGCGCATTGCGAAGGCAACAAGAAGCCAGGTCAGGGCAACTGCAATGCCTGCGGGCCAGGATACGGCGAGCATGACACCAATAAAGGTGGCAACGCCTTTTCCTCCTTTGAATTTGAGCCAAACTGGAAACAGGTGACCCAGAAAAGCCGCCCCGCCCGCCAGAACGGCATAATCCTGCGTAAGGTAGATGTTGGCAATCAGGACAACGACCGCCCCCTTGCCGCCATCCAGCAGGAGGGTTGCAAGCGCCAGACCTTTATTGCCTGTCCGAAGAACATTTGTCGTTCCAATGTTACCAGAGCCAATTTTTCGAATGTCTCCCAGGCCCGCCATTTTTGTAAGCACGAGACCAAACGGAATGGATCCGAATAAATACCCGATCACGATTGCTGCTAAAAATGGCCATGTGTAACTCAGGTCCCCCAAAGGTTCCGGCATTATTTGTCATCCCCAAATGTGAAAACGGCCGTGCCGCCAACAAAGGTTTTTAATACCCTGCCTTGAAGCAAATGACCATCAAAAGCGGTATTTTTGGATTTGGATTTCAGCTTCAGCCCGTCCACTTTCCAAGGTTTGCCTAAATCGAACAGGCACAGATCCGCATCCGCGCCTTTTTCAAGCCTGCCTTTGTCGATGCCGAGAAGTTTGGCCGGGGCCACCGTCATGGTATGCAGCAGCGTCAACAGATCAAGTTGCTGATTGTGGAATAGTCGCAGACTGACTGGTAACATTGTTTCCAGCCCGACAACGCCCGGTTTTGCTTGTGCAAACGGTACTCGTTTACTATCGGCGCTTTGCGGAAGATGCTGAGAGGAAATAATGTCCAAAATGCCGTCTTTCAGGCCTTGGACAACGGCCATTCGGTCTGTTTCTTCTCGCAAAGGCGGGGAAACGCGCGCGAAGGTGCGGTATTCACCGACTTCCAAATCGTTCAGAGCATGATAATGCGGGGCCGTTCCCGCAGTGACATTGATCTGCTCATCCTTTGCCCGGCCGATGGATCGGATGGCATCTGCTGTACTCAAATGAGCGGCATGCCATTTTGCCCCGGTCATGGCCGTAAGCCGGATATCCCGTTCCACCATTATGGCTTCGGCGCAGGCTGGGATGGATTTCAAACCCATGAAGGTTGCGGTTCTGCCGCCCGTCATCACACCACTTCCGGCAAGATGTGGTTCTTCCGCATGAATAATGACAGGTTTGTCAAACATCGTAGAATAGGCAAGTGCCCGGCGCATCAGGTTGATATCACCAATGGCCTTTTGCCCATCGCTGAATGCGACAACACCAGCTTCTGACAACAGCCCTAATTCTGCCATTTCTGCGCCGAGAAGACCGCGTGTTAATGCCCCGGTGATGACAACGTTCACGGGGCAGGTGTCGCGGGCGCGCCGCGCGACAATGGCCACAAGGGATGGATCGTCGATCACGGGCTCTGTTGCAGGAAAGGCATTGATCGTGGTTATTCCGCCTGCCGCGGCGGCAAGTCCGGCTGTCGCCATGGTTTCGCGGTGCTCTTTCCCGGGTTCACAAAGATAGGCATGCGCATCCACAAGGCCAGGAGCGAGGCAGTGACCGTTGCAGTCTTCGTGGGTACATCCATCAGGAAGCATGTCTGTTGAAATGTGGGGCCCCCAATCCAGAATTTTTCCATCCTGAATAAGAATTCCGCCAAGGGTATCTGTCCCTGTTGCAGGATCCAGAAGGCGCGCGTTTACTAACGCATGAACGGGTTCACTCATTCGTCCACCTCTCCGCGTGTCAGAAGATCTAGGCAGGCCATTCGAACAGCAACGCCCATTTCAACTTGCTCTGAAATTGCACTGATATGCAGGTCGTCAGCGATCTCGGAGTCGATTTCAACACCTCGGTTCATTGGACCGGGATGCATGATAAGCGCATCCGGCTTTGCCACTTTCAGTTTTTCTTTATCCAAGCCAAACAGGTGGAAATATTCACGGACGGACGGAACGAAGGCTCCTTGCATCCTTTCCGTCTGTAAACGAAGCATCATTACGATATCCGCATCTTTCAGACCTTCTTCCATGGAATGATAGACTTCGACGCCCATCGTTTTTGCATTCGATGGTATCAGGGTCGTTGGCCCAACGATGCGGACCCGGGCTCCCATGATATTGAGAAGGGCGATATTTGACCGGGCGACCCGGCTGTGCAGAATGTCTCCGCAAATAGCAACAGTCAGTCCGGCAAGGCGGCCTTTGCGATTGCGGATGGTTTGAGCATCAAGCAATGCTTGAGTTGGATGTTCATGACTGCCGTCTCCGCCGTTGATAACAGCGCAGTCGACCTTCTGACTGAGAAGGTGCGGTGCACCGGAATCCGAATGACGGATTACCAAAATATCCGGTCGCATGGCGTTCAACGTCATTGCTGTGTCGATCAGGGTTTCCCCTTTTTTTACCGAACTGGAACCAACCGACATGTTGATGACGTCTGCCCCCAATCTTTGACCGGCCAATTCAAACGACGTTCTGGTGCGCGTTGAATTTTCAAAAAACAGGTTGATTTGAGTCATGCCTCGTAAAAGGGAAAGCTTCTTTTCGCGGGCACGTGATCGCTCTGCATAAACATCAGCGACATCGAGAATCAGGCTGATATCCGCAGCGCTGAGCCGTGCTATGTCAAGCAAATGCCTATGGGCAAATCTGGTTTTTTCTAAATGTGTCATTAAAAGGATAGTGTATAGCGATCCTTCGTCTGATCAGCAAGAACCCATTGCGACCTCGCCAAAAATATCCCGTAAAGGATGACGTGTCTTCTATGGGTGCGCGGGAATGATTTTGGCCTGCGGTTGCGATCGATCAAGGGCGCCCACACAGAATCATTGAGCGAACCTTTGGGCGTCGAAGGCTCAGGACAATTTTTTTTGTTTCCCAAAGCATAATTTAAAAGTCCGGTATTTTCTAGCGCATAGACTCCAACGCGCCCTGAAGAATAAAGGCAGCGGCCATCTTGTCGACAACTTCCGCCCGTCGCTTTCTAGAGGCATCCGCGTCCAGTAATGTCTTCGTGACGGCGACAGTGGAAAGGCGCTCATCCCAAAAGCAGCAGGGTAAGTCAAAATAGCCTTCCAGATTCTTTTGAAACTGGCGGATTGACTGGCATCTAGGGCCTTCGCTGCCGTCCATATTCAGAGGCAGGCCGATCACAAAACCACCAACATTATGCGTCTCGATCAGGGCGCCGATTTTATCCGCATCATCCCTGAACTTTTCGCGTTTTATCGTCAGGAGAGGGGTTGCCACCTTTAGCCCGGTATCGGATAATGCAAGTCCGATGGTTTTAGTCCCTGGGTCGAACCCCATAAGGCGCTGATCGAGGGCAATGAAATGTTTCAAATAGCTGGGGTTGCCGAGGAGCATGGCTTGCGCTAACTTGCGGCCATTGTCGGGCTGGCCTGCTGTCTATATTTGACGGTAATATCTGGTCCGACCTTCCAGATTATGCATCTATACAACAAAGGGTGACACATGTCGCTTGATAAAGCCACTGTGGCAAAAGTAGCAAATTTGGCGCGTATCAGGGTCGAGGAAGAAAAACTCGAACCGCTGGCCGCCGAACTGAACGCGATCCTGGGCTGGGTTGAGCAGCTTGGAGAAGTCGATACCGAAAATGTACCGCCAATGACGTCTGTTGCAGACATGAAATTGCGCTGGCGTCAGGACGAAATCACTGATGGCGGATATCAGGAACAAGTCGTTGCAAATGCGCCCGCAAAAGAAGACGGCTTCTTTGCAGTTCCAAAGGTGATTGAATAATGAGTGATTTAACAAAACTGACAATCGCGGAAGCGCGGGATGGTCTTAAGGGTGGAAAGTTTTCCGCTCGTGAATTGACGGCGGCTCATATTACCGCGATGGACGCGGGCCGGGGTTTGAACGCGTTTATTACCGAAACACCTGAGCATGCGGTTGACGCTGCGACAGCGTCCGACGCACGGATTGCAAAAGGGCAAGCGGGCATCATGGAAGGTATTCCGATTGCCATGAAAGACCTGTTTTGTACAAAAGGGGTTTTGACGACAGCAGCATCGCATATTCTGGACGGTTTTAAGCCTGAATATGAAAGCACTGTTTCGCAGAATTTATGGAACGCTGGTGCTGTCATGCTTGGCAAGGTGAATTTGGACGAGTTTGCGATGGGCTCCTCTAACGAAACCAGCTATTACGGCAATGTGGTTAACCCGTGGCGCCGAAGCACTGACGATCAGCCTTTGGTGCCGGGTGGATCCTCTGGCGGTTCTGCAAGTGCTGTGGCGTCCCGAATTGCAATGGCGGCGACCGGTACCGATACGGGCGGATCTATTCGTCAACCTGCCGCCTTTACAGGTATTGTTGGGATGAAGCCAACCTATGGACGGTGTTCCCGGTGGGGTGTAGTGGCCTTTGCCTCCAGTCTTGATCAGGCAGGTCCAATGACGCGGAGCGTGCGCGACGCGGCTATTATGCTTGAAGCCATGGCAGGGTTTGATCCAAAAGACAGCACGAGCGTTGATATGGCTGTTCCAAACTTTGAAGCCGCGTTGACCGGTGATATCCGGGGCCTCAAAATTGGTATCCCTAAAGAATATCGCCTGGACGGCATGTCAGAAGAAATTGCGGCGCTTTGGGATCAGGGGATTGCCTGGCTGAAAGAGGCTGGTGCTGAGATTGTTGATATCAGTCTGCCGCATACAAAATATGCGCTGCCAGCCTACTACATTATCGCCCCGGCCGAAGCTTCGAGTAATCTTGCCCGTTATGATGGGGTTCGGTATGGTCTTCGGGTCGAAGGTGAAGATCTGGCTGACATGTATTCGCGGACACGCGGCGAAGGCTTTGGAGACGAAGTTCAGCGCCGTTTGCTGATTGGTACATATGCTCTGTCCGCAGGCTATTATGATGCCTACTACCTGAAGGCTCAGAAAGTTCGCACACGGATTGCTGATGATTTCAAGGAAGCTTACAAAACCGTTGATGCAATTTTGACCCCAACAGCACCAAGTGCCGCTTTTGCGGCTGGTGAAAAAGGGGACGATCCGCTGGAGATGTATTTGAACGATGTGTTCACTGTCCCTGCCAGTTTGGCGGGCTTGCCCGGCATTTCTGTTCCTGCTGGTCTGTCGTCAGACGGATTGCCTTTGGGATTGCAGCTTTTGGGACGGCCGTTTGAAGAAGAAACAGTTCTAAAAGTCGCCGGCGTGATGGAAGATGCCGCAGGCTTTACAGCCACACCAACAGATTGGTGGAGGGGTTAAAATGGGTATGATTGTTCAAGGCGCTACGGGCGATTGGGAAGTGGTTATTGGTTTGGAGGTGCACGCGCAAGTCTCTTCAAAAGCCAAGCTTTTCTCAGGATCAGCCACTGAATATGGAGCAGAGCAGAATACGCAGGTATCTTTCGTTGATGCAGCTATGCCCGGAATGTTGCCGGTCATCAATGAAATGGCAGTGGAGCAGGCGGTTCGCACTGGTTTGGGTCTTAAGGCGCAGATCAATAAATTTTCTGTTTTTGATCGGAAAAACTACTTTTACGCGGATCTTCCACAAGGGTATCAGATCAGTCAATATCTGCAGCCGATTGTCGGTGAAGGAAAGATGCTGATTGATCTTAAAGACGGATCGACCAAGGAAATTGGAATTACCCGTCTGCATCTTGAACAGGATGCGGGTAAAAGTATTCACGATCAACATCCAACGAATACACTTGTTGATTTAAATCGGTCAGGCGTGGCTTTGATGGAAATTGTTTCGGAGCCTGATATCCGTTCTCCAGAAGAAGCCGCAGCCTATGTTAAAAAACTACGGAGTATTCTTCGATACTTGGGAACCTGTGACGGCAATATGGAAGAAGGGTCCATGCGGGCGGACGTGAATGTGTCTGTTCGCAAACCTGGCGATCCATTTGGGACCCGCTGTGAAATGAAAAACATTAATTCTCTCCGCTTTATTCAGCAGGCGATTGTCTATGAAGCCAATCGACAGGTTGATATTCTGGAAGCGGGCGGCACGATCGATCAGGAAACCCGTCTTTATGACAGCGTAAAGGGTGAAACCCGCTCGATGCGGTCAAAGGAAGAAGCCCATGACTATCGGTACTTCCCTGACCCAGATCTGTTGCCTCTGGAATTTGATGATGCTTTTGTCGAGAAGATCAAAAGCCAGCTGCCTGAGCTGCCGGATGACAAAAAGGCTCGGTTTATCGAGGAACTAGGTCTTACCGCCTATGATGCGGGTGTGCTGGTCGCTGAAAAAGAGGTTGCGGATTACTTCGAAGCCGTTGCCGAGGGCCGGGATGCAAAGCTTTCTGCCAACTGGGTAATCGGTGAATTGTTTGGTAATTTGAACCGAACAGGTAAAAGCCTGTCGGAAAGCCCGGTCTCGGCAGACGCCCTGGGTAAGCTGATTGACCTGATCAAGGATGGCACGATTTCCAATCGGATCGCCAAAGAAGTTTTCGAAGAAATGTTCGATAGCGGTAAAGCGGCAGCTGATATTGTCGAAGAAAAAGGTCTGAAGCAGGTCTCTGATACGGGCGCAATTGAGGCGGCCATTGACGAGGTGATTGCGGCAAATCCTGACAAGCTTGAAGAATATCGTGGTGGTAAGGATAAGCTGCTTGGTTTCTTTATGGGGCAGGTTATGAAGGCGACAGGCGGGAAAGCCAACCCAGGTGTGGTCAATAAAATCCTGAAACCAAAACTGGATGGATAATAAAAAAGGCGGAGCAAATGCTCCGCTTTTTTTTGTTTGCTGCGTTGCAAAATATTATTGGTAGGAACTTACAGCCCAAATCAGCATAATCGCCGGAAAGATAAAAATCGCAGCGGTGTCCGTATATTTTCCAAAAGATGTACTAACTGATTTAAAACGATTTTTAAGAGCCATTACAACGTTCCCTAAAAAGTTACTGTCGGAAATTTCCAATAATTGATGTTAGGGACATCATTTAGCGTTGTTTCGCATGTGCAGCATTGATCGTGATCAATTTGATCTCGATTTTTTAATCTGTAAAAATTTATGCGTATTTACCCCTTATTAATCTGGTGCCCCATATACTTGGCCTCTAAAAAAGTAATGGTGGATGTTTATGGGTTTGAACAACAATCAGCAAAGTGCCAGCCAAAAGGGATCATTCACTCTTGTTGCTTCGCTCCTTGTTTCAAGCTTTATCCTATTGGCTGCCCTTCAAATGTCCTCGGATGATGAGACATCGGACCTTGCTATTATTTTCCCGCCATCGATTTCTTTGACAGAAATTTCCCAAAGACTTGCGGCATTGCCTGTGAGTTTCGTGAGAACAGGGTTTTTCGAGAACATTGTTATTGTCCGCCCTGAAAAAAGCTTTTCTGTTGAGAGTATTGTGACAGTAGGGGCGTGGTTTACGATGAGTGCCTTTATCAATGGTGGGTGTAGTTTCTTTAAAAAAAGTAAGACTTAATTCGCAAGTGAGACATATCATATGAACGCTCTTGATCAGTTACGGCAGTCAATTTCAAAAAATATTGCAATTCTTCTGTGGATCCATATTCCGATCATCGTTGTGTCTGCAATGATGATCGGTGCGGATTGGATGGGGGCTACACTTGGCGCGGTGTTGTTCGCTGCGATACCGACCGCCTTGCTCTTGATGGGCGGGGCCAGTGCTAATTTTCGGTATGCCGTGAGTGTAGGATATATCGTTCAGGTCGGATTGCTGGTCTATGTCTTCAAAGGCCATCCCTGGCAAATCGACATTCACATGTATTTCTTTGCCTCATTGGCGGTTATTTCGGTTCTATGTTGTTGGAAGTCGATTATCGTGGCGACCGTGACGATTGCAGTGCATCACTTGGTTCTTAACTTTGTGTTGCCCGCAGCGGTGTTTCCGGAAGGCGCAGATTTCGGTCGGGTGGTTCTGCATGCGGTAATTGTTGTGTTCGAGTCCGCTGTGCTGACGTCACTTACTTTTAAACTGGTACGGGCCTTTGACGCGTCTGCGCAATCTGTTGAGGCGGCTGAGGCTGCGAAAGCTGTTGCGGATGCGGAAAAACAAAGAGCTGTTGAAGCCGGTGAGGCCGCAAAACAATCAGAGGGTCATGTTCGGGAGTTGCAGGCGGAAGCCGAGCGTCTGAACGCAGAAAAACAGGAAGCTTCTGAAGCAGCGTTAGCGCGTCGCCGTGCAGAGCGTCAGGCTGTTGCCAGGGAGTTTGAAGAGTCTGTCGGCAATCTGGTTTTGAAACTTGTTTCCAATTCCAAAAACCTTACCGATTTGGCCAGCAACATGCAGCATGCATCTGACAATGTGAAAGGCAAGGCCGGGGAGACAGTAACCATGACCGATGCGATGTCTGGTAATGTTCAATCGGTCAGTTCTGCGGCGGAGCAGTTAAGTGCCTCCATTCAGGAAATTTCATCTCAGGTGAACCGTTCGAGCCAAGTAGCCAATTCCGCTTCGGAACGTGCTAATTCGACGGCTGGCACAATGGATGAGTTGAAAACGTCCGCGCAGCAAATTTCAGATGTTGTCAACTTGATCAGCGACATTGCCGAGCAAACCAATCTTCTTGCTTTGAACGCGACCATTGAAGCGGCGAGAGCGGGAGAGGCCGGGAAAGGTTTTGCGGTTGTTGCAAGCGAGGTTAAGAACCTTGCGACCCAGACTGCCCGCGCCACCGAGGATATTACGGCGCAGGTGTCTGGAATTCAGCAGGTCAGCGAACAGGCTGCTAGCGAGATCAGCGCGATTCTGGAGACGATCAACGAAATCAGTGCAACGACGTCTGCTGTTGCCGCGGCGGTTGAAGAACAAACAGCCGCTACTGGTGAAATTTCTAACAATACCCGCCGTGCCTTTGACGGAACGGTTCAGGTGAAAGGCGAGGTTGGTTATATCGTGAATTTTGCCGATGAAGCGGCCTCTGCCTCTCACGATGTCTATGCCGCCGCCGAGGAACTGGGCAGCGACGCTGAACAGGTTCGGACAGAAATGGACGGATTTTTGAGCCAGATTAAAGGCTAATCCTTCCTATAATAAAAACAGCTCGAGTTGATACGGTGGCTTTTCTTTTACTTGTATCAGCTCGAGCGCGTTAGTTGATGGCGTCGATTCTCGATATTTAATGCCCCAAGCGGTTACCCGAATTCGGCAGATGAGCGGCCCGTATTTCAATCCAATTTCATATCCTGACGATGGTCCGGAGCATTGACACCGTTTATACTGAAAAGGTGGCAATATCTCGGGCGGGGGCGGCATCCAGATCAATTCGTCTTCCTGAAGTGACTGGAAGGAAAGATCTTGATCTTCAATGGTGTTGATCAGTGCAATGCTAACATCTAATGGCATAATCCATCCCCTCCGGTTACAGGGGGACAGACGCTCATTTAAGGCCGCTTGTGACATCTTCTTTTTGTGATCGGTTCATGTCGTATAATTTGCCAGCGGCCCCATCCATCTGATATGGCTTGTCTATGCATTGGATCGATGACGGGATAATTTTATCCACCCAAAAATATGGCGAAAACAGTCTTATTCTTCATGCGCTAACGCGGAAGCATGGACGATATTCCGGCATGGTTCGGGGGGGGACAGGTAAACGATTACGCGGTATTATGCAGCCGGGCAACCTTGTCAGCTTGCGATGGAACGGTCGTCTTGCCGAACAGTTGGGGACTTTTTCAGTTGAAGCTCAGAAGTCTTCAGGCACGCTGATCTTTGATAATAGTCTGCGCCTCTCGGCAGCAAGTACGGTGCTGGCTTTGCTGGATAAAGTTCTGCCGGAACGGGAAGCTCATGAAAGGTTGTTTGAAGCAACCTGTCTATTCATTGACTATTTACAGCAGGATTTAGAGGTATGGGGGCCTTTGATGGTGCGGTGGGAATTAGGTGTCCTGTCCGAACTTGGTTATGGGTTGGATCTATCGGAATGTGCCGCAACCGGGCAGAAGACAAATCTAAGATATGTCTCTCCTAAATCAGCCCGCGCGGTCTGTGGGGAGGCAGGGTTTCCTTATCGTGAGAGGCTTTTGCCCTTACCAGAATTTCTAAAAGAAACGACACCAGAAGAGGGTCGCAAGGATATTGATATTCGGCAGATCCTGGAAGGGCTTCGCCTCAGTGGATATTTCATTCAAAAGAACCTGTTATCCAATTATACCGAAGAATCCCTGCCTGCCAGAGAGCGGTTGATCCTGTCTCTTGGCAGACAACTTGATAAGTCAGACGGTTAGGCGGACCACGAATGAAAAAAAGTACGGTTTTTTAACGGATTTTGTTCTGCATTCGACGGCATCTGATGGTATACAAAAAGAATGAGTGAGCAGTCTCCGATTAAACCCGGTGAAGTGTTACCCACTTCACTGAAGGACGCCATAAGCGAGCGATATCTTGCTTATGCGATGTCAACAATTATGTCCCGGTCTCTTCCAGACGTACGTGACGGCTTGAAGCCGGTTCACAGGCGGCTTTTATATGCCATGCGTCTACTGAAACTGGACCCAAGTTCCGGTTTTAAAAAATGTGCCCGTGTTGTTGGTGATGTGATCGGTAAATATCACCCGCATGGTGACCAGTCCGTATATGACGCGCTGGTTCGCCTGGCACAGGATTTTGCCCAACGATACACGCTTGTAGATGGGCAGGGAAACTTCGGGAATATTGATGGTGATAATGCCGCTGCCATGCGTTACACCGAAGCCCGGATGACAGTTTTTGCTGAATTGCTTCTCAGGGATCTGGATCAGGATACGGTCGATTTTCGGGATACGTATGATGGGGAGGAAAAAGAACCCGTTGTGCTGCCCGCGGCTTTTCCAAACCTGCTGGCAAATGGATCGTCTGGTATTGCTGTGGGAATGGCGACGTCTATTCCCCCTCATAACGCAACGGAACTTTGTAACGCCTTACTGCATCTTGTGAAATATCCCGGTGCCGGTATTGATAAGCTGATGGAATTTATACCAGGACCGGATTTTCCAACAGGCGGCGAACTGGTTGAAAAAACTGAAAGCATTCGTGAAGCGTATGAAACAGGGCGCGGTGGTTTTCGTCAACGCGCTACCTGGGAGAAAGAGGAGACTGGCCGGGGGACATACCAGATTGTTGTCACGGAAATACCCTATCAGGTTCAAAAAGGGAAACTGATTGAACGTATTGCGGAACTCATTCAAGCAAAAAAACTGCCGTTCTTAGCGGATGTGAGAGACGAGTCTGCGGAAGATATTCGTTTGGTTCTGGAGCCAAAAAGCAAGAATATCGATCCGGAAATGCTGATGCAGGGCTTGTTCCGCTTGACGGATCTGGAAAATCGATTTTCCTTGAATATGAATGTTCTGGATGCCACGCAAACACCGCGGGTCATGAGCCTGCGGGATGTTTTGCAGTCTTTTCTGGATCATCGATTTGTCGTTTTGGTGCGCCGTTCGAAATACCGCCTTGGTAAAATTGAAAACCGGTTGGAAGTGCTGAACGGCTATTTGATTGTTTTCCTTAATCTGGATGAAGTCATTCGTATTATCCGTGAAGATGACCATCCAAAGCAGTCATTGATGGAAACCTTCAAACTGACTGAGGTTCAGGCAGAAGCTATTCTGAATATGCGACTTCGGTCATTACGGCGACTTGAAGAGATGGAGCTTCGCACCGAGCATGAGAAGCTGACAGCAGAGAAGGCGACACTTATTGCGTTGCTGGACAGCGAAGATCTGCAAAAAGAAGCAATCTCTGCTGAGCTAAAAGACCTGAAAAAGACGTTGAAAGAGCATCCTGATGTTGCGTTGCGCCGGACGCGGGTCGGTGAAGCCGTCGATCTGCCAGATATTCCGCTTGAAGCGATGATCGAGAAAGAACCTATTACGGTTATTTGTTCGGAAAAAGGCTGGGTTCGGGCATTGAAGGGACATGTTGCCCAAACGGGAGATGAAAAATATAAGGACGGTGACAAGGAGCGTTTCTGGATTACTGCGGAAACCACTGACCGGTTAGTCCTGTTTGGAACGAATGGCCGTTTCTATACGATTGGCTGCGATAAATTACCAAGAGGACGCGGCCATGGTGAACCGGTTCGCTTGATGGTCGATCTTGGGAATGACCAGGATATCGTCGCCCTGTTTGTTCATAAACCAGGACGGAAATTATTGGTGGCATCAACTGATGGCCGTGGTTTCGTTGTCGATGAAAATAGCATAATTGCACAGACCCGAAATGGTAAGCAGACCTTGAATGTCTCGGGGGATGTGGAGGCAGCGTTCTGCATCGAAGCAACAGGGGATTCTGTTGCTGTGGTTGGTGAAAACCGCAAACTGAACTGTTTCGCCCTGGACGAGATTTCCGAGATGACCCGAGGCCGGGGAGTAACATTACAACGCTATAAAGATGGCGGTTTGTCTGACATCAGAACCTTTGTTCGTGAGGAAGGTTTGAGCTGGAAATCCGGTGAACGAACACGAACAGAGCATGACCTGACAGGCTGGTTTACAAGACGGGGGAATGCCGGTCGACTTGCGCCTAGAGGGTTTAGTCGCAACAATAAATTCAGTTAAGCCGGAGACATGATGCAAACGGTCTATGAGGCGTTTTGTCGATCAGTTGAACTTTATCCACAGAACGCTTTTTTGTGTGTGCCGCCGCTGGAAGGGCGCAGCTACAATCCTGAAGGCGTTGAGATCACCTATGCCGAAGCGGCTGTGGCGGTTGATGAAATCCGGGCGACATATACCCGGTCAGGATATACCGTTGGGCACCGGGTTGCTTTCCTTTTGGAGAACCGTCCGGACTATATTCTTCATTTGTTGGCCCTGAATTCACTTGGTGTTTCCTGCGTACCGATCAATCCGGATTATCGGCATGCCGAGATGCTGTATCAAATGGATCATTCTGATGCGGATCTTGTCATCTGTATCGATACACGTTTTACGGACCTTGAAAAAGTGGCTGCCGAACGGGGGAACCTTCCGGTGATCGGCATGGGGGCCTTTTCTGACGGGGTTCCGGAACCTCATCGGGAAGTGGACGGAGGGAAACCGGGGTTGCAAACGGAAGCAAGCCTTCTTTACACCTCTGGTACGACGGGCCGGCCTAAGGGTTGTATCCTGACCAATGACTATCATTTGACGGCAGGGAAGTGGTATTCTGAACTCGGTGGTTTGGTTGATATACGTCCGGGTAAAGAACGATTATTTAATCCTCTACCTCTCTTTCATATGAATTCGGCTGTTGTCTCGTTGGGTTGTATGATCCTGACGGGGGGATGTTTGATTATTCCCGACCGTTTCCACCCTCGAAGCTGGTGGCGGGAAGTCTGCGATACGCGGGCGACTATTATCCATTATTTAGGGGTTGTACCGCCGATGCTGCTTAATCAGCCGGTATCAGAATGGGAAACCGCCCATTCGGTCCGGTTTGGTATTGGGGCGGGTGTCGAACCGGAACTGCATGCGGTTTTCGAAAAACGGTATGGCTTCGCACTTCTTGAAATTTGGGGAATGACTGAAACCGGTCGGATTTTTGCAGTCAACAGCGAGCCCAGAAAAATTGATACACGCGCCTTCGGCCGCCCACTCCTTGGCTTCGAGGCTAAAATTATAGATGATACCGGGGCTGAATGCCCTCGGGGTGTTGCGGGTGAGCTTGTCGTCAGAAGTTCGGAAGAAACGCCGAGAAAGGGCTTTTTCTCCGGCTACTTAAAAAACGAACAGGCGACAGAAGAAGCTTGGACCGATGGCTGGTTCCATACAGGCGATACGGTCGTTCAGGACGAAACCGATATGCTTTATTTTGTTGACCGGAAAAAGAATATTATTCGGCGGTCAGGCGAAAATATAGCCGCAGCGGAAGTTGAAGCCGTCCTACAATCGCATGAAGCGGTGGCGCAGGTTGCTGTCATAGCCGTAAAAGATGAAGTCCGCGAGGAAGAGGTTCTTGCTTGTATCGTTCTGATGGAGGATGCGGAAGCATCAGAGACACTTGCGAAAGAGCTTTTTGATTTTTCGGCTGAACGGCTGGCTTACTATAAACCGCCGGGCTGGATTTTGTTTTTGGATCAATTGCCGACAACCGGAACACAGAAAATACAAAAGACGCAAATCTTTGAGGTCGGTGAAGACCCTAGAGCAGCGGATGCAATCGTGGATTTAAGAGAATTTAAGAAAAAAGTGAGACAGTAACATCAAACCACTATTCTTTTGACGGGACCGAAAGGGCGAGCAATGAGTGTTAATGACAACGGTACCCTTTTAGTCAATGCCCTATGGACCAGAAAATTCGAAACGGGTCAATTCGATAGAATTTTGCGGCTATCGACCATTGTTGCGGTCGGAGTAGGGATATTGTTTGCCGGGGGGTGGACAGTGGTTCCCACTCCCACAATACCAACGTCGTTGCAGGCGGTGGCCTCTGTTTTTATCGGCGGTGCTCTTGGTTGGCGCCTTGGTAGTCTGACATTTATAATTTACATCTCGTTTAGTTTTCTCGGTTTGCCATTGTTCATTGCCGAAGAAACCTTTTTAACTTTGAACAAACTGACCTATGGGTATGCCATCGGTGTTGGTGTTACGATATTGCTTTCAGCTCTCTTTGCCGCGCGTGGGTGGTATCGCCATTTAGGCCTTGGAATACTGGCTGCAAATATGTCCGTTCTCGCGACACTATTAACCGGTATGTTTTTCCTTAGTTTTAATCAGGGCATCGTAGACGCCTTTCGGCTGGGTTTTTTACCCTACATCTTCAATAACGTGATTAAGGGCATCGTGGTGGCGATCATCCTTTGGGGATGCTGGAAATGTGTCGACTATCTTAAATCCAAGAAAAAAGCCGCTGAATAAATCAGCGGCTTTTTTTGTTTTTTTACCGTCAATTTGCCGGTAAGGCATCAGGTAGGAATGTAATGATTTCCGGGAAATTCCAAAGTAACAGCAGGCCAATCACCTGAATGATTACAAACGGAATAACACCTCTATAGATGTCCATAGTTGAGACATTCGGCGGTGCAACACCTCGTAGATAGAACAACGCAAAGCCAAAGGGCGGCGTAATGAAGGATGTTTGCAGGTTTACCGCAATCAGGATCGTAATCCAGGTAGGTGGCATCAACGCAGGATCTGCTGCATAAATCACCGGCCCAACGATCGGAATAACAATGAAGATGATTTCAATGAAATCCAGCACAAATCCGAGAAGGAAAAGCACAATCATCACCACAATCAATAGGGTGCGCGGATCTTCAAAAGACTGCAAAAACTCTTGAATATAATGCTCGCCGCCAAAAGACCGGATTGTCAAACTCAGGAAGAGGGAGGCAATCAGGATCACAAAAACCATCGATGTGACCTTGGTCGTTTCATTAATGATGCCCGACATGATTTTGTCGCGCACCAGAATCCAGCATGAATATAGCAGGCCAAAAACGGCAACATGGTAGGAAATCAATGAAACAGCAATCGCGACCTTGTTGTCGAAGTCAATGTTTTCCATACTCATCCGCAGGTCAAAGTTACCGCGGGTGAGAAGCAAAATAATGATCGCAAGCGAGGCCCAGATCACGGGTTTGGTTGATTGGTTCTTGTCTTTCAGTTTCCGGTTTGCCGCAAGCATGATTGCGCCAGCTGCACCTAATGACGCCGCCGCTGTCGGGTTTGTCACACCTCCCAAAATAGAACCCAGCACTGCGACAATCAAAATAACGGGAGGGGAAACCACACGAAGGGTTTCAATTTCCATCAGTCTGACAGACGCGTGTTTCAGGCCATAGATAAGGAGAAGGCCGGGTAGGAAATAGTATGTAAATTTGGTTCCGCCTGTCGCATCGCCACCGACAAAGAACCAGTCAGCAAAGAATAACAGGACAACCCCGACCAATCCGGACACGATCGGTGTCAGCGAGTAACTTGGACGCAGTGCCCAGGCCAAAGTCAGTAAGAAACTAACGATAACCAGAATGGCAAGGTTGCCGCTCGACATAGGCGCATGAACCACGACATTTTCGACAACTTCGGAACCCGTCAGTCCGACATTTACAAGTACAATCCAGAACACCACCATCGCAATCAATGGTCCAAAGACAGCGCTGAGCAATAACCATGGATTGTTTTTATAATAGGATAACAGGCGATAAGGATCCGGCTCTCCCAACTGAACAGGAGGGGCTTTGTCTTTGTTAAGCAAAGCAAAACCCATTGCATAAGTTGCATAGAGCAGGGCAAGGAATACACCAGGAATAAACGCGGCTTTAAAGAGGGTGCCTGTGGAAAGAACGGCAGGTTCGCCCAACATTTCCAGAACGGTTACACCAAGCTCGTTGGCTCTGTTTTCCTGACCAATGGCATACATGTCGCCAACGATTGATCCCAAAAGGACGATCACGATCGATGGCGGGATAATCTGACCGAGGGTACCAGATGTCGCGATGACACCCGTCGCCAACGATTTTGAATATCCATTTTTGAGCATGGTCGGCAAGGCAATCAAGCCCATTGTTACCACAGTCGCACCAACAACGCCTGTAGACGCTGCAAGCAGGGTACCCACCAAAACAACCGCAATCGCAAGTCCGCCCGGAATGGTACCGAATAACTTTGCCATCGTGCTGAGAAGGTCTTCAGCAATGTTTGAGCGTTCCAGGGCGATGCCCATTAGAACAAAGAGAGGGACGGCCAGCAGAGTTTCAACATTGCCGCCGAAGGCACGGGAGAAAACCCCCTGTGCCCAGGTCGACTCTGTTGAAAGCATCGCCTTTTGCCAACCCCCTTCAAAGACAGGGACCTGTTCCATTACACCGTCAATTTCTTGTAAGGTGTAAAGCAGTCCGGCTTCGTTCAGAATTGCAATCACAGCAAAACTGACAAAAGCAGAGCCAGAAATAGCATAGGCTACTGGATATCCCGATAGAATACCCCCGAAAAGGGATATTCCCACAATCATCAGCGAAATTTCAACGCCGGTGAAACCAAATAACATGGGTCAAAGCTCCGAGATAAATTAAAGGGGATGGGCAGGCTGGTCGCGCTTGCCTGCGTTGGCTTCATCGCTGAGGGATTCAATGCCAATGCCACCGATTGGGTCTCCATCAAACGAAACATGCGTCGGAATGTCTTTGTCCTTTTCAAGAAGCGCAAGGATATTACGAAGCAAAAATGAAACCGCACAAATAAACATCAACCCGGCAAAAATCAGGACGAGCAACTTAAAGCCCCAAACCCAAGAGAATTCGGCTGTCCCTGATGTCTCAAGCCGGACGGAGCGCCACCGAGTGGAGGTTGTCCAGATGTTCATTGGTTTTTGTGCGAAGATAGCGTTCATGGCAATTGGCCAGGAAAACCACCAAAGTAAAAGCGTTGACGGAATGAAAAAGAAGAGGGTTCCGAAAAAATCGATCCAATGTTTGGTTCTTTTTTTACAGGACGCATAAACCAGATCGACCCGAACGTGACCGCCTTCAATAAAGGTATAGGCCGATGCCATTGCAATCAGGATAGCGTTGTAGAATTTCAATTGACCAGACAGCCACTGCAATTCTTCGCTAACAATTGTCATCCCTAAAGGCGCCAGGATAATTTCGTTCCCACGGAAAATTTGCCCAACTGCGATAATTATAACCTGTTGGATCATCATTAGCAGAGCAAACCAGGCGGCTGCTTTACCGATTTTCGCGTTGAAATTTTCCAGTGTGTTGACGGTTCCGTATAGAAAACGACGTTTATATATACCGATACCGATTAGAAGGATGACGATCGCGATGACGACGAAAAAGAATTCGATCGACATACCGACTTGCGTCAGCACATTCATTTTCTTTTTCAAAGTATCCAGCGTTAGCCAATTATAAATATGCCAAGGGAGAATAAGTAGGTTTACGAATCCCATGGCAAAATTCAAAAAGAAACTTCCAAGCGCTTCCATGTTGGTTCTTCCCGTTCAGTCCCGCGGATCAATTCTGTGCAGTGATATATATCAGGCATCGTATGTTAGCAAAGGTTATTGCGTATCTGCCTCGTCCCGTTTTGTGCGGGTTTTGTGAGAATTCTCTTCTGGAATTCTTGATAGCCTCAAAAATATCAGTGATTTTAAAAGAGGCTGGGTACATGCACGTATGATTATGCGAACAGTCCGTATAAAAAATGCAGAACCGGACCAAAAGGTCCGGTTCTTTGACTACTCAATACGATTAGGAATTATCCTAGAACTCGTGAGCGTTGTGCGCCGTACACGCCAGAAGAGAGACGGTCCCAAGCAGCAGATGCTTTCATGGATTTCTCAACTGATTCACGGATTTTCTTGAAGAGTGGATCTTCCATGTTGCTGTCGAGAACTTCGATAGAAGCCTTGCCGAATGCATCCCAAACGTCATCTGGGAATTCCAGAGTCTTAACGCCAGCTGCCTGCAAGCGAGTCAGTGCTTCAGAGTTGTTGGCAAGATACTGGTGGAGGTTCCAAAGGTTTGCTTCGCCAGCAGCAATTTCGATCATTTTCTGATGCGCTTTGCTTAGGCCGTTAAAGCGGTCTTTGTTGATACCAACAGCAAGACCAGCACCTGGCTCATGGAAACCGGAAGTGTAGTAGAATTTAGTGATTTCCTGGAAACCTGCTTTTTCGTCTGCCCACGGGCCGATCCATTCAGTTCCGTCAATCGCGCCGGAAGCCAATGCTTGATACACTTCTGAACCAGGCAATGTCTGAACAGACGCACCGAGTTTACCGAGTGCTTTACCACCAAGGCCAGGCATACGGAATTTCAGTCCGTTAAAGTCAGCAGCTGATTTGATTTCTTTACGGAACCAACCACCCGCCTGTGGGCCAGTGTTACCGCACAAGAATGAATGCAAACCAAATTCTTCACCCAGTTCAAGGTGGAATTTGTGGCCATCCTGATGGTAGTACCAGTTATGCAGTTCATTTGGTGTCATACCAAATGGAACAGCGGTGAAATATGCAAAAGCAGGATGCTGACCAACATAGTAATAATCGGCGGCGTGATACATATCAGCCTGACCGGATGTCACTGAGTCAAAAACAGCGGAAAGACCGGAAACCAGCTCACCATTTGCTTTTACGTCGATTTCAAGTGTGCCGTCTGACATGGCATTGACAGAGTCAGCGAAGTGAACAGCAGCGTCAAAAACGCCTGCGAGGCCACGGCCCCAAGCTGTAACCATTGTGAGTTTTTCACGGCCTTTTGCGATTGCAGGAGCAGCCATTGCTGCTGTGCCTACAGTACCTGCAACACCCACACTTTTTATGAACTTACGACGATCCATTTACTAGTCTCCCTATTGACGTCATTTCTCCCAAACATGCGAGTTCTCCCTTCGCATGATTGGGGCTGAAGATAGCGGCAGTTTTCCATCAGGTCTAGCGATAAAGAAAATGAGAAGTGAAAAATTTGACTGAATACGAACAATTTTTAATCATTTCGCACAAAATAAATGCTGTTTTTGAACAAAAATCAGTCGTTTAAGGGAAAAATTGATTTATTTGACCGGCGATTGCCAAAATCCAAAAAATTCAGGAAAACAGTACCTGCCAACCTTCTTTTGTTAGAATTTCAACGGGGCGGAATTTCTTTTTATATGCCATTTTAGGGCTTTCCGCGATCCAGTATCCTAAATAGACATAAGGCATGGCCAGATAGCGCGCCTGCAAAATATGCCAAAGGATAATAAAGCTTCCGGGGCTGTTTTTTTCTTCTTCCGGATCATAGAAGCTATACACCAGTGATAAGCCATCATCCATCAGATCTGTCAGGCAAACCGCATATAAGGTGCCGTCTTCCCGCCGGAATTCTGTGAGCTGTGACTGAACCGGGCTGTCTTCGACCATTGCTTGATAGTCGCAGAACGCCATATCAGCCATGCCACCTTCTGCATGGCGTGCCAGCAAATATTTCTTAAAGAGAGTAAAATGTTCGTCTGTTGCGATCGCGGGCCGTTCAATAGCTTTCAGCAGGCGGTTTTTAGACCACACTCTGCGTTGTGATTTGCTGGCTGAAAACGCTCTGGTCTGGACACGTATCGGAATGCAGGCATTGCATCCTTCGCAGGCGGGACGATAGGCCAGATCCTGACTACGCCGAAATCCGGCAAGGCTTAAGGCATTGTGTAAATGATCTGGATCTTCTCCTGCAAGCAGCGTTACGATTTTCCGCTCCATCTTGTCTTCCAGATAGGGGCAGGGGGCGGGTGGTGTCGAAAAGAAGAACCGTGATGGAATTTCGACTCGTTTCATCGTGTGCCTGTAACCAAAATAATCATATTTATGAGGGTAACGCGTTTCGTCAGTTTAGCAAATACTACGCTCAAATTTCCTAACAAACTTATAGCAAGCCATAATAAAGAGGCGCGAAAATGGAAAAAACCAGCCATAAAAGGATGACGAGGGGGGCGCCGGCTTTAAAATAGTCCATGAACTTGTAATGGCCGGGTCCCATCACCAACAGATTCGTTTGATATCCCATAGGGGTGGCAAAGGAACAATTGGCAGCAAAAATAACTGCGAAAACAAAAATCATTGGATCAACACCTAATTCGGTTCCAATGCTGATTGCGACAGGCGTGAACAGAACGGCCGTCGCATTGTTGCTGAGAACATTGGTGAACAGGGCGACCAATAAAAAGAAGATGGATAATACAACCGCAGGCCCTGCACCATCCAGAAGACTAAGCGCTTGATGCGCAAGGTAGGATGCACCCCCAGTAGCCTGCATGGCTGCGCCCAGACCCAACGCCGCCCAGATCAATAGGAATATTCGGCGATCGATTGAGCGGCTGGCCTGATGAATATTCAAGCAACCAGAGACAACCATCGCTGTCGCACCCGCTACCGCAGCGACCACAATCGGGACAAAACCAGTGGCCGCACTTAAAATAACGGCCCCAAAAATCAACCGCGCCCTTAAAGAAAGGGCAAGTGCAGGAAGCTCGCGGGTTGACCATTCCAGCAACAAAACATCAGGATTATTGCGAAGCTCCATAATTTCCTGACGTTTGCCCAGAAGAAGCAACACATCTCCGGCCTCAAGCCGAATGTCAGTCATTCTGCTTGTGCGGATCATTCGGGAACGTCGCTGAATGCCCAACACCACGCAGCCGGTCTGATAATGAAAACTGATTTGGTGAAGAGCCCGGCCAATCATTCGGGATGCGGGCGCAACGACAACTTCGGCCAGCGTCTGGTCCCGGGTATTCTGCTTGTCGTTAGGCTCACTGTCTGATTGTTCGTCATTTTCAAGAAAATCGTGGAGTATCTCTGGATTATCCGCGAAAGCATCTGTTAAAGATTTGCGGGTTCCTGCGAAGACAACAGAATCGCAAGGCCGTAAAACAAGATCATCAAAGGGTGGCAATAACAGTTTTTCTTCCCGTTGAATGAAGCGGATTGTAATATTGCGTAAACTCGGGAACTGCCCGGCAACGGCCCGTTCTCCAACAAGGGGGCTGTCCGGTGAAATCTCGATCTGTACGATGAATTGTTTTCCAGAAATTGGCGCAGACCCATCCGTAACAGCGTCCCTGTTAGGCAGTAATCTTGGCACGACAAGCATGGCATACAGCAAGCCTGCGACGGCCAGCACAATTCCGGGAACGGAAAAATCAAAAAATCCGATAGGCGCGTGTCCTGCCTGCGTTGCTGACGCTGAGACAAGCAGATTGGTGGAAGAGCCAATCAATGTTGTCATCCCGCCCAGAATAGATGCATAACTCAGCGGGATCATCAATGTCGAGGTGGATCGGTGCATGCGTTCTGCAAGCGCGGTCATTAGCGGTATGAAAATGACAACAACAGGTGTGTTGTTCATAAAGGCACTGATGACCATAACAATCGTTAGGACCAGTGCAATCGCCATAATTGGATGATGGCGGCGAAGGGTCACCAGTTGGCGGATTGGTTTCTCCAGTGCGCCTGTTCGCACGATCCCCTGACCCACAACCAGAAGAGACAGGACAGTGATAAGGGCAGGGTCTGCCAGTCCGGCCAGTATATCGCGGGCGGACAGTAAATCGTTGCCTTGCTTATCGACAAGGGGATAAAAGTAGAAAAGCAGTAAAAGGCCGGCGATAACAGCAACAGCTGAAATTTCCAGTTCAATTCTGTCGCTGGCAAACGCATACATGGCAACCGCGATAAACCCGAATACCAGCCACATATGAAGTTGAGTTTCAATCATGTTCGTTTAAAAACCACACTGTTGTTACTGAGCCCGTTTTCAGAAAAGTTCCAAGGGATACTTATTCCTTTATCACCAACTTCTTCTCATCATCAGGATTGTCCGCAATCTTGCAAGGGGGAGTTCATACGAACACAGTTATATTTTATAAGCGGATCCCGTCTTGAATACACCAATGAACTATTATCAGGCTACAAGAAATTCCTTCGAGGCCTTACCTGTTTTACACGAGGAAGTGCAGGCTGATATTTGCGTGGTCGGCGCCGGATTTACCGGTCTTGGTGTTGCATTAGAGCTGTTAAACAAGGGGTACAGCGTCATTGTGCTGGAAGCGCAAACGGTTGGGTTTGGCGCTTCGGGTCGCAGTGGCGGACAGATTGCATCCGGATTTTCCCCCGGCATGGTGGCCATTGATGAAATGCTCGGGGGCTCTGTGGCAAAAAGCCTGTGGACGTTTTCCGAAAATTCAAAAGAGATCCTGAAGTCGCGAATCCAGAAATATGGGATTGAATGCGATTTGCGAGAGGGGGAGCTTTATGTCGCGCCCAAGCCATCCCATTCAGAATGGCTGCAACAGGAAAAAAAATATTGTGAAGATCACTTTGGTTACGACGGGTATTCCTGGGTCGATAAGGAGGATCTGTGTGGTTTAATCGCAAGTAAGCGATACATTGCCGGACTTCACGACAGGGAAGGCGGTCACCTTCATCCTTTAAATTACACGCTGGGACTGGCAGAAGCGGTCTTGGCCGCTGGAGGAACTATCTTTGAAAACTCTGCGGCACTTTCTGTCGATAAAGGAAAACAAGTCAGGGTTTACACGAAGGAAGGAGCTGTTCAAGCGTCCACGCTGGTACTGGCAGGAAATGCATATCTTGACGCTTTTGATCTGGGGCAGCGAAAAAATATCCTTTGTGTCGGGAGCGGTATTCTGGCGACGGAACCGCTTGGTGAAGAGCGGGCCAAAAAGCTGATATCAACGACGGCTTGTATTTGTGATACTTATTTTGATCTCGATTATTTCAAAATAACGCCAGATACGCGGTTGGTATTTGGTGGTCAGGATATGGCTCTTTTTCCATTTTCAGAGGGCCGGGATCGAATAAAAAGAAATATGCTTCGGACATTTCCCAGTTTGGAGGGCATAAAAATAGACTTCAGCTGGACAGGGAAGATCGCCGCGACAAGAAAATTGCTGCCAGAAATCAAACGGCTTGAGCCAAACGTCTACGTCGTTCACGGATATTCCGGTCAGGGCGTTGTGTTGTCTGCGGTCGCAAGCCAGATCGTTGCAGAGGCCATAGATGGCGATCTTGCACGTCTTGATGTCTTCGAAAACATTCACCATGCAGCGATACCGCAGAATAAAATGTTAATAAATCCAATAATTTACACGAAGTTATTATGGGAAAAAATTAAAGACGCGCTGTGAAACCACTGTTATGACGGCTTGTTGTGGACAGAACTATGTGTCAGGTAGTCGTGCAATAATTTCCCTTCTGAATTAAAAAGAGAAACCAGCAGGATCAATGCAGACGTGATGGCCATTGTGAAATAGAATAAGGCTGAATGGATAAACGCAGTGAAGTAATCCAGGCTTCTGCCATCGGCCAGACTGACCTCAAGATTGAATAAACGCATGCCGAGGGTTGCGTTCCAGGAACTCCCGATCGTCATCGTATGGTAAGCAAGCGGAATAGCGGCCAGCAACATTGCGAGAAGCGGAGAGAGCATACCCAGTGTGACAATGCCAAGGATTGCAGCAACGGTACTCGCGGCTATACCAATAAAAAAGATGACGACAACATCGACGATGTACGCCAAAATCCTGTTTATTCTTACGCCAGAATAATCAAATGTTTTTTGTGATCCTTTTGTATCATGAGAGTCTGAGTTCATGCTTAGATCGATAATGGGTCCCGTATTTTTTGACAATGCAATCCCCTAACGCATTTTGTGGCAAGACGGAATAATTCCTTGTATCGTTACCCTTGAAATGAGGGTCGCGGCCATCTATTTCAAGCTATTTTCTTACCGGACACGTGTTAACTGATTGAAAAATATAACGAATGTTTCTAGAAAAAAATCATTCTTTGCCCCCTGTTCTGACTGCCGCTCTTATCCAGCTTGTTGTTTTCGGTATCCTTTCTGTCCTGATCCCGCAGCTACAGGCCCATTTGATTTTTTCGGTGCCTCTCTTTTGGCAACTCGTTCTGCAGGGAGGCCTCGCGGCGGCCATCAGTTTTGCATTGGGGCAATCCTATTGGTGGATAATTATTCAGTTTTTTGGCCCGCCCTTGCTCATCATAGGGTTGATAGTGAATGTGCCGATCTGGGTTTATCCCGTTGTACTGATTTTGCTGCTGGCGACCTTCTGGAACGTTGCTGTTAATCGGGTGCCGCTTTATCTCACGAATGATCTGACAGCACAGAAAATTGAAACACTCCTTCCCAAAAGGGATGGGTTGCAGGTTATCGATCTGGGCAGTGGCCTGGGAGGAACCCTGCGGAAGATCGGGAAAAACCAGCCGGGACATCTTTTCTTTGGTGCGGAAAGCGCACCAGCTCCTTTTATCGTGTCGGTGATCCTGAACAAGGTTTCGGGAGCAAAAAATGTCCGGTTTCTTTTTGGTAGTTTCTGGAAACTGGATCTGGAACAGTTTGACGTGGTTTACTGCTTTCTGTCACCCGTTCCCATGAGCGCCCTGTATGAGAAGGCGAAATCTGAAATGAAACCGGGAAGCCTGTTTATCAGTAATAGCTTTCAGGTGCCCGGACATAAACCGGATCGGACGGTGACCGTAAAGGATGGCCGAAAAACGAAGTTACTAATCTGGAAGATTTAACGAAGCCCGGTTATTTCAGGTTTGGCGGAAGAACAGGTGTTTCCCTCAGCAGTATAATACTAATTCGCCGGTTCGTCGGGTTCGACGGGTCGTCTTCAATCATCGGTTCGGTATCCGCTTTACCAGACACCCGTTTTATGCGTTCAGGATCCAATCCGGTTTCCAGTAGGGCCCGCCTGCTGGAATTCGCCCTGTCGGACGATAGTTCCCAGTTTGTATAATCGTTGCCCGCAAAGCCGGAGCTGTCTGTATGACCGCTGATTGATAAGCCGTTGGGTAGATTTTCGATGGCCTTCGATATCTTCCCCAGAAGACGTTTCACGCGGGGAACAATTGTTGTGCCTCCCGCAGGAAACATACTTTCGTCAAACTGATCAACGATTTGAATTCGCAACCCTTCTGGCGTCATATCAATGACGATATTATCGGCCAGTCCTGCAAGATTTGGATCGTCTGCGATCGCTTGCTTGATTTGATCCCGTGCGTCTTCAAAGCTTTGTTCTTCCAGGGCCGCGAGACGCGCTAGAAATTCGGCTTCATCAATTTCGCTTTGACCATCACCGTCTGCATCGTCTTTTTTGCCTTGTTCAGGTGGGGAAATACTGGAAATAACAGAGGGGACACCTGTATTGGAAACCATGGCACCTTCTGTTTGCATACTGGTGCCTCCAAGCACACCACCCGAGCCGGATTCGCTGCTGCTTGCAACAGTGGGAGCGAAATAATCAGAGATGCCCTGCTTTTGAACAGAGTCAGTTACATTCAGCAACCACAGCAACAAGAAAAACGCCATCATTGCCGTTACAAAGTCAGCATACGCCACCTTCCACGCACCACCATGGTGCCCGTGTCCGGCTTTTTTGATTTTTTTGACGATTATCGGTGCGACTTCATCGGCCATTCTTTTTATCCCGCTCCTAGAGGTGTCAACTTACACACTCGGTGCGTTGTTACAGGCTTCTTCAACCTCTGAGAAGGTTGGTCGTTCATGGCTATACAGTGTTTTCCGGGCAAACTCGACAGAAACTGCTGGGGCATAGCCTTGTAAATGAGCCAGCAAGCCTGTTTTCATGCAGTCATAATATTTGGCATCTGCATCAAAATATTGCTGAATGTTTGTTCCCATTGGCGAGAAAAGGCCATACGCCACCAAAATACCAAAGAAGGTACCCACAAGGGCCGCAGCAATCAAACCGCCCAGCACTTCTGGTGGCTCGGAGATGGAGCCCATTGTCACAATCACACCAAGCACCGCAGCAACGATACCAAAGGCGGGGAGAGCTTCACCCAACTGCGTAATCGCAGAGGAATAGGCGTGATGTTCTGCATGGTGGGTTTCAAGATCCACATCCATCAGGTTTTCCACTTCATGTGGATTTTCCGTTCCCATGGTCATCAGGCGAAGATAGTCGCACATGAAGTCCATGGCATGATGGTTCTTTGTAAAACTGGTGAAATTCTGAAAGAGGGCACTGTCATGCGGATTTTCAATATGAGGCTCCAATGCGATCATGCCTTTGGTTTTCGCCAATTTGAAAATTGCATACATCAGTGTCAGAAGTTCTTCGTAGGTTTTTTTGTCGTAGGGTGCGGCTTTCATGAGCTTGCCCAAATTGCCGAGCGTTCCAAAGATAACCCATTTGGGGTTACCTTGGAGAAACGCGCCAGCTGCGGCACCCAGGATGATCCAGAACTCCAGCGGTTGCCAAAGTACGCCAAAATCACCGTGCACACTGTACCCGCCGGCGACACAACCAAACGTAACAACGATCCCTAAAATCCAAAACATGCGCGAAGCAGCCCTTATCTCAATCAAAATTTCTATCTTTGGAATATTGCTCTGATATTGGTTAATAAAGGGTGAGTAATTTATCAAAGTTTTTAACTAATTTTCCCATAAAGGCATCCTGGCAGGTTTTCAGTGCGCGATCAGCCCGCCCTGAAAAGGGTTTTTAATCAGCTCGTTATCGGGAAGGTATGAAGTGTTTTAAAGCAACTGTTAAAAAAAAGAGTGATTTTAAAGTGCAGCTGTGGAATGGTTTCTCCCGTTGATTCAAATCAACCGTTTGCTATTAGACTGTTAAGATAAATCGTAAAATTATGACTTTTGATGCACTAGAATTTCGTTCCGCTTTGGGATGCTTTGCCACTGGTATCACTGTGGTTACATCCATGAAAGATGGACGAAGCCCACTGGGTATTACTGTGAATTCGTTTAGTTCGGTGTCCCTCGACCCGCCGCTTGTGCTGTTCAGCCTTGGCCATCAGGGAAATCACTGTCAGGAATTCAAGGATTCTGGGATCTTTGCGATTAACATTCTGAGCAGCGAACAAAAATTTCTTTGTGATCGGTTTGCATCCCCCTTGGACGATCGTTTCAACGGCATCGAACATAAGATTGGTGAGAACGGAAGTCCGGTTTTCGAAGAGAGCCTTGCCGTGTTTGAATGTCAAACCCATGAAACTGTTGAGGCTGGCGATCATCTGATCTTCATTTGCCGGGTCACCAATGTGACATCTCACCCGGAAAAATCAGCGCTGCTGTTTAATAAAGGAGCCTTTCCGGTTCTTTAAGGGTACGGGTTCAAGGTTTCAAGATTAGCGTACCAATGGCATTCTTCGTGTAGTCAGCGGGGTCCGTTGACATTTTACGGTATTTTACTGCCGCCCATTCGTCCGCCATATCACTATAATATTTTGAGACGATATTCCCCGACTGGCCGGTAGAATGGATATACACGGAATTATTGAGGTTGGATAAATCGTAGATGGCCCGTAAGGAAGCTGCATGGGTATTCGCAAAGGGCTGACTTTCGTCAGAATATTTATTGCGTCCTACATTGATCGTATAGGTCCCGCCTGCCGAAGGAACTGAGATGTCGAAGATATTTTTCAGCAGGGTAACTTTGGAAAAAGGAAGGTGGTCACTATGAGCAAAATGTGCAGTTCCCCATTCCCAATGATCCAGATCATTGCCATACCGTTTCTGCAAGTCTTCCAAGGCCAATGCCAGTGAGGTTTGCAGAACGTCGTTACAGGTTTCTGTCTTTTCCGTGTTCCGGTTATCGCACCATCTGGACTGGCCGCTTACATTCAGTAACACATTCCGGATGAAGACGGGACGATGACGCCAATAACGCGGGAACAGATCCCGAAGCTCATCTGCATAAATTGCTTTGTTTAGTTCTCTGATCCACCCGTTGAAAATAAGAGGAGCGTTTTGATCGATGGTCATGCGCCCATCCCAGATGCTGAGCGCAGTAAGAGCCTTGCGGGACAGATCGTCAACGGGTTTTGTTGTCAGCATAATATCAATGAGTTCGAGTGCCATTAAAGACCTCACGTCAGTGTGCATATCTGAAAAGGTTTGAAGTGTATGTTTCTCTTCTTGCTCAAGTCGTTCTTGAATGCGTTTGGCTCTATAGGGTTTTGCCCAGTCACTCGTTATAAAATGGGGATAGTCGTCGGGGACAATTTTCTCATTCGCTGAATACAGAAATCCTTTAGCCGGGTTATAGCTTTGCGGCAAATCTTCAAACGGTATAAATCCCTCCCAGTCATATTTTTTCAGCCAACCCGGTACGGGCAGACGTCCCATCGCAAGATTATCTTTATTGCGAACAGGAATATTTGCTGGCGCATAATATCCAATATTCCCATCAATATCGGCGTAAACCATATTCTGTTGCGGACTTGTAAATAATTGAATGGCCTTTTTAAATTCTTCCCAATTTTGGGCGGTCATCATTCTACTTGATGCCATCATGGACCCGTCCGTTTCCATCAGGCTCGTCCAGGCTAATGCCAGAACATGGTTTTCAGGGATGTCTTTTATGACAGCCTTGTATATGTCTGAAAGAACAGGCCCATGGCGGGTTGAGCGGACTGAAATCGTTACGTCAGGCTGATCCTTGATCCGAATTATTTCCTGCCGTGTTGTAAACTCCTGCCAACCATCAGGGGTTTTGTATTGACGTGGATTTTCCAGGTTTATTTTTTCAACATACAAATCCTGCGTATCAGGTCCCGTGTTGGTGAAGCCCCAGGCAATCCTGTCGTTTCGGCCTAGAATAATGCCAGGAACGCCCGGTAATGTTGCACCGATTGCATTGAGACCCGGAGCTTCTAAATGGGCGAAATACCAGAGGGACGGCGCAGACAAACCCAGGTGGGGGTCATTTGCCAGTAAGGGGCGGCCACTTTGGGTTTTGTCACCGGAGACAACCCAGTTATTTGAACCGGCGCCAGTAGGCAGAATGGCGGGGGCTGCTGTCAGGAGCTTTTGAAGTTCCAGATTGGCCAGTTGATATTCATTTTTGAAATCCGGCAGCGGCACTGTTTTATTACCGGGGTAGGGCGGGAAGAATTCGTTGACCTCTGATAACGACATAATGTTGGAGAGTTGAAGGCGACCGACCTCATTGGACCAGTTTTTACCAAGATCCCAAGCCATCATTTTCGTCCACACGACTGAATCAATCGGGGTCCATTTTTCAGGTGTCACGCCAAGGATCAGAAACTCTGGAGGAAGGGCACCGGTCTGTTGCTCAAGGAAGGCATTCACACCTTTGGTATAACTTCTGATCAGCTTTTTTGTCTGACCGTCAAATTTGGCATAAGAAGCTTTTGCGGCTTTATAAAACCCAACAGTGCGAAGGAATTTGTCAGTCTCAAGTGTCGCATTTCCCAAAACTTCTGATAATCTTCCCGCCCCGGTTCGACGGTTCATTTCCATTTGCCAAAGCCGGTCCTGCGCGTGAACAAAACCCAGTCCAAACATGACATCTTGGAAATTCTGTCCTTTAATATGGGGCACGCCGGATGCGTCCCGAAGAATAGAGACGGGGTGGGTTATACCTACGATCTGTATCTCGCCCTCTGTTTTCGGAAGAGAAGTACGTAAATAAAGATAGCCACCGGCAGCAAACAAGATGAACAAAAGTGCGAGAGCAATAAGTCCAGTTGTGAAAAATTTCATTTTCTTCTCCCCTATTGCTGCGCATTGTTGCTCTGATTAAGATGAAAAACAAGATGAGGCTGGACCGAAGCTCAACAGTTTATGCTTTGATCGAACGATGCATGCCTTTAAAAGAATGAGACGCGCAGTCTAACAGGACGCAGGAGGTTCTATAAATGAGTAAAAAAGCTGCCTTTATTGGCTTAGGTGTTATGGGCTATCCCATGGCAGGATATTTGCAAAAAGCCGGTTATGACGTGACTGTTTACAACCGTACAGCGTCGAAAGCGGAAAAATGGGCTGCGGAGTATGGTGGAACATTTGCAGTAACACCCCGTGAGGCGGCTATGGGCGCAGACATCGTTATGGCTTGTGTTGGCAACGATGATGACTTGCGCAGCGTTGTTCTGGGAGAAGATGGGGCATTTGCAGGTATGGCAAATGGCACTTTGTTCGTTGATCATACAACGGCCTCTGCGGAGGTTGCGACCGAACTGGCTCAGATCGGCAAGGAAGCGGGCATCGGATTTGTTGATGCCCCTGTATCCGGTGGACAAGCCGGTGCAGAAAAGGGTGTTTTGACGGTGATGTGCGGCGGGGAACAATCAGATTTCGACCGTGCTGCTGTTGCTATCGATGCGTATTCTCAAGCCTGTATGCGGATGGGAGAGGTTGGCGCTGGACAGCTTGCCAAGATGGTTAATCAGATTTGTATCGCGGGCGTGGTGCAGGGTCTGTCTGAAGGGATCCATTTTGCCCAAAAAGCAGGTCTGGATGCAGAAAAGGTTATTGAAGTCATTTCCAAAGGAGCCGCACAAAGCTGGCAGATGGAAAACCGTTATAAGTCAATGATCAAAGGGGATTTTGATTTCGGATTTGCCGTGGACTGGATGCGTAAAGACCTCGGCATTTGCCTCAGCACTGCGAACCAGATCGGCGCAAGTCTTCCAAATACAGCCGTCGTCGACCAATATTACGGGGACGTCCAGCAGATGGGAGGCGGGCGAATGGATACCTCCAGCCTTATCACACGCCTTCGTAAGCTGAGCGATTAATTTTTTGCAGGCTGCTCGATTTCGGGATCAGGTTTGACAGGTGATACCGCGACAGGGGAAGCCGGATGACGCGCTGGTTCTTCAGAATTTGACAAAGAGGAAGGTTGCGGACCTTTTTCTTTGTTTTCTGGCAGCACCGATTGGATAAATGACGCGGACCAGAAAGCAAGTCCAGCAGTATTGCGCGCGATCGGCGATATCGCCAGACCAACCCCGACATGAGAATATGTGGGATCAAGTAAAGTTGCCCGGTGGGGTTCGCTCTCACTCCAAAGTATCAGGACTTCTGATGCCTCTGCTTTGCCAAGGGCCACGTTTTCAGCGGCTGTTAAATATTGGATACCCTCAGCCGTAAGCCGGTCAGTGAAGCTGCTGTTATTCTCTCCAACATGCGACAGAGTATTATTCTGCTGCATGAAAAAGGCATGTTTGGCCGCGGCAGCATCTAAACTTGCATCTTGTTTAAGGGACGGGATATTCTCCGTTTCCCGAAATGTATTGATTAACTTGACGAGTTCCGTATCCAAATCCATCAATTTTCCCTTATGCCGTTTTCTGGGTGAGTGAAAAAGTAATGATGGAATAACGTTTGCTGAATTTATTTGTGAATGAGGTTTTCTGTGAATAATAAAAAAACAACCCTGACCGTAGAAACAATTTTGGCGCAAGGTCTGGGTTGGATGGATGACGCGAATAACGGTCTGATCCCTGGTATCTTTCCAGGAACAACATTCGAACGGGAAGCGGATAACAGCTATCCCAATGGCCGGGTGTATACACGTGACCAAAACCCGAATTATGATCAGCCTGAAGCTGTTCTTGCCGCGTTGGAAGCCGGCGAGGATGCGCTGTTGTTTTCATCCGGGATGTCGGCAGCTGTCAGTGTTTTTCAAGCCTTGAAACCCGGCGACCACATAGTGGCACCAGAGGTTATGTATTGGGCGTTGCGTAACTGGTTGCTGACACTGGGTAGCGAATGGGGATTAAAGGTAACGTTTGTGCCCAATGGTGACATCGATGCGTTAAAGAAGGCAGTTATTCCTGGTGAAACGGTTTTACTGTGGATGGAGACACCTGCAAATCCGACATGGGTTGTTGATGATATTGCCGCCTGGGCCGAGGTTGCGCAATCGGTTGGGGCTTTTCTAGCGGTCGACAATACAGTTGCCACACCGTTGTTATGCCGTCCGATCGACTTTGGTGCGGATATCGTTATGCATTCTGCAACCAAGTACTTAAATGGTCATTCAGATGTTCTGGCCGGGGCCCTGATTACTAAAAATCAGGACGGTTTCTGGGATCGTGTGAAAAAAGTAAGAAATGCAGGGGGCGCCGTCCTCGGACCGTTTGAGGCATGGCTTTTAATGCGCGGGATGCGGACAATGTCTGTTCGTGTTCGTCAGGCGTGCAACAACGCAATGGCGATTGCACGGGCGCTGGAAAATCACCCGGATGTTGAAGAAGTTCTTTATCCGGGTTTGGAAAGTCATCCGGGGCACGCTATTTCCAAAAAACAAATGTCAGGTGGTTTTGGCGGCATGATGAGTGTGCGTGTCAAGGGCGGGGAAAGTGCTGCTGTCAAAGTAGCTGCCAATCTTCAGCTATTCAAGCGCGCCACCTCGTTGGGCGGTGTGGAAAGCCTTGTAGAACATCGCGCCAGTATAGAGGGCGAAGGCACGCCGTGCCCTGCAGATCTTTTAAGACTTTCCATTGGCATTGAGAATTCAGATGATTTGATTGCCGATTTGAAACAGGGACTGGAGGCGGAATGAAGGGCTCTATCATCATCACAGGGGCTAGCCGCGGAATTGGGGCCAGTCTCGCTGTAAGGGCCGCGGCCGCTGGGTACGAAGTCTGTGTAAACTTTCACAGCAACCAAGGGGCCGCTGATGAAGTTGTTCAGAAGATAACAGAGGCTGGCGGACGGGCAATCGCTGTACAGGGTGATGTGGCGGTGGAGCAGGATATTCTATCCCTGTTCAAAACCGTTGATCGTGAACTCGCCCCGTTGACGGCTCTTGTCAATAATGCCGGTATTCTGGAAACCCATGCCAGCGTTACAGATATGACCTTTGATCGCTTGCAACGGGTGATGACAACGAATGTGACAGGTTCGTTTTTATGCGCCAAAGAAGCGGTGACACGCATGGCTTTGTCCAAAGGAGGACAGGGCGGCGGTATTGTGAATATATCCTCGGTAGCAGCGCGCCTTGGGTCACCTCATGAATATGTTGACTATGCCGCGTCTAAAGGTGCCATCGATGCGTTTACAATCGGTCTTGCAAAAGAAGTGGCGGAAGACGGTATTCGGGTCAATGCTGTCAGGCCCGGTGTGATTTATACGGATATTCATAAATTGGGCGGAGAGCCTGATCGCGTGGATCGCGTTAAAGAAAATGTGCCAATGAAACGCGGCGGGTTGCCTGAAGAGGTCGCAAAAGCGGCGTTATGGCTGTTGTCAGAAGAAGCCAGTTATTCGACTGGCATTCTTCTGGATGTCAGCGGGGGGCGCTAGTTGAAGTGCGTTACCCCTGCAACTTTTTAGCGGCCTCAATTGAAAAGTAGCTCAGAATACCATCACAACCGGCCCGTTTAAAACAAAGCAGGGCTTCAAGAATGACTTTGTCTGGATCCAGCCACCCGTTCTGGATGGCACCTGCGATCATCGCATATTCGCCAGAAACCTGATAGGCAAAGGTCGGTACCCCAAACTCGTCTTTTACCCGACGGCAAATATCAAGATATGGCATCCCCGGTTTTACCATAACCATGTCGGCGCCTTCCTGAATATCAAGGGCGACCTCACGGATTGCTTCATCTGTATTGGCGGGATCCATCTGGTAGGTACGTTTATCCCCTGTCCCAAGATTGCCCGTTGAACCGACGGCCTCGCGGAACGGACCGTAGAAACCCGAGGCATATTTGGCAGAATAGGCCATGATCGGTGTATCCGTGTAGCCACTCGTTTCCAAAGCACGGCGGATCGCTGCAATACGGCCATCCATCATATCAGAAGGCGCAATGATGTCGCAGCCTGCTTCCACCTGATTAAGGGTTTGTTTGATCAGGGCGTCGATCGTTATGTCGTTCATGACATATCCGTTTTCAACAAGACCGTCCTGACCATGGGTCGTAAAAGGGTCAAGCGCGACATCACACAGAACGCCCATTTCTGGGACCGCATCCTTGATCGCTTTAATTGACCGGCAAATAATGTTGTCAGAATTGAAGGCTTCCTCACCGTCCTCAGATTTTAACGACGGATCAACCGCCGGAAACAACGCGATGACGGGAATGCCAAGACTGTAGGCTTCCTTCGCGGCTTTTGCCAGCAAGTCGGTAGACAAGCGCTGGACACCCGGCATGGAAGGAATATCAACCGCAAGGTTTTTGCCTTCGTGAACGAACACTGGCCAAATCAGATCGTTTGGTGTGATACTGTTTTCTGCAACTAATCTGCGAGACCAGTCGAATTTCCTATTCCGGCGCATCCGTATTGCAGGGAATGAGGTCATGGGCGTCTTCATTTTTGGTCTTCTCCATCCAAATATTGACGGGATAATACCGTCCGGAATAAATCTGAGCAAATTTAATTCTGACTGCATATTGTCGCAGGGGCATTGTGCAAGAATATCTCTTTCACCTAACGATCGTTTGGCGTAAGTTTGACACAAACGGCAGAAGACCGTATCACAAGGCACGGGATTTATAGGAAGCAGTCACATGGACTTTAATCTGACAGAAGACCAGACCCTGATAAAGGATATGGCACGGGCATTTGCAACAGACGTTTTTGCGCCAAACGCAGAAAAATGGGATGAAGAAAAGATTTTTCCTGTTGATGAGTTGCGTCAGGCAGCAGAGCTTGGATTCGCCGGTATTTACGTTGATGAGGAATATGGCGGATCCAATCTGTCGCGGCTAGATGCTGCCATTATTTTTGAGGAATTGGCGTCTGGCTGTACATCAACCGCCGCGTATATCTCGATCCACAATATGGCGAGCTGGATGATCGACAGTTTTGGATCTGATGCGGTGCGGGCAAAATTTTTGCCTAAACTGACAACGATGGAGCATTTTGCCAGTTATTGTCTAACTGAACCGGGCGCTGGTTCTGATGCCGCATCCCTTAAAACCAAGGCCGTTCGAGATGGTGACGACTATGTTATCAATGGTGGAAAGGCCTTTATTTCCGGGGGCGGAAGGGCTGATGTGTATGTGACGATGGTGCGAACAGGGGACGATAGCGCTGGCGGCGTCAGCTGTCTGGTTATTCCCAAAGACGCGCCGGGGATCAGTTTTGGGGCTCAAGAACGGAAAATGGGTTGGAATTCGCAACCAACTGCACAGGTATTGTTTGATGATTGCCGTGTTCCGGTCGAAAATCTGGTGGGTGCAGAAGGAGAAGGCTTCAAGATTGCCATGAAAGGCCTGGATGGGGGACGGCTTAACATCGGCGCCTGTTCCATTGGCGCGGCGCGGGCCTGTCTTGAAGCGGCACAGGATTATACCGCCGATCGAAAACAGTTTGGCAAACCTGTTGGCCAATTTCAGTCCGTCCAGTTCAATCTGGCCGATATGGCAACGGAATTGGAAGCCTCTCGCCTGATGATCCGTCAGGCAGCCAGCAAGCTGGATGCAAAAGACCCGGAGGCCACGTTATTTTGTGCAATGGCCAAACGGTTGGCGACGGATACAGGGTTTGATGTCTGTAACAAAGCCTTGCAGTTGCATGGTGGCTATGGATATTTGAGGGATTTT
Source organism: Sneathiella aquimaris (assembly GCF_026409565.1). Classification (NCBI taxonomy): domain Bacteria; kingdom Pseudomonadati; phylum Pseudomonadota; class Alphaproteobacteria; order Sneathiellales; family Sneathiellaceae; genus Sneathiella; species Sneathiella aquimaris. Next base: position 1,510,837 of record NZ_CP112881.1, read on the forward strand.
CCGATCGAACGGTATGTGCGTGATACACGTGTTCATCAGATTCTCGAAGGTACAAATGAAATCATGCGGGTAGTTGTTTCCCGCAAATTACAAGAAGGTCAGGGGCGTGCCTAACATGTCAATGTCAGTGGATCAGGAAATTTACTTTGAACAGAAGGGGCAGCTTGGTGTCATCCTTCTAAATCGCCCCAAAGCGCTGAATGCGCTGACGCATGAAATGGCGATTGCGTTGCATGCGAAACTTGACGACTGGGCTGCGGATAACACGGTTCAGGCTGTTTTGATTAAAGGCGCCGGCGAGAAAGCCTTTTGCGCGGGCGGTGATATCGTCAAACTTTATAATGAAGGCAAGGCCGGTGGGGATTACCCTTATCGGTTCTATGAAGACGAATATAAATGTAATGCGGCGATCAAGCATTTCCCAAAACCGTATATCGCTTTTATGGATGGTATCGTTATGGGAGGTGGCGTCGGTGTTTCGGTTCATGGCAGTCATTGTATCGCAACGGAACGGACCCTGTTTGCGATGCCAGAATCCGGAATTGGTCTTTTCCCGGATGTTGGTGGAACGTATTTTTTGCCCCGGTGTCCGGGCGAAATCGGGATGTATTTGGGGCTGACGGGCGCTCGTCTTAAGGCCGCTGATACAGTTTATGCCGGTGTGGCCAGCACATATATCCAGTCCGTAAATCTGGACGGGTTAGAGCAGTCTTTGGCCAGTATGCAGTTCTCCAAAGATCCGCACGGCGATATCGATCAGTTGATCGCTGTATATGCTGAGCAAACGGAAACGCCACCACTGGAGAAATACCGGGCGAAAATTGATAAACATTTCAGGGCTGATAGCGTGGAAGGAATTTTGGCCAGCCTTGATGATGCGGGGGACGAGTGGGCGGCGAAAACGGCAGCTGGCTTGCGGTCCAAATCACCTACCAGCATGAAAGTCACTTGCCGTCAAATCAGGGCAGGGGCGTCAAAAACATTCGACGACTGCGTGAAACTGGAATGGAGAATGGTTAACCGGATCATCAAGGGGCATGATTTTTATGAAGGCACCCGGGCAGTTGTTATCGATAAAGATCAGAAGCCTGTTTGGTCACCCGCTACACTTGAGGACGTGAAAGACGAAGATATTGATTCGTATTTTACACCCCTGGCAGCAGGTGACTTGAATATTTAAGAAAATAAAGTAATCGGTAAGGTCAGGCAGGCTGATATCCATCAAGAATGATGAATTGGCCTGTCGCCGCATTTTCTCGTTCCGCTCTGGCTCTGCTATATTCACGGCTATCATAACATTTCCGAGCCGTTTCGTAGTCCGGGAATTTTACAATTACAACCCGTTGGGTTTCTGTCTCGCCTTCCAGCGTGTCCATTGCACCGCCGCGGGTAAGATACTCTCCGCCATATTTGTTGATCGCAATTGGCGCTAGCTTTTTATATTCTTCGTACTGAACCGGATCTTTTACGTTCACACGGGCGACCATGTAAGCAGGCATATTTCGTTCCTTCTTTTTACAGCTATTTCCTGATACCTTAGATTGAAAAAGAACAATAAGGGGGCTGCCTGTGTCATACAAGTATGTAACGCTGGAAAAAAATAACCGGATTGCCATTGTGCGTTTTGACCGGGGGCATGAAATGAATGCCCTGTCGGTGGATCTCATGAAAGAGCTGCTAGAGGTCGCCCGCTCTTTTGAAGGGGACACTGAAACCAATGCGATCATCCTTACCGGCAACGGAAAGAATTTTACCGCGGGTTTTGATTTAAAAGATGCAGCGCTTAAAGAGCGCATGGATGCGGGCATGATGGATAAGCGGGAGATGCTGCGGGTTGGTCCTCGTATGTGTCAGGCGTGGGAGGATTTGGAGCCCATGACCATTGCAGCCATCGACGGATATTGTATCGGCGGCGGTGTCGCCCTGTCTGTTGCCCTCGATATGCGAATTGCTTCAAAAGGCGCGCAGTTTTATGTGCCGGAAATTAAAAATGGCATGAATATGAGCTGGCAATCTGTTCCGCGAATGGTGAATTTGATGGGGCCTGCCCGGACAAAACAGATTTCGATCATTGCCGATATTGTGCCTGCAACCGACGCGTTATCCTGGGGCCTTATTGAGGAAATTTCCCAAACGGAAAGTGCTTTTGATCTCGCTTTGGAATGCGCACAAAAAATTGCGGAACGTCCGCCGCTGCCCGTTCGGATGATTAAGCAGGGAGCGAATGTTGCGGCCAAAGCTTTAAACCATGCAACCAGTTATATGGATATTGATCAATACGCATTAGCGACTGAATCTGATGACTATGCAGAAGGGATCCGCGCTTTTATAGACAAGCGACCTCCTGAATTCAAAGGTCGCTGAGGCTAAGTATCCGTCTTCCCCGCGCAATCGGCAGGCGTTGGTCAGGCCTTCTCTTGAAGGCCTGCCAATTGCCGATCATGCAGGCGCGGTAACAAGATTAAAGCCAGAATGCATCCAAGAAGGGCGAGCGCCATGTCAGACTGCGTGTCCCAGACATACCCTTGTGTTCCAAGGAACGCTTCCGCAGCCTCGCCGCTCAGGAGTGCGGCCCACCATTCAATCAGTTCATAAAACGCACTGAACGCAAGGCAGATGCTTATAATAAACAGTGTTCGCCATGCAGGGGTTTTGACAACAGACAGTCGGATCAGGATTTCGCGGGCAATGATTGCAGGAACAAAGCCCTGTGCAAGATGACCGACTTTGTCATAGTTATTTCGGTCTGATCCCATCAAGTCACGGATTGTGTCGAACAGGGGTACTTCTGCATAGGTATAATGTCCGCCAACCATCAGGATAACCGCATGAACGAGGATGAGAAAATACAGCAAAGGGGTGAGTGGGAACCGCTTGCGGGTTGCGGCCAAAAGCACCAGGCCGATTATGGCGGGCAGGACTTCCAGAAACCATGTAAAATAGTCTTTGGGATTGATTCCCGACCAGATCAAAACAGCCAAAAAGACTGCTAGCCATAATATCTGCATGATTATTTCCCCCTGTTCATAAAGCCTGTGTTCGAACAGGCTTTATGATGAAATACCTAGAAATCTGTCCCGCAATTTTCGCATACCGCCGATCCAGCGATCATAGTCCGCCGTTTTACGACGCATATATTCCAAAACCTGAGGGTGAGGCAGAATGAGAAATTCTTCCTTGTCCATGCTTTGAACCACACATTCGGCAAGTTCTTCAGGCTCCATCGTGCCGTCCACAGCGGCCACTTGATCTTCGCGCCCCTCTGTCATGCCAGTTCTTACCTGTTGAGGGCACAGAACCGATACGCGGACACCTTTGTCGCCATATCGTATGGCCAGTGTTTCTGCAAATGCGACAGCGGCGTGTTTGGTGGTTGCATAGGTTGCACTGTCAATTTGACTTAGAAGGCCAGCGGCAGAGGCCGTATTGATAAGATACCCGGACCCTCTTTCGACCATTTTGTCGACAACCGCCCGGGCTGCAAACACGTGGGCCATTACGTGAATTCGCCAATTCAGATCCCATATTTCATCTGATGTCTCTTCCCAGCCATATCGGGCGATGCCCGCGTTTGACACAAAAATGTCAATGGGGCCAAAGGCTTCCTCGGCCTTTGCAACAAGGTTTTGAATATCTGTTTCTTTCGAGACATCACATTTTACAGCCAGTCCATTTACACTTTTGGCCACTTCCTCAAGGGTGTCTTCGGTTAGATCTGCAACCGTAATTCCAGCAGCCCCTTCAGCATGGAACCGTTCTGCCAGTGCCTTGCCGATACCACTTGCGCCCCCAGTAATGACGATATTCTTTCCAGCTGCTTTCATAATTTCCTCACCTGTCCGGTCTGTAACGCCGGTTTATTCTTTGTTGATCGCGGTTATTCTTTGTTCTTGTTTTTTGCACGGTTATGTTATCGGGAATTTGTGCGCTGACAACAAAAAATGGCCCGAGCAATTCTGCCCGGGCCATTATCATGGGGTCTTATAGGTGGGTTCAGGCACCTGTGAAGGACTGAATACCTGTCTGAGCGCGTCCAAGAATGAGAGCATGTACATCATGTGTTCCCTCATAGGTGTTAACCGCTTCAAGATTCATAACATGCCGAATTACATGATATTCGTCACTGATGCCATTTCCGCCATGCATGTCGCGGGCGGTACGGGCAATATCCAGAGCCTTGCCACATGAGTTGCGTTTGATCAGGGAAATCATTTCAGGCGCAGCACGGTTTTCGTCACGCAGTTGTCCAACCCGTAAACATCCCTGTAAACCCAGTGTGATTTCGGTTTGCATATCAGCCAGTTTTTTCTGAATAAGCTGGTTTGCCGCAAGCGGGCGTCCAAACTGTTTGCGCTCCATTGTATATTGAAGGGCCGCCTGCCAACAGAATTCTGCTGCACCAAGGGCGCCCCAGGCAATGCCGAAGCGTGCACTGTTCAGGCATCCAAACGGTCCAGAAAGGCCCTGCACATTTGGCATTAGATTTTCTTCCGGAACGAAGACATTATCCATTACGATTTCACCCGTAATCGACGCCCGAAGGGAGAATTTACCTTCGATTTTTGGTGCGGACAGGCCTTCCATTCCTTTTTCAAGAATGAAACCCCGGATTACATCATCATCGGTCTTGGCCCAGACAACAAATACATCTGCTACTGGTGAATTCGTGATCCACATTTTGGCCCCGGATAAACGATAGCCACCGTCTACAGATCTGGCGCGGGTCACCATGCTTCCCGGATCGGATCCATGATCAGGTTCAGTAAGGCCGAAACAGCCAATCCATTCACCGGTTGCCAGTTTTGGCAAGTATTTCTGACGCTGTTCTTCAGTTCCGTATGTGTAGATTGGATGCATGACAAGGCTGGACTGAACGCTCATCATCGAGCGATAGCCGCTGTCAACCCGTTCCACTTCGCGGGCCACCAGTCCGTAGGAAACGTATGAAAGGCCGGCACAGCCATAGCCTTCAATTGTACTTCCCAAAAGACCAAGCTCACCCATTTCGCGGAAGATGCTTGTGTCCATTTTTTCGTGTCGGTTGGCTTCAAGAACGCGCGGCATCAGCTTTTCCTGACAGTAGTCATGGGCTGTTTGGCTAACGAGGCGTTCTTCCTCGGTCAATTGTTCATTGATGAGAAATGGATCTACTGCATTGAAGGTAGGGCGATGTTTGGCAGGTGCGCTGCTCATGGATTGTCTCCGATACTGACAAGTTTTTATAATTATTTTAAGCTTAAAACTTTATATGGATAGTCCTTATCTACAGAATATTTTACATAAACTCAATAAGCTGTGTGATACAATTCCATATAGGGCTATTTTTATCTTACGGAAATTTCAATGACGAGCAGTGATGATCAAGGGGAATATATCATTGAATTTGTTCCCATCGGCAACTCAGTGAAGGTGTCTGCGATGGATCCGGTTTCTTTGACTGAGGTCTCGATCGTTGGCCCAGTGACTGCCAGTAAACTGGAGTTACAGCAAACAGCCGTGAAAAAACTGCTGTATGTCATGCGAAAAGCGTCCGGAGCAGATCAAGAAAAAACCTCCCCGTCGTCTGACGGTCGGGGAGGAATAATCGTTTAGGAGCGGGTTCGGCTATGATCTGCTGATCTCGCCCGTTTCAGCTCCACGCATCAAGATTTCGAAGTCCCAGTCTGTTACATGCACGAGATTTTCATGATCTCCGGCTTCAAAATAAATATCTGTTTCCCCTTCAAGTGCGGTATCCATCAGAACAGGCATGCCATAGGCATTTCCGATTGGTGGAACAGCGCCCACCTCACAGTCATTAAACAGGGGGGCGAACTCTTCTTCTGAAGAAAGCGAAAATTCCCGGTTGGTCATTTCTTCAACTTTCGACAAGGACAGACGGGTTTTGCTGGGGATTACAGCAAGGGCAAATCCGTCGCCATCTTTCAGGACAACGGCTTTTGCAACGCAGTCTTTTTTGATGTGAGCATTTTGCGCAGCACCTGCCAATGTGGCCGAGGGTCTGTGATGCACTAAATCATATTCAATGCCTGCGCGAAGCATATAGGTTTCAAGTGAGGAGGCCATTCCCATGGTCAATTCCTTTCGTGTCATTGTGAAAGAGGATTAGAACGCCACCAAGTAATGGGTAGGCGATTCTGTGGGAATTATTACTTTATTCTAATATAGACTAAACGCTGCTTGTTTCTCAAGTAAAAAGCGGGACCCTGCGGTCTTATTCTAAAGGGTTCAGCGCGATCTGTAGCTTTATTGCATTTTCGGGTCAGTTCTCTCTAGGAAGGACAAATAGGATGTGCTATCCAACCCGCGCTGAATTCGGCTAATATCGGCGGGTGCAAGTCGCCGGTAAAAGTCACAGTTGTACTGGTTTTAGGAAATCCTTCAGCCGAAGAAGTCCTGTCCAGTATACCCTAATGGCGTTACTGAAATCCGGGTAAATCTATTAAATGTCCCGGGTCGTTGAATATGGAGTGGCACAGGTGAGCAAACAGAATTCTGACCAGATTGATTTTTTCAACGCAGATTTGGAAAAAAATGACCCGGACGTGTTTGGTGCGATCGAAAAAGAACTTGGTCGTCAGCGGGATCAGATCGAATTAATCGCATCCGAAAACATTGTGAGCTCTGCCGTGATGGCAGCGCAAGGCTCTGTTTTGACAAACAAATATGCGGAAGGGTATCCGGGCCGTCGTTATTATGGCGGTTGTGAGTATGTTGATATTGTTGAGAATCTTGCGATTGAACGGGCGAAAAAGCTTTTCAACGTTGATTTTGTAAATGTCCAGCCTAATTCCGGCTCACAGGCCAATCAGGGCGCGTTCATGTCCCTGATCAAGCCGGGGGCGACTATCCTTGGAATGTCGCTGGCGGCTGGCGGTCACCTGACCCATGGCGCGGCTCCAAACCAGTCAGGTAAATGGTTTAACGCTATTCAGTATAACGTCCGTCCTGATGATCACCGTGTTGATTTTGACGAAGTGCTGGCGCTTGCAAAAGAACATAAGCCTGAACTGATTGTCGCCGGTGGATCTGCCTATCCTCGTCAGTTGGATTTTGCGAAATTCCGTGAAATTGCAGACGAAGTTGGTGCATATCTGATGGTGGATATGGCGCATTTTGCTGGCCTGGTTGCCGCGGGTGAGCATCCAAGCCCGTTCCCACATGCTCATATTGCAACAACAACGACCCATAAAACATTGCGTGGACCACGTGGCGGGATGATCCTGACCAATGACGCAGCGATTGCCAAAAAAGTAAATTCGGCAATTTTCCCCGGAATTCAAGGCGGTCCTTTGATGCATGTTATCGCTGGTAAAGCCGTTGCATTTGGTGAAGCGCTTCAGCCTTCGTTCAAAACCTATGCTAAATCTGTGGTTGCTAATGCGGATATTCTTGCAAAAACGCTCATTAGTCATGGGTTGGATATCGTTTCGGGCGGTACAGATACACATGTTGTTCTTGTTGATTTGCGGCCCAAGAAACTGACCGGTAATGTCGCCGAGCATTCCTTGGAAAATGCGAATATGACCTGTAACAAGAACGGTATCCCTTTCGATCCAGAAAAACCAACGGTTACCTCTGGCGTGCGTCTTGGCTCACCCGCGGCAACAACACGTGGCTTTGGTGTCGAAGAATTTGCGAAAGTTGGCGACCTGATCGCTGAAGTTCTTGACGGATTAGTCGCAAATCCTGAGGATAACAGTGCAGTGGAGGCTAAAGTCCGGGCAGAAGTGAAGCAGCTTTGCGATAATTACCCGCTTTATTCATCCCTGTAAGCTATTTGGTCAGGATGCGTGTTTGCGCAGGCATCCTGATATAATTGGGGGAGCCGTGAATGCGTTGTCCGTTTTGTAACAGTGAAGAAACCCAGGTTAAGGACAGTCGTCCGACTGAAGACAATACTGCAATTCGGCGCCGACGAGCCTGTATGGCCTGTGGTGCCAGATTTACAACTTTCGAACGTGTACAGTTGCGGGAATTGACGGTTGTTAAGAAAAACGGTCAACGAAGCCCCTTTGAGCGTGAAAAACTTGAACGCTCGGTGACAATCGCAACTCGCAAGCGCCCCGTTGAGCCAGATAACATTGATCGCATGATCAACGGAATTGTACGTCAGCTTGAAAGTAGCGGCGATCAGGAAGTTACGTCCGATAAGATTGGCGAACTTGTGATGGAAGGTCTGGCAAATCTTGATAGTGTCGCCTATGTTCGATTTGCATCGGTGTACCGGGAATTCCGGGAAGCCAAAGATTTCGAAGAGTTTATTGGCGAACTGCAGAGTAGTGTCACAGACTGACCTTAAAACAGATCAACGATTTATGCGTATGGCCCTCCGCCTTGCCCGGCGTGGCTTGGGTCGTGTTGCGCCGAATCCGGCTGTCGGCTGTCTACTTGTCAATCAAGGCCGTATCGTGGGCCGCGGATGGACCCAGCCTGGGGGGCGCCCCCATGCAGAAACCGTTGCGCTAGAGCGGGCAGGGCCGCTGGCAAAAGGGGCAACCGCCTATGTAACACTGGAACCCTGTTCCCATCATGGCAAAACGCCTCCTTGCTGCGACGCGCTTATCAAGGCTGGAATTTCACGCGTGGTTTCTGCGTTGCAGGATCCTGATGAGCGAGTAAATGGGCGCGGGCTTGAAATTTTACGCGAGGCAGGCGTAGAGGTTGTTGAAAAAATTTGCGAGAGCGAGGCGCTGGATGCCAATATCGGTTTCGTTGAAAGTAAAACCATCGACAAACCGTTAGTTACTTTGAAGATGGCAACCAGCCTCGACGGAAAAATCGCAACAACGACTGGAAGCAGTCAATGGATCACCGGTCCGCAGGCGCGCCGTTACGGGCATATGTTGCGGGCCAAAAACGATGCGATCATGGTGGGGATAGGAACCGTCCTTGCTGATGACCCGGAACTTTCCTGCCGCATACCCGGCCTGACGGAATATTCGCCAATCCGGATTGTAGCCGATACCCGGTTGAGAATACCGTTGACCAGTCAGTTGTTTAAAACTGTTCGCGACATTCCTTTGTGGATTGTCACGGTTGCCGGAAATGATCCTGAACGCATTGACGCGATCCGGAATTTGGGCGCTGATGTCATTGAGGTTGAGGCGACAGAGTCAGGTCTTCCCGACTTAAAACACACATTGTCCATTTTATCGGACAAAGGAATTACACGATTGCTTGTCGAAGGAGGTTCCCATCTTCAGGCATCATTGATAAAAGAAGAGTTGGCAGACCGCTTGATGTGGTTCAGGGCTGCTAAAGTCATTGGTGGAGACGGTATCTCTGTTTTTCAATCCATCGGACTGAAAAATGTGTCGGACGCACCAATATTGGAATTAGAGGGTACTCATCGTTTAGGTGAGGATCAGCTGGAACGTTATTTTCTTCGGAACTAGGTAAGCATGTTTACGGGAATTATTACAGATGTCGGGGAAATAGCCTCGATTGAAAAAAGCGGTGATACAAAAATTAAGATCAAAACCGCGTTTGACACGTCAGACATTGACATCGGCGCCTCTATCGCGTGTTCCGGTCCCTGCCTTACTGTAGTCGATAAAGGGGAAGACTGGTTCGCTGTCGAGGCTTCAGACGAAACCCTGTCCTGCACCAATCTAAACGAATGGGAAGTGGGAACGATGGTCAATCTAGAGCGGGCGCTGAAACTTGGCGACGAGTTGGGCGGCCACGTGGTGACGGGGCATGTCGACGCCGTTATTGTTCTTAAGAATCTGGAAGAAATTAACGATTCAACCAAGTTGACTTTGTCCCTGCCAGACGAATATGCCGGTTTTGTCGCTGCGAAAGGCTCCATCACCCTCAATGGTATTTCGCTGACGGTAAACGAGGTTGGAGTGGACTTTTTCAGTGTAAACATTATTTCGCATACCAAGGCGCATACGACTTTTCGGACTTTGAAAATTGGTCAGCGGATTAATTTCGAAATTGACGTGTTGGCGCGCTATGTAGCGCGTATGACTGAGGTGAATAATAAAAATGACTAAAAGCAAGAACCTCTCTCCCATTGAGGAGATCATTAACGATGCTAAAAATGGCAAAATGTTCATTCTCGTTGATGCTGAAGATCGGGAAAACGAAGGCGACCTGGTTATACCAGCCCAGATGGCGACGCCAGATGCGATTAACTTTATGGCTAAACATGGCCGTGGTTTGATCTGTCTTTCCATGGAAGAAGAGCGGGTTCAGGAGTTGGAGCTGCCGTTAATGGCGCAATCCAATGCGTCCCGATTGCATACGAATTTTACGGTCTCGATTGAAGCACGCGAAGGCGTGACCACAGGAATTTCGGCCGCAGACCGCGCCACGACAATTGCGGTGGCAATTGATCATACCAAAGGGCCGCAGGATATCGTAAGCCCAGGACATGTTTTCCCCCTTGTCGCACGTGAAGGCGGGGTTCTGCGCCGCACGGGTCATACAGAAGCTGCGGTAGATATCGCGAGACTTGCCGGCATGATCCCTGCAGGTGTTATCTGTGAAATCATGAAAGATGACGGCACAATGGCGCGGCTACCCGATCTGTTGGAATTCGCCGCGAAACACGACTTGAAAGTCGGAACGATTGAAGATCTGATCGAATACCGTCGTCGTCATGACAGCCTGATCACGCGGGAGATCGAGGCAGATGTCTCCAGTAAGTACGGGGACGACTGGAAAATGATCGTGTTTTCGAACAAGCCGGAATATGCGGAACATGTAGCGTTGATCAAGGGGGATATCTCCACCTCCGAGCCCATTATGGTGCGTATGCATGCGCTGAACCTTTTAGGGGATGTTCTGGGTGATCTGGACGAAAACCCGGATATGCTGCATAATGCGATGCACCAGATTGAAGAAGAAGGTCGGGGTGTTGTTGTCCTGATCCGCGAGCCACGGCCGATGGCTCTTTCCGATCGTTTGCGCCGAAAATTGGGTGAACCTGTCAAAACGCCCCATGAATTACGTGATTACGGCATTGGTGCGCAGATATTGCTTGATCTTGGTGTCAAGAATATGGTTCTTCTCTCCAACACTGAACGGAATATTGTTGGACTGGATGGTTATGGTCTCTCGGTATCCGAAACACGGCCTATAAAGGTCAAGGAATAAGCCTATGCGAGACAATTTACATATACTGATTATCGAGGCTGATTTTTACCGGGATATTTCCGATGCGCTGCTTGATGGTGCAAAAGAAGAATTGGACCGTGTCGATGCGACTTATGAAGTTATTCAGGTGCCCGGTTGTCTCGAAATTCCGGCGGCCATTCGGTTTGCAATCAAGGCCATGGAATTCATGGGCGGGCGTCGCCGGTTTGATGCCTATGTTGCGCTTGGCTGTGTTATTCGCGGTGAAACATCGCACTATGACACTGTTTCAGAAGAAAGCGCCCGTGCATTGATGGACCTGTCTACTGAATATTGTCTGGCGTTGGGCAACGGAATTATCACCTGCGAAAATGAAGAGCAGGCCTGGGCCCGGGCCAATAAAGATCAGAAGAACAAAGGAGGCGGGGCTGCACAGGCCGCGCTTCAGATGCTGACTGTAAAAGAACAATTTGGACTATTTCCGCGATGAGCTCAAAATCTGAAAAACGGGGGGACAAACATAGTCGCCGCCGTCTTGCCCGGTTAAATGCTGTTCAGGCATTTTATCAGATGGGTGTTGAGGAAAAGGCGGCAACCGAAGTGGTTGACGAGTTTCTTGAACATCGCGTGGGCGCCAAAATTGACGACATGCAGTTCAAGGATTCTGATAAGGCCTTGTTCCGGGATCTGGTTATCGGGGCGACTGAACGTCTTGAAGAAATTGATCAGCAGATCAATGCTGTTTTGGATAAAGACAGAACCCTCGATCGGTTGGAGTTGGTTTTGCAGGCGACTTTGCGTGTTGCCGTGTATGAGCTTTTGGCCCGTCTGGATGCGGATGCCAAGGTGATTATTTCAGAATATGTCGGGATGGCCCGGACGTTCTTTAATAACAATGAACCTTCATTTGTGAACGGTGTCCTGGACAGAATTGCCAGAATTCTTCGGCCCGGCGAATTTGAATAAATGCCGGGGCCCGATACCAAAACGGGCGAATTTGGCATAATCGAAACCATTTTTTCGCCGCTGACCCGCAACACCCCCGGGGCTCTTGGTTTGGGGGACGACGCGGCCTTACTCTCTGTTCGAGACGGCCATGAACTGGTCCTCACCAAGGACGCAATGGTCGCCGGGGTTCATTTTTTTGAGAATGATCCCCCCGCAGACATCGCGCGCAAACTTCTTCGTACAAATTTATCTGATCTGGCCGCGATGGGTGCCCAGCCTGTAGGCTATCTTTTGGCCACGGCTTGGACCGAGGATTGCGATGAAGCCTTTATCAAGAGCTTTGCAGCTGGTCTTGAAGAAGACCAAGCTCTCTTTGGTGTTGGTTTGCTTGGCGGTGATACTGTCAAGACATCCGGGCCGTTGACGCTTAGCCTGACGGCCCTTGGTGAAGTCCCCATAGGGCAGGCCCTCAGGCGAAACGGTGCCAAGGTCGGCGATCAGCTGTATGTCAGCGGAACGATCGGGGATGGTGCGCTTGGATTGCAGGCAAGGCAGGGGAAATTACCTTTCTTGAATGAACAGGACAGGCAATTTCTTGAGAGACGATACAGGCTTCCTGACCCTAAAATTACGCTGGGGGCAGTGCTTCGGGATCATGCTTCTGCCTGCCTCGATATTTCAGATGGATTGTTGGCCGATGCGGGGCATATCTGCAAGCAATCCGGTGTTGGGATGACAATCCATCAGGCCTGCATTCCACTATCTGATGCCGCCCAAAAAGTCGTTGAAACCTATCCTGATCAATGGACGGCCATCCTGTCCGGAGGGGATGATTACGAGCTCTGTTTTACGATTCCACCTGCTTCCGTGCCGGCGTTCGAAGAAATTAACCATAAATTGGGCCTTCATGTCACGTCAATTGGAATGATTACAGAAGGAGAAAGCCCGGTTTTACTGGATTCTGACGGTCAAAGAATTGAGCATAACTGCGCTGGCTGGACCCATTTTTAGGTTAATTTTTTCGCCTCTTCGTTTTATGCATGATAGCTATGCATTTCTGTGCGTTGTCATCTTCCCGCCGTTTTGAAAAACTCTCGGCGGTTAAAATTGTTTCGGGAGAACTCTATGCTGGCTATGCAGTATACGGTCCGGTTGCCAAGTGAGTATGATGCTCAGATGGTTAATGACCGTGTCTCAATGCGCGGTCCCATGTTTGACGGATGCCCAGGGCTTGCACACAAATTCTACCTGTATGACAGGGAAGAACACGTATATGCGCCATTTTATATTTGGGAAAACAGTCAGGCAGCTCAAAATTTCTTAATGAACACCCTGTTTGAGGACGTGGTCGAGGATTTCGGCCGACCAAGGGTCCGAAGCTGGCAAATCTTGAATTTTGGCTATGGTCGGTCAACGATTGCACCCAAAAAGATGCTTTCTGAAGTTGATAAAGTTTGCGAAAAACAAAACCTGACAACGCTTAAAACCCATGAGCAGGCCAATCATCTCAAAATGCTCAAGAATGATGATCTTTTTGCACATATGGTGCTTTTGGATCCTGATCGCTGGGAAATTTCTCGGGTCAGTCTTTGGAGCCGAAAGGACGAAGCCTACAAGACCCGTGCGGATTGCGTCTCTGAGTATGAGGTCTTGGAAGAAAATAGATCCATGTCGGGTGCTGCCTAAAGAAATTCGGGTTGCATGTCGGTTGTAAACGTTTCTGAAAGGCTTCGCTGAGATAATCAAATTTGTGTAACGACTTTTTTCTGTCAGCAACGGATTTGATCATGATCGCGGCTTTTAAAGATTCTATGTCAGGCTTTCTACTGGCAACCTGTGTGCTCCTTGCGTTGGCGTTGGTGCCGGATGCTCGTGCGTCTTCGTCTGCTGAACCTGAAGAAGGGGTAGTCGAAGAGGGGCCGTTTTATCTGGAGCTTAAGCCCTTAAGTGTGCCGATCCGACGTAAAAATGGAGACATACGATACTATATGTTCATGACGGTCAGTCTTGAATTTGATGAAAAAGAGAAAAAAGATGGGACCCGAAAGCTTATCCCTCGTGTTAGGGATGCTTTCTTGAAGGATCTGAGCGGTCGCACTGTTTTATTCAAAGATAAAACACGTGGTGTTGACTACGACCGGCTAAAAAAACGTTTGCTGACGCAGGCAAATCAGGTACTTGGTAAAAAGGCGCCCTCTGATATTCTCGTGGTCAAGGTGTTCAAAGGTAACTAAAGGGTCGATTATCATTAGCCCTTCTCATGTATATAGGAGGGCGCGTTGAGAGACACCCGCACAAAAGTTAGTATTCTTCTGATGGCCGGCGCTCAGGCCATGCTGAATAGTACAACCTCTATCATGATCAGTTCCGCGTCCCTTGTTGCCCTTCTTTTATTGGGAACCGACAAGTCTCTGGCCACGGTGCCTGTCACGGCAGTGGTGACAGGAACAGCACTTGCCACTATTCCAGCATCCTATTTCATGAAGCATGTGGGCCGAAAAGCCGGATTTTTATTCGGGATTTTGCTGGGTATGCTTGGTGCATCCATTGCGGCTTATTCCATCTATGTTGGAAGTTTTATCGGCTTCACTTTGGGCGTGATGCTCGTTGGAACCTGCTCGGCTTTTGGCAACTATTACCGGTTTGCTGCCATTGACGTTGCTGGCCCGGAATTCCGGAGCAAGGCTGTTTCTTATGTGATGGCGGGCGGATTGGTCGCTGGCTTCATCGGGCCGCAAATTGCAAGTCATACCCGGGACCTTTACGCGCCTTATCTGTATTTGGGCCCGTATCTGGCAATCATCCTGCTGGGGGTCTTCGCCCTTGTTTTTGTAAGCTTTGTCAAAATCCCGCATATCAGAAACCAGGTGTTTGATGAAAAGCCTCGTCCGCTCCTCGAAATCATGAAGCAACCGACGTTCATTCTGGCAGCTTTAAGTGCGATGATCGGGTATGCGGGAATGAGCTTCATCATGACGGCAACGCCTCTCGCCATGATCGGCTGTGGGCTCACCCCGTCAGACTCCTTCAATGTCATTAGTTGGCATGTGGTTGCCATGTTTGGCCCCAGTTTCTTTACCGGATCCCTGATCACCAGATACGGCGATTTTAAAGTAATTTTCGTTGGGGCGATCTTGGGCCTTGTCTGTATTGGTGTTGCCTTGTCCGGATTGGCCATCGCCAACTTTTGGATCGCCTTGGTTCTTTTGGGTGTTTCCTGGAACTTTATGTTTATCGGCGGGACAACGTTGCTGACGAAAACATACCGGCCAAGTGAAACTGCCAAAGTTCAGGGTTTTAATGATTTTCTTGTTTTCGGGACGGTTGCGACGGCATCGCTGTCTGCTGGCATCCTTCAGCAAACGCTTGGCTGGGATGTCGTGACCATGAGCATGATCCCGTTCTTTGGTCTGGTTGCGATTATTGCTCTGGTTAATCTTAGCCGGCAGGTTCGCGCAGTCGCGCCCGCAGAATAAAAAAAGCCGCTCCCCACAATAAGGGAGCGGCTTTTTTAACATCTTCGTTCAGAGATTATCCTGTGAAGGCGTCTTTCACCAAAGAGTTCTGGATCATTGCAGCAGCTTCGTCAGCATCGCCCCAGCGAACAATCTTTACCCATTTATCTTTTTCAAGATCTTTGTAATGCTCAAAGAAGTGAGCAATCTGATCAAGCAGGACATCCCGAAGGTCGGTGTAGTTCGCAACATTCGAATAATAAGGGTGAAGCTTATCAACCGGAACACCGATAATCTTTTCGTCCTGACCGGCCTCATCTTCCATAATCAGAACGCCAACAGGGCGTGCCCGCAGGACCGCCCCTGGGATAACCGGGATAGGGCCCGCTACCAGCATGTCGGTCGGGTCGCCGTCATCGGCCAGTGTGTGAGGGATAAAGCCATAGTTGCAAGGGTAGTACATGGCGGTGTGCAAGAAGCGGTCGACAAACATCGCTCCTGAGTCTTTATCGACTTCGTATTTTACCGGAACGCCACCAATAGGGATCTCGATAACAACGTTCACATCCCACGGGACATTCTTGCCAGCAGAGATTTTGGAAATATCCATTCTTTTAAGCTCCTAATATTCGTTGGCGCCCGGATAGCACGTTCTGAGAAGGAGCGCCATAATCGATTGGAAAAAAATGGGTTTTTTTTGAAGATTCAGGGTATTTGGCAAATATAATGAAAGTGAAAATAACAAAAAGATAAAGTAGTAAAATATAAAATAATGACTTCTATTGTTTTTCAGTTGGGTTTTTCTTGAGTAAACTTTCTGAATTAAATAGAGAATTTATTAATTAAAGAGTTTAGGAATCGGAATTTGTCGAAATAGGCTAAATAATTATCAAATAAAAAATTAGATTATTTAAGCAAATCAATCGGTAATATTAAAAGATTGGTAATATTAAACTTAATATTGCCCGTTCAATATTTATCTGTCATTGTTAAACGGCAAGTTGATTGCCCAGTAACTGATTTTTATGAAAAGAACTTAAGTTCGTTAATCAAAAACAGTTAGTGAGCCCGTAGCTCACTAAAGAATAGGGTGGAGTCAATGTCTGAATTTGTGTGGATTCCTATTATTTGTGGTGTCATAGCGTTAGTTTATGGTTTGTATGCAGGACGTTCCGTTTTATCAGCAGATGCGGGTACGGCGCGTATGCAGGAAATATCTGCTGCTGTTCAAGAGGGGGCAACAGCATATCTAAACCGCCAATATTTAACGATCGGCCTGGTTGGGATCGTGATTTTTGGCATTTTGACATTTTTGCTTGGCTTGAAAGTCGGGATTGGCTTTTTAATCGGTGCCATTTTATCAGGCGCGGCTGGTTTTATTGGTATGAACGTTTCGGTGCGGGCGAATGTGCGAACGGCGGCGGCGGCGGCGATCGGATTAAAAGAAGGTCTTGCTGTCTCGTTTAAGGCAGGGGCCGTGACCGGCTTGCTGGTTGTCGGTTTGGCATTGCTCGCTGTTGCCGGATATTACGCGGCTTTGCTGTCGATGAATGTTCAGGGTCGTGAAATGATTGATAGTCTGGTTGGACTTGGTTTTGGCGCATCGCTGATTTCCATTTTTGCCAGATTAGGGGGTGGTATTTTTACAAAGGGCGCTGATGTTGGCGCTGATCTGGTGGGGAAGGTCGAGGCTGGCATCCCTGAAGATGATCCACGCAATCCAGCGGTTATTGCAGACAATGTCGGTGATAATGTTGGCGATTGTGCCGGAATGGCCGCTGACCTTTTTGAAACCTATGCTGTAACGGTGGTTGCGACGATGGTGTTGTCGTCGATTTACTTTGCCAATTCTCCTGAATTGATGACCTATCCGCTTATGATCGGAGGGGTGTGTATTATTACTTCAGTCATCGGAACTTTCTTCGTAAAATTGGGCAGCAGCAACAATATTATGGGCGCCCTTTATAAGGGGTTTGCGGTTACAGCCGTTCTTTCGGCAATCGCACTTTGGCCGATTACTGCAATGACCATCGGCACGGGAACTGAATTCAGTATTGGCGATAAAACTTTTACTGGTGCGAGTTTGTTTTATTGTGGGTTAATCGGGTTGATTGTGACGGGATTGATTATCTGGATCACAGAATATTATACGTCCACAGAATATCGCCCGGTTCGCAGCATTGCAAAAGCGTCTGAAACAGGGCACGGCACGAACGTCATTCAAGGATTGGCCGTTTCCATGGAAGCAACCGCTATTCCGGCGCTCATCATCTGTGCCGGGATTGTCGTCGCGTATAATTTTGCTGCTCTGTATGGTATTGCGATTGCAGTGACCACTATGCTGGCTCTGGCGGGAATGGTTGTCGCCCTTGACGCCTATGGACCCGTAACCGACAATGCTGGCGGGATCGCGGAAATGGCTGATATGGATGAGGATGTCCGAAAAACCACGGATGCACTGGACGCGGTCGGCAATACGACCAAAGCGGTGACCAAAGGATATGCAATCGGGTCTGCCGGGTTGGGTGCATTGGTCCTCTTTGCGGCTTATACCGAAGATCTGGCCTATTTTATTTCGAATGCCGGGCCAGACAAATATTCCTTCTATCAAGGGGTCACGCTGGATTTCGGTCTGCAAAACCCGTTTATTGTTGTTGGACTGATACTCGGTGGGCTTCTTCCTTATTTATTTGGTGCGATGGGCATGATGTCCGTTGGTCGTGCCGCAGGGTCCGTTGTCCGAGAAGTGCGCAGACAATTTAAAGAGATTCCGGGGATTATGGAAGGAACGGCCAAGCCGGATTATGGGCGGGCCGTTGATATGCTGACCAAGGCGGCGATTAAGGAAATGATCATTCCGTCCTTGCTTCCTTTGCTGGCGCCCATCGTGGTTTTTGGTGTTGTTATGCTGATCGCCGATAAATCAGCGGCGTTTGCGACTGTCGGTGCGATGTTGCTGGGTGTTATCATTACCGGACTGTTCGTGGCGGTTTCGATGACCGCGGGCGGTGGTGCCTGGGATAATGCGAAGAAATATATTGAAGATGGTCATCATGGCGGCAAGGGAACAGATGCACATGCCGCCGCGGTTACCGGAGATACGGTTGGTGATCCTTATAAAGATACAGCGGGTCCGGCGGTGAATCCAATGATCAAAATCACCAATATCATTGCATTGCTTTTATTGGCGGTTCTCGCTCACTAAACAGCATGTTTCTGAAAAAAAAAGCCCCCGGAAGTTTCGGGGGCTTTTTTTGTTGAGGGATGACGAAAATGACTTTAATTGGCACCTGGGTTAAAGCGCCCGAAGTTTCCAAATATCTGTTCAAAGAAGCCCAGCTCGTTCCCGCCGGTTGGTGTTGTACGCTCGACAATATCAATTTCTTTGCCAGACTCTTTGTCGTAATTCTTGATTACCTCTATCACATCATTTTCATCAAATTTTATGACGATAACATTCTGTTCAATGACGTTTTTGTCCAGAAACGCATAATGCTCAGTTTTCTTGGAGATGTAGTACCACGCTTCACCATTTTCAGCGAATGTGGAAATGCTGGAGGGAGAGCCAAGATTCTCAATAACGCCGTCTTTGTCCGTGATGCCGGGTTCAAGTTTGGCAATTTGATCAGGGTCTACGCGGTAACCGGAACTTTCCTTGGTATATTCACAGGCAGTTACGGCCACACATAGAGCACTGACAAGTAAAGTATTTCGAAGGAATTTCATCATTTGACTGTCGCCTAGTCGTTAATCGGATTGCGCAGATTTGCATTGTCTCTCGGTTCTATCGGTTGACACAAGGCATTCAAGCGCTTAATTCATCCTGCATAAATGACATTTTAAACGTATAAATGTCAAATCTTTGGTGATTGACTGACTTGAAATTTCAAGCGGCTGGTCAGAATAAGGATCACGAATGATTTTCAAAAAATTCTTTGGGCAACGGCAGCAGGAAATCGCAGCGCAAGAGCTTTATAAAGAAATTGTGCGGCAGGCCCGCCAGCCTGAATTCTATATCGCTGCTGAGGTTCCGGACACTGTTGATGGGCGATATGAAATGATTGCCCTACATGCCTTTCTGCTGATGCGCCGCCTGAAAGTGGAGGGGGACGAGTCTCTTATTAAACTTTCACAGGCGGTTTTTGATCTGATGTTTGCCGATATGGATCAGTCTCTTCGGGAGATCGGGGTTGGGGATCTGAGTGTTGGAAAACGGATCAAAGAGATGGCAAAAGTCTTTTATGGCCGCGTGGTTGCCTATGAACAGGCATTGAACGGCGAGGGTGAAACACTGGAAACTGCACTTGAACGAAATCACTATGGAACATGTGAAGTGACGCCCAAGGCGGAAGTGTTGTCTTTGTTGGCTGATTATGTCCGTCAGAATGATGCGTATTTGAAGGGGCAGGACAGTCAGGATTTAGAGCATGGTCGGGTTGTTTTTCAAAATTTGTCGCAAAGCAAAGCCGGGTGAACGCATAATTCGCTTGATATTGGTTCAAAATTAGCAATATAAACAGCGCGTTAGATATATTTTGCAAAAGCATTTGACCCAGCGGACTGAAACGCTTATTTTCGCGCCTTCGAAAATGTAAGACCGGAAGTTTTCAGCACAAAACGGTCATTCGAGATCATGTTAGTTGGAAAGGGTCATCCCATGCAGGATACCGGGGAAGAATTTGCTCGGTGGGTGAATGTTGAGCGTCTTGGGCGAGAGCCTGTAAGAATTAACATCACAGCATCCGAGGATGAATGCCGCATTCTTGCTGAACGGCTTGAGATTTTGCAGGTTGCATCTGCACAAATGAAAGCGTCAGTCGGCAGAAAAGAAGGCAGCGGCTTGATTGAACTGACTGGCTCGATCGTTGCTGAAGTCGACCAGGCTTGCGTCGTAAGTCTGGAGCCTGTCAGGCAGAAAATTGAAGAAGATTTCGTAATGTGTTACACCTTTAGTCGGGACGACGCATTGGTTGAGGATGTGGATTACGTCGTCAGTATGGAAGAAGCGGACCTTCCAGAGTTGATCATTGATGGTCAGATTGACGTTGTCCAGGCGCTGATAGAGCAAATCGCCCTGTCGTTGGAGCCTTACCCTCGAGCGAATGATAGTGAGATTTCGAAGGCGTCGGAGATTATCCGGGACCTTGAGGAAGAGGTGGTTGAGGAACAAAAAGAAACTCATCGGCCTTTTGCAGACTTGAAGAAAATGATGAATAAGGACTAATTGGCCGAATGTGACGTCAGTTAGTTTGGATCTGGGTTAAAGTCGCCAGTAAGTTGGTGCAAATTGAGAGATTGAGAAAATGGCAGTACCTAGAAAGAAAACCACTAAATCGAAACGTAACATGCGTCGTGCGCATGATTCACTTGGTGGTACACAAGTTCAGGAATGCACAAACTGCGGCGAGCTGAAACGCCCGCATCATATTTGTGGTTCTTGCGGTCATTATGACGACCGTGAAGTTCTGGATACAGCAGAAGCACTATAAATCAGATTTCTTCTGATTTCCGAGTGGACAGAAACCGGACGGTGGAATGAGCGAAAACGTTGTTATTGCACTTGATGCGATGGGTGGGGACGATGCCCCGGATATTGTCATTAAGGGTGTGGACATCGTTCGGATTCAATTTCCCAACGCCCGGTTTTTGCTGTTTGGAGATGAGGCGCGCCTTAATCCATTATTGGACGCCTATCCCCTTGTGAGGTCTGTCTGTGAAATCAGACACACCACTCACGCCATTAAAGGGGAAGACAAGCCTAGCCATGCGTTACGCAAGGGACGTCAGAGCAGTATGCGACTGGCGATCGATGCCGTGCGCGATGGTGAAGCGGGTGGCGTTGTCTCAGCAGGGAATACAGGCGCGCTAATGGCGATGGCCAAGTTTTCTCTGCGCACTTTGCCTGGGATTGATCGTCCGGCGCTTGCATCCATGCTCCCCTCTCCAAAGGGAGAGACGATCATGCTTGATCTTGGGGCAAATGTGGAATGCGACGCGGATAACCTGGTTCAGTTTGCGGTTATGGGCGCTGATTTCGCCCGGGCCGTTTTGGGGCGTGTGCCGCCTCGGGTTGGCTTGCTGAACGTTGGCAGTGAAGAATTAAAAGGTAGTGATACGATTAAGGAAGCGGGCGAACGCCTGCGTTCCATAAAAAATCCTCCCTTCGAATATTGTGGCTTTGTTGAAGGCGATGATATTACGCGTGGTATCGTCGATGTGGTTGTCACAGATGGCTTTACCGGAAATGTTGCTTTGAAAACGGCAGAGGGGGTTGCGACTCTCTTTTCTAATTTTTTGAAGGCCGGTTTTCAACAATCTCTTATGTCCAAGATTGGCTATCTTCTATCGAAGAACGGTTTAAAGGTTTTAAAAAACCGATTAGACCCCAGATTGTATAACGGTGGGGTTTTCCTTGGTTTGAACGGTGTCTGCGTGAAAAGTCATGGTGGAACCGATGCTTTTGGTTTCGCAAATGCTGTTGCTGTGACAATCGGCATGGTGTCCGAAGGGATGATTGATCGCATGATTGCGCATTTCAAGGACTTTGATGTTGAGACAAAAGCGAGTAGTAATGAGGAGACTTCTTCCTCGGAAGTCACCGAAGCCTGAAAAAGAACTATAAAGAACAACTGACCATCCGGTCAGAGAACGGAATTAACATGCGTCGCTCAGTCATTATCGGAACCGGTTCGTATTTGCCGGAAAGAGTTCTTACCAATGAAGAACTAAGCACGATGGTTGACACCTCTGACGAATGGATCGTGGCGCGTTCCGGTATTCGTGAGCGCCGGATTGCGGCCGATGGTGAATTGACGTCTGATTTGGCGACTAAGGCGGCACAGGCCGCCCTGGATGCCGCCGGCCTTCAGCCAGATGATATCGATTTGGTTCTTGTTGCCACTGCGACGCCCGACGAAACATTCCCGGCAACGGCAACGACTGTTCAAAAAAAGCTGGGTATGACCAGAGGATTTGCCTTTGACCTTCAGGCTGTCTGTACTGGCTTTATTTATGCGCTTGCGACGGCAGACAACTTTGTCAAATGCGGACAGGCCAATCGTGCCCTGGTTATCGGTGCCGAGACATTTTCCCGTATTCTGGATTGGGAAGACAGAACGACCTGCGTGTTGTTTGCCGACGGTGCCGGTGCAATTATTCTGGAAGCTTCCGAAGAAGAGGGAACCAATCAGGACCGCGGCGTGTTGACAAGTCATCTGCATGCCGATGGTAATCATCACGATCTTCTGTTTGTTGATGGTGGTCCTTCTTCGACACAATCCACCGGGTATTTGCGTATGGCGGGCCGGGAAGTGTTCAAGCACGCGGTCAATAACCTGGCAAGTGTCGTGGGTGAAGCGCTGGAGGCAACGGGTCTTGAAACGGATGATATCGATTGGTTAATTCCGCATCAGGCCAATAAAAGAATTATCGACGGGACCGGCCGTAAGCTGAAAATGCCCTCTGAAAAAGTCGTTGTTACGGTGGACCGGCACGGAAATACCTCTGCGGCCTCTGTTCCTTTGGCATTGGATGAAGCTGTCAGGGATGGACGGATCAAAAAAGGCGACCTTCTTCTTCTTGAAGCAATGGGGGGTGGTTTTACTTGGGGGTCGGCTCTCGTCCGCTGGTAATTGTTGCGAATCTACTGACCAGATTCGCAGGAAACACTAAGAATCAAGCTTTGTATTTCTTTTTTATGGTAAACAAGATTGCAATTTCACCATGAAATCAGGGTTTTATACAGATTTCACCGGTTTTTTGATCGTTTGCAGTTGACGCCTTTGCTTGCTGTGCTAATCCTTTATTAACGGGCGCGAGGTGGGAAACATGAGCAAAAATACACTGACCAGAGCACATTTGGCTGAGGCGCTATACCAGCAGGTTGGCCTTTCACGAAATGAATCGGCTGATCACGTTGAGGCTGTCTTGGGAGAGATAGCGGATCGTCTTGTTGACGGGGAAACTGTAAAAATTTCCTCTTTTGGGAGTCTTCAGGTTCGGGAAAAGAATGGACGTATCGGGCGGAATCCAAAAACGGGAGAAGAAGTCCCGATTGAACCACGCCGCGTCCTGGTTTTCCGTGCCTCCCATGTACTTAAAAACAAGATTAACGAAACATCACGTTAAATCTAACCAAATTGGTAAAGAATGTCGGACATACAAAACACTGTAGGCGGAAAAAGCTCAAAGTCCCCTGACGCTTTCAGGACGATTAGTGAGGTTTCTGACGAACTGGATGTTCCGCAGCATGTTTTACGATTTTGGGAAAGTAAGTTTCCGGTCGTCAAGCCGTTAAAACGGGGCGGAGGACGGCGATATTACCGTCCTGCCGACGTAGAGTTGATCCGTGGTATTCGTGATCTTCTTTATACCCATGGCTTTACGATTAAAGGGGCACAAAAGCTTCTGAAAGAGCAGGGCGGCAAGATAGAAAATATTGATGTTCTGTCACCGGTAAGCAAGAAGCAGGATCGTCAAGCAGAGGCGCCTGTGATAACAGCAAGCTCGGGAAATGGCTTGAATGCTGCTGCTGATGACACTGCGATATCAGATCATCGGGAATTGCTTGAGAATATTCTGACCGAACTCAAAGAGCTCAAGCAGATTCTAAACAACTGAACCGTTTCATTTTATTTTCATTCCTATAATCGCAGGGCATTGCATTGCGGATTAAGGGCGGTTATAGTCGCGCCGCCTGACACCCATTTTTGACGGGCAGTAGCGCAGCCTGGTAGCGCACTTTACTGGGGGTGAAGGGGTCGTCGGTTCAAATCCGGCCTGCCCGACCAATCGAAAAGGCCTTGAAAACTCCGGTTTTTGAGGCCTTTTTTGTTTCTGGTTGTCAGGATTGATCGATTTTCACTGCCAAATTGATGTGTTTTGATTTCGCAGTTTTCTGCGCGTTGTCGTTTGTTGTTCTTTGCTGCTTGGCAGTGAAAGTTAGTCAAAGAAAAAGCCCCGCGAGGGGCTTTTTCTTTGACTAGTCGTTGGTTGGTGTTGCGCTAGGCGGCCAGGCTGTTGATGGCGCTGTTACGGCGGTTCCAGATCCATTATAGAAGATTCCGATCGGGAAGAAGCAGGGTCCGTTATTTCGCCTCTTATAGCTTGCAGAAGGGAGCTTTCTCAAACTGGCTGAGCCCTGCAAATTCTGAAGTGATTTTCCGGCCCAAATACAGGCTTCGGGAATTTGGAATCGCCCACTTTGGTATCGATCATTGCGTCTGCTTTTGTGTAAAATTTGTTCAGTGCTTTTCGGGCCTATGGTTCCGACCCTGCTGGCGCTGGCCTTGATAATCAACGCGAAAGACACTGAAGGTTTTTTTTAAGGATTTTCTATTTTAGAACCCTTCCAAAAAGCGTTGCAAATTTAAAAAGGCAGACTATGTTCTGGTCCATGATGATACTTTCTTCCATGCCTGTTTCCGAAAATCATCGGAATAATCAGTTGCTTGCCTATTGGTTGATTGGCGTAGCGTTTCTTGTATTTGCGATGGTGGTACTCGGCGGTGTCACACGTCTGACTGAATCCGGTTTATCCATGGTGGACTGGCGACCGGTGACGGGCTGGCTTCCTCCTTTTGGAGAGGCAGCCTGGCTGGCTGAATTTGATAAGTACAAAGCATTTCCTGAATATCAAAAAGTAAATAAAGGGATGTCGCTGGAGGAATTTAAGGGAATTTTTGCGTTTGAATATGCGCACCGTTTATTGGGGCGAATTATTGGACTGGCATTTTTTGTTCCGTTTGTGGTTTTCCTGCTGTTTGGGAAGATACAATTGAACCAAATTCCGCGCCTTCTATTCTTGTTCGTCCTGGGTGGCCTTCAGGGTGTTATGGGTTGGGTCATGGTAAAAAGTGGCCTTGTCGATCACCCAGATGTCAGTCACTATCGGCTTACGGCCCATCTTGGGCTGGCATCTCTTATTTTTGCGGCCTTGCTTTGGACCATAATGGACGTGTTGCATCCGACGCTTCCTGGTGAAAGCCGTCCTGCAAATGTTCTTAAATGGGCGCGTATATTTTTAGGGCTTGTTTTTTTGCAGATATTGATCGGTGGGTTTGTCGCGGGTTTGAATGCAGGGTTTATTTATAACGAATGGCCACAGATGGGTGAGGGGTTCTACCCGGATGATTTGTTCGCGCTATCACCGCTTTATTTAAATTTCTTTGAAAATGTAGCAACCATACAATTCATGCACCGGTTGGTTGCTTATGTCATCGTGATTGCCTTTCTTGTTTTGCTCGTCGTGGGGAGGAGACCGGGTATCGGGGATCGGGCTCGATCATTGATCATGCTGTTGTTCGTTTCCGTTTTCGCACAGGTGGGATTGGGTATCTGGACGTTGTTGGCTGTGGTTCCCGTGACCCTTGGAGCCCTTCATCAAGCCGGAGGTATGATTGTCCTCGGCTTTGCCGTTTGCTTGGTTCATGAACTGACGGCGCGCCGCATTTAATGAGAAAGGCCAACTTTTGGATTGGCCTTTCTACTAAAAGAAGCATGTGAGATAATATATCTGAGAGCTTCTCGTTTTCCTTACCAGAGTTTTGGAATATTGAGTTCAACCGTAGTTGTCTCAGTTGAATATGAAGGCGTAATGGTAACGGCGTCCATGAAGTCTATAATGGGACCACTGTTGCCATAGGATACACTTGTTAGAGAAAATCCCTTTGGAAGCTCAGGAACGCCGCCATCCGTATTTTCTTTTTCAGAGTCTGTAAATTCACCCAACGGGATTGAAATATATGCTAATTGACTGATTGAATGACCAAAATTAATTTGCATGTTGTTAAAGTTATTGCCAATATTTCCTGCGGAATCCATTCTTTCAGTAAGAGTGGATGCCAAGCGTGGATCTTGGATAGGAGACGGGCTGGTAATGTCGACAGTGTTTATGTTAATTCCTGTCTTAAAAGGACTCTCCTGTGCCGCCGCCGTAGTCGACAATGCAGAGACAACAAAGGCTCCTAGAATAAGTTTTTTCATAAATATACTCCTTAAAAATGTTATATTGACGCCCTGTTAGGATTATAGCTCTGAAGAGCTTGTTTTATTTTCTGTTGTGAACGACTCGTTGATTTTGCTTTGTTTCAGGTTTTCAACACCCTGTACATTTTCGATGGTGTATTGGCAGGCGGCTTTTATTTCCGGCTGAATGTTGGACACCATTTTGTAAAGGCCGTATTGCAGCATAGACCGAAGCGACAGCTGCATTGGCTCGCGGTTGCCACCGTTCAAGTCAAAGTCGACAAGTGTTGTGCCAAAGAAACGTCCCAGACCAAAGCCTGCCTGCTCGGCGAAAATCTGTTTTGAAATATTGACCGCGCTTATGACTTCAGTGGTTTTCGCATCTGTTAAATGCAGATCCAGCCCCACAACAGCCCTGTGTTGTCGATAACGTGGGCCAATTCCTGCAATGGACAGTTCAGCCGCAGCGCCGGGTAAAAAGTCGAGAGAGTTGATCGATCCGGTGATATAGTAGTCCATCGCCTTGAAGGCGTTAGCTTTGCGTAAACCCCAGTTTACTTCCATGATTATGGGCCGCGGATCTCGCCTGTTTACAGTTTTTTCGGCCCCGGCGAGTGTTAGCATGGTTTGCATCATGTCGCCTGCACCCTGGCTGATAAATCGGCCGTTTCCGTCCGTGTCGATGGAGCGTTTCCCTGTTTGATCGAGGATTTCACCGACAGCCCAAGTGCCTTGCATGGATTTTTGTTCTGCAACACAGGACAAAAGATCATCATACGGTGTTGTTATGGATTGAACTGGCGGCCCATCTTCCAGAGCGATATTTGTGTTCGCACTGGCAACGCAACCTGAAATCAGAAACAGTGTGCCGATCGAGAATAAGATTTTTTTCATTACTGCGGGCCTCCACTGGAGGTGCATCCATCGCCTGAGACTGAATTGTCATTGCTTTCATAGCCCAGCAGTGAGTTTTGCGCTGTAACGGATCCACAATTGACCTGCCCAATGGACGTGTTGGTGACGGTGCTTCCTGTGATGGTGACAATATTGCCCGCAGTGACAGAGGAAATATAATAATTGTTGGTATCGAACCCGTCGTAATATCCGCCTTCTGCTTTTTCAATCATGTCCGCTCTGGCATCCAAGACGGCCTTTTCGTATGCACTTCGCCAGGATGAGGCATTCCCCCACCCTTCGGACGCGCTTGTTGTCTCTCCTAAGGCACTCATGGACCATGTGTGCGATGCGATCAGGAGAAACGGCATTAAAAGAAGTTTCTTCATAGATTGCCCTTTTCTGTTTTTGACCTGAATAAGCAGATGGAGGATAATCAGGAGAGTTCAATAATGAAAAATACACTGATAGGTAGAGGTGTTTGGAAGTCGTCAGGTGCAGTCTTGAGGGCTTGTAGGAGCTGGGAATATGATTGATTGTCTGGACCATTTAGTGCTGACAGTAAGGGACGTTAGTAAAACAAAAAAGTTTTATTGTGAATGTCTGGAGATGGGTTTCGAGACATTTGGCGAAGGTCGAATGGCGCTTACATTTGGTCGATCAAAAATAAATCTTCATGTGGAGGGAAAAGAGTTTGAGCCCAAAGCGCATGTCGCGAAACCGGGAACTGCTGATCTTTGCTTCATTGTACAAGGCACTTTGGAGAATTTGAGCGAGCGATTGAAGCGGTTTAATATTGCCGTTCTGGAAGGGCCTGTCCCCCGAACAGGAGCGACAGGCCCGATTACCTCTTTATACGTAAGAGATCCAGATCAGAACCTTGTGGAACTGTCGGTCTATTCATAAGAGGTGCCTATTGCGGGTCTTCAGGGCTCTGCCCATCGGATCCGGTTTCGTCGCCGTCATTGGTTTCAGGCTCTGATTGTTCTTCGCCGTAAATACCGTTTCCAGGATAGGCATTTTCAGACTCAATTGAATGCAGGGAAGAGCCGTGCCCTGTCCAGTTCACTGTGCTGGTGTGCAACGTTTCACCGGTCATTAGAAACGCCGATAAAAGGCAAAATGGAAGGGGTAGGGAGCGGGAGAATAACTTCATGGCTACAACTTTCTAATTAGCGTCAGCTGCTTGCCCGCCTGCGAAAGCAAGCGGCAGGGGGCTTGCAGCGCTCGTCAACTGTGCGAGTGCTAGAAAGTCGTGCTGTCAGAGTATTTGTGAGAGAATATAAAAAAATGAACGCGGTATTACGCCGCGTTCATTCGGATGGGATAATCTATTTGCCTTCGCGTGCCTGTAAACTGACACGCAATTCAATGATCAGCTTGTGGAAAGAGCCTGTTCCAGATCGGCGATAATATCGTCAACATTTTCAATGCCGATTGATAGCCGGATCACATCAGGACCGGCGCCTGCCGCTTCTTGCTGCTCTTCGGACAGTTGGCGATGGGTTGTCGATGCTGGATGGATGATCAGACTGCGGGTGTCCCCAATGTTCGCCAGATGTGAAAAGAGATCGACAGTCTCAACCATTTTAATGCCGGACTGATAACCGCCCTTGATACCAAAGGTCAGCACGGCACCGCCCCAACCATTTTTGAGGTATTTTTTTGCAAGCGCATTGTACGGATCGTCGTCTAGGGCTGCGCAGGAGACCCACGAAACTTTCTCATGGGATTTCAGATATTTGGCAACCTTGACGGTGTTTTCGCAATGCTGTCGCATGCGCAAGGGAAGTGTTTCGATGCCTGTTGTGATCATGAAGGCATTAAACGGAGATAATGCCGGCCCCAGATCCCTAAGACCCAGCGCGCGACAGGCGATACCAAACGCCAGCTCACCAAAAGTCTCGTGAAATTTAAGGCCATGATAGGACGGGTTTGGTTCGCTCAGAGTTCTGAACTTGTCGTTGGCACTCCAATTGAATTTACCGGAATCAACAATCATGCCGCCAACAGAATTGCCGTGACCGCCCAGGAATTTTGTCGCCGAATGAACAACAATATCTGCGCCCCATTCGAACGGACGGCACAAATAAGGGGTGGCAAGGGTATTGTCGACAATCAGCGGGATGCCCGCTTCATGCGCGATTTCAGCAATGGCTTCAATGTCGGTAACAACGCCTCCGGGGTTCGCAAGGCTTTCAATAAAGATGGCTTTGCATTTTGGAGTAAGGGCGGCTCTGAAATTTTCCGGATCGACAGGGTCTACAAATTTTGCATGCCAGTCAAATTTTTTGAAGGATTGTCCAAATTGTGTGATGGTCCCACCGTATAAACGGCTGGAGGCAAGAAACTCATCGCCCGGCTCCATCAAGGTGTGAAACACGATCATCTGTGCGGCATGGCCCGACGCAACCGCCAGACCCGTCGCGCCGCCTTCAAGTGTGGCAACCCGTTCTTCCAACACGGCGTTGGTCGGATTTGTCAGGCGGGAGTAAATATTGCCAAAAGCCTGCAGATTAAAAAGCTCTGCGGCATGATCGGCATCGTCAAAAACATAAGAAGCGGTTTGATAAATTGGGGTTACCCGCGCACCGGTCGTCGGATCTGGCGAAGCACCAGCATGTACGGATAGGGTTTCAAATTTTGGTTCAGTCATTCTTTTTTCCTAATAGCTTGTTTCGTTTGGACGAAATTACACGAGACCGGCCTCCCATATAGGCGATTTCGCCAGATAGTCGGCCGAACTCAATTTTTGGACAGCGGTTCATAACAACCCGCATTCCTGCCTCTTCAGCGGTTTGCGCGGCATCCTGATGGGTGATGCCCAGTTGCATCCACAGAACGTTTGCGTTGATGGCAATTGCTTCTTCAACAATCCCCGGAATAGCGTCCGCGGTTCGAAAGCAGTCCACCATATCAACTGGCTCAGGAATATCGGCGAGGGAGGCGTAAATTGTCTCTCCCAATAAAGTGGAGCCGGCCTTGCCAGGGTTGACAGGGATAATGCGATAGCCTTTTCGCTGCATGTAGCGCATAACAAAATAGGATGGACGCACTGGATTATCGCTGGCACCGACGACGGCAATCGTCTTCACATCCTGTAGGATGCCTTCAATATACTCTTCGGAATAGTCGTCGTGGTCCATATTATTTGCCCTGCCAGTTTGGCGACCGTTTTTCAAGGAAAGCGGAAATACCTTCCTGTGCATCATGGGTTTGCATATTTTCAGCCATTACTTTTGACGTGTAGGCATATGCCTCAGCCAAGGGCATGTTGAGTTGCCGGTAAAAAGCCGTTTTGCCGGTCTTTACCGTCAATGGGGATTTAGAGGCAATCCGTTCGGCGAACTCCTGAACAACATCATCCAGCTCAGCTTCTGCGACGGCGCGATTAATCAAGCCAATTCGCATTGCGTGTTCCGCATCCATAAACTCGCCGCCCAGCAACATTTCCATCGCGTGTTTGGGGGACACATTTCGGCTTAAAGCGACCATTGGCGTGGAACAGAACAGACCAAGGTTGACGCCGGGTGTTGCAAAGGCTGATTTATCGCTTGCAAAGGCAAGGTCGCAGCTTGCGACTAATTGGCATCCAGCCGCAGTTGCCATACCATTTACTTTGGCAATGACAGGCTTTGGCAGGTTGACGACAGTCTGCATCATGCCACTGCATTGGTTAAACAGGGCCAGCATCTTTTCTGCTTTGCTATCTCCCATAATTTCTTTCAGATTATGGCCAGATGAAAAAACAGGGCCTTTTGCTTCCAAAATTACAACATGAACATCGCTTCGATTACCAAGATCGGTCAGCGCGGTCTCGATTTCTGCCATCATTTCACTGGAAAGGGCATTGCGACTGGTCGGATCGTTAAGACGAAGGGTCGCAATATTATCGGTTACTGTTGTATAGAGGCCTGTAAAGGTATTATTTTCTTGTGGAGCGGTGGTTGACATCATTTTCCTCCGGTGGCGCTTGTTCTTATTTGGGGGCACCATAGAACATTTTTCTAAAGGGGCAAAGAGCTTGGGGCGTCAAAGCCCAATAATCCAGAAAGGGATTATCTTTATTTTTTTGTATCGACGGCTCTGTCCTACGGTATAAGAAAGCAGGAATAATTGGATAAAGAGGAGACGAACTCCCGTGCTAAAGATGAACGGTCAAGAACTGGAAGCCTTTCTGTATGAAGAGTTTCCCCAAATCCGGTCCATGGATTGCAAGGTGTTGCATGTTGATGCAGAAAGTATCGAAATCACCATGCAGGCCAAAGAGGAGCATTTGCGACCTGGGGGGACAGTCTCCGGCCCGACGATGATGTCTCTGGTGGACCTTGCTATGTATTTATTGGTGCTGGCCCAAATCGGACCTGTTGCATTGGCTGTGACAACGAACCTGAATATTAATTTCCTCAGAAAGCCAGAACCTGGAGACCTGATTGTGAAAGGACGCCTGTTAAAGCTGGGAAAAACCTTGGCCAGCGGCGATTTTACGTTACATTCCAAAGGTGTAAATGGACCTGTGGCACATGCGACCAGTACCTATGCAATACCACCGCTTAAACCTTCAGCGAATTAGGGCATCAAATTTTGCGGTATTATAATACCTCACACCTAATTAACCGTTTTTATTGCATTTTTTCGTTTGACTTCGATAATAACGACAATTATAACCCAGTCCAAGTTTGACGGGGGCGTATTGCGCCCTCTATTTTGTTTTGGCACGCTTGAGCGAAGGCTGAATTTTTATGAAGACCTATTCTGCAAAACCGACTGAGGTTGAGGCAAAATGGCTGGTGATCGACGCTGAAGGGCTCGTTCTTGGTCGTCTCTCTTCAATCATTGCGAACCGTTTACGCGGTAAGCATAAACCAATGTTCACACCTCATATCGATTGTGGTGACAATGTTATCGTTATCAATGCTGAAAAAATTGCATTGACCGGTAGAAAACTGACAGACAAGAAATTCTATTGGCATACCGGTTATCCGGGCGGCATCAAAAGCCGGACCATGGAAAAGCTTCTTGGCGGTGCGCATCCAGAACGCGTTATCGAAAAAGCTGTCCAGCGTATGATTCCAAAGGGACCTTTGGGACGTGAGCAACTTCGCAAGTTGCACGTCTATGCCGGTTCCGAGCATCCACATGCGGCACAGAAGCCGGAAGCATTGGATGTTGCAGCCATGAATCCTAAGAATACAAGGAGTGTTTGAGTATGGCTGATGAAGCAAACTCCCTCGAAGATCTTAAAGACCTGACAAGCGGCACTGAAGCCACGACAGACGGTTCAGAGGTAATCGAAGCTGCTGAAGTTATCGAAGTAACTTTGGCAGAACCAAAGATTGACAACCTTGGCCGCTCATATGCGACTGGTAAGCGTAAAAATGCGATTGCCCGTGTTTGGATTAAACCAGGTTCTGGTAAAATCACAGTCAATGGCCGTGATCAGGAAGTTTATTTTGCCCGTCCAGTGCTTCGCATGATCCTTGCACAGGCATTTGAAGTTGCTGAGCGTGTTGATCAGTTCGACGTGTTCTGCACAGTAAAAGGCGGTGGCCTTTCTGGTCAGGCCGGTGCTGTTCGTCATGGTATTTCAAAAGCATTGACATACTACGAGCCAGTATTGCGCGCGCCATTGAAAGCCGCAGGCTTCCTGACACGTGACAGTCGTGTTGTTGAACGTAAGAAATACGGTCGTGCGAAAGCCCGTCGTAGCTTCCAGTTCTCAAAACGCTGAGGCTTTTTCAAAGCTTCAATCAGTATCTTATTGGAAAAGCGCCACTTTCGAGTGGCGCTTTTTTTATTTATTGGCGTTAGGGTTGAAAAGATAAGGCATGCCTCCAGCGTTTAGTCATTTTAGAAGGAAGAATACCGAAAGCTGGCGTGATGTTCATCTCCCGCAAAAAAACACGGTAGGCTTATTGCGGGTCACTTGAACTTTCACCTGTAAGTGCTTTCTTTTGGTGTCGCTGTTATGAGGCGACCGTTTGATTGGTCCGGCAGGACACTGCAAAGTGTTAAGCCATGCATACCGCAATGCTCTGGCACCGCTGTATGCAATATCTTATAGGCCGTTTTTGAAGAGGGTGGGAGCGGGTCCGAAGGTCCTCTGCTGCTTCCGCTTTTTAGCTGGCGTAGGCCCCGGCCGAATATGTCAGTTCATAACTGTGGCTGTAGATTTCAAAAACGATGCCGAACGGGTCTTCGACATAAACCATGCGGTATGGTTTTTCGCCCGGAAAATACTCACGCACGGGCATTCTTTGTTTGCCGCCTGCTGCGACGATCTTTTTTGTCAGACCCTCAACATCCGGGTCTTGGACGCAAAAATGAAACATTCCGGTTTTGCGGAACTCAAGATTATCGGCTGGCGCTTGATTGTCTGAAAATTCAAACAGTTCTATACCGATGCGGTCTGCTGTAGACAAATGCGCAATGCGTAATTTTCCCCATCCCCTTCCAAAGACATCCGTGCACATTTGACCGACATCACTGTTATCTTCCGCTAATTCTGTGGGCTCCATTATGACGTAGAAACCCAATATGTCTGAATAAAACTTTACCGCCTCCTCCAAATCGGGGACGGATAAGCCAATATGCGAAAAACTCTTAGGGTAAGTCATGATCAACCTCTTCAATGTGTGAATTGAAGACAGAAACATAAAGATCTAATGGTAATACGAAAAAATTATTATATAAAATGGTTTGCATAACGAAAGGTTATGCTGAATGTTGAATTCCCGCTGGTTGGAGACCTTTGTTACGCTTGCTGATGAAGGGAGCTTTACGCGCGCCGCCATCCGGTTGAATATGACGCAGCCGGGCGTTTCGCAGCACTTAAAGAAGCTCGAACACTCTGTCGGTGTGCCTTTAATACAGCGCATAGGTAAGACGATTATAGTAACCGATGCGGGGGATGCGATATATGACCCGGGTCGCCAGCGCCTTGCTGACGAAGAGAAGCTACTTGAAATAATCGGCGAGGACTTTCCTGACGTTGGTCCCGTTGGAATAGGCTGTTCTGGCAGTTTTGCGACATTGCTCTACGCGCAATTAATTCCCCGGATTCTGGCTGCAGCGGAATTGCAGATAGAATTGCGTTCCGCACCGCATTCGGACATTGTCGAGTCCGTTACAAACGGGCATCTGGATATTGGCGTGATCAGTCATAACCCTGGGTCCGAAACTCTGGTCGGGCACACAATCGGATATGAAGATCTGTGCCTTATCACGGCCAAGTCCGTGGCATCAGATGAGCCTGACTTTACGATGCTTGAGGCATTGGGCTTCATTGGTCATCCTGATGGACAGCGCTACGCCGAAATGCTGATGCCCAAAAATTTTCGAGCCTATAAAGGGTTCTCAAAGATGCGTTTGCGCGGCTTCGTGAACCAAATGACACAAATTCCAGTGCCGGTCGCCGCAGGTGCTGGCTATACAATTCTGCCTCGGAGCGGGATCGATAGTTTTCCAGATTTTAACGCACTTTCCATCGCCCGGTTAAAGCATCCCATTCGTCAAGAACTTTGGGTGTTTCAACGGGCAGGCCGGCGGATGCCCGACCGATGCCGTTGGGCAATAACCGAGATTAAAAGACTGGCTGATAGTTTAACGACCTCAACCTGAGTAATCCTGTTGTTATGAGATGATCAGGACAGGCTTCGTGCGAAACGAAAAAAATTTCGTTCCGCAAATGTCATATTGTATCTTACTGGGCAGGAACCATCGGCATCTTCAGGCCTGAAATTTCCTGCATCATGCGGATCACCTGAGTGCTGTATCCAGACTCGTTGTCATACCAGATATACAGAACCGCACGATCGCCTTCCACAATGGTGGCGAGCGAGTCAACAACACCGGCGTGGGTCGATCCCACCATATCTGTTGAAACCAGTTCAGAAGAGGCAGTGTAATCAATCTGATCCTGCATCGGAGAATAAAGCGCCATATTGCGTAGGTGCGTGTTTAGGGCATCTTTGCTTGTTTCTTTTGCCAAATTCAGATTAAGAATTGCCATGGAAACATTTGGGGTGGGGACCCGAACCGCATTGCCTGTGAGCTTTCCTTCAAGTTCGGGCAGGCATTTTGCGACGGCACTTGCAGCACCGGTGCTGGTCAGAACCATGTTGAGCGCTGCGGCCCGGCCACGGCGATCTCCTTTATGGTAGTTATCGATCAGATTTTGATCATTGGTGTATGAGTGGATCGTTTCGACATGGCCGTTCTTAACGCCATATTCGTCATTGATCGCCTTCAAAACCGGTGTAATAGCGTTTGTCGTGCAAGAGGCCGCGGAAAGGATTGTGTCGGATGCAGCAATGTCGTCGTGGTTTACACCATACACAATGTTCTTGATGTCACCTTTACCAGGTGCAGTTAGCAATACTTTTGCCGCGCCGTTACAATTCAGATGCTGGCCAAGACCTTCTTCATCCCGCCACATACCAGTATTATCAACGATCAGTGCATTTTTGATGCCGTAATCCGTGTAATCGACTTCGGCAGGAGAGTTCGCGTAGATGACTTTGATGTAAACGCCATTTGCGATGATCGCGCTTTCCTCTTCATCCACTTTGATGGACCCATTAAAGGCGCCGTGTACGGAATCCCGGCGGAGCAGGCTGGCCCGTTTTTTGAGGTCTCCCTCTTTGCCGCCGCGCACAACAATGGCTCTCAGACGCATTTTATTGCCATCCCCGACGCGGTCAATCAACATTCGCGCCAGCAGGCGTCCAATGCGGCCAAAGCCATAGAGAACCACGTCCTGCGGTTCCACTAGAATACTGCCTTTGCCCGTATTGATGCTGGCCAGTTGCTCCGTCAGGAAGGCTTTGGGATCGCCGCCTTGCTGCATGAAACGATAGCAGAATTTACCAAGATCAACCCTTGCCGGAGCCAGGTTCATTTCGACCATAATATTGAGCAATTGAAGGCTTTTGCTAATATCAAGCTCTTCGCCGACCATCTGTAGGGCGTACCGATGGGCCTTGATAATATCAATTGTCGAATTATTCAGAATTCTGCGGCCGAAAATCCGAATTGTGACACCATGGTCTCGATATAATTTACCAACCAGTGGTATCATTTGTTCAGCAGAGCTTTGTTGGTCTTTCCATTTGTCGAAGTGCTCAGCACTGGAATTAGTCATGATCAATTTTCTCTATCGCATATCAGCTAGTGGTGGGTGACCATCCCGAACGCCTGCGCTGGCAAAGAGGATTTGCTGGCACAGATCAAAAAATTTTTTCAAGAGGTCCTGAATTTGCGCAGAACATAGCGAAAATGGCCGAAAAGGGAAACCATAAAAAGGCTGATCTGGTACACAAAACGCTGAATTATTGCAGGGTAAAGCCTCTTGCTGGGGCCGACGACTATCCAGGCTGTTATATTAGGAATAGTGGATGGTTTTTGTTGGGGAGAGGGTGGCCTATATCCTGATATTGCAAATAATAATTATTTGCATATATTAATGTTCAGTATTAGAAGGAGCGGTTTGCTATGCAGTATGGATTGATTAAAACAGGGACTTTCGCGGTTTTGCATTTTGGCGTTGCATTTTTGGTGGGGTATCTACTAACCGGCAGCATTCTTGTGGGCGGGGTGATCGCACTTGTAGAGCCTCTGTGCAATACAGCGGTTTTTTACATGCATGAACGGATCTGGGACCGGTTCGCAAAAGGCAGAACCGCAATGGCAAATTGAAGGAAACTGAAAGTCTCTCACTAAAAATGAAAAAGAAGAGCCGAAATCCCCTTCTTTTTTGTTGGCAATCGTCTCAGGAAGGATACTCTAGCGTATCGACCTTTCAAACGAGGCCTAAAGAATATGAGCAGAGTTTTTACGCCGGGAGAGGTGTTTGATCCCATCCCGTTACCCGATCAAAGGCGTTTTCCAGACAATGAAATGATTAGTCGAAGCCAGACATTCTATGACGACATAAAGAAACGTCATACAACCAGAGAATTTTCATCAGACCCTGTGCCGATGGAGGTTATTGAAAATTGCCTGAAAGCGGCTGGTACCGCACCAAGCGGCGCAAATCATCAGCCGTGGCATTTTTGCGTTGTCAGTGATCCGACCATAAAAAAGCAAATCCGTGAAGCAGCTGAAGAAGAAGAGCGGGCGTTCTATGGGGGAAAAGCCGCAGAGGAATGGCTGGCCGCATTGTCTCCGTTGGGAACAGACACAGAGAAACCTTTTCTGGAACATGCCCCCTGGTTGATCGTGGTCTTTGCAGAACGATTTGGCCGATTGGATGACGAGCAGACATACAAAAATTATTATGTGAACGAGTCCGTTGGAATTGCGACCGGTTTTCTGATCAATGCACTTCACAATTCAGGATTGGCCACGCTAACTCATACCCCTAATCCCATGAAGTTCTTGAATACGGTCTGTAAGCGCCCGGACAATGAAAAGGCCTTTCTAATTCTTGTCGCCGGTCATCCCGCAGAGGATGCGGTTATTCCTTCTAAATCGCAGATAAAGAAAAGCCTGTCTGAAATGGCGACTTTTTTATAAGGGGTTGAAATGAAAATAGCCGTGGCGGGTCTCGCTTTGGAATCGGTCTCCTTTTTACCAGTATTTACAGAAAAAAGTGATTTTGATCTTGCCGCTTGCCGAGCGGGGGCGATGCTGGATGTGCTGCGTTCGACTGAAACTGTCGGAGGCGGGTTTCTGGATGTTCTAGAGACGGAATGTGCACAGATCGTTCCCATTTTCTATGTTGATTGTTCTGCTGGCGGACCCGCAACAGATGAAGCGTTCGAGGCATACCGTGACGAATTGATTAAGGGGATTGAGGATAATCTGGATGGTTTAAGCGGGGTCCTGTTATACCTGCATGGCGCAATGACAACACCGGGTTATCTGGATCCGGAATCAGAGATATTGGAGGCCGTGCGTTCCGTCATCGGGCCGGATATGCCGCTATCGGTCGCTTTTGATCTGCATGGGAATCTTTCCTTGAAGACGGCGCAGTTATGTTCAAGTTTTTGTGGATTTCACTATTCACCGCACACGGATATGGCCGAAACGGGACGGCGGGCGGCTCGTTTGTTGGTGGATCAGATTAATGGTGTTGTCGCGCCCAATATTACAATGAAGAAGTTGCCGATTGTTCTGCCGAGTATTTTTACCGCGACTGGCATCGAACCCTTGGCCGATCTGGTTGAGCATGGCCTTGATCAGGTGCAGCGTGAGGCCGCCGTCCTGGATGTGTCTTTATTCTGTGGGTTCGCCTATGCGGATGTGCCGGATATTGGTCTATCTGTCGTTGTTGTCACGGATGGTGATGCCGAAACTGGTGAAAGAGTTGCGCAGGCTTATTGCGATAAAATAAATGCTGCTGCTGAAAACCTTAATCATCAAGAGCAGGTGGTGCCGCATACAGAGGCTTTCAAGATTGCAAAACGTCTGTTGGGTCAAAGCAATAAGCCTGTTGTATTGTTAGAGCATGCCGATCGGTTCAATGATTCGACCTGGTTATTGAAAAAAGCAATTGAGGCCCAACTGACGGCCGAAATTATGGTTCCATACCTTTGGGACCCTGAAAGCGTAAAGAAATGTAAGGCCAGTGGCACAGGAAGCAAGGTAACGCTGAAACTGGGTGGTTGGACATCAGATAAAGCGGGTGGACCGGTGTCTGTTGAGGCCGAAATATTATGGGCGGGACACAAGACCTATATTGGCAGCGGGCCGATGCGCTTGGGAAGGCCCGTTGATCTAGGTGATGCTGCCGTGATCAGGGTGGGGAGTGTCACCGTGATCCTGACCAGTATCAGTACAACGGCGATCGATGAGGATTGCTTCTTGCAATTTGGATATCAGCTGACGGATTTCGATATTGTTATTTTGCGGTCAAAAACACATTTTAGGGCTGTGTACGAACAAAAAACGCGAATAATTGTTGTT
The DNA here is from genome assembly GCF_026409565.1 of Sneathiella aquimaris. Taxonomy (NCBI): domain Bacteria; kingdom Pseudomonadati; phylum Pseudomonadota; class Alphaproteobacteria; order Sneathiellales; family Sneathiellaceae; genus Sneathiella; species Sneathiella aquimaris. The sequence goes on from NZ_CP112881.1 coordinate 1,550,094, forward strand.
GATACACCTGATTGGGGTACTGCAGATCTTTCTCTTCTCCCATACGAACATATGCCAGAGGCGGTCAGGTTAAGCAGTTTGTAAGTTTCATTTTATTAGTCTTATGAATTTTATAATAAAATTTTACTGAAAATGCGTGCTGTTGCCATTGTTGATTGCTTGTTTAGGGAGACATAATAAGTATTACAAATACCCTTAAAAGTAGAGTATGGAAAATTGGTTTTCGTAAATTCCTAAAAAAATGGAGTTTTTAAAGGAGTTTCGTATAAAATTTTTAAATTCGTATTCTCTTTATTGTTGATATTTTAAGACTATTGGATTAATTCGAATGCGCCGGTAATAGGGGTGTTCATGGTGTTTGATAGTTTTGATGGGGTTAAATGGGGAAGTCTGGAAGCGCGCGAGTTCGCGACTTATTGGAGAAGCCTTCCCAGTGACGACAAAGTACCGTTTCAATCGGATTTTAATCCTGCAGATGTTCGCTCGTTACTTCCGAATATTGCCATTTACGAGATGCAGGATGAGGCGACGGTTATTTGCCGTCTGGTTGGAACAGGGTTGGTCGACTATTTCGGTTGGGATATAACGGACGAGAATATTCTGGATCTTTGGGAACCAGAAGATCGGCCGGGCGCATCCAAAGTTTTTGGGTCCATTTTGCGCGCGCCCTGTGGTTTCGCTGGCAAGACCATTGGTGAAACAGAAAGCGGCAAAAAAATAGAAAGTTTGTCTGTTGGTTTTCCCGCCAAGAATTCTCAAGGGGAATGCAATCGCATTCTTTTCCAGACATCGAATATGCTGGACCGCAATCACAGGATTTCCCGCGAAGACAAACTTGTATTATTGAAAGTCGTCGAGCGGCAGTTTATTGCGCTGGACTAGCGGGTAAAGACCCGGCTGTTAAGATGATCTTCTGTTCCCTGTATGAACTGGCCCGCATGATAGCCATCCATCAACGCGTGGTGAGCTTGCAGGTTAAGGGGCATTTTCCAGCGGCCATTGGTCTTCGAAAATTTGCCCCAGGCTATTCTGGGGATGCAGTCTTCGGGTCCGTTATGCGGATGCGTTAAAGCAGTAAAATGGACCCACGGCGCGCAGGTAAGATATGTCCAGTGATCGGAGGTTGCATTTTCTTTAAGCTCGGTTTGTTTTTTTGCTTCGGCGATGGCGATGATGCAATGTTCGTTAAATGTCGCCCAGTCGTCTGAAAATGCAACTTCACAAAACGCAAAATCCCTGTCGTTAATTGGCGTTGTAAAGCTGGGATCACTTACTGAATATTCGTATATGTCCTGTCCAGAAAAGCGTGTTCTCATTTCAGGAATATCATTTACGGCAGTCATTGCCGAATGGAGCACAGCGTTGAAAACAGATATCCCTGCAGGTTTCACCTCGTCAATCAAACGGGTCACATCAATATCGGCAGTGATGTTGAAGTGGGGCGCTTGAACCTGACTGAAAATCTCAAACGGTTTTTGGCGCTCCCAGTCGTGAAGGGCTATTTTTTTGTGTGGGCGCTGGGTCATGTTTCCGAAAACCAGTTCCAGAGTTCCTGAGCCGGGATGAACGCGCCGATCGCCATAACACCGGCACCGGCGAATTTTACAAATCCCGCACTGGTTCCAGCAGAACCGGTGAGTTTACTCGCTAGTATGCCAGAAAATAGTCCGACCGATCCCATGACAAGCAGGGCGTTCAGTTGAAACAGTATGCCGAAAATCAGAAATTGTACGGTCACATTTTCTGCTGAACTGTCAACAAATTGAGGAAGGAACGCAAGAAAGAAAAGGGCGACTTTAGGATTTAGAATGTTCATCAAAATGGTTTGTCTGAATATTCGGGATAAAGGAGGATGCGCATTGTCTCCCTTCACTGATACCGGTCCCGACCGGGCAATTTGCCAGCCAATATAGATGATGTAGGCCGCCCCCAGATATTTTATGATTGCAAACAGGACAGGTGAGGAGGCAAGAATCGCCGAGAGCCCAAAGGCGGCCAAGGCAATATGAACAAATATTCCGGTCACAAGGCCGAGGGCGGCAACAAAGCCGGCTTTCCAACCCTGAGCCAATCCACGCATGGCGACATAAACAATATCCGGACCCGGCGCTATTGTCAGAAGAAAAGCTGTCGTGAGAAATAGCAAAACTGTTGAAAACTCTGGGATCATATGTGCGCTCCATTCAATGGGCCGAAGCTAATGTCTAAGGATATTGGGCGCAAGAAACATATGACAAAAGACACACTTTCCGAAAAATCATTCGTTTACGCATGTAAAAGAAAGCAGGAAATCTTTGCAATATTCCAGAAACATTGATATGCCATAAATAAGTCGATTCGAGAACTTATTGATATTGGATACCTCGACTACCCTACGAATCGATTCCGAGTGTATCCGGGAGACTAAAGATGGCGACAGGCACGGTAAAATGGTTCAACGCAACAAAAGGTTATGGTTTTATTGAGCCTGACGCTGGTGGCGCGGACGCATTTGTGCATATTTCAGCTGTAGAGAGAGCTGGTTTGACTTCTCTGCAGGAAAACCAAAAAGTATCATACGAACTGGTTGAAGGCCGTAACGGCAAATCTTCTGCAGAAGATCTCAAAGTTCTCTGATAAGAAGAATTTTCGTTAAAAGGCGGCTTTGGCCGCCTTTTTTTGTGTCTAAATGAAACTCATCTATTCGTTTTTGTCTTCTTAAATCGATGGACTCCCCTGCAGAAAATTTTTGGGTTGAGAGTGGATGTATATTGTGAGTAGTATTTCAACTGCCTGACAAATGGTTTTAAGAAAGCATCTAAAAAAGATGGTCAAAGCCTGTTGTCTCAACTCAGTGTCCGCGGGAGGGCGGAGTATTCCTGAGAGGTGCAAGGTGTCTATATCAATCGGCATGGCAATATGCGGATGGAGTATGTTGCCAACAACAGGGAGCTGACAAGATGACCAAAAAGACGAAATCTCAAATTTCTGCTGAAGAAACAATGAAGGCTGCAAAAGCGCATTCTCGCCGTGGTGTTTTAAAAAGCGCGGTACTCTTGGGAAGTGCGGCGGCTCTGGGACCATGGGTGGTTCAGGATGCTTTCTCCTCTTCAGGAGATCTCAATATAATGATGTGGTCAGATTATCTGCCAAAACCGTTCCGCGAGAAGTTTAAAGCAGAAACCGGCATCAATATTAAACACACGCCTTATGGCTCCAACGAAGAATTGCTGAATAAGCTGAAAGCGACCAAGGGACGCGGGTTTGACTTGATCAGCCCAACAAATGACCGTGGCAGCCAATGGCAGGATCTGGGCCTTCTCGGCAGCTTTGACATGAACAAAGTCGATACGTCAGCCATTTTGCCATCCATGTTGGGAATTTCTGCGAAATTCTCTTGGGATGGAAAACCACGTCACTTGCCTTTCCTCTGGGGAACTGAGGCGATGGCTTATCGCACGGACAAATATACGACGGAATATGGTCAACTGTCCTATGGCGATCTTTGGCTCCCTGAAATGAAGGGGAAAGTCATGGGCCGCCCACATTCCATGATGGCAGGGATCGGTCGGTATCTTGAAGGTACTGGAGAACTTCCTCCGTTCACTGAAGCCTATGAAACTGAAGAAAAAATGCGCATGATCTGGGATAAGATCACCAAATTTGCGGTTGAGCACAAACCGTGGATCAAGCAGTTCTGGAATGACGCTGACGGTCAGATCAATGGCTTTATGCAAAATGGTGTTGTTATTGGCCAAACGTGGGATGGTCCGCCTCTTCGTTTGTTCAAGGAAGGAAAACCGGTTCGCTTCATGGCACCAAAAGAGGGCGCCTTTACATGGGTCGACGGCCTTGCCGTCCCCGCTGGAGCCCGCAATGTTGATGCAATTTACGAATTTATCAAGTTTGCCAATAAACCCGAAATGGGCGGATTGCTTGCGAATGAGACCGGGTATAATTCGGTCAGTACAGGGGCCGCCGATCATCTGACGGAAGAAAGTAAAAAAGCCTTCGCCTCTGCTTATCCAGGGGATGCGCTTGATAAACTATGGCCATGGCCAGCGACACCGTCCTGGTACGCTGAAATCAGAAATCAGTATCGCGATAAGTTTGTCGCCGCCTGATTTTAAACATACAGGAGAAAATGGGCAGGGTTCTGCCCATTTTCTTTTGATATCTGAAGCGTAGCCGGAATAGCCTGACAGTTTCGGGATTTCCTGTTCCGGTCGATACCGGAGTTAAAAAGTATGAGTGCAGATGTAGAACTGGACCATCTGACCATTCGCTTTGGCGAATTCACGGCTGTCCAAGACGCCCATTTAAAAATTGAAGGCGGGGAGTTTTTTAGCTTCCTTGGGCCATCAGGGTGCGGAAAAACTACAATATTGAGGGCGGTTTCAGGCTTTAACGATCCAACCGAAGGCGCCGTTCGGATTGGCGGAAAAGATATGTTGGGTATTGGCCCAAACAAGCGGCAGACAGCATTGATTTTTCAGAACCTGGCTTTGTTTCCGCTCATGACGGTGGCAGAAAACATTGCCTTTGGTCTTGAGGTTCGGGGCGTTAACAAGTTGAACCGGCGGGACAAGGCAAACCAGTTACTGGACCTGATTGCTTTGAACGGTCAAGGCGATAAGCTGGTTTCGGAATTGTCAGGGGGACAACGACAACGGGTCGCAATCGCACGGGCGCTTGCCGTAGAACCCGAGGTTTTGTTGCTGGATGAGCCGTTATCTGCACTGGATTTGAAATTGCGGCAGCATATGCGCTCGGAGCTTCGGGAAATTCAGCAGCGGGTCGGGATTACCTTTATCTACATTACCCACGATCAGGGCGAGGCGCTTACCATGTCTGACCGCATTGCGGTGATGAGTGCTGGTAGAATTCAGCAGGTTGGAAATGGGAATTCCGTTTATGACAATCCGGAAACTGCCTTTGTGGCGTCATTCGTCGGCGAAAATAACCCTCTTATTGGAAAGGTTATTCAATCGGATAAGGATTTTGCCGTACTGGATTGTGGTATAGCGCGCGTGCGGGCCCGCAATCTTGGAAAGGTGAAAATCGGAGACGAAGCCTACGCGTTTATTCGGCCCGAAAATTTGGCGCTGTCACCGTTTGAGGCGGAGGAGCCCGGCGGGGAAGCTTTGGAAAATATGTTTGCCGCCCCGGTAATTTCTGAGTCTTTCGAGGGGGCGGTTCGCCTGATTTCGTTGAAGGGCCCGGCCAAGAAACCGCTACTGGCGACCCTACCCAATACGGGTGGGAGCAAAAAATTTACGCCAGGCGTGCAGGTTCGTGCCAGCTTCCGCGCTGAGCAGGCTGTTGCCTTGCCCATTGGGGATCTGGCGGATGAATGATTTCCTTGTCATCTTTATGGCGGTGCTTCTGGCATTGCTGTTACAGCCTCTTATACAAAAGAAAGCTGGCGGGCTTTGGTCATCTGTCTCTGCCATCAATTTTGTGCGCAGAAACGGTCCTTTTATCTCGCTTTACTTGATCATTGCGGTCGTTGCCTGGATTGTCTTCATGATCGTTCTGCCGCAGCTCTATATGGTGGATTTTTCGTTTCGCCATAACCTGCCTCTTGCAGAAATTGGCGGACCGAATGACGTTCATACCGTAAAGAATTATGAATATCTGATTTTTGGCCGTCAGACAGACGAAGAATGGCTGAACTGGCTTCATCTGACAGTATTTTTGAAAACCATGCTTGCCAGCATCTTTGTCACCTTACTGGATTTGGCGATTTGTTACCCGATGGCTTACTATATGGCTCAGGTGGCAAAAGGGGGGCAAGCCCGGCTGTTAATTCTGGCTTTAGTCGTTCCGTTCTGGGTCAATGAAATCTTGCGGGCTTTCGCATTCCGAATTTTGTTCGGTACTGGCGGTGTGATTAACAATTTCCTGATTTACCTTGGTGTTTGGGATGAGCCCTTTGATTTCCTGCGGGCTGACATCGGCCTGTATGCCGGGTTAAGTTACGCGTATATCCTGTTGATGATCTTTCCAATTTTTAATGCCATTGAAAGTCTTGATCATAATCAGGTGGAGGCTGCCCGCGATCTGGGGTCTCCATGGTGGCGCATTCACTGGCGGGTGGTTATTCCGCACGCAAAACCCGGAATTGCTTCGGCCTGTACGATGGTTTTCATGTTGTCCGCCGGGGCATTGGCAGCCCCGCAGATATTGGGCGGGCCGAGTAGTCTGTGGTTCACGCAAGTGATCTATCAGTGGTTTAACACAGGTGGCAACTGGCCGCAGGGATCAGCCTATGCGTTTGTTCTTTTGATTGCCTGTATCGCGTTTGTCATGACAGTGATGAAGATCTTTAAAGTATCGCTTGGGGAGATTACAAAATGACCTCCCGAACAGTGATGCGTTTAATGGTTCTCTTCTATATCATTCTGTTTTTCGGCTACCTTTTTGGTCCGCTGATCATGATGGGGGTGACCGCCTTCAATGCCACATCCTTTCCGCAAGTAACACCTTGGGAGGGGTTTACAACAGAGTGGTTCGTGCAACTGCTGAATGATGATCAAATGATGGATGGTTTGGTCAACAGCCTTTGGATTGGTTTCGGGGTGGTCTGTTTATCCGTCCCCATTGGGCTGGCTGCGGCACTTATGATGACACAGATATACGAACGGGTTCGCCCCTATTATTACATGGTGGTTGTGTCGCCTGTTCTGACACCTGGTGTTATTTTGGGAATATCGACGCTGGTTTTCTGGGATCGAATGGGCACCGCGGTCAATGCGGAATATGAAAGCCTGTTTTATAACGGAATGTGGTTGACGATTGTTGGTCAATCGACCTTTATTTCGGCGTATTGCATGCTGGTGTTTCTTGCCCGCTTGGCCCGTTTTGATAAAACACAGGAAGAAGCGGCGCTTGATCTGGGGGCAACCCATGTTCAGGTTTTTTGGAAAATTATGGTGCCGTTTTTGCGGCCTGCTATTTTTTCAGCGGCGGTGCTGGCGTTTCTGACATCATTTGAAAACTACAATACGACCGTTTTCACCATTCAGGCGGAAAGCACCCTGACAACCGTCTTGGCCGGTAAAGTTCGGATGGGTACCCAGCCTGATCTGAGTGCCCTTGCGGTGATCATCATCTGTGTCACGCTAACCGGGGCTTTGATCCATGAATTCCTGAAGCAAAAAGAAAGACTGGCTCAGGTTCGGCAGGAAAAAGCGGCCAAGGCGGCTGATCGGGAGCTTGCTGATACGATGGGACTTTAAATTTGAAAGGGCGTGCGTATAGTACGCCCTTTCTGATTATTTAGTGAGTATGGTCCCATGACGCAGATTACGTATCGATTTGCAAAAGATTCTGATGCAGAAGGCTTAATTGCTTTGGTCGCGCAATGTTATGCAGAATATGAAGGGTGTATTTTGGATGTTGACGGTGAAGAGCCGCAATATCGATCCATTGCGTCGTTTTTTGCCGATAATGGCGGACTTTTCTGGGTTGCCGAACAGGGCGGCAAAATCGTTGGTTCTGTGGGATTTGCGCCAAAAAAAGAAACTGCGGAACTCAAGCATTTGTATGTGGACAGTAATGTCCGCCGTCAGGGGCTGGCCAGTTCTCTTTGTCAATTGGTGGAAGATGCCGTTCAGGAACGCGGTTTGCCGACGCTATATCTGTGGACAGATACACGTTTCGAGAACGCACACCGTTTATATGAAAAACGAGGATTTATCGGGGGCGCAGTAACCCGAACTCTGTCAGATTTAAGTCAATCCGTTGAATATTATTATGAGAAGGCTTTGCGACCTTCATAAATTGGTGTATGACAACTTTCCCGATTTTGGGATGATGACTATTGGAAATGGGACATGGACTACCCGATTAAAAATGTGGACGATCTGTCGATAGACGCGCTGGGCATTACATTGGATGACCAAGGGCGATTTGACATTTTGATCAAAGATTATTCGCATAGTTTAACCGGCGGCGAGCTGCTTGAAGAGATGAAAGACCAGCTTGACGTGCGTGGCTCAGTTCGAAATGCATTGCTTAGAAAAGCCCAGAAGGAAATTCTGTCAGGGATCAAGCGAGGCCGCTACCGAATGGATGAAGAGCAGCTTGAGACGTTCGACCTTAATATTTTGATCTGGTTCGCAGACAAAAGCTTAAAAGGCGAACATATTCCTTATTTGGTACAGAAGTAATTCTAGAGGGCAGGAAAAATAAACCTGCAAACCCGTCATGACGAATGTAAACAAAAAAATCAAAGCCGGTATTCTTGGTGCAAGCGGATATACAGGTGCAGAAGCAATGCGGTTGCTTCTTCGGCATCCGGGTGTTGACGTTATTCTGCTGACAGCCGATCGAAAAGCGGGTCAGTCTGTTGAGGAAGTCTACCCTCATTTGGGGGGCTACGGTCTTCCGGATATGATCTCTGTGTCAGAGGCTGACTGGACAACTGTTGATGTTGTCTTCTGTGGATTGCCCCACGGAACGACACAGGAAATCATTGCGACCTTGCCCGCCTCTGTAAAAGTTGTCGATCTGTCGGCTGACTTCCGGTTGCGTGATCCGGATACCTATGCTGAATGGTATGGGCATACGCATCAGGCGATGGATTTGCAAAAAGAGGCCGTTTACGGGCTGACTGAGTTTAATCGGGATGACGTTAAAAACGCACGTCTTGTTGCATGTCCTGGTTGTTATCCGACCGCTGTGTTGCTGGCGATGGTGCCTTTGGTGGCGGCAGGTCTCATTGATCCCAAAGATCTGGTGATTGACGCCAAGTCAGGAGTGACGGGTGCAGGCCGGGGATTAAAGCAGAATACACTCTTCAGTGAAGCAGGTGAGGGCCTTAGCCCCTACAGCGTTGCGAAACATCGTCATGCTCCAGAAATCGAGCAGGAAATTGCCAAAGCGGTTGGTGTGCCGGCGAACGATATTCGGGTGAATTTTGTCCCCCATCTGGTGCCAATGAGCCGGGGTGAATTGGTGACATGCCACGTTAAATTGAGCGAAGGGAAAACCGCAGCAGATTTGAAGAAACATTTCCAATCTGTTTTTGAAAACGAGCCGTTTGTTCGGGTGTTGTCAGAAAATGCTGTCCCGCAAACCCAAATGGTGCGTGGATCGAACCTGTGTGTGATCAATGTTTTTGAAGATCGCATTCCCGGTCGGGCCACGGTTATTGCATCGATTGATAATCTGGTAAAAGGATCCAGCGGGCAAGCCGTTCAAAATATGAACTTGATGTTCGGTTTTGACGAAACGCTAGGCTTGGAACAGGCGCCACTTTTCCCATAAAAGGAGATCCCGGCAATGACAACCAATATTCTTTCTTTTAAGGGGATTACCCCTGACATTGATGGCAGTGTGTATATCGCACCGTCCGCCGACGTAATCGGCGATGTTGTGATCGGTGAGAAATCAAGCGTCTGGTTTAATTGTGTTATTCGCGGTGATGTGAATTACATTCGCATCGGTAAGCGAAGCAATATTCAGGACGGTACAGTTATCCATGTGTCAAACGGAACCCATCCGACCATTATTGGGGATGATGTTCTGGTGGGTCACAACTGCATTATTCATGGTTGTACGCTTGAAAATGGCAGCTTTGTCGGGATGGGGGCAACCGTTCTGGATGGCGCCGTTGTCGAAACAGGGGCGATGGTTGCAGCCGGGGCCTTGCTGACTCCGAATAAGCGGGTGCCAACAGGGCAGCTTTGGGGCGGAACACCCGCCAAGTTTATCCGAGATTTAACGGAAGATCAGCAAGCGAACCTAACCAGTGGCGCCCATCATTATGCGGAATTGGCGCAGGTCTATAAATCAGAAGCTGAAGATTAATCCGCTTCTGATTTGCCAGATTTGGCAATCATCTTCACATAGGATCCTGGCGCATCTTCAATCGGCTTGAGCTTTCCTTTTGCCGGATCCCGGGCTGCCACTTTTGGCCCTGATTTTTTGGACAACCATTTGTCCCAGTGTGGCCACCATGATCCAGGGACTTCCTGGGCATCTTCCATCCAATCCTTTGCTGTATCGTATTTCTTTTTATTGTTACCGATCCAGTGTTGATACTTGTTTGCATCAGGATGATTGATGACACCTGCAATATGGCCTGATCCTGCCAGCATAAATTCAGACGGGCCGCTCATTAGCTTGGTCGCCTTGAAGACCGATTCAAACGGGGAAATATGGTCTTCTTTACTGGCTTGAACGAAAATCGGAATTTTTACTTTTGAAAGATCAATTTTCTGGCCGCCCAGTGTCAGACCGCCAGGCTCTTTCAACAGATTACGCTGATACATGTTCCGAAGATAGAAACTATGCATTTTCGGCGGCATGTTGGTCGTGTCGCAATTCCAGAACAATAGATCAAACGGGAAGGGATCTTTACCCATCAAATAGTTGTTGATGACGAAGGACCAAATAAGGTCGTTGGAACGCAGCATGTTGAAGGTTGTTGCCATGTTCCGGCCTTCAAGAAAACCGGCCGCTTCCATTTTACGCTCAATCATCAGGATTTGTTCTTCATCCGTGAAGAGCAGTAACTCGCCCGCATCTTCAAAATCCATTTGTGCGGCAAAGAAGGTGCAGGCTGTAATTCGGTTCTCCCCGATCGCCGCCAGATAGGCCAGCGTCGCAGACATCAAGGTGCCGCCAATGCAATACCCAATTGCGGACACTTCTTTCTCGCCTGTTGTTTCTTCGATCGCATCCAGTGCCGCAAGGATGCCTTCGGACATGTAGTCTTCAAAATTCCGATCAATGTGGCGTTCATCCGGATTAACCCATGAGATGATGAAGACCGTATACCCCTTATCTACGCACCATTTGATAAAGGAATTTTCTTCCTTCAGATCCAGAATATAAAATTTGTTAATCCACGGAGGTGTGATGAGCAACGGCTTTTTATATACTTTCTCGGTTGTTGGAGAATATTGCAGAAGCTGCATCATTTCATTTTGGTAAACCACTTTACCAGGCGTCACCGCAATATTTTTACCTACTTCAAAAACGCCGTCCGGGACCATTCTGGGATTAAGCTGACCTTTTCCTTTTTTCAGGTCTTCAAGAAGGTTTTCCAACCCCTTGACCAAATTCTCTCCTTTGCTCTCCACCGTTTTTTTCAACACGTCCGGATTGGACCAGAAAAAATTGCTGGGTGAAAGAGCGTCGGTGAATTGTTTTGTATAGAAGTCAACTTTCTGGCGGGACTGATCATCCATGCCGTCCACATCGGCGACCGTGTCATTAATCCACTTCGAGGTCAGCAGATAGGTTTGCTTGATATAATCGAAAAGCTGGTTCTTGCTCCATTCCTCAGACCGGAAGCGTTTATCCCCTTTTTCCGGCTCGATGACCGGCTCCACAGTATCCCCGGTCGCTGCCGTTGCCATATTTTGCCATATATTCATGTAGCCCTGCCAAAGTTCGGTCTGGGCCTGCATCAATTTGGTTGGATCTTCAGTCATCTTCCGGGACAGATCCAAAAAGGCGCCGCCGATATTAAAAGGGTCAGGGTCGAATTCCGCATTTTTCTGGCTGTTGTAAAACTCAGTCATCAAATCCTGACTTTTCTGGCTGATCCGCATCAGGTTCTCAGAAAACTCCTTGGATGTTTCGAGCAACTCACCTGTTTGGAGTGTTTCGTTTTTTTCTGGCATGGTGCGCACTCCTGTTTATTGTGTTCGTTATCGACTAATATAGGGCTAGTGTAACAAATGGTCTTTTTTTAACATCCAAAAAAAGAAATTTAGGGAGTAATTTTTTTCTAGTGTGTCGAAATGATTGCGGAAATCTCCCCTATATGCTTTAAGTTATTCAGAATTTAATGAAAATAGCGCGCAGGACGTGATTCCCGGTGTGCATGGGTCCAACCCGAATAATTGATGCAGGTACAGGCTATAAGAAATGGTGATAAAGCAAATCTCCCCTTCATTGGACGGAAATGCAATTAAGAAACATGTTTCAAAACTGACAGTCGCAACATCAATGTTGGTTTTGGCTGGTTGTTCGACACCTGATTGGGTCAATCCGGGAACTTGGTTTGATGGCGGGGATGGTGACGCGAAACGCCCTGAGCAAATTGCTCAACCGGAAAGCGAATATCCGAAACTCGGTGATGTGCCGGACGAAGCAGGAAAAACTGTTTCCGTTCAGGAAGCCCGAGACATCGAAGAAGGATTGAAAGCGGACCGCGAAAACGCACAATATACAGACGAGCAGTTGCGGGCGGATACCTCGCAGCAGCCGGTTCCTCGGCCGCCTGCGCCTGTCGCACCGGTAGCGCCCGCAGCACCGGCCTCTGGTCCTGCAGCTACTGCGGCACCGAGCCCCTCTGTAAATGCGACTCCTATTCCGCAGCCTGGACAGGTTCCAGTTTCATCTGCACCAGGCCAGCCGGGTGTTAAATTGATGCCAAATGGTGCCCCGGTGACAACACAAAATCAGGCGTATGCCCAGATTGCTCCCGGAACAGGAACAACGGTTATCAGTGGAGCGGGTGTCAATAATGTTTTCCAGCGTCAGTTGGCTGCCTCCGCCGCAACGACAACGACATTGCCGGCAAACACACAGTTTCAAAGCTACCCTGTCCAGCCAATTGGAAATTCTGCTGTTGCAGTCTCTCCGATCGTTCGGGATACCTATAATACACCGGTTGCCTTGGGATATGGCAATGCTGTGAACGGCAATCATGGTGTGGCTGTCGCAGGGCGCACCGGATCTGCGGCCGGTGTAAAACCGGATGCCGTCATTTACTTTGAAACCGGCTCTTCGCGTATTGGCGCAGGGGACAGAAGTAAGTTGGCGCAGATTGCGTCGCTTCAAAAACAAACGGGCGCTATGCTTCGCGTCGTCGGACATGCGTCCGGCCGAACCCGCGAGCTTCCTCTTGAGCGCCATTTGATGGTCAACTTGCGGATGTCGCAGGAGCGGTCCAGTGCGGTTGTCACAAGCCTGATTAACCTCGGTGTCGATTCTTCAAAAATTATTGTTGAATCCGTCAGTGATCAGGCCCCGGTAACACGAGAAACAATGCCAAGTACGGAAGCACAAAACAGGCGGACGGAAATCTTCCTCGTAAAATAACGCGGCATCGTATAAATAAATCTTTATCCAACTGCCTGGCGTGCTCAGAAGAGGTTTTCATCCTTCTGACGCGGCGGGCAGAAATTTATCATAACAAGAGAAAAGGCCAATGAATCCGGAATTCCACCGCATTAAAAGACTGCCCCCTTATGTGTTTGAAGAAGTCAATCGTATGAAAGCAGCAGCCCGAGCGGCCGGAGAAGATATTATTGACCTTGGTATGGGAAACCCTGATACGCCAACCCCACAGCACATCGTTGACAAGCTTGTGGAGACTGTACAGGACGGGCGGACCCACAGATATTCTACCAGCCGCGGAATACCGGGGCTTAGAAAAGCCAACGCAGCATACTACAAGCGACGTTTCGGCGTTGATATTGATCCGGAAACGGAAACAATTGCGACTTTGGGCTCCAAGGAAGGGCTTGCCAATCTGGCAATGGCTATTACGACCCCCGGGGATGTGATCCTTTCGCCAAATCCAAGTTATCCTATTCATCCATATGGCTTCATAATTGCCGGAGCCGTTGTCCGACACTTTGAAGTCGGTCCGGACATCGATTTCTTTGAAGCCTTGGAACGTGGAATGCAGCATTGCATCCCCACACCCACCTGTTTGATTTTGAACTTTCCATCTAATCCGACAGCGATGACCGTGGATCTGGCATTTTATGCAAAAGTTGTCGAGTATGCGAAGAAGCACGGCATGTATATTTTGTCAGATCTGGCATATGCAGAAATCTATTTCGGTGACGAAAAGCCGCCATCCATCCTGCAGGTAGAAGGCGCCCGTGACATTGCCGTTGAATTTACGTCCTTGTCCAAGACCTATTCCATGCCCGGATGGCGAATGGGATTTGCAACCGGGAACAAGAAACTGATCGCGGCACTGACCCGCATCAAATCATATCTTGATTATGGCGCATTTACGCCCATTCAGGTTGCGGCAACTGCGGCGTTGAACGGTCCGCAGGATTGCGTTCAGGAAGCCCGTGACATGTACCGCGTTCGGCGTGATGTTATGATTAGTGGCATGGCGGCGGCGGGATGGTCAATTCCTTCTCCCGAGGCAACGATGTTTGCCTGGGCACCAATTCCAGAACCGTTTAAAGAAATGAAAAGCCTCGAATTCTCCAAGCTGTTGCTGCAGGAAGCGAAAGTGGCGGTTGCGCCCGGGCTGGGGTTTGGCGAGCATGGGGATGGCTTTGTCCGGATCGCTATTGTAGAAAACGAACAGCGTATCCGTCAGGCATGCCGGAATGTTAAGAAATTCATGGCTGATGCGGATAAGCATCTAGCTGCCTTCAAATCCAGATAATATGGCAAGAATTATGAAAGTTGGTATTGCAGGTCTTGGAACAGTTGGTGTCGGCGTCATAAAGGTGCTTCGTCAACATCGTCAGCTCCTCAGTGATCGTAGCGGCAGTGATTTTGAAATCGTAGCCGTCTCCGGGCGTGACCGATCGAAAGATCGTGGCGTGTCGCTTGAAGGGCTTACCTGGTATGACAATGCTGTTGACATCGCATCAGATCCGAATGTTGACCTTGTTGTTGAATTGATCGGCGGTAGTGAAGGGGTTGCTAAAGATTTGTGCGAAGCGGCCCTTAACCTCGGAAAGCCCGTTGTAACGGCCAATAAGGCGTTGCTTGCAGTGCATGGGCAGCAATTGGCGAAACTTGCCGAAGGCAAAAAAACAACCTTGGCGTATGAAGCGGCCGTTGCTGGCGGCATTCCTATCGTCAAAGCCATGCGCGAAGGGTTGGCAGGCAATGCCATCAGCCGCGTTTATGGCATCTTGAACGGAACCTGCAATTATATCCTCACCGAAATGGAAGAAACTGGCGGCGACTTTAGCGCTATCCTGTCAGAAGCTCAGGCTTTGGGATATGCCGAAGCAGATCCGAGTTTCGACGTGGATGGTGTCGATGCCGCGCATAAACTGGCGATCTTGACCAGTCTGGCTTTTGGAACTCCGGTCGATTTTGACAGTGTTTATATTGAAGGTATCCGGGAAGTTTCAGCGTTGGATATTTCCCTTGCAAAAGAATTCGGGTATCGCATTCGATTGCTGGGTGTTGCAAGAAAAACGGATAAGGGAATTGAGCAGCGCGTTCATCCTTGCATGGTGCGCCAGGATACGCCAATTGCCAATGTCTCGGGCGTTTTTAATGCGGTTGTCGCGGAAGGTGATTTTGTCGACACGACCGTTTATGAAGGACGCGGTGCGGGCGAGGGACCGACAGCGTCTGCTGTGGTTGCGGACATTGTTGATATTGGCGCGGCGCGCACATCGCCTACATTTGGTATTCCAGTCGATAAAATGGTATCTATCCCGGCAGTGCCTGTCGAACAGCATGTCGGTTGCTATTATGTGCGATTAAACGTATTTGATCGACCGGGTGTGATCGCGGATATTTCTGCTGTTTTCCGCGACGAAAAAGTGTCTATTGAAAGCTTATTACAAAGGGGGAGAGCGCCTGAAGAGGCCGTCTCAGTCGTTTTGACAACCCACGAGGTTCAGGAAGCCGCGCTGTGCCGTGCGCTGGACCAAATTAATGAATTTGATCATAGTGTGGATCGGCCACGAATGATTAGAATTGCAAAACTTTAATATGATGATGCCGAAGTGTCGTCGGCGTCTACTTTGCTGGAAGATGTAAAAATGTCAGAAATTTCGAAACTGGATAGAAAACTTACACTCGAAATTGTTCGTGTGACTGAGGCTGCGGCTCGCGCTGCCTGTAATCTGGTTGGTCTTGGCGACGAAAAAGCTGCGGATCAGGCTGCTGTTGACGCAATGCGGACAGCGTTGAACGATCTGGATATCGACGGAACGATTGTAATTGGTGAAGGCGAGCGGGATGAGGCGCCTATGCTGTATATCGGCGAAAAAGTCGGTACAGGTAACGGACCAAAGATCGATATCGCACTTGATCCGCTAGAGGGAACGACCCTGACGGCAAAGGGCGGACCGAACGCACTTGCTGTTATTGCCTTTGCGGAATCAGGTAATTTTCTGAATGCTCCTGACACTTATATGGAAAAGATCGCCGTTGGCGGCGGGTATCCTGAAGGGGTTATTGATATTGACCGGTCTGCGGGCGAAAATATGAAAGCCATCGCAGATGCCAAGGGTGTTCCCGTCAGTCAGACAATGGCCTGCGTTCTGGATCGTCCACGTCACGCCAATATTATTGCAAGCATCCGCGAAACCGGCGCACGCATCAAGCTGATCTCTGACGGTGATGTTGCAGGCGTTATGGCCACCGCAGATAAAGATACTGGTATTGATATGTATGTCGGTACAGGTGGTGCTCCTGAAGGGGTTCTGGCAGCGGCAGCCCTGCGTTGTATCGGTGGTCAGATGCAAGGACGTTTGGTTTTCCGGAATGATGATGAAAAAGCCCGTGCTGCCAAATGGGGCATTACCGATCTCGGTAGAACATATAATCTCGAAGAATTGGCTGCTGGCAACGTGATCTTTGCCGCTAGTGGGGTGACGGATGGATCCATGTTGCGTGGGGTTCGCCGTGTAGGGGATCGCGTTCATACTGACTCAATTGTCATGCGCTCCCACACAGGAACTATTCGCTATGTGCGCGGGGATCACAGCGCCTAAGCCGGAGAGATAAAATGAGTGAGCATGAGATACCGGCTTTTCTGGGTGTTGAATGCTCCCTTCAGGAAAAGCGCTGGCGCCTTCGTTCGCAGGATGAACGTCTGGGCCTTGCGCTTTCCCAGCGTCTGGACCTGCCGGAAATTGTTGGGCGGGTTCTTGCCGGACGGGGAGTCTCGCTGGACGAGGCCGAACAGTATTTAAGTCCCACTATGCGGGACATGATGCCCAATCCATCCAGTTTCAAAGATATGGATAAGGCGTCTACACGCATTATCAAAGCAGTTCAGAATAACGAAAAAATTGCCGTTTTCGGTGATTATGATGTCGATGGCGCCACGTCTTCGGGGCTGCTGAAACGATATTTCGACCTGCTTGGTATTCCTTTGCTGGTTTATATTCCTGATCGGATGAAAGAAGGGTACGGGCCCAACAAGCCGGCCTTTGACCATCTCAAGGAGCAAGGCATCAATCTTGTGATCACTGTCGATTGCGGCATTGTTTCTTTTGACGTCATGGATCATGCGAAAGAAATTGGTCTGGACGTTGTCATTGTTGACCACCATCAGGCAGAAACCCGTCTTCCACAGGCGGAGGCTGTCATCAATCCGAAACGGCACGATGAAAGTCAGGAATATACCTATCTTGCTGCTGTCGGGGTTGCGTTCCTGCTTTGCGTTGCCATCAACAGGGATTTAAGAAATGCCGGTTGGTTTGGGGATAGACCGCCGCCAAATCTGATGACCTTGTTGGACCTCGTTGCGTTGGGAACAGTGTGCGATGTCGTGCCGTTGAAAGGGCTTAATAGGGCCTTTGTTACGCAAGGTTTGAAGGTGATGGCCCGCCGGACTAATCCGGGGCTTGTGGCCCTGAGTGATGTCGCTGGCCTGGATGAAATGCCGGGAACGTATCATTTGGGTTATCTTCTGGGCCCTCGGGTCAATGCGGGGGGGCGTGTTGGCCGCCCGGAATATGGGCCGCAGCTTCTATCAAGCAACAATCCGGAAGAGTGCCAGAAACTTGCGGGTTTCCTTGATGACTATAATAAGGAACGCAAAGAGATCGAGGCGCTGGTTACTGATGAGGCCTTAGAGAAGGCCGAAAAGGCGAGCAAGGCAGGAGATTCTGTTTTAGTGATCGACGGAGAGGGTTGGCATCCGGGGGTTATTGGTATCGTTGCAAGCCGCGTTAAAGATGCTTTCAAACGACCAACAGTTATTATCGGTTTGGACGGTGAACTGGGCAAAGGGTCCGGTCGCTCTGTTCCGGGGGTCGATCTGGGGGCCGCTGTAGGGGCAGCCCGTCATCTAGGACATATCGTGGCAGGGGGCGGCCATGCCATGGCAGCGGGCCTGACCATTGAAAAAGGCCAGATTGATGCCTTCCGGCGTTTTTTAAGCGAGCGCCTTTCCAAGGACGTGGATACGGCCATACAATCGGCCAGTCTGGGCGTCGACGGGGCATTGGGGGTTGAGGGGGCGACTGTCGAGTTAATCAATCACCTGGAGATGGGCGGCCCTTACGGAGCCGGAAATCCAGAGCCCAGATTTGTTTTATCGAATGTACGCATCGTTACTGCCAGTATTGTGGGTGAAAGCCACGTGAGGTGCATCATGACCGGTTCTGGTAATCGGGGGCGCTTGGCTGGCATCAGTTTTCGCAGTCTTGAAACGCCACTTGGTGATGCCCTCATTTCACACAAGGGAGCCAGCTTTCACATTGCCGGTCATCTGAGAAAGAACACTTGGCGGGGGGAGACTTCGGCTCAATTGCTTATTGAGGATGCTATAAGACTTTCCTGATAAGAAAGGTGTTCTGCGCCCTTTGAGGGAAAAAGCAAAAAAAAATGAAAAAGAACGAATTTTTTACTTGCTATGTCGGCAGAAGACCTTTAAATCCTGCCTCCAGCGACACACTGTGTCCCCTTCGTCTAGTGGTTAGGACGCCAGATTTTCATTCTGGAAACAGGGGTTCGACTCCCCTAGGGGATGCCATTTCTAAGGTATGCTCCTTCTGACGCGGGTGTCGCTCTTTTCCTTTTTGTAAGAACGAATAGCTAAGCAACTATTTCATATCAGAATAGTAATATCTAAACTAATGCCATAGTTTTACCGTTTTCAGCTATGATTAATGGCATATTCCGTACTATTCACTTAGTCTAAGTTACTGATATTGCGTGACGAATTGCCGAAAATTTACTAAATTTTAATTTTGATTGTAGTAGGTTTACCGTGAATGACTGACAGCCGGGTCCTCTATGGGGAGCGGGTTGCGCATTGGATTGCTTGGCAAATGGGTACGGTTTGGACTCAGTGAAACTGAAAAAAGAGCGCGCGTTAAATGACTTTGCCGAACTGGTCTCAGACTGGTTGTGGGAAATCGACGAAAATAATGTGCTCGTCTATTCCAACGGTCGCCTCGAAGAGGCAGTGGAGGCGCCGCACAAAATTTTTGTCGGTAAAAACCTCATCAGCATTCTGAGCCAATTTTATTTTCTCGAAAATTCCAGCGCCGAAGACGAGCTGCGTCAACTGGATACTTTGTTAAAAGCGAAAAAGTCTTTTTCCCTTCAAATGCTGACAATTAAAACAGAGGGGAATTCTCTTTTGTTGCTAGGGTTGAGGGCAATTCCTGTTCTTAACAAGGCTGGCGAAACAATCGGGTTTAGGGGATCCGGCCGTATCACCGAAGATGACAGACCCAACCGGCGTGCCGGAAATCAATTAAAAGTCCTGATGATGGCCGTGAACAAAACGCCGAACGGTGTGATGATTACGGATAAGGATGGCGCGATCAAATATATCAACCCGGGGTTTACAGAAATTACGGGCTATGGCTGGTCAGAAACAATCGGGAAGACCCCGAATATTTTGAACTCCGGAAAAACTGAAGCGGGGACCTATGAAGATCTTTGGCAGACGATCCAATCCGGCGAAAGCTGGCAGGGAAACGTTTACAATCGCCGGAAGAACGGTGAATTGTTCTGGTGCCAGGAAACCATCACGCCCGTTATAGATAGAAAAGGTGTTATTTCAAATTACATTGCGATCCAGAAGGATGTAACGCACGAGGTAATGGCTCAACAGAAATTGCGCGAAAGCCAGGAAAGGTTCAAGGGGTTTACCGAAGCTGCCTCTGATTGGTATTGGGAAACTGATTCAGATCTCCGCTTTTCATATATATCGGAATCGGCCTGCGATTATGCGGGAATGGATATCAGTGAAATGTTGGGTATGACGCGTCAGCAGCTTGTTACTCAATCCGAAGATATGGATTTCTGGCGGGGACATCTGGAAGATCTGGCGAACAGGCGGCCCTTCAAGGACTTTAGCTATACCTTTATCCGGCAAGACGGACAACGCCGGCGCTGGCAGATCTCTGGAAAGCCATATTATTCCGACGATGGGCGCTTTCTGGGTTATCGGGGTGTCGGTCAGGATATAACGGTCAGCACCGAGTTGGAAGCGCAGTTGCAGCAGTCTCAGAAGATGGAGGTTGTGGGCCATCTGACAGGCGGTGTCGCCCACGACTTTAACAACCTTCTTGGGATTATCATGGGGAATGCAGAGTTGCTGGCGGAACAGCTGGAGCAAGAAAAAGATTTTCGTAGCGAAAAACTAGAAAATATTGTCTATGCCGCGCAACGCGGTTCCAAGCTTATCAAGCAATTACTGGTTTTTGCCAGAAAAGACACGTTACACCCCACTATTCTTGATCTGGGATCTGAAATTGAACAGATGCTGGACATCTTGAAAACCAGTCTGGGCAGCACCATCGAGCTACGGTACACGTCGGATTCAGATCTGTGGCAGAGTTATGCGGACAGGGACCAGTTTGTAAATGCCCTGCTTAATCTGTGTATCAATGCCCGTGATGCCATGCAGGAAAAGGAACAGGGCCGGCTAACCCTGTCGCTTGAGAATGTTGCGCTTTCTGAAGGACAGATGTCTCTGGGACTTCCGGCGGGCCATTATGTTTTGTTGGTGGTTAAAGATAATGGCTGCGGCATTAAAGAGGAAGACAAAGAAAAGGTCCTAACTCCGTTCTTTTCGACAAAGGAGACAGGTAAGGGAACAGGTCTGGGTCTGAGTATGGTTTATGGGTTTGCAAAAAAGTCGGACGGGGCCATATGGTTAGAGAGTACGGTCGGGGAAGGCACAGAAGTGTATATGTATTTACCCCGGCACACCATTAAGGTAGCGTCGTAAAGAAGTTCATAAAAAATCGTCACGTAACCTCTGTTGCAAGAGAAATGGATACACTCATGGATTTGCGTTTATGTTTTGAAAATAAAGCCGGTATCCGAATAGATGAGGCTTCAGTTTTTCGGCATTATGCTGAAAATTACCTGAACGGCTTTAATGTGGAGTGGGGGGGCTCGATCAGCATCCCGCACAAGGATACGAAAACCAGCCCGATGGAGCCTTTGTGGCAGTATTTTATCCGCAATGCCAGTCAGGCCTGCAAAGACTATTTGCGGGAATATTTGGACCGGAACCCGATGGCCGGATATTTTGTACATGTTTATGAAGTTGATAAAGGCGTGCGGGATAACAAAATTCACTAAAATGGCCGAATGGCCGGATCTGGAGTGCTTAGAGGCCAGATGTTATTATTTGGCGTCGAATTTGGCGCCCTCGATATCAGCGCCTGTTAAAATCGCCCCGGAAAGATCAGCCCCAATAAAATTGGCATCGATCAGGTTTGCCTCTGTTAAATCGGCGTTCTTTAGGTTCGCCCCTTTAAAAATCGCGGCTGTCAGATTTGCAGGCCATTTTTTGCCCAGCGGGACCCCTTTGTGATCTTTGAGATCAACTGCAGTGATCAGGGCGCCTGTCAGATTGGCTTTTGTAAGGTCCGAACGAGAAAGATTGACGCCTTCCATTACTGTCTGGGATAAATTGATACCTTCCAGTTTGCAGCTGGACATATCCGTCATGACCATTTGTGAGCCTTTCAGGTTCGCTTTCCGAAGATCTGCCCCTTTCATATTGGCACCACTCAGCGCGCATTCGCTGAGGTCCATATTGGACAGGTCCATGTTCATCAAGTTCGCCCGTTCTCCTTGACTGCCATTTGATGCAACCCAGACAAAATGTTTCTCCAGAATGGTTTGCAGGCTGGGAGGCAACGGGGCAGAGGCCTGTTCTTCTTCTTGCCCTGCTGAAATAGATTTGGCCTTGGAGAGGTCTACGCCGTCCAGATTAACACCTTTGAGAGTTGCATTGGAAAAATCTACACCGTCAATATTGGCACCGGCCAGGTTGGCATTGGTCAGGTCGGCGCCATTCAGATTAGAATTTTCCAAATTGCAGCCAGACATATCAGAGCCGATCAATCCTGCATTTTCCAGAACCGAGTTTGACAAGTTTGCTCCAGAGAGCTGTGAATAGGATAAATTTGCGTTTGCCAAAGAGGCCCCCGCCAGATTTGCACCAGTCAGATTTGCTTTTTCGGCAATAACGTCTTCCATATCAGAATCGCTTAGGTCCGAAGACCCAAAAGTGACAGTACGACCACCCGCCAAAATCATGGACCCACCGCGAAAGTCAGCTTCCTGCAAATTGGCACCATTTAGTCTGGCGCCTTTCAGTTCAGCGCCTCTTAAGTCAGCACGGATAAGAAGAGCATTCGTCAGATCGGCTTTTGTCAGATCAACAGCGAAGAGATCGGCGGAAATGAGATTGGCGCCCCGCAAGATTGCGCGAGAGAGGCGACAGCCAGAGAGAATTGACTTCTGTAACTTGGCGTTTTCGAAATTAGCCCCTGAAAAATCCTGCTGATTAAATGATGCCTGCTTTCCATCCTTCGAATTTCGAAGCCACTTCGCATGCAGTTCCAGCATTGTCATAATTTCATTCGGCGTCAAAGACGTCATTGTACCCTCTAACATTTTTATCCAATTTTAGGACAATAGAGACATATTCCTAAACTGAATAGGAAACATTTCTCTACAATTTTAGTATTAAGGAAGCAAAGTTAATAGTTCGTTTCCTATCAGGGGGTAAAAACCTTTATCACTGTATTTTTTTGGAGCTACAAATGGAAATTACACAAAATCAAGTAGACTCTCTTCAGGAGTGGATTGAAGATCGAAAAGCGGCCTATTTGAAAAAGGGATTTTACCTGGCCGCAAATATCGGTGTTGAGAGCTTGCAGGAATTTAAAGACGGCGGCGGTTTGTCCGATGAAGACAAAGCAAAAAGCCTCGCAGAAATAAAGGCAGAACTCGATCTTGCAGAGGATTTTTTCAAGGAAGCCAGACAGATTCTATTTGCCGGACGTCAAGGTGGGTAGTCCCTTTATTATGGTGTTTCGCGTCTGATCCGTTTGAACAGCGAATACATATACAAAAAGAAGAAAAGCCCGAAATAATACTCTTGAGGCTCGCTAAATCGAATGTCAAATGGGGCGGGTAGGGCCAAATCAAATGCCTGCCTGACACGCTCTGTATTTTTAATGAGCAGGCCAATAACAGCGGTTGGCAGACATATGTAGGTCGGCCAGATCCAGTACCAGATGGTTCTGTCCTGAATGGTCCGTTTTCGCCCTTTATACAGGACAGTCAATGGAATGATTATTCCGCCAATAATCGTCCAGGCTTCCACCAGAATTTTTGGCTTTTGATCAAACCAGTGGTTTGTGTTGTGGATGTTGGTTTCTCCGCGGGGATGATCCTCAAAAATACCATCGGCGGCCCAGCCAAACCAATGCTGACCCCAGCTTGCTTCTTCCCCCATAAAATAAAAGCAGCCTAACGTATTCAAGAGGATCCAGCCGGTTAGGAACGGGTTGTTGAGAGATTTGGCTTTCACCAAGGAGGCAACGCCGAACAAAACGGCGGGAAACAATAGAAGGACGGTTCCGTTCTCCACAAGGCCAAGTTCCCCCTCGACATAGGCAAAGTAGAAATCGGGATGCGTAATCCGGGTAAGCAGGCTGATTGCAATCATAACAGGCGGAAAAACAGCCATAACAACCATGATGGCTCGCCCACGGTTTTTTGGTGCGCCAGAGAAAGGTTGTTTTTTGATGAAGTAAACGTGCTCACGGTTTATCCCTGTACGCTTTTGAAGGTATTCGTTTTTCAAAAACCTACAGTTTAATAAACAAGCTGTCACATAAATTTCAGGACTTGGAGAAACGGCAAGGGGATGCACTACGCCGTTTCAGCGTCGTTTTCCAGACGCTTTTGAGCGACGATTTGAGTGATCTGCTCAATAAACCTTTTTTCCTTTTCTTCAGACAATTCAAATTTTACGCCGACGCCGTCTTTCATCTGCCGAACGACTTTTGCCGGAACAATACCCAGATTTTCAATATTCACGGTGATGCGGGTATTATCCATCAAGCTTACATCCATCCGAATACCGGCTCCCCCAGCCGAGATATTCAGAATACGACCCGGAAATTCATTTTCACCCGTTTCCACCGTCGCAGCGTTAGAGATCAAAACACGCCGATGTTCTCTTCGGTTGTCTGTTTTTTCTAGTGACATTAACTTTCCCCTCGTAAAGTTAAAAAGGATCGACAGCAATATCGATCAATGAACGTCAGAAGAATTTTGACTAAAATAGTTAAAAACAAGTTTGCATTCGCGTAAAAAGCGGCGAATTGCAGAAATACTTTGCCAGCTTGTTAAGAGTTTGTTTAGAATGAAGCGATATTTTTCCTAATATGCCCGGTTTTGGGTTCGGTTGCGCGGCGAAAGCCGCCAAAGAGGAAAAAACAATGCAGCAGGCTGAACTAAGATCTCTCGTCGATGGCTTGAAAGCGGATATTTCCAAGCCCGCTAAACTCGACAGAAAAACTGTCGCAGATCGTGCAAATATGGCTAATTTGGCCGCACTTGAAATGCTGACAGAAACGGTTGCCGAAAAAAATACGATGCCTTTCAAGGATAAGGCCAGCGATTTACATTCTCTGTCAAAAGAACTTGGCGAAATTACAGGCTTCATTGAAGAGCTGGGCGAACGATCAAAAAACGCCTGACTGTATAATCGTCTGTCCCACAGTAACGGCCCTTCGGGCCGTTTTTTTGTGCCCAATTGGGTATAAACAGATGGGGACCTGTAACACAGGAATGGCTAAAGAATATCGATTAATACAGAAGAGAGTGGCTGGGGAACCTGGACTCGAACCAGGATTGACGGAGTCAGAGTCCGTTGTCCTACCATTAGACGATTCCCCACCAGAAATGTTGTTCGACTGGCGTCGGTAGGCCGGTCTGATACCAAGTCGGGCAAACCTTGTCAACAAACTATGAAAAAGTTTTTGAAATAAAATATTTCTGAAAATTTGATTGGAAACTGTTACTCTACGGAAAATTGGCCTGTAGGCCCGGAAATCATGCTCGTGGAGGGCAAATTTGAGTGACAGTGAACGATAGTCCAAGGAGTGGGCGCGATAACCGTAGGAGATTCCGGAAGAAACCAAGATTCCAAGCAGCAAAATCAAAAGGCAGATGGTCCCATACTTATGGGGCCGTGGATCTTGGGACCAATAATTGCCGGTTACTGGTGGCAAAGCCAGAGGCGGGAAGTTTTCGTGTCGTTGACAGTTTTTCACGGATCGTAAGACTGGGGGAGGGCGTTAGCCGGACCGGTCTATTGTCCTCAGGCGCTATGGATAGAACTGTTGAGGCCTTGCAGATCTGTGCTGACAAAATGCAACGTCAGGGCGTTTCCCGTATGCGATGTGTTGCGACGGAAGTATGCCGGCAGGCGGAAAACAGTACCGAATTTCTCGACCGCGTGAAAACTGAAGTTGGTATAGAGCTCGACATTATCACCACCGAGGAAGAGGCGGGGCTTGCCGTTGACGGCTGTTCTCCTCTTTTGGATCACCGCAACAAAAATGCGTTGGTTTTTGATATTGGCGGAGGAAGTACTGAACTGGTTTGGCTGCGCCTTCGGAACCGGCAGAGAACAGAAGTCCTTGGCTGGACCTCTATTCCCTATGGCGTGGTTTCGCTGACGGAACGACATGGCGGGGTCACCCTGTCAGGGGATGCCTATCAGAATATGATCGCGGATGTGACAGAACATATTGCTCGGTTTGAAGAACAGCATGGGATTGCAGACTTTATTCGTCAAGGGCAAGTCCAGATGCTGGGAACCTCTGGGACGGTCACGACACTTGCCGGGGTGCATTTTGGTCTGAAGCGATATAATCGTCGCCGGGTGGATGGGGCTTGGCTGCATACGTCCAAGATGATTGAAATATGCGAACGGCTGGCAAACAGCAATTATGATGACAGGGTCCAGGAGCCTTGCATCGGTGAAGAACGGGCAGATCTGGTGGTGTCGGGATGTGCGATTGTACAAGCGATGCATAACCAGTGGCCCATCCGAAAATTACGGGTTGCGGACCGGGGTGTTAGAGAAGGCCTTTTGGTTGGTTTGATGAAAGAAGCCGATCGGGAGCAGGACACCGCCGACAAAGTAGCACAAAAGACGAATTTGAGTAAGGTAGAGACATGAGTGGATCAGGCGGAAAAAAGAAGAAGGGGCCGGGTAGTACCGAAACGACCGGGCGCTTGCTTCATACAAAGGTAAAGTCCGCACGCGGCCGAAAATATTCGTCCAAACTTTGGTTGGAGCGGCAACTTAACGATCCTTATGTGATCGAAGCCCGTACCCGGGGCTTGCGGTCTCGTGCAGCGTTTAAATTTATGCAGCTCGATGATCGGTATAAATTGCTGAAGTCAGGAGACACCGTCGTCGATCTTGGTGCAGCGCCCGGCGGCTGGACGCAAATCGCGATCGACCGGGTTGGCTCGGATAAAGGAAAAGGGCAGGTGTTGGCTGTTGATATCCTTGAGATGGAGCCCATTCAGGGTGCGCAGGTCATGCAGCTCGATTTCACAGAAGACGACGCTGATGTGAAGGTGAAGAATGCTCTGGGCGGGCCGGTAAATGCAGTGATCTCTGACATGGCGGCGCCGACAACAGGCCACCGTCAAACGGATCATCTGCGCATCGTGTATATGGTTGAGCTGGCCCTTGCTTTTGCAGAAGACGTTCTTGCCCCTGGCGGGATCTTCGTTGCGAAGGTTTTAAAAGGCGGGACGGAAAACGCGTTGCTGGAACAATTGAAACGAAATTTCTCGACTGTACGTCATGCAAAACCAGATGCCAGCAGACCGGATTCGGCAGAAGCCTATGTGGTTGCTACCGGCTTCCGAGGTGAAAAGTCCTGACTGTATTATGGCGCACCTTATTTAATTACGTGGTGCGGCCTGTATGGATCGTGATTGTTTCGCGTTTTCCTCTTGTTTTAGGGGGCTGCAAAAAAAATGCGGCTCCCCTTTTTTTAGACTAGGAATTTAAAAAACTGCCGTTATGATTGCGCTGCAATTCCGAAGGAGTTGCCATGAAAATCCGAGAAGCATATACATTTGATGATGTGTTGCTGCAACCTGCAGCTTCAGACATCCTCCCTGCCCAAGTTAATACAACCTCCCGTCTTACCAACTCGATTGAGCTGGGCATTCCGTTGATATCCAGCGCGATGGATACGGTCACTGAGTCTGCGATGGCCATTGCCATGGCTCAGTTGGGCGGAATAGGGGTTATCCATAAAAACCTGTCAATCGAAGAGCAAGCCAACGAAGTCAGGCGCGTTAAGAAATTCGAAGCAGGTATGGTTGTGAACCCTGTTACGATTTCACCCGATGCACCTCTTTCTGAAGCCTTGCATCTGATGCAGATCAACAAAATTTCCGGTATTCCGGTAACGGAACGC